>NZ_JBIVKJ010000009.1:179012-217520 GCF_044750705.1 Kitasatospora sp. NPDC088783
CCACCGGCCGGCGGGGTCGTCTCACCGCCGCCACCGGCCGGCGGGGTCGTCTCACCGCCGCCACCGGCCGGCGGGGTCGTCTCACCGCCGTCGGTGCCGGGCTCGGTGGGCGGCGTGTCGGGGATGTCCGCGTTCATCGGGGCGATCGCGGCGGCAGTCGTGGGGGGGCTCACCGTGTCCGCGGCGAGCGCGGCGGGAGCGGCCAGGGCGGTCACCGCCGCCGCGAGCGCCGCGGCAGCCAGGGCGCGCTGCATAGAACGGTTGGTGGAAGTGGGCATTCGGGTTCTCCATGGCATAGGCGCGGAGCGGCTCATTGCGTTGCCGCCCCCTGCCGATAATTCTGAGACCAGGCCCCTGTGGATAACCTTCTCCGTTCGCGCGAGCAAACCCGGCCAAATCGCACGGAAAGGGCTTCCCGGAATCACCATCGCCGGATGCTTGCCCCTGTAACGGAGGGCGCCGTCCGGCCGTCTCCGCGATCGCGGGGGCTCCTTGAGCGGAGCGGTCGACTCCTGCAACCCGAAGATTTCGCAGCGTGTCACCCGTCGCCGGCGCAGTGCGCTTCCGCATGTTTCGCTGCCGTCAGGGGATTCACCTCGAGTGCTTCGGTTCTGGTCACGGTCGAGCAGCGCCGCCACACGCGGATTGCGGGCAAGGGAAAGGTCACGAAAACGAGCAGCGCACCGCCAGTCCAGTGGACTGGCGGTGCGCTGCGAGGCCCGCGGCTCGAGTGGCGAGGGTTGCCCAGGGTCTGCGGCGAGCCGTCCGGGACGGCAAGTAGGTCGCGTTTCCGGAAGGAGGTCGGCCCTGGGGGCTTGGCTCGGCGGAGAGAAAGCGCTCAAACGGCACTGGGTGTGCCGGAGACCCTGTAGGTCTCCGGCACACCTCAGTTGTCCAGGTGACGGGCCTTGTCGCCCGGAGGGCGTCACCAGAGGATGCGGGTTCCGGCGATGATCCCGGCACCGGCCAGGGCGAGGGCCGCGGCGGCCAGGCCTGCCCTGCGGGTGGAGGGCAGGCGGCCGGCGGCGGTGGACGTGTTCATGGATGTGATCCCCTTCGATGTGATGGCAGGGTCGCGGAGTACAGCAGAACCATCGGCGATCCGGTCGAACGCCGGATGGGTGGAGCACCCGTTTGCTGCTGCAGCGGCGGGGCATCTTCTGCCTCAACGCGGTCGGCGCTGCTCTACGGGTTCCGCGAAGTTGTTTCCTGTCCTCAGGTTGCAGCGGTTGCCCTGTGGAAGAATTTCAGCATTTTCGGTGGCGGTTCATGCGTCCGGTCCGGTTCAGAATTCACTGGCCCCGGGCGATGCGGCATCGCTCGCATCAGAGCCCGACACCAGACCCGGCAACAAAATTCGACCTACCCGCCCTCCGGGAAAAAGGGAACGGTCCAACCGATATAGGTTGCTCGCCACTTGGTCTCGAGGAGTTCGGCGGGCACGATGTCCGCGTATCCGGGGCGCAGGATGTCGGTGCTGGCGACCTTGCCGTCGCCGACATAGACAGCGATGTGCTTCTCCTCGGAGCCGGTGTCCCAGAACATCAGGGCGCCGGGGGGCGGCGTGCGGTCCCCGGGGTGCCGCATGTCCGTGGGGACGGCCTGGTACTGGTGGATGGCCCAGTCGATGCCGGAGTAGTTCCAGCCGTAGACGGTCGCCGACCAGGCCAGGCACCGTCGGCGCCAGTTCGCCGTGCTGCCGGAGCCGGTGTTCTCCTTCGCCCAGGCGATGGCCTGCTCGACGGTGCGGGGGTTGTTGAGGGTCCAGGTCTGGGCGCCGTCGTGGAACGCGCCGCCGCTGGTGCCCTGGTAGTCGGGCCCGGTCGGCTGGCAGGTGTTGCCGCTGGCCACCGGTGCGCCTGCGGAGGTGCCTCCTGCGGGCGCGGCGCTCGACGCGGTCCCTGTGCGCTCGAGGTCGATGCCGGCTTCACGGGCGAGGGTGCGCATCTCGGTCTCGTGACCGGCGTAGAGGGTCGGGTAGGCCGACTTCTGCACCTTCTGCGCCGCGTCGCCCAGCGGCATGGTCTGCCAGCCGGGGATGTCGGTGAGCCCGCTGTTGCTGCCCCGACCCATGAAGAAGCTCTCGGCTGCGTACTCGGGTCGCATGATGTCGGTGACGGTCCCCCAGGCCATGGACGGGCGCTGCTGGAAGAGGCCGACGGAGTCGCGGTCGCCGTGGTCGATGTTCAGCAGGGTGCTCTCCTGCATGGCGGTCATCAGGGCGATCAGGGTGGCCCGGCCGGGCAGGCCCAGCCGGACGGCGACGGCGTCGATGGCCTTCGCGTTTTGCAGTTGTTGGTCGTGGGTGGGGCCCGACGCGGGGGTGCTTCCGGTCGAGGCGCTGCCGGTTCCGGCGCCGCTGTCCTCGCACGAGGCCGCGGAGGCGGAGTCGGTCGGGGCGAACAAGCCCAGCAGGAGCAGCAGGACGAAGAAGACGACGGCGACGACGATGCCGTACTTCAGCGCGACGGCCTTCTTGCCGGCCGTCGCGGCTTGGACCGCGGCCCGGCCGAGGTCGCGTTCGACGCTCATGAGCTCACTCCTCGATGCCGAGGACGCGGGTGACCATCCACTGGGACTTCGTGTCCGCGCGGGAGATCTCGGCCGTCAGGACGCGGGTGTAAGTGGTGGGTTCGGGGCCGGTGACGGCGATGTCGACGCTCGCCTGCAGGTAGACGCGCAGGTCCGTGTCGGGGGCGGGCCGTTTGCCTTCGGGAGGCGGGATAAGGGTGATGCGGGTGGCGTGGGATTCGGTCGCCTGGACGGCGACGAGGTGGTTGAAGTCGAAGTCGGCGTGGTGAGTGAGGTTGTCGACCAGGGCCTGGGAGGCGTAGGGGGCCGCCCGGTGGACGGCGGCGGCGTGCGAGCCGTCCTGGAGGACGTTGCGGGTGCTGTACGCGGAGAAAAACGCGCGGGCGATGCCCTCGGGATCGGTCGGGCGGGGGGAGGAGGCCCGTTCGGTGGTGGCCGTGGCGGTGGGGCTCTGGGCGGCGGGCACCGGGGCCTGGGTGAGGGTCGTCGCCGGCGCGGGAGCGGGCTTGCTCTGCGCTTGCGGCCACAGCCACGAGCAGATGAGGACACCCACGGCCAGGACCAAGGCGACGATCGGGATCGCCGGCCCGGTCGGCGTCTTGCGGCGCTCGTCTCGGATCCACTGGATGCGCTGCTCTCGCCGGGCGCTGCGCCAGGCCCGGCGTGCACGACGGCGCTGGCGGAAGGGGAGGTCGCCGAGGTCGGGTTCGTCGGCGCCCTTGAGGACCTCGCGCCACTGCGCTGCGGTGGTGGGTACCGGTGGCGTGTCGGGCCGTTCACGGTCGTTCGAGTGGTCGGAGGGCATGTCATCTCCGTCAGAAGGCGTGCGGGGGTAGCCCCTTCGCGGCTGCGGTGCGGATGTGGCCGGGGCCGCGAAGGGGCGGGTGGGTGTCAGGGTCAGCGGCCGGTGCCGCCGCGGGGCAGGGACGGGCCGCTGGTCCGGGGCGCCGAGGTACCGCCGCGGGCGCCGGACCCCGGGCGCGGGCGCGGGGGCGGGTAACTCCGGTAGCGGTTGACCGTGATGGAGCTCTCGACGACGCCCGGGATGGTCCGGGAGCCCGTGCTGCTCGAACCCGAAGCCCGGGAGCCGGCCGGGCCCGGTGCGCTCGGGCCGGGACCGCCGGGGCGGAACCCGTAGGCCCGGCCTGTGCCGGCTGCGCCGGTGGCCGCGGGGCCGCCCGGTCGGACGCCGTAGGACCTGGCACCCGGGCCGCCCGTGCTCGCGCCGGTCGCACGCGATCCGCTCCCGGCGGCCCGGCGGCCCGGTCCGGACCCGGGTCCGCCGATGCGGCTGCCTCCCGGCCGGCTGCTGGCGCCGGTCGCGGGCCCGGTCGACGCGGCGGGCCTGGTGCTGCCTCCGGCAGGCGCGGGTCCCGTGCCGGGTCCTGCGGCGGTGCCGGTGGTCCGGGCGTCGCTCGGCGGCGGCGGGAACTCGCGGGCCCGGCGCATACGTCCGGCCGCTCCGGCCACCGCCCCGGCTACGGCGCCCGCCGCGGTGCCTCCGGCGGCGGGTGCGGCGGACCGTCGGGGTCCTGCGCCGCCGCCTCGGATCGCGTTGCGCATCATGCGGGCGCCGGCGAGCCGGCCGACCGTGCTCAGGACGCTGCGCCCGGTCATCTGGGCCCCTCCGGAGGAGACGATGCCCTCCAGGCGGCCGCGGATCTTGAACGCCATCGCGCCTGTCGCGATGTTCAGGGCGGAGACCACGAGCCAGCCGTAGACCGGCAGGAGGCCGAGAGTGGCGACCTGGACGACGAGGACCGCGCCGAGGAGCATGGTCGCGGTGAAGGAGGCCATCACCATGCCCAGGAGCATCTCGAACCAGGCCACCCCCCAGGCGCGGGGCTTGCCGGGGATGCACCACATGCTGGCGAAGGCGACGCCGCACACCAGGAGCAGCAGGGCGCCCAGGAGGCTGGCGAGGGTGGTGAACGCCAGCATGATGAGCATGGCGGAGAAGACCACGCAGCAGATGATGGCCATGATCAGGACGCCGATGCGGCCCGACGGGGTGTGGCCCTGGCGCCAGTTGACAGCGTCACGGCCGACGGTGTCCGCGTTGAGGGTGCTGGAGAGGAAGTCCTCGCGCTTGTCCATGTCGGTGCCCTTGTCCAAGACCTGCTTGCCCCAGCGCTGGCACGCCTTGATGGAGCCGAGGTCCGCGATGCACCAGGGGCCGGCGACATAGGTGCGCCAGACGGCGTCGGAGGCGCGGCGCAGGGTGTTGTCCCGGTCGTCCGCGGTCCAGGTCGGTTCGGGCAGTTGGAAGGGCATCGCCGCGTCGGAGGTGCTGCTGAGGCCGGACCCGGTGGTGGTCATGGCGACGGACGCGCCGAGCTGCCGGCCGTTGTCGACGCCCTTGATCCAGGTCGCGGGTGCGGTGAAGAAGGTGACGGCGATGGTGGCCGAGGCGACGACCCAGGCGAGCTGGCCGAGGGGGGAGGATTCGGAGCGCTTGGCCCAGGCGATGAACGCGCCGACGGCGAGGGCGGTGGGGAGGAAGATCTCGGCCATGGGGCCCGCGGACGCCTTGATCGCGGCGGCGAGCGGCTGTTCGATCTCCGGGAGGGAGACGACCCTGAAGACCCACTGGATGAGGACGACGGCGGCCCGGCCGATCAGGGTGAGGACGGACATCAGCAGCTGGCAGATCGAGTAGAGCGCGTTGTCGGTGATGTCGCCGGTGTCCGAGAGCTGCTTGTCGAGGGTGTAGGCCGAGCTGTCGTAGGACTCGAAGAGCGTGCTCTGCCCGCCGTTGGGCTTGACGGGCGAGGGCATCAGGTCGCCGATGCCGGAGGGCTTGTAGTCCCCGCTGTCGGCTGCGGCGAGCGGGGCGAGCGCGCCCGCCGCGGCCAGCAGTCCGATGACGGCGACCATCACGTTGCGGGCGCGCGGCCTGCGGGCGATCAGGCGGGCGAGTTGGAGGTGCGCCCGGGCGAGGATGCCGGTGCGTGCGGTCATTCGGTTCGCTCCAGGAGTGTGGCGAGGGGCGCGGCCGCGTCGCGGGCGGAGACGTCGGTGTGCTGGGCGACGTGCCAGGCGGAGCCGTCCTTGACCAGGCGCAGGGCCTGGAGGAACGTTTCTTCTCCGTCGCGGTGCATGGTGGCCAGGACGGCCTTGCCCGCGGGGTGGTGCGCGGAGGCCGGCACGCTCTGGACGGGGCCGAGGTCGATGGCCAGGGCCGGGCGGCCGGGCTCTGCGGTGCGGTCCTTGAAGTACTCGCCGTACTCCTTGACGCAGCCGTCGATCGAGCCGCCGGCGTCGGCGTTGGGCCGGGCGGTGACGGTCTCGAGCTCGCACATGGTCTGCGGGCGGGGCGGGTTGGCGTACCAGGCGGCGAGGTAGTTCTTGGCGTTCGTGGTGACGGCGCTGTCGTCGCCGGCGGCGCCCGCGGCGGGCTTGTGGCCGGCGGAGGTGCAGGCGGCGGCGCCGGCGGCGAGGAGGGCGGCGAGGCCGAGGGCGGCCAGGGTGCGCAGGTTGGTGGACACGGTGTTGTCCTCTCGGAGGGCCGCGGGCGCGGTGGGCCGCGGCGCGGGGATGATCATGTGTCCTCCGATGCTGCCAGCCCGGTGCCGTCCTGAGGGCCGGATTCGTTCAACTCCTGCTTTTCGAGACCGATTTCACTTCGGTCGGCCTGGTCTTTCGGGTTGGTGGACAGCAGGTTGAGCAGCTCGGCGCTCGGCGCGTACCACTGCATGGTCGCCACGCGGTCGCGGCGGTCCCGGACGACGCAGTGGCCGTGCCTGATCTCGCCCTTGGGCGTCTTGCCGACGTCGTGGATGATCGCCCGCGTGGACTCCCCCACCGGCAGGCGCAGGAGTTCGGCCATGGCGTCCTGCTGGGTGCGGGTGGACTGCTCGAAGGCGAAGACGGTGGTGATCGCCTCCAGGACGCCGTCGAGCCCGAGGAGCGACTTCGGGTCCTGGGTGTCGAATGCCAGGGAGGTGTCCAGGGCGCGGCCGGTGCGGGCGATGTAGTCCAGGAAGCGTCGCCCGTCGTCGGTCCCGGTCAGGACGTGGACTTCGGGTACTGCGATGACCTTCGGGAGGTTGCGCAGGTCGGGGCGGGCGGAGGTGTTCAGGGCGTACGCGATCAGGCCGCGCATGACGGCGAGGGAGACGCGCTCGTTCATCGTCATGTCGCGCGGGACGGTGCCGGCCTGGGGCATCGTCAGGCCCGGGACCTGCACGAGCCACAGGCCTGGCTCCGGACGCAGCGGCGACGCGCCGGGCCGGGGTCGGGCGAGCAGGGGCGCGCCCAGCGGGGTGCGGGCGAGTTCGGCCAGGGCCTGTCCGGCTTCTCGGGCGAGGGGGTCGTCGCTGTCGGCGAGGTGCTCGACGACCCGCCAGGAGGCAGGGTCGGCGTGCTCGCTGATGGCGTTGCAGGCGCGCAGGAGGTGGGTCTCCACGCCGGCGTCGCGCATCCGCTCGGGCAGGATGATCAGGAGCTGGGAAACGACCTGCAGGGCGGCGTCGCCGCGGGGCAGGAGACGGAACAGGTCGGCGACGGCGGGGGTGTCGATGCCGCAGGTGACGTGGTGGGAGGACAGGCCCAGATACTGGCCGGCGAGGACCAGGCCGCCCTCGTCCCCCTTGAATCCGAGCATCAGTGCGAATGCGCCCTTGAGGCCGGCGTCGAGGATGGCGCGCATCATGGCGGTGGTCTTGCCGCGACCGCTCCGGCCGACGAACGCTGTGGTGGTGGCATCGCCGCGGGCGCTGCCGGCGGTGATGTCGATCCGGCACACGCCGGGGGTGGTGCCGGTGAGCAGCCCGGCGATGGGCCCTTCGTCGTCGCCCGCCTCGGAGCCGCCCCAGAACACCGACGCGGTCAGTGCGTCGGTCTCTCGGACGTGTCCGAGGTCCAGGACGCGCAGGTGGTCGCCGATCAGCGTCTCCAACCACAATTCGCGCTGCTCCTCGGTGGCGACGACCACGTCGATGGACAGGCCGGCGTAGTGGGCGACGACCGCGTCGCAGCGGGCCCGCAGGTCTTCGACGGACTCGTGGGAGGAGACGACCAGGCGCGGGTGGTCCTCCAGCAGCGTCGTGCCCGAGCGCGCCATCTGCATGCGCAGCTGCTCCATCGTCGCCTCGGTCTCCTCCGTCTCGGCGAACGTCTCGCCGGCGGAGGTCTCGCCGGCAGACCGCCGCTGTTCCTTGGCGCGGGTGCGGACCTTGTCGACTTCCTTGAGGGCGCGGGCCTTGGGCCACACGGTGAAGCGCACGGAGGCCTCGGGGCACACGAGGGTCTCCTCGCCGGTGGCGGGGTGGTTGTAGGAGATCTCGCTGAGGCAGCGCAGCCACTCCTGCTCGCCGGGGGTGGCGAGTTCCTCCGGGAAGGTCGGCATGGCGAGGACGGCGGTCCACGCGGCGGTGGTGGCGTCGGCGTGCAGGAGCTCGAGGTGGTCGGCGTGGGGGACGGCCTTGGACTGGGTCAGGCGGACCAGGGACGCGCCGGTGAAGGTCGGCAGGCGGGGCGGGGCGGGCTGGGGGCGGTGGGACTCGCGGGAGACGGCCCAGGCGAGGAGTTCGACGGGGGCGAGGCGGGCGCGCCAGGGGGTGGCCTCCAGGCGGCGCTCGATGCGTCGGGCGAGGCCGTGCAGGTGGGTGAGTTCGGCGGCGGGCAGGCCGGTGGAGGAGACGCCGAGGGTGTCGGCGAGGCTGTTCTTGACGGCGGCGGCGGTGGCGCTGTCTCGCTCGGCCAGCTTGACGCCGAGGAGGATGTGACGCTGCGGCAGGTCGAGGTCGTTGAGGCAGTCGGCCCACAGGTCCGCGACCAGGTCCACGTCGCCGGCGGTGAAGATCCGGCCGGCCTCTTCCCGGTACAGGTCGCCGTCCAGGCGCGCCCAGACGATCTTCAGGTGGCAGTCGTAGCCGGCGAGGGACTTGGCGAGGGCGAGTGCGGCGGCGTCCTGTTCGGCGTCCTGGCGCTCCTCGGGCATCAGGTCGGTGTTCGAGGCGGTGAGGGTGAGCCAGGCCTCGGCCGCGGTGTCGGTGACGACCAGGCCGTCGGCGATGGCCTGGAGTTGGGGTTCGCGCATCAGGCGTTCGGCGCCGAGGCCGAGCATCCGGCCGAAGCGCGAGGCGCCCTTGCGGGCTGCCTGGCTGGTGGTGGCGGGCACGGGGAACTCCGTTCGAAGCGTCGTCGGGGTCAGCAGGGGCCGGCGGCGGCTGCGCGGGCCTGCTCGCTGGTGAGGTGGAGGGTCTGGACCGCGGTGATGGAGCCGTCGGCGGCTACCAGGTGCATGCGGCCCGGGTGCGTGGGTGCGCGGGGCGGCGCCCACGTCTCGGGCGCCGCCCGGCCCCACAGGCCCGTGCCGCCGGCCAGGAGGCGGGTGGCGAACAGGCGGCGCAGCGGGACGTCGGCGGCGGGCACCGTGGCGGAGGAGGAGCCGAGGAGGACCTGGACCGCGCCGCGGCCGGTCGTTGCCAGGAGGCGGGCCAGTGCGCGCAGGCCCTCGGCTTCGCCGTGCCTGGTGCCGATGGGGAGGTAGCGCTGGCGTTCGCGCAGCGCGGCCGCGAGGTCGTCCGCGCGGTCGACGACGAGGACGTGCCGGCCGTCCCAGTCGGGGGTGTCCGGGTTCTTGGAGGAGTGGCTGTCGAGGTCGAAGAGGGCGTCGAGGATGTCGCCGCCGCGGGTGAGGTGGCGGACGCCGGGCAGTTCGCGGGCCCAGGGGTGGCTTTCGGCGCCGAGGTCGGCGACGGTGACGGCTGCGCCCAGCGCGTGGAACTGGGCGGCCAGCGACCGCAGCACGGTGGTGGTTCCGTGCGCTGCTCCGGCGGCGATGAGGACGTTGCCCTTCTCGTCGGGCAGGTGGACGGGCTGGTCTCCCCAGCTCAGGCCGACCAGCGGTGAGCGGGCGCCGGCGAGGGCGGGCAGGGTCCAGGGGTCGAGGATTCCGACGGTGCAGCGGATCGTGTCGAGCGGCGGGGGCGTGAGGGGCGGCATGTCAGGCTCCCTGCCTGGCCTGGCCGCGGCGGCCCTTGGCGGCCAGGCGTGCGAGGTGGTCGGGGCCGTAGACCCGCGGTCGGGGCCGGAGGTGCGTGGGCCGGCCGGAGCTGCGGGCGGGGTCGGCTCCCTCGGTGGTGAAGGCCGGTCCGAAGAGCGGCAGGGTCGCCAGGGTGTGGAACTGTTCGCCCAGTCGCCGGGTGCGAAGGCGCAGTTTGAGGCGGGGTGGGGGGATGCGGCCGCGGCCGAGGACGGGCCGCACCCCGTGGACGAGGTAGCTGGCGCGCACGCCCCACAGCAGGAGGTTCGTGCGCCGCCAGTAGCGGGTCGAGCGGCGGGCGCCGTAGTACGTGGCGCCGAGCGGCGGCAGAAGGAACAGCGGGAACAGGGGCTGCGGGGGGAAGCCGATGACGAGCAGCCAGACGCCCCAGTACAGGGGGAACATGACGGCGGCGTACTTCAGGGCGATTCGCGGCAGGCCCTCGCCCAGGTCGAGGCCCAGGAGTTCGTGCTGGCGGGTCTCGAGGTCCCAGTGGGCGGTGTAGGTGCGGGAGGTGCGCATGGGTGTGCCCCGGTCACTGGAAGACGGAGGCGATCTTGTCGCCGAGGAATTTGAGAATCGCGATGGCCTGGTCGGTCTGGAAAATCATGAGAGCCGCCACGGCACCGCCGACGACGAAAGTGATGAAAGCGCCCCATTCCTTTTTCGCCCAGTGCTGGAAGGCACGGACCGCCAGGACGGCACCGAAGAGGGTTCCGACGAGCGTTTTGATCCAAGTGACGAGGTCGTTCCCCACAAGGAATCTCCTTCGTGTACAAAATATTTGGGTAGTGATCTCGCGCTGCGCTTGCGGGGGAGAATCAGAGGGAGGTGACCTGCCAGACCTGCCAGCGCGTCGCTTCGGCGGCGCTGACCTTCGCCAGGGTGATCCGGTACGTCTGCTGCAGCTCGGCGCCGGCGATCCGCCAGCGGACGGTGGCCGTGCCGGTGCGGCGGTCGCCGTCGCCCGGATCGACGCTCCACGCGTCCAGGGCCTGGAGCCCTGCGCCGCCGCCCAGCGGCGCGATGGAAGCCCCCGGGGCCGTCGCCTGCGACTCGGTACCCGCCGCCCACGCCGCCAGGAAGCCCTTGACGGTCTCCCGGGTGGACGAGGACAGGGCGAGGTCGGGCTCCGGGATGCTGGCGCTGGGGCCCGGCACCGGAACCGGATCGCCGACGAGCGCCGGCTGGCCCGTGACCACCACCCGGTCACCGACCGAGGCAACGGGGATCTGCAGGCTCCGCCAGTCGGCGACGGTCTGCTGGTTCGCCCCCTGGCCGGTGGTGTAGGAGACCCGGACGTCGACCAGCACCCGCGCACGGTTCCCGCCGAGCTGCTCCACCCTGCCCGGGATGCTCTGCGCCACCTGCTGGAAGCCCTGGCCGTTCCATCCCATCTTGAGATCCAGCCCCTTGGCCAGATCGGAGGCCAGCTCCGTCTCGCGGACCTTCGGCGCGGAAGAACTCCACGTCAGGTAGCTCCGCGCGAACCGGGCCGCGACCCGTTGGGCCTCCTGGACAGGCACTTCCTCCCGGTGCCCGTCCGGAGCTGCTGCGGGAGGCGGTGGCGACTTGGCAGGCGACACCCATGCCTTCACGCCCGTCACCGCGGCAAGGGCCACCACACCCCACAGCAGCAGACGCCCTCCCTTACGGACGGCAGAGGTGCCTGCGCCCTCTTTCACCTCGGACCAGCTGGCGCTCGAGGGGGGCCTGTCCGGGGCGGCCGGCCTTTCCGGGGCGCCGGCGGCGCGGGATTCGATGGCCTCGGCAAGCGTGTCACCGCCCTCGCGGTCTTTTTCAGGAAGATTGAGAACCTTCCGGATGAAGCTCATCCGATTCCTCGGGTTCCTCCGAAAATTCGCACGGCATTCCCGTTGCGGGCTGGCCGGGCCCCCGCAGTCTTCCTTGCGGCGGCAGACTCATAATTGCGCGCAGCGCCTGTGGATAACTCTTGGAGAATTTTCGCTTCCTCGGGTGGCACGCCGCGAGTGCGACTGAGATTTTTGGCTGGCACACGAGAACTGCAGTTGGCCCGGCAGACCGCGCGGTTGCCTTCCGGCCCCTCCCAACTGCCCTGCTGGGCCCGGGTTCAGGACCTGCACGACCGGACGGCGCCATGCATGCCGTTCCAGGCGCGCCAACAACACCTCTCCGCACGCACTCTGACCTGCATCGTTGAACAAGCGTCTCGCCAACTGCCGCTCTCGGTCGCAGCGGGGGCGGACGCGCGGAAGGCCGGGCTGCCGGGGTTCTGGGCGGCGCCTCGTTTCTGCATCAGCCTCCGCGTTCCTGCCGGCGTCCGGCCGTTCCGACGGGCAGGGGCTGTCCTGCCGTCGAGATCCGCCGGTCCCTCGCTTCACGGCCCGCCTCGGCAGAGGCCCTGGTCGCGCGGCCAGGTCGTGGCGCTTGCATCGCCCACCAGCGGCGCTGCGGCAGCGCGCGATCCGCCCCCGTCCAGTTCGTCGGACACCGGGATGAGGAGCGGGCGGGCGTCAGGCGTCGGATGCCGCGGCGGCACCCAGACGCGACATCCCCGCCAGGGGCGTCCGAGGAGAACGCTCCTGACGGGGTGGGAGATGCAGGCAGCGGCCGGAGCTGGGACTTCGGCCGGCGCCGGGCGCGGCGGCCGTACCGGCTTCCCGCTGTCTCGCGATGGTGCGGCAGTCCGGTCTGCGAGGACGAACCGGGTGATCCGTCAGTCGTCTTCGTCGACGACGGTGCTGCCTGCGGGCGTCAGGGCCCGGTTGCGCGCCCACCGGGCGAGGTCGGCCGACCGGTAGACGAGTTCCCTGCCTCGCTTCTCCGCCGGCTCGGGGAAGTCCAGGTCCTTGTTTCGGGCGTTGCGCAGGGCCGAGACCGTCAACTCCGGGAGAACCGTTTCTGCGGCTTCCCGAAGGCTGACAAGAGCCTCCGCAGCTACGGGCGCACCCGGGGCTGCCGGCAGCGCGGCCGCGGGTACCGGCGCGGTCGGCATCGGCCCCTCTTCATCCAAGGCCCCGTCATCGGGCGCAGGCGCTTTCGGGTCGTGCCGGGTACCGCGGTCCGCCGCGACGTCGCTCGGATCCGGCCAGCTGTCCTCGACCGTGTCGGCTTCAGGCACCGGAACGGCCTTGTCCAGCGTGACGGCAGGCTCGCCCGCCGCAGGCTCTGCGCCCGGGCCCGCGCTGCTCTCCGTGCCACTGCGAGCCCATTCCCGGGCCTCTGCGTCCGACATGAAGAGGACCTGCGTCTCGTGCGCCTGCCCGCCGAGGACGACCTGTGCCCGGCCGATGTGCCTGGTGGACTTGGGGGCCGGAGATACTTCCGGCACGAGCATGCGCCAGGCGTTCTGGGTGTACCGGGCCAGGATGCGGGTGGCGAAGTTCTCACGCATCTCCGGGCCGCCGAGCGCCCTCGCGGTGGCGGACTGGGCGACCAGGAGAACGTGGAGCCGCACGGCGCGGCCCATGAAGAGGACCTCGGCCAAGGCGTCGACGGCGGGCGAGGTCTTGGGGTCGCCCTTCTCCTTGATGCTGTCCCAGTACTTGGACAGCTGCTTCATCGTGGCGTTGATCTCTTCCAGCAAGATCACGATGCGCGGCCCGATCGTCTTCGGGTCGGCGTCGTCGCCCAGGTGCTCCGCCGCGTGGATGCGTCGGCGTCCCTCGACGCCGAGCTTGACCAGGGCGTCGTGGATCTCGGCGATGTCGCGGCAGTACACGACGCTCGGCACACCGCGCGCCCACTGGTGGGAGACCCTCTTGAAGTCCAGGATGTACGCCTGGGCGCCATGGTGGATCAGCTGGGCGGCGATCGTGCGCAGGATGACGCTCTTTCCACCGCCGGTACCGGCGTTGACGAGCACGTGGGGCGACTCGGAGTCGAGGTCGACGGAGACGATCCGCTCACCGCGCTCCAGGCCGATCAAGGGTGCCGATTCGGGAACGGACCGCACGAGTTCACGGACCTTCGGATCCGAGAAGGCGACCTTCGACGGCGGCCGGTGCACCTTCTTGACGATCACGTACGGCTCGGCGCTCTCGGGCTTCCACGAGAAGCTGACGCCTTGCAGCGCAAGCTTCTTCACGACCATCTCGGTGACCCCCGACTCCGAGAACTTGAGGTCGACCGGCAGGTCGATGCGGATCTCCGCGTCGTCGTCGGCGAAGTTCAGCGGCACGTGCAGGTAGGACCGCGGATCGGTGTGCACCGACAGCCCCAGCGGTCCCACGAGCGCGAGGTGCAGGGGCCTGACCCACTCGCGCAGCAGCTCCGCCTGCCCGCGGTTTCGCACCGCGTGGACCACTGCGCCGGCGAGCGCGACCACCGCGATCCCCGGCACCCCGAACTTCAGGGCCTGCAGCGTCGCTTGCGGGTGCAGCAGGTAGGAGCGCGTGCCTGCTGCCAGCGCGGCGATCATGCCGAGGCGGACGACGATCCGCTTCCAGTAGGGCAGGTGCGACCAGCGCCCCACCCTGCCCTCCACGTCCGTGTTGACGCGTGTGCCCTTGCGCAGGAAGGTCGCGTTCGTCCGGCGCACACCGTCGAGTTCCCGGCCGGTGAGAAACCGCCCTGCTCCGACCGCCACCGCCTCGATCGCAGCTTCGATGTTCTGGTCGGCGCCGCTGCGCCCCATCACCCACCACCTCTCCGTCGCTGGCACGCCCGGCCACCGGGCGTCCGCGCCTGACGGTATGCAGCGTGGCCTGTGGACAGACCGGGCCGGCTCTTCGATCCGGTCACTGCTCGCCCGACGGCGTCTGCTGTTGCTGTTCGGCAATCCGGTGCACGGTCCCGCGGTTGACCTCCCGGCCCATCTGGCGCAGCCAGGCGATGAGCGTCGGCTTGTCGGTGGTCTTCAAAACGGTGACGGCATATCGCACCGCTTCGGAGTCGCTCGCGGCCGCTCGGACGGCCCGGATGTGCTCCGCGTCGTTTCCGTCAGCGATTGCGGGCGGCTGCGCCGATGACCGGTCGGCGGCCTGGGTACCGGACAGCTCGCCGTCGTGAGGCTGCACACGCCCGGAGCCAGCGGACCCGCCCTCGCCGCCTGGCCCGCTTGTCTCCTGCTCGACCGGGCGGCCCGAGGCGGCCACGGCCTCGTTCCCGGGCTCCCGGCTGCGGGCACGTTCGGCTCCCGAAGGTTCCGGGGCGCCCTCTGGCCCGGAGACGGCGGCTGGGGGACGGGAGGTAGCCGGCCTGCTTGGCGGCTCGGTACCAACTGCCGGGCCGACTGCGGCCTGTCCGGCCGCAGGAGTTGAGGACGCAACAGCGGTTTCGGTCACGACGCCGCCAGGGGCGTCCGGCACGGTGGAGCCGGCCGGCGTGCGGCTCAGCGGCCCCCGCACGGAAGGCAGCGCAGGGGCCGCTGCCTTCCGTTTCCGCGGTGGCGAAACCCGCGGGCGGGCTCCCGCAGGGTTCCCCGCGGCGCTGTCCGCCTGCACGCCGGCCGCCGCGCCCTGGCCGCCAGCCCCGTCGGATTCGGCGCCCGTCCAAGCGGCAGGGGACGACGCCGCGACTGCGGCGCCCTCCTCGCCGGTCAGAGCCTCGAGGAAGTCGCGTACGACGGCCCTGCCGCGGGTGATGGGCAGCCCGAGGCGCGCGAGGCGGATCGGCAGGACGCTCTGCGGCGGTGCGGTGCGCCGCCAGTTCCGCCCGAAACGCCAGCGCAGCATCGCGCGCGCGACCAACCGGTCCTGTTCCGCCTTGATCACATCGTCGTAGCGGCGCAGCTCCCACAACCGCATCCGGCGCCACAGCAGCCAGGTCGGCAGCGGCGCGAGGAGCCAGCGGATCAGCCTGACGCCTTCCATGTGCCGGTCGGCGGTGATAGCCGTCAGGCGGCCCACGGCATGCCGGGCGGCTTCGACGGTCGCGACGAACAGCACCGGCATCACGGCGTGCATCCCCACCCCCAGCGGGTCCGGCCATGACACCGCCGCGTTGAACGCGATCGTGGCGACGGTCAGTAGCCACGCGAGCTGACGCAGCAGCGGAAGGGGGATCCGCAACCAGGTGAGCAGCAGATCGAGTGCGAGCAGGACCGCGATGCCGGCGTCCACACCGAGCGGGAAGACGACGGCGAAGCGTCCGAAGCCCTTGCGAAGAGCCAAGTCCCTCACCGCGTGGTACGAACCGGCGAAGCCGATCGCGGCGATCACCGCTGCACCCGCCACGATGGCGCCGATCAGCACGCGGTGAGTTCGCGTCAGCCGGATTTCGTGTCGGTCCTGCGACATCGCGCCTCCTCGGAAGTCCCCAGCACGTTCCCCGGCGGTGCCTGTGGACAGAGCACGCGAACTGCGCTCCGACCGTGAGATGCCGCGCGCGGGTGAGACTCGCGGCGGTAGTTGGCCGCTCTCAGTCGTAGTTGGCCGCGCGACAGCCATCGCCCCTCCGGCCTGCACCGTTGCGTCAGGAAGATCGGGAACAAGCGTGGCCGTGGCCAACTATCACTGAGAGAAGTGGCCAACTACCGCTGAAAACTCGGACTACGACCTGCGACGACAGCCAGGTTCCTGGCCAACTACCGCTGAGAGTCTCAGCGGGAGCTGCACCGATGCGCGGGAGAGGCGAAGGAGTGGACCTGCCGCGGTTGCCTGGCCGGGCAGCCCGGCTTGGCGCGGCCTCGGCCGGGGCCCTGGAATTCAGGTGCCTCCGCAGCTGGCGGTCAGGTAGTCTCGGTCTCACCGACGCGGGGTGGAGCAGCTCGGTAGCTCGCTGGGCTCATAACCCAGAGGTCGCATGGTTCAAATCCTGCCCCCGCTACGACTATGGGCTGGGGGCGCGATCGCGCCTCCAGCCCATCTGCGTCTGCCGGTGTGCCGCCACCCCTTGCCGTTCACACCCCGGTTCGACCGGCTCGAGGGCGCGCGGTCATGGACGGCCTTCACGCCCGAGCCCCCGCGCACGGTGCCCGTCCGAACCGCCGGCCATGTCAGTGATCATCGGTAGTTTCGACTTGGAAGCGCCGCCTTCTGCCGCGCCTACCTCTCAACCCCTCTTTTGGAGATGGTGTGTTCTCACCCTCCCGGGAGTTCTCGAGCCTCGGACAGGTCGTTCCGCCTGCCCGGCGGCGCACCCTCGAGAAGGTCCCCTTCGTCCAGCTCTCCGACGCGCGCCTGCAGGGTGTCGTCTCGAGCGGGTCCGACATCGCCCGCGTCTACGTGTCGTCGATCGCGGCACGCACGTTCGACTTCTCCTGCAGCACCAACAACAACCGCCCGTGCGGCGGCCTTCGGGGCAACCCCTGCAAGCACATCGACGCGCTGCTCTCCGAGGCCGTCGCCCAGATCGGAGCCGAGCGCCTGGCTGCCTACCTGAAGGTGGACACCGGCGCCGCCACGTCCGTCCCGACGATCGGGGACATCCACCGCGCCATGGCCGCCGCTCGGCCGAACAAGGCCGCCGTGTCACCGGCCCCCGCAGTGTTCGCCCGCTTCCTGGAACACCTGACCTACTTCGACCACCCCGCGGTCACCGAGCCGCTGCCCGACCTGGCCTGGTTCCCGGCTGCAAGGGCGGCATGATGCGACCCGACGTCCTCCTCGGCCCCGTTCCGGGCCTCGACGACGCTCTCGGCGTCGTCGACCGCTTCGACCAGGTCCTGGCCGAAGGGCTGCTGCGACTCGGTCCCGCTCACGCGGACGCCCTCACCGAACTCGGCGGCGCGGTAGCCGGATCGCCGCTGGCGGCGCAGGTCGGCGAAGCCGCCGAGAAGACCGCCGCCGGCCTCGCCGACGAAAACCACCTCACCGCACTCGCCGCCGCACGCTGCGCCCTCCTCGGAGCGGCCCATGACGCCCTGCACGGTGTCACAGCACAGGCAACCGGCCGCGCCACCGCCCCGTGGACGGCGCCCCCGGGCACGGCCGGCCCTCCGGCGTCGCCGAACCTGCTCGCCGCCGCACGCTCCTGGCTCTCGGACATCGCGCGCACCGGCTGGCGCAGCATCGACACCGACCTCGTCGCCGCTTCCAGGCACATCGTCGCCGCGATGCTCGCCGACAGCACCCTGCGCCGCCAGGCCGTTCTGATCGACGGGTTCGCCGGCGAGCTCGACAGCCGCTGCACGGGCGCCGACCCGGCGCTCCCGATCCCGCGCCGCCGGTGGGCGGACCTGTGGTCGCGCGCCCTGCTGCTGGCCCATCCCGCCTGGCAGCACACCCCGGCCGCGCGGACGGTCACCGGGCGGCTCCTGCCGCTCGGTGTCGACCTCCACGAACACGCAACGGCGGTGCAGGCACAGGTGCACGCGGTACTGGAGCCTGCCGACGGGTCCCAGCCGTTCCTGGTCAGGGCCTCGGTGTCCGCATCGAAGCCCAGCAGCGTCGTGGGAGCAGGCTGCTGGCTCCTGCTGCGCCCGCACCTGTCGCTCCTGAGCGCCCTGAGCGCCGGCCGGTCGATGACCGTGGCGGACATGCCGGCGACGTCCGAAGGCGACCTGCTGTGGGACGAGGCGAAGGCGCGGCCCGGCGATCCGGCTGACCCGTTCGTCACCGCCCGCATCGCGCTGCCCGGCGCCTGCGGCATGCCGGCCGCTCCGCTGGAGCGCCACCCGGTACGCCTGGCCGAACCCGTGTTCGTGGACGGCTACACCGCCGTCGAGGAGGACGGCATCCTGGCGTTCTCCGTCGGCGGCTACCGTCTTCCCGTCGCCGCCGACCGCATCCCGGCCGCGTCACCCCTCACTGCCCGGGACCTGGCCGCGTCGACGGCGTGCATCGGGCTCCTGCGCTGGGACGACGGCGGGTTCCACCTCCAGCCCCTGGCCGTCGAGACCACCCTGAAGGGACGCAGCACAGCCGTGCACGCCGGGGCCTGGGCCGGAGTCGGCACCGACCCCGCCGCCGCGAAGGCCGAGACCGCCGCCGCCAAGGACATCGCCGTCCTGCACGAGCGCGCCGGAAAGCTGCTGCGGAGGTGAGCGATCCGATGACTGCCCCCGACCACGACACCCCGGACGACGATTCCAACGGAAACCGCCGGCAGGCCCTGTTCTGGCACACCCTGGCCCGCCTGTTCGACCCGGACGAGCAGCCCTCGCTGGCGACCGCCAGCCTGGAGATCGTCGAGGACCTCGGTCTGCCTGCCGCCCTCCTGGACCCGCGGGTCTCCATCGACTCGCTCGTCCAGCGCCACCCGGCCCTCACCGCGGAGTTCGACAACCTCCTCACCAAGGAGAGCGTCCCCGACCGGCGCGACCGGGCCGCGGAGGTCCGGCGGGCCGCCCTCTACTCCAAGATCCTCCTGAACACGTTCGCGACAGGCTCAGGCCCGGTCACCGCGGACCAACTGGCCCGCTGGCAGGCCGACTCCGGCTGGCTGGAACGCGGCCTGGGGTGCAGCCCCGGGGACCTGCGCGCCGGCGGCGCGGGAGCCGGTTCGGGCGACCTCGCGGCTCTGGCCAGGGTCCTCGGCCCGGAGCTCTCGGCGGTCGAAGACGACATGGTCAAGCGCATGCGCCTGCGCGAGGTCCTCCAGGACAACGCCCTCGCCTCCCAGCTCACCCCGAGCATGTCGCTGATCGAGCAGCTCCTGCACGACAAGAGCAACCTGGACGGCGTCGCTCTCGCCAACGCCAAGCGCCTCATCCGCCGCTACGTCGACGACGTCGCCGCGGTGCTGCGCACGGAGGTGGAGAAGGCCAGCGCCGGGAAGATCGACCGGTCCGTGCCGCCCAGGCGGGTGTTCCGCAACCTCGACATGAAGCGCACCGTCAACAAGAACCTCGTCAACTGGGACCCGGACCGCAAGCGGCTGCTCGTCGACCGCCTGTACTACCGGCACACCACGCGCAAGACGACTCCCAAGCGCCTGATCGTCGTCGTCGACCAGTCCGGTTCGATGGTCGACTCCATGGTGCACTGCACCATCCTCGCGTCGATCTTCGCCGGGCTCCCGAACGTGGACGTCCACCTCGTCGCCTACGACACCCGCGCCCTCGACCTCACCCCCTGGGCCCGCGACCCGTTCGAGGCGCTGCTGCGTACCAAGCTCGGCGGTGGGACCGACGGGACCGTCGCCATGGCCGTCGCACAGCCGAAGATCACCGACCCTGCCGACACGGTCGTCGTGTGGATCTCCGACTTCTACGAGTCGCGCGCCCAGGACCTGTTCGCGCACATGGCCGAACTCCACCGTTCCGGTGTCAAGTTCATCCCCGTCGGCTCGGTCACCAGCAGCGGCCGAGGCAGCGTCAACCCGTGGTTCAGCGAACAGTTCAAGGACCAGCGCACACCCGTCGTCTCCGGCCGCATCACCAAGCTCGTCGCCGAACTGAAGGCGTCCCTCACCTGACCCGGTGCTCCACCCCTCCCACGCTCCAGCCACAGAAAAGGCCCCACCCTCATGTCCGACATGCTCCGCGCGCCCGCCGAAATCAGCTACGCCGCCGAACTCGACCACCTCGAGAAGATCGACCACGGCACCAAGCCGGCCAACTGGCGGCTCTCCCCCCAGATGGTGCGCGCGTTCATCCTCGGCTCCCAGCCGTCCGACAACCTCGACCGCGAGATCCGGCAGAAGTGGTTCGGCGAACGCTCCATCGTCGAACGCGCCATCGTCACCCTCGCATCCGACCGCGGGCTCCTGCTGATCGGCGCCCCCGGCACCGGCAAGAGCTTCCTCGCCGAACTCCTCGCCGCCGCCATCTCCCGTAACTCCGTCCAGGTCGTCCAGGGCACCGCCGGCACCACCGAGGACCACATCAAGTACTCGTGGAACACCGCCCAGGTCATCGCAGACGGCCCCACCGCCGAGTCGATGATCCCGTCGCCCTTCATGACCGCGATGCTCACCGGCACGATCGGCCGGTTCGAGGAACTGACCCGCGCCCCCTCCGACGTGCAGGACGCCCTGATCTCGGCCCTGTCCGAGAAGTACATCGCGGTCCCCGAACTCGGCGACAGCGGAACCGTGTTCGCCAGGCCCGGCTTCGCCCTGATCGCCACCGCCAACAGTCGCGACCAGGGCGTCAACGACCTGTCCTCCGCGCTCAAGCGCCGCTTCAACTTCGTCACGATCCCCGTCGTCACCGACGAGCGCAGCGAACGCCAGATCGTCAACTTCCGCACCGAGGAGCTCCTGAAGCGCCACGGGCTCGCACTCGACATCCCGCCCACCCTCCTGGAGGTGCTGCAGCGCAGCTTCAACGACCTCCGGAAGGTCGCGGAGAAGGCCGGCAGCGACGACGACCGCCTCGAGTCGCCGCTGTCCACCGCCGAACAGATCGGCGTCCTCGAAGACGCGATCCTCCACAGCACCTTCTTCGCCGCGGGGAGCCTCACCGCCGCCACCCTCGCCAGTTCCCTGGTCTCCTCCCTGGCCCGCCGCGCCCCCGAGGACCGGGCCATCCTCAACAAGTACCTGTCGACCACCGTCAAGCAGCACAGCGACCAGCACGGCGGCGAGTGGCCCGAGTTCCTCACTGCCGGCCTCAGCACCCTCAAGGCGCTCGCGTGAGCGCCACCGGCACCGGGATGCGCGCGCGCAGCGGGCATCCCGGGCCCGACCCGTTCGCCGCCCTGCGCCATCAGCTCGATGCGGCGGCCTCCGAATTCGCCGACGGCCCGGACGGCCTGGCCAGCGTCCTGCGCGGCATGGTCGACGACGTGGAGCGGGCGCTCGCGGAGCCCCTGGAGATATTCCCCGTCTGCCACCACTCGCCGGCGTCCGCCACGGCCATGGCCCGCTTCCTGCGCACCCGCAAGCCCACCACGGTGTTCCTCGAGATGTGCGAGGACATGGCCCCGGTCCTGCCCGAACTGCGCAACTGCAAGCTGCCCGTCGCCGTGCAGGCGTTCGCCACCAGCATCGACGGACTGCCCGCCGCCTGGGCGCCGCTGTCCGTCCTGGCGCCGATGACCGAGGCGTCCGCCGAGTACCAGGTGATCGCCTACGCGCAGCAGACACCCGGCGTCGAACTCGTTCTCGTCGACACCCCCAGCGACCACGTCATCCAGGCCCACGCCCGCCGTGTCCTCTCCCCCGCCGACGCCGGCGGGGGCGCGGCAGCGGGAGGGCACGCGGTCGGCGTCGACCTGGGCGACCTGCGGCCGCGCTTCGCCGACCTCGAAGGCCACCTGCTGCGCCACGGGCAGGTGCAGCACTGGTCGGAGTGGTGGCAGCAGTACGTCGAGCTGCCCCTGGGTGACGCCGACCATGCCACCTACCGGCAGGTCATGCTCCTGATCGGCAGCCTCTTCCGGCAGCTGACTCCTTCCGACTCGGTCCGGCTGGGAGAGGACGAGGCCCGCGAGCGGCACATGTGGACGCGCATCCGCGAGCACCTGGCCGCCACCGGCACCGACCCGGCCGACGCCGTACTCGTGTGCGGCGCCTTCCACGCCGCCAGCCGGGTGCAGGAGTTCGGCCTCCACGGCACCGCCACGTTCACCATCCCCGCTCGCACCGCGACCGCCTGGCAGTACGGGCTCGTCCCGTCAAGCCACGCCGCCATCGAGGCGCAGTTCGGCCTGGAACCCGGATCCGTGTCGATCGCCGCGAGCCAGCTGGCGAAGAACCTCCAGCGCACCGGTGTCCGGCCCTACCGGCTGAAGGGCAGGACCGGCACCCGCGCGGCCGGCGCACGCAAGGCACCCGCCGCCCGCACCGACGACCGGCTTTCCGGCTTCCTACAGCAGCCCCCCGCACTCGACCGGATCGACCAGGACGAGCTGACGGGCTGGTGCACCGGCATCGTCCGGCTCGCGCGCGCCAACGGCTACGCGGCCTCCAGCGCGGACTCCATCGCCGTGTTCGAGACGTCGCTCGGCCTCGCCGGCCTGCGCGGCCGAATCCGGCCGACCCCGTACGACTTCCTCGACGCGGCCGTGACCTGCATCGAGAAGGACCGGGTTCCCGGCCGCCGCGACATACGGCACCTCGTCGAGACGATGCTCGGCGGCGACCGGACCGGCTCGGTCGGCTACGCCTCCCTGCCCCCGCTCGCCCGCGACGTGCACGACCGTCTGCGCCCCCTCGGCATCGACTTCACCATCCGCCGCGTCAAGCGCGTGCTGCTCGACCTGCGATCCGACCCCGGTCTGCAGGCCTGCTCCGACGTCCTGTGGAAGCTGCGCCGCCTCCTGCCCGACGCCGTCCGGCCGATCACCGGCGAGCGCGCGCTGGGCGTCGACTCCCTCCAGGAGTCCTGGGACGTGTCGCTCGGCGCCCACCAGCGTGCCCTGATCGAGCTCGGCTACGAGGGCGTCACCATCGAGCAGGTCATCGAACAGCGTCTGCGCCGGGAGGCCCACGACCCCACGGCGAACACCGCGGCAGTCCTGCGCGCCGTCGAGGACGCCATCGTGCTCCTGCGCAGCCCCCGTCTGGCGGACGAACTCGGCAGGCACGCCATCCAGACCCTCGCCTGCGAGCGGAGCGTCGACGGCGCACCGGAGGTCCTCACCCGCGTCCGCAAGCTCCTGGCGTTCTACCGCACCACGGAGCCACATCTGCCCAGCTGGATCGAGGAGTTCACCAGCACCGGATACGCGCACTACTGCACGCTCCTGCCGGTGGCGTTCACCGAAGAGAGTGCGGGCGTGCGGCAGGTCGCGGCGATGCTCGGCTTCCTGGTCAGCACCGAGAGCCTGGCGGTGTCGCTCGGCGGCAGCCGGGAGCAGCTCGACCTCGCCGTCACCCAGTCGCATCCGCAGAACCCGGCCAAGGTCGCACTCCTGTGGGCGGCCCAGGTCCACCTGGGCCAACTCAACCGTCAGGACCTGCGGCAGCAGTGCGCAGAACTGCTCGACGACGTGCTGCTCCTGCCGGTCTACCCGCACTACATCAACGGGCTCCTGCACGCTCTCGAACCGGTCCCGGCCCTCGTGGACATCGTCGTCGAGGCCATCTCCAACGCGTTCACGAAGCTGCCCGACGAGCTGCTGCTGCCGTGGCTGCCGGTCCTGATCACCGC
This sequence comes from Kitasatospora sp. NPDC088783, assembly GCF_044750705.1. Taxonomy (NCBI): domain Bacteria; kingdom Bacillati; phylum Actinomycetota; class Actinomycetes; order Kitasatosporales; family Streptomycetaceae; genus Kitasatospora; species Kitasatospora sp. NPDC088783. The sequence continues at coordinate 202,439 of NZ_JBIVKJ010000009.1, forward strand.
CCTGCGCACCGGCGGCGCGAACCTGGCCAGGCTCCTGACCGCGGAAGCGGAACGGATCTTCCCCGGCCGCCTGCCCGAACTGGACGCATGGGTGCCGCCCTGGAGCACACCCACTGTCGCCGTGCCGGGCCGCACGGCGGTGCCGCCGGCCGGGTCGCCGTTTCTCGCGGCCCACCCGGAAACGTGCGACGCCCTGGCGGCCATGCTCGGCTGCGACGGCCAGTGGGTCGCTGCGGCCGTACCCGCGGGCAGGATCCTGGTCGGCGACCACCCGGAGAGCGCCGCCGCACTGGCGGCCCTGCTCGCAGAGGTCTGAGCAGGCTGGTGGGGCCGGCTGTCCGGTCGGCCCCACCAGCGGTGCCGGCCTCGGATGCCTCCGTGCGCTGTGCCTCCCGCCGCCTGGAGTTCAGGTCGAGGCGGTGTCGGGTGCGTCGAGTTGCTCGACCGGGTCGGGCCGGCAGTCGAGAACGGCAACGTGGACGTCGAACCCTTGGGCGCGCAGAGCCAAGACCAGCTTCTGCTGCGCCTCCTCAATCTCCTTGATCGTGTGCGCGCGATGGGGCCGGTCGTCGACCGGCTTCCCGTCCGCTCCGGGCCGCTTGCCCTTCCGCCAGAACGTGGGACTGTCGAAGTACCCGACGAGGTAGATCCCAGCGGCGCCACGGTCGCGTTCGAGGTAGCGGCGGACCAGCTGCAGCTCGGCGGCGTTGGCGAGGTCCTTATTCCAACAGCCCTTGACCTCGATGATCACCGTGGCCGCCGGGGCGTGGGGGTCCTGCGGGAGCGCTTCGATCTTGAGGTCGAGCCGGCCGTCCCGGTCGATCTGGACTTCCCGGTTCACGACGACGCGGCGGCCTGCGAGATGGAGGGTCAGCAGATGACGCACCAGGTCGGTGAGGTCCTGCTCCCACATCGGCCATCCCACCCACGGGGGCTCGGCATTGTCCTTGGCCTTCTTGCCGGGGCGGTCCGCCGTACGGTTCCACAGGAGCGGTGCAAGACCGTTGGGACCGGTGAGATGCGTCTGGATATCGTCCAAGACGTCCAAGACCACCTGCGCGAGCTGAGCTGAGGAGTCGACGGTCCTGAGCCTGGGGTCGGTGGCGATCTCACGCAGAACGGGCCAGGAGGGACGACACCACTGCAGTTCGGCGAGCTGCTGTGCGCTATGCAGGGCCCAGTGGGACAGGTGGTGGTGCGCGGAGTGCCGGGCGGCCAGGCGGCGCAGCTCGGCAACGATCTCGGGGGTCGGCTGGCGTAGGGCCAGGCTGTCGATGAGGGCCTTTGAGAGGGCGAGCCGCCGTGCAGTGGTCATCGCGCCCGCCCCGCCGCTGTTGCCGCCGGAGTTGCCGCTCCTACCCGTGTGCGTCAGCCGGTTCACGTGGTCGTAGAGGAATCCGACCTGACGGGGGGTCATGCGCATCGTCGGGTCGAAGGTGTCGGTGCCCTCGATCCAGGCAGAGGTCCGGGCCGGATCCGTGAGGACCCCTTTCCAGTCCTGCTCGGGAGTGTCACCGAACTCGAGAGCCACGTTGACGGCGGCGGCCCAGGTCTGTTTCTCCTGCGAGGTCCCGACAGGGAGGGCGGCGGCGTCGTTGCGGGCGGTCTTCACGGCCTCGGCGGTACCCGCGGCCGCGAGGGCGCGCAGGACGGAGGTACGGCTGCTGTGATCCCTTGCTGTATCACGCGCCCATGCCGTGGCGGTGGCGAGGCGGTCGGGACTGGCCGTGGCGAGGCGGGTGACGGCTTCCGCGGCGGCCTGGGGCGGGAGCCGGTCGAGGAAGGTACGCAGGGTTGGGTCAAACCGTGATCCGGCATGCGCCAGCGCCTCGTGCAGGCAGCGGGTCCTGGCGGCTTCCTGGTCGGGGTGGAGCTGAATGAGCAGGAGGGCGACCGCGATGCCGGCCCACCGGTGGTCACCGAGCAGGGTGGCGGGTGGCGTGCCGAGGATGGGCAGGGCCCTCAGTTCGGGAACGTCGTCGAGCGCGAGTCCGGCCCGACTGCTGGCGGCGCCCGCGGTGATGGCGGGCGCGTGCTGCAGGGCCCATCGGGCGGCGTGCGCCAGATCCGTGTGCTGTGCGGCGGCTGCGGGCCAGGCGGGTGACGCGGTGATGTCGAGCAGGTGGGAGAACGTCCGCGGGTGCGGGAGCGTGCCGTCGAGGGTTCGGAATCCGATCAGCGTCGCCGTCTGCTCCCACCACTTGCGGACCTGGTTGGCGGCCGGGCGCCGGTGAAGTTCGGCGGCGAGAGCGCCGACGTCGAACCGCCAGAGGTCAGTTCGGGGCGCGCCGACGGGCACCGGGGCTGGCCCTGGTGCTGTCCAAGCCCGGACGATGCGGGCGACGCGCTGGTCGGCTGCGGCATGGCGGGCGATCTCGGATTGCTCGTCCGGGGTGAGCGGCCGGTCGGCACCACGGCGGAGGACCGGCTCGAGGGCGTCGCGTGCTTCCTCGTCGAGGCCGGTGAACCGGATCGCCCAGTACGGCCTGTCGGTGGGCGGAAAGAGGCGAAACGGGCCGTCGATCGCATGGGAGAGGTCGGTTTCGGCGACCCGGTCGAGGAGCAGCCCTGCCAGGCGGCGCCGCTGCTCCTCGTCGGGCAAGGGCTCGCGCAGGCGTTCGGGCAGCCGCGCCGCGTGGTCCGCCGCCGGCGCCTCCGCCGTTGCCCCGGGGAGGCCCCAGATGTCGTCGCGGGCGGCCAGCGCGGCCAGCAGGTCAGCGGCAGCTCCTTCGAGTACGACATCCGGCCCTGCGTCGGCTGCAGCAGCGGCGGCGTGGTCCAGGACCAGAGCCAGGACTTGGCCGGCGCGGCCGATACGGGCAGCCACATCAGGCTGCGGTGCGTCGGTGCTCGAAGTCGCTGCCGCCTCGGAGGCCGAGGGGCCGGTGAGCTGCTGCCGTGCCCAGGCGAGGAGGTCGAGGAGTTGGTGGCGGGTGAGGTCCACGGAGAGCAGGGACGGAATCCAGCGGTCGTGGACCGTAGCGAGCCGGTCGAGGAGTTCGCCCAGTGCCAGGTGCGCCGGCCACAGGACATCGAGCGCGGCAACAGCCACCTCCTCCAGCGCGCCATTCTCGATCTCGTCCGCCCCTTGCCCGACCACGGCGCTCAGCGCACGTACACGCTGGACCTGCTGGGCATCGAGGCTCTGGGGAAGAGCATGCAGGGCTGCCGCCCGCCAGGCGGTGCTGAGGCCCTGGTCCTCAGCGAGGGTGAGGAGTGCCCCGGCGGGCCGGTAGACGTCGTCGACGCTCTGGGCGACGGTCAGCGCGGCCTGCAAGCGGCTGTAGCCGGCCCGGTCGGGGCCAGGGGACTTGATCGGGTGCAGGTGGCGCGCCAGTTGGTCTCGCAGGGCGGGGTGTGCGATCCGGTGCAGCAGCGGCACGGTGTAGCCGCTGGACTGCACGCCGTTCGCAGTGGGGGCGTGTTCGAGCAGCGCGTCGACCAGGCGCTCGCGGTCCCGGTCGGAGGTGAGGTCGCTGCTGAGCAGCGCGGCCGGATCGCATGCAAGGAGCTCGTCGAAAGTCTCCGGGTTCCACGCGGCAATCCAGCTCGCGAGGTCGCGCAGCAGCGGATGGGGGTGGCGGGCCAGCCCCGTGCCGACGAGCAGCAGGTCGGTGAGGGTGCGGCCGGAGGTGCGGCGCTCCCGTAGGTACTCGGAGGCGAGGTACTCCTGCACGTCGCGGCGCGCGAACCGGTAGCGGTGCTCGTCAACGGGCTGGAACAGCCCCGTGCCCAGCAGGTGGCGCAGCAGCATCTCGGGTGTCGCCGTGCCCGCCAGGTCGCTGATGCGCAGGCCCTCGTGCGGTTGCGCATCGACGCGGCCCGTGAGGAACGGGTGCTCGGTGCACAGGTGGAGGGCTGCTGCGGCCGTCATCGCCGCCTGCAACAGCAGGTGAACGTCCGGGCCCGGCGGCCGGTCGGGGCCGGTCTCGTGGAGCAGCCGGTCACAGAAGCGGGCGTAGGCCTGGGCGAAGGTCGTCGGCAGGGCCCGGCCGGCCACCTGGTCGCGTAGGAGTTCGACGAGGGTGACGGGCGTCGACGCCAGCGCCTGCAGGCCCTGGACATGCAGGGTTCGGTGGAAGGCAGCAGGGTCGAGGCCGTACGCCCGGGCGCCTGCGGCGATCGCTTCGGCAGTCAGCCGCTCAAGCCGCCGGAACTGCACCTGCTCCGGTGCCCAGCCCTCGGCCAGGGCTTTGCGCAGCAGGTCCATCGCATCCATCGCATCGGTGTTTCCCGGCCGTGAGGCGATGCGCAGGCGCAGCGCGGTGTGCTGCGCCTGGTTCAGGTCCTGCTGCCACTGCTGTAGGGCTCGCAGCAGTGGCCGTACCTTGCCGGCTTGGTCGAATCCGTCGAGCAGGACGTGCCACGCGGTGCCGTTGCCTGGTGCGAACGTGGCGAGTTCCCTGCGGAGTTCGGCGGCGGAGTCGAAGTCGCCCAGGTGCGCCGCGTACGCGGGAGTGCCGCTGGAGGTCAGCGCCTTCAGCTCCTCGGCCAGCACGTCGCTCTTGCCGCTGCCGCGCTCTCCGAGGAGAACCACGACCGGTACGGCGCGCAGGTCTCCGAGCGGGCGGCGGTCCGGGCTGGGCACCGACCCCATGCCTTCGGGGGTGGTGGCTCGGATCCATGGGATGTGCGGGGCGGGTGAGGTGCTCATCGACTCGGACAGTACGGCAGGCCGCGGGCTGCTGCGGGCCTTTCTCAGCGCCCGGCGGCCGGCCGTGTCGCCTACCGGGCGCGGGCAGGACCGATGGTGTGCGCCCGGTAGGGGCGGCGGTTGGGTGTCACCTCTTGAGGGCCTGGCGTCCGTTGCGGTAGGCGGTGGCGGGATCGGGTGAGTGCCCGGTGACGGGCCGCCAGATGCCGTGCCATTCGACAAACGGGTACCACTGGGCGTCGACGAGCCGGATCTCGACGCGTGCGGCCGGGTCCTGGACGCGGTTGTCGCTGGTGGTGAGGGTTGCGAACGGCGAGGGCCGCCACGGCTGGATGGCGCTGTGGGCGGCATGCAGGACGGCAGGATCGGCGGGCTGGGGGCTGTGGGCGGCGGTGACGTTGCCGGGGCCTCCGCAGCGGTGCGCGTTGATCAGGTCCTGCAGGTGCCGGGCGGTGGTTCCGAGGCGCTCTGCTGCGCCTTCGGGTGCGGGGGGTGCCCCTGGCTCGGCCAGCAGAGCCACCGCTTGGTGCAGCAGCGGCAGGGCGGCTGGCGGTGCGCCGTCGAGGATCGCCGCCGCCCGGGCTGCGGCGTGGCGTGCGATGACGTCGAGTACGGCGGCGTCCGGCACACCCGGCGGCTGTCCGGCCAGGTGCCTGCGTGGCGGCATCGCCGTGGTGGTGGTTCGGGAGCGGCCGCGGGAGGATCGCTGCGGCGGCACGACGGAGACGGAGGAGCGCGGGCGGGTGGTCACGGGGCGGTTCCGGTGATCGGGGGACGGGGGTGCTGCGGCAGGGGTTCGCGCAGGGTCAGGAGTTCCTCCAACGCGGTGTCGGTGAGCCTTGCGAGCGCTGATTCGGCGGTGGGCAGGACAGCCGAGCTCAATGCCCGCTTGTGGTCGAGGACTTCTCTGATGCCCTCCTCCAGGGTGCCCACGGTCGGCAGGTGGTGGACCGTGACGGGGTGCAGTTGGCCGATGCGGTGGGCGCGGTCGCTGCCCTGGTCCTCGGCGGCCGGGTTCCACTGCCGGTCGTAGTGGACGACGTGACGGGCCGCCGTCAGGTTGAGGCCCTCCCCCGCTGCTTTCAGCGACAGGACCAGCACCTGGGTGTCGCCGCGCTGGAAGGCGTCGATCATGCGTTGGCGGGTGGCCGTGGAGCAGCCTCCGTGGAGCAGGGCGGCGGTGCGCCCGCCGTGGGTGAGGTGGGGGACGAGGAGCCGGCCCATGGCCACGTAGCTGGTGAACACCAGGACCTGCTGGTCGCCGGCCTCGTCGAGGATCCGGTCGAGGCCGACGAGTTTGCCCGAGCGGGCGGCGAAGCCGTCCGTGGCCGCGCCGGCGGCTGCTTCGCGCAGGTAGTGCGCGGGGTGGTTGCAGATCTGTCGCAGCGCTGTCAGGAGCCTGACCAGCGGTCCTCGGCGCTTGGCGCCCTTGCTGTCGCGGATGCAGGCGAGGGTGTCGGCGACCGCGGCCTCGTACAGGCCGATCTGTTCGCGGGTCAGGTGGACGGGGTGGGTGCGGGTCGTCTTGGTGGGGAGTTGCGCGGCGATCTCGGGGTCGGTCTTGAGCCTGCGCAGCAGGAAGGGCGCCGTGATGCGCGCCAGGTCCTTGGCTGCTGGGCCGTGCGGATCGGTCTCGGCGGGCCGTCCGAAGCGTGTGTGGAACTGGGCGGGGGAGCCGAGCAGGCCAGGGTTCGTCAGGTCGAGCAGCGCGTGGAAGTTGAGGAGGTTGTTCTCCACCGGGGTGCCCGTGACGGCCAGCAGGGTGGCGGCCGGGATGCCTCCGAGCGCCTGGGCCGTGGCGGTGGCCGCGTTGTTGACCATGTGCGCCTCGTCGGCCACGAGCAGGCCCCACCGGGTCGCGGCGAGGCGGTCGCGCTCGCGCAGCAGCACGCCGTAGGTGGTGACGACGACGGACCGGTCGGTCAGCTTGCCCAGGGAGCGGTTGGGGCCGTGGTAGGTGGTGACGGGCAGCGTGGGTGCGAAGCGCGCCAGCTCGCGGGTCCAGTTGGGGACCAGGGACGCCTTGACGACGATCAGCGTCGGCCCCGGGATGCCGTGCTCGTGGCGGTGCGCGATCAGGGCCGTGCTCAGCAGGGTCTTCCCGAGGCCCATGTCGTCGGCGAGGATCGCGCCGAATCCGAGCCCGGTGACGCGGGCGAGCCACGTCAGGCCGCGGTGCTGGTACGGGCGCAGCTGCGCGTGCAGGCTCGCGGGGACCGGGACGGGCTCGTCGTGCTCGGGCGCGGTGCGCAGGGCGCTCAGAAGGTCTTCCAGGGCGTGGCCCGGGTCGAAGCTGTAGGCCGTCCCGTCGACGGTGGCGCGGCCGGCGAGAGCCGCGGCCACGGCTTCGATGCGGCTCATGCTGCGGATGACGGGGGCTGCGGCAGTGTGCGCCGTGTTCGGGTCGACGATCAGCCACCGTCCCCGTATACGGATCAGCTTCCCTGCTGAGGAGGCGAGTTCGCGCAGTTCCCCCTCGTTGAGTTCCTGTCCGTCGAGGGTGTGGCGCCAGCGGAAGTCGGCAACGCGCTCCAGCCCCATCGCCGGCCTCGGGGAAGCGAGCCCGGCCGCAGGGGCGCCCGTCAGCGCGGTGCTGGTGGTGATGGCGCTGTGGAAGCCCTCCGGCCAGGTGATGGTGATGTTCTCGTCGGCGAGCTGCTGCTCCAGGGCCCGAAGTTCGACGGCCTGGTCGGCCGTGATGGTGAGAGCTGTCGGTGCGACCTGGTGGGTCAGCTCCCGGGCCGTCGGCCACAGGAGCGCCATGCGGCGTACGGCCCGGGCCACTGCACGGCGATGGCTCAGGGCGGTAGTTGCTGCGGGCGGGCGGTGGCCCGGTGCCGGGCATGGCCAGGCGGCTGCGATGTCGACGGGCAGGCAAGGCTCGTGGACGTCGGCGTGGAGGGGTTCGCGGACGGTGAGGGTGAGTGCGATGCCCGGACCGGGGGTCGGGTCGGTGCGGTCTGCCCACTGCTGCTGCAGCGGGTCGAGCCGCTCGGGGGACTGGCGGGCGTAGGGGACGGGGCCGTATGCGCTCTCCACGGCCTCGGACCTGGACAGGGCGTTGGCGAGCGCGCCGAGGAAGCTGTGCGCGGCCTGTTCGGCGGTGGCGAGGACCGGTGCACCCTGGTGGTGGTCCGTGACGTGGCAGTGCGCCTGGAAGGGCAGCTGCGCTTCGAGGTCTTGCCGATGGTGGTCCTGTTCGAGTGTCCAGGGGCCGATGTGCCAGCTGTCGCGGCCCTCGAGGTCGACCTGCGGCTGCAGAGCACCGGCGGCTGCCATTTCGAGCGCGAGGCGCGACCATGCGGCCCAGGCCTCTGCCGAAGGGTGCAGGGGGCTGCCTGCGACTTGCAGGAGTGCACGGGCGGCGGCCAGCGGGGCGATGCTCCACCCGGCGACGGCCCGAACCCGGGCGGGGGTCGGTGGGTGGGCGATGGCGAGGTCGACGTGGCGGCGGTCCGTACCCTCGGGTAGCGGCGTGGCCGGCATGTCGGTGCCGTCGCCCCGGTACAGGAGGAGGTCGTCGCTGCCGGTGAGGGTGGTGAGGGCGCATCCGGTAGCGAGCGCTTCAGCGATGGATCCGGGGGCAGTGGGCGTTCTGCGCGGGTCGCTCTGCGCAGCGGCAAGGACGGCCGCGGCCGCGGCGCTGCGGGCAGCGGTCTTCGACGGGCCGCTGCCCGTCGCACTGACCGGCACGCCCTTGACGGTGCAGCTCACGGTGGCGGTGAACTCGGGCTGGTGGGCCGGGCCGTGCTGGTTGAACCGCCAGACGGGCTCGGTTGCCTGACCGGTCTGCTTGAGGGTGTTGAGGACGGCCAGGGGCTGTGCAGCACCCGCCGTCCTCGCGTGGCCTCCGGATGGGTCGTCGACCCCGGCCAGGCGGGCGAGAAGGTCGGCGGCGGCCACCTGGCGGGCTCCCTTCGCCGTGGCGGCCGAGCAGGGCCTGCTGCGGACCAGCCCCTGGGGTGCGCGGAGGCCGACGGTGGCGGTGAACGTTCCCGCCGGGTCGGCGGCGCAGTCGCGCAGGAGACCCGTGCCCAGCTCGTGTGCGTGCATGTCCAGGACCCGCGCGGGCACCGGGCCGTGCGCCGCCGCGGCGTCCAGGACCGCGGCCCGCAGGCGCTTCCACGGCGTGCCGGCAGGCGTGAGAAGGAGCAGCTGGCGGATGTGCCGGGGGTGCAGGCGCAGGGGGGCGGTGCGGCTGATGATCTCGTCGGCGAGCTCAGGCGGAGGGGTGGCGGAGTTCAGGTGGCGCGCGAGCAGTTCCTCGAACGCGTCGGTTCCCATTGCGGCGAGCGTGCCCTGTGCCCGACGCGGCGCGGGGTCGGCACGGGGCGCGCAGACGTCGCTGAGGACGGCGAGCAGGCCGTGGGCGGCGCGCTCACGTGCTTGGCTTCGGGTGGAGCCCCCAACGGCGGGCCCAGTGACCGTGTGCGGCGGCAGGCCGATGCGGACTGTGCAGTGGATTCCGCCGGAGCGGGCGGGGAACGCCTGGAAGACGGGCGGAGGCCAGAACTCGATCTGGCTGTGCAGGTGCAAGAGCGCGACGGCGCCCCCGTGCTCGGCCAGATGTGCAAGCGCTGCCGACCGGACGGTGGCCCAGCTCGGGTCGGCCTGGCCGACGAGCAGGACCAGCCGCAGCTGGCGGGCAGTCAGGTGGCCTGCGGCGAGACGCCCGAGGACATGCGGAGCAATGGCGTCCCGGCCAGCGCCGGTGAGTGCTGCCCGACGCAGGGCCCCCTCCCATTCGGACGGCCCGTTGTCAGCTGGTTGGTCGGCACCGGAACCGTTCGATTCCGTGCCAGCCGGCGTGACCGCGGTGCTCGGCACGCTGATTTCCCCTCCCCGAAGTCGGATGTGACCCAAGGACCTTCACAGGGTTCGGCTGTGGACAGCCCCGCCCGACAACAAGTCCTGGCAACGCATCTACACAGGCCGGGCCCGGATCGCCGACCCGACACGCCATCGAGCGCGATGTTGACCTCCAGAGACATGCCCCGGTCTCCGCAACCGGGCGGTCGCCGGTGCGGGCTTGCCGGGCCGTCCCGTCGTGAGCGCTGTCCACAGGCCGTGCTGGCCAGTGTGGGCTGCGAGCGAGCGATCACCGCTGGAGGACTGGTCCTCGCCCTCGTGACCTGGGAGGACGAAGTGGCGAATATCGGAATTGCGGGGGTCGGTGCGTACGTGCCCGCTCTGGCGGTGTCCAACAGCGAACTCGAGGCGGTGACCGGCCTGCGGGACGCGTGGGTCCGGGACAGGATCGGCGTCGTCACCCGCCGTCGTCTGGCTCCCGACGAGAGCGTGACGAGCATGGCGGTCCTGGCGTTCCTCGACGCCTGCCGCCGGTCGGGTATCTCACCGTCCGAGGTCGACATGCTGGTCACCTCCACCAACTCGCCCGAGCGCATCATGCCCGGACTCGGCGTCGCGCTCATGGACGCCGCCGGCCTGGATCTCGGGGCGATCCCCGTGGATGTGGTCGGAGCGGGCTGCGCCGGCGCGGTCGGAATGCTCCACCTCGGAGCCAGGCTCGTCGGGCCCGGGGCCCGCACCGTGGCGGTGGTGGCCTCCGAGGCGTCAAGCCGCCTGATGGACACGGTCGATGTCAGGCCGGGCGAGCGGCTCACCACGACGATCTTCGGCGACGGGGCGACCTGCTGGCTGCTGCGCGAGTGCCGCGCGGACCGCGGGATCCTCTTCAGCACTTCCCACACGAACCCCGCCGACAACGGCAAGCTGGCCCTGTACGGCACCGACGTCCACGGGTTCACGATGGACGCCGCAGCGGTGAAGTCCTTCGCTCTTCGCGAAGTCCCCTCCCTGGTAAGCGCGCTGGAGACCGGAAGCGGCTTCAAGGCCGGCGACGCGGACCTGCTCCTGTTCCACCAGGCGAACCTGCGGCTCATCGAAGCGGTACTCGACGGCCTGGACATCCCGCGCGAGCGGACGGTCACAACCGTCCAGGACTACGGCAACACCGTCTCCGCGTCCGTCGGCATCACCGCGGTCCGGGCAGCGGACGCAGGTGCGCTGCGCCCCGGCGCCCTCGTCTTCCTCGCCGGATTCGGCGCCGGCTGGAGCACGGCCGGGTCGGTCGTGCGCTGGTGCTCTCCTGACGACTTCGCGTAGTCGGCAAGGGCGGCGCACCTGGGCGCTGCCCTTACCCTGAACCCGTCGGACGGGCAGGGGCTCCCAGCTCGGAGGACGTTGACAGAGCCACCGGGTACGGTCCCCCCATGTACTTCCCTGATTCCGCACATGCGCAGGCCGCGAGCGAGGAGACGTGCGCGAACGACGCCTCACCCGCAACTGATTTCCTGACTGTCCAGGTCATGCCGTTGTGGAAGGTGCCGACCGCCGCGTTGGGCAGCCCGCGCCCTGTGCGCTTTCCGTTCCCGCGCCGCACTGTGTGACCGGCCCCGGACCGTCGGGTTGCGCCGGCGCACCAAGTGGCCACCTGCTGCCGCGCGACCGATGATCAAACCATCTGGGCTGCCAGCACGGCTTCGGTGTCCTCTCCCAGGGATGGCCGTTAGAGCATCACCACGGTGAGCTCGCGGAACAGGCCGCTTCGCGACAGGACCGTCCTCACGGTCTCACCGGCGGCGAGCCTGGCCGTGTCCTCCTGCTCGAGCGTGACGACCCGGCCGAAGACGCCGAAGTTCCCGGCCCTCATGACCGGCCCGTAGACGAGGACCAGTTTCATCGGGATGGGTGCCAGTTCCGCCAGGTCGACGGCCACGGTCCCGCCCCGGGTGAGCTCAAGCGCTGTGGCGTCGCTGATGGCCAGGCCCAGGCTTATCCGCCCGCCGGGGCCGGCCCGCCGGATGCTCGCGCTCCGGTCCCGACGGCCAGAGGCCAGGACTTACGGCAACCGGATTCCCCTGCAAGTTCGTTGAGCGCACCGCAGTAGCGCCAGCGGCGGGCCGCAGCAGCCTCCGAGGCGCCCCACCCGGCCGGCTGCCGCGCGCGGCGACACCGCAACGGGACCAGGTGATGGTCAGCCCATGTTCGGGTCCGGGTCGCTTCAGTCGCTGTTCGACGGTGTGAAACCAACAGAGCCTTCGCATCCGACACCGGCCCGCTGCCGACCGGCGGATCATGAGCGCGACGACCCTTCCGGGATGGAGTGGCGGGCCGTCCTGCCCACAGCCAGCGCCCCTACCACGACCGCAGCGGCTACCGCCGTGAACGCCATCACCGCCACAGCGAATCCGTGATGAGCCGCGATGCGGTTGACCAGCGCGAGCGCGATGTCGTAAGCAGCGTGGGCGACCATGAACGGCAGCACGGTGCCGGAACGCAGGTACAGCAGCACGCAGACAGCAGCCCAGGGCACCAGCGAGACGACAGCCAGCCCGTACTCCAGGTGGTAAGACAGTCGCGCCACAACGAGGACCAGCACCAGGGCGACCGCCCCGGCACGACGCAGCCGCACGCCGACGACCGCTTGCGCAATCCGCCGGGCCGCCAGGACAGGCAGGACCAACACGACGATCTCCTCGCTGATGCCGGCCGCCACAGAGGCTGCAGCGTCACCCCACAAGGTGCTGCCCGTACCGGTACCGGAGTAGGAAGCCACGGTCTGGGAGTGCGAGCGAACGAGTTCGAAGGCCGCGCCGATGAAGAACATGGGCGCCTCCGCCAGGCAGAACACAGCGCAGGAGGCGGTAAGCAGGCGCCGGGGCGGCATGCGGATCAGTCCGACCGCCGGAGCCCGCTCCGCGAGCCACAACAGCACCCCTGCCGGGACCGCGAGCGCAAGCCAGAGCACGGACGCTCGCAGCATGGCGAGTTCGGAGGCAGTTCCGCCGGCGGGCGCGCCTCCGGAAGCGGCTTCCCGCGCGCCCGGCCAAGCGGAGGCGATGGTGAGTGCCAGGTAGGCGAAGGCGAAGGCACCGGCAGCGGCCCAGGCGAAGGTGCGACCCACCTGGCCGAAGCGGGGCCGAGGCAGCGGCATCCGGGCGGGCAAGGCGTTGAGCAGGTTCCGGACAGCCAGCATGCCACTCCTTCAGGGTCGGCGCGGGAACCTGGCGACCGGCCAGGTGAAGAACGGAACGGGCCGCTCGGCTCCCCCGCACCGCATTCTCCCCTGTCGGCTGTCCCGCCGGTGTGCGGGCTTCACGGCCTTCTTGTCGGGCCTCTGCGGGCGGTCCTCAAGAGGGGCTGGTGTCCACCGGCGGCAACCAGCGCGGCGGGAGCCAGCGTGCCGGAGCCGAAGAGCGCGTTGGCGCGGTCGATGACGGGCTCCAAGGCACGGGCGTTCTCGGTGGGCCGGTCGAGGGTCAGCTGCACCGCCGCGGGGGCGTCGCGCGGGACAGGGCCGATGCCGGGCAGCGGACGGACGTCCTGGCGGTGGAGGAAGGCGAGTTGGCGTTCCGGGTCGTCGGGCAGGACGCGGACGGTGCCGGGGCGGGCGGTGTCGGCGGCGAGGGTGGCGAACAGGCGGCTGCTTCCAAGCCCTCCTGTCACGAGCAGGCCGAAGCGGGCGGTGAGCCGGGTCTGCAGCAGGTCGGCCAGGGCGGCCGGGATCATCTTGAAGTAACGCACCGCGCCGGGGAGTTGGAGCAGTGCGCCGTCGGGCGGGAGGGCTTCGACGAGCGGGGTGGTGTCGATGAGGACGCCGAACAGCTGCCGCTAGACCTCGAAGCCGGGCCGGTGGCAGCGCAGGTGCAGGACGCTCGCGCCGGTCATCCGGCCGCTCCCGGGGAGCCGTGCCACATCCGCCCGACGCCGCCCGGGCCGCCGGGGCGCTCTTGGCTGCCGCGCTCTCGGCAGCCGCGATCGGGCAGTTCGGGGTCGTCCGGGAAGGCGTCGGCGAGCAGGGCGCGAACGGCTTCGGTGCCGCCTTCGGCGCGGGTGTGGACGAGGTGGGCGAGGTCCCAGGCGCGGTGTCCGACCACGGACAGGGAGCGGTCCCGGTCCCCCGGTCCTGGAGGTGGCCGCGCGAAAGAGGAAACGCGGGTGAGGTCGTGTCAGTGCTGACTGGCACCCTGCCCCGTGTGCTGATACCCCTTGCCGTCGCTCAGGCGACGGCCACGACCGTGCTCACCGCGCCCGTGCTGCGCTTCGCACCCGGCGGCCTCCACTCGAACTTCCTCCGAGACACCGGCAACATGTATCTGGGAGCGGCGGCGTTGCCGGGCGTGAAGCGCAGCGGGGTGTGGCACGTCGACAGCGTCCAGCTCGAGAGGGCCCTGGCGGAGTTCGCGGCGGTGGCGGCGGCACCGGGGCGACTCGTTTCGCTGGGGCTGCCGTGGACGGGACTGAGTCGTGGTTACAGCTCCGCCGACGGTTGGCGCCAGGCCGTCCAAGCCGAGCTGATCGACCGTGCCGCCCGATCCCGGCGCCGCCCGGCCGCGGCCGCGCTTCTCGATGCCGGGCTCGCTCCCGCTGTGCAGCGCCAGGCCGGGAAGGAACTCGACCGCCTCCTGTACGGGGGCGGGCGGGAGCCGGAGGAGCGCAAGCCACTGGTGGTGGCGGGCGTTGCCGTGATGGACGTGGTGCGCCGTCGAGCCGGAGCGTGGAGCATCCCTTCGGCGTGGGCGGACCTCCTGGACCGGTGGCACGCCGAGCACCTGGCGCTGCTCGCGCGGGCGCGGCGGTGCGCCGGGTGCGGAACGGCGGCGGACCGGTTCCAGGAGGTCAAATGGAGGTCGTCGGGGGCGGACGGATGGATCACTCAGTGTCCCGCCTGCGCAGGAGGTGAGTACCGCCTGTACGGAGGGGCGATGCAAGGCGTGCTGTACAACAGCGAGCGGCGGCGGGCGACGCGTGCCGACGACTATCTGTGCGCGGCGTGCGGTCAGCGGCGGGCCACCGTCTGGGACCACTGCCACACGCCATCGCACGGCCTGGTGCGGGGTCCGGCCTGCGCGAACTGCAATCAGGCCGAGCGCTCGCAGTACGGCATCTGGCGGGACTTCTGGAATCACGGGTCGGCGGTGCGGCACCTGCTGCGGTGCGACGGCTGCCGGGCCTCTGCCACTCTTCCGCCCTGGCACCTGTCCTCACTGGTCGCCGCCCGCCTCCGGGCCGCCGTGCGGCACGGGCGGTGCTCTGCCGAGCCCCAAGTCGCTCTGGAACCCCTTGCGGGAGGAGGGTTTCTGGCCCGGCTGGCGTGTACCGCCCATCCCGGCCGCGAAGTCGGCTGGGAGGAGGCCGTCACCGCCGAGTCGGTCGCGGGCTGGGTCGCCGGCCTGATGGCGGAGCACTCCTGACCCTGCCCGGCGCGACCGGCCCGCAGGAAGGGGGGCCAGCACCGGATCTCGGGGCGGCGGCTCCCGCAGCGGAGCGGCTGCCGGGCTCCCGAAGCGCGTTGCGGGCCCCCCGGCCGCGGGGCCCCCCCCCCCGGCCGGGGGGGGGGGGGGGGCCGGGGGCCGGGGGGGGGGGGCCCGGGGGTTTTGGGCCCCCCGGACGCGCACAACCACC
>NZ_JBIVKJ010000009.1:217530-321386 GCF_044750705.1 Kitasatospora sp. NPDC088783
CCGGCGGGGCGCCCCCCCCCCCCGGGGGGGGGGCCCCCCCCGGGCGGGGGGGGGGGGGCCCCCCGGGGGGGGGGGGGGGCGGGCCCCCCCCGGGGGGGGGGGCCCCGGGGGGGGGGGCCCCCCAACGCTGTGCACCGTGGTGGGCCGGGGCCTTCTGCCGGAGTCAGGACACCGGGATGTAGTCGGCCACGAGGACGGCGAACTCCTCGGGGGCGAGGATGCGGACACCGAGCTCCTCGGCCTTGGCCCGCTTGGAACCGGCCTTCTCTCCGGCGACGAGCACGGTGGTGCGCTTGGAGACCGAGGAGGATGCCTTGCCGCCCGCCCGCTCGATCAGCTCGTTCATCTCGTTGCGGGACAGCGCGGCCAGCACGCCGGTCATGCTGCCGGTGACCACGACAGCCTCGCCCGTCAGCGGTCCCGCTGCCCCCGTAGAGGCGGCGGCAGCCCCCTCGGTCGTGCTGACGGCTCGCTGGGGTTCACCGATCTGGACGCCGACCCGCTGCGCGGCCAGCTTGTCGAGCAGCGGCGCGATTTCGGCCAACTCGGCGGTGATGACCCGGGCCTTCTCGGTTCCGATGCCGTCCACCATCGCCAGGGTCTCCGCGTCGGCGGCCCGGATCGCGGCCATCGACCCGAAGTACGCGGCGATCCGCCGCGCCATGGCCCGGCCGGTGCCCCGCACGCCCAGTGCGCCCACTACCCGGTTCAGCGCCGCTCCGCGGGCTGTCTCGATCGCCGCGAGGAGGTTGTCGGCGCTGGTGGCGCCCATCCGCTCCAGCCCCAGCAGCTGCTCGCGAGTCAGGGTAAACAGGTCGGCGATGTCGGCCACCAGGCCGCTCTCCACGAGCTGGACGGCGCGGGTGCGGCCGAGCCCCTCGATGTCGAGCTGGTCGCGGCCGGCCGCGTAAATGATCGACGCCACCGCCTGGCAGTTGCGGCCCCGCACGCACCGCCAGCGCTGCTCCGAGCGGTCCACCTCGTCGCCGCAGCGCGGGCAGACCTCGGGAAAGACGATCGGCGTCTCGCCACCGGTGCGCTGATCGACCAGCGGCGCCTCCACCCTCGGAATCACATCCCCCGCGCGGTAGACGAACACCTGATCGCCGATCATCAGGCCGCGGCGGGTGATGTCGGCCGGATTATGGAGGGTCGCATACGTGACGGTGACACCTTCGATCACCACAGGCTCCAAGACGGCGCGCGGCGCGATGATGCCGGTACGGCCCACCGCCCACTCCACCTCGAGCAGCCGAGTGGTCTTGTGTTCGGCCGCGAGCTTGCGGGCGACCGCCCACCTGGGCGCCCGGGAGCCGGAACCGGCCTGCGCCTGGTCGGCCGCCGCGTCGGCCTTCACCACCACGCCGTCGATGCCGAAGGGGAGTCGGGGGCGCAGCGCGGTGATCTCCTCGATCCGCCGCTGCACCTCCTCGATGCTCTCGCAGCGCAGCGGGGCGGCGGCCGTGCTGACGGCGGTGTTCGCGCCGAGCTGCGCCAGGCGCTCCAGCAGCGCGTTGTGGCCGAGGCCCTCGTCCAGACCGACCGCGCTGTAGGCGAAGAAGGTCAACTCGATCCGGTAGGGGCGATCCTTGGCCCGTAGCGTACCGGCCGCGCCGCTGCGCGGATGGACGAACGGGGAGGCCTCGTGCGCCAGCCGGATGCGGTTGGCCTCCTCGAACTGGGCCGTCGTCAGCAGTACTTCGCCGCGCAGTTCGACGTCGACCGGCTCCGCGAGGACCGCGGGCAGACCCAGCACGTCACTGGCGGCATGCGTGATGTCCTCCCCCGCGAGGCCGTCGCCGCGGGTCAGCATCCGCCGCAGCACACCTCCTTCGTACCGGGCCGCGACCGCCAGCCCGTCCAGCTTCGGTTCCACGCACCACCCGGCCACCGGCCGGCCCAGGCGCCGCTCCAGGCCCGCTGCCCAGTCCGCGAGCTCCTGCCCGGAAAAGACGTTGTCGAGGGAGAGCATCGGCGCGCTGTGCGGCACGTCGCCGACCACCGCACCGCCGGCCACCTTGCCGGTCGGCGAGTCGGCCAGCACCTCCTGCGGGTTCTCCCGCTCGTACGCCTCGATCTCCCGCACCAGCGCGTCGTACTCGTCGTCCCCCAGCGGGGAACTGCCGTCGGTGTAGTAGGCGGCGGAAGCCGCCACAGCGGTGGCCACGGCGGCGGCGTAGTCATCGGAGGTGGACAGGGCTTCGGCAGGTGATGTCATGGCGGCATGATCCCGCGCGGCAGTGACAGCTCCGCGGAGCGGCTGCTGCGCCTGGCCGGGCGTACCGGTGCGAAATGAGGGGCCGGCAGGCAGAGGCAGCCCTTCCGGCGGGCGGCATGCCTTCTGGCCGCGTTGCGCGTTCGGCGCGGCGCGGCCATCCGGGCACCCGGGCCGCGCCGGTGGTGGCCCGTCAGTGACCGGGCCACCACCGGCGTGGTCAGTTGTTCGGGGCTCCTGCGCCAGGCTAGGACCGGGCGTGGAGGGTCATGAGGACCTTGCCCGGTGACACTGTGACCCCGTGGATGGGCTGGACGACGTGTCCGGGAGCGGGTTCGAGCCGCCAGCGGGCCAGCAGCGTGGCCATGACGACGACAGCCTGGGTGGTGGTGAACACGTCGCCGATGCACTGCCGGGCACCGGCGCCGAAGGGCAGGTAGGCGGTGCGCGGCATGGCTGTGGTCTCCGGTCGTCCCCATCGGTCCGGGTCGAAGCGGTCCGGGTCGGGGTAGAGGGCCGGGTCGTGGTGGAAGAGGAGGGGGCTGGTCATGACCTCGGTTCCGGCGGGAAGCCGGATTCCGTCCAGTTCTACGTCGGTGATGGCCTTGCGCATCAGGAGGTTGGCCGGCGGGTGCACGCGCAGCACCTCCTTGACCGCGTGCTGCAGGAAGAGCATCTGCGGCACGTCGGTGGCGGTGACCGCTTCGGCGCCCACGGCCCGGTGGACTTCCTCATAGGCCCGCTCCTGCAGGTCGGGGTGCTGGCCGAACTCGTACAGGGCCCAGGCCACGGTGTCGGAGGTGGTGTCCATCCCGGCCGCGAAGATGGTGACGAGCTCGTCCCGGATCTGCTCGGCGGGCATCGCTTCGCCGTTCTCGTCACGCGCGGCGATCAGCAGCGAGAGCAGGTCGCCGCGGTCGACGCCCTCCTGCCGGTACTCGTCGATGACCCTGTCCAGGATGCCGCGCATCTGGGCGGTCGCCTGTTCGAAGCGTCGGTTGGCCGGGGTGGGGAGCTTCTCGAGGAACGGGATCGGGGACATGGTCCTGCGGGCGATGGTGTCCTGGAGGACGGGCATGGACGCTTGGGCCTGCCGGGTTGCGGCGCTGCCGAGTTCGGTGGCGAACAGGGTCCGCCCCAGGATGGTGATCATCGTGTCGTTGAGCTCGGCGCGGACGTCGACCGTCTGCCCGTCTTCGAAGGTGTCGGCCAGGTCTCGGGCGAGGCTGCTCATGACGTCGATGTAGCCGGCGACGCGCTCGCGGTGGAAGGCCGGCTGGATGAGGCGACGCTGCTGCCGGTGGAAGCGGCCGTTGCTGGTCATGAGCCCGTTGCCCATGACCGGCCGGATCTTGTCGAAGAGCCTGCCCTTGTGGAAGGACTTCGCGTCCGTGACGAGGACGTGCCGGGCGAGGTCGGGGGTTGCCGCGACGACGACGGGCCTGGGCCCGAGGTAGATGCGGACGAGCGGGCCGTACTGGGCGAGGGATGAGAGGAAGGCCAGCGGGTCGCGGCGCATGGCCAGGCCGTGGCCGATGCCGGGCAGGCGGCCGGGAGCGACTGGGATGGCGGCGAGGGGGGATGTCATGCCGTCTCCTTGGGGGTGGTGGCCAGGGGGTGGTGGTATCCGGTTGGGCAGCGCGAAGGGCTGGGGCCTGGCACTGCCGCGGTGGGTGGGGCGCTGGTTCGGCGGCGTCCGACGGGTGTCGTGGCTGGACGTGCGAGAGGATCCTCATCCGGGTCGCCTGTGGACAGAGACCGCGCCCGGGAGCAGGCGAGCGTCGTCGAAGAGCGGTGCGCGGCAGCGGCGGTCGGCGAGGACATGGGCGGGACGGTGGCCCGCGGCCGCTCGGGGGCGTTGAGGGCCAGCCGGTCGAGGTGGTGCCGCATTCCCCGGTTGTCACCCTACGGCGGCGTGCTGACGGCTTCGCGGACCGCCGCCGTCCGAGGCTTGTTGCGCGGAAGGCCGCGTGTGGGGCCGGGTGAGGAGGTTCTTCGCGACCCGGTCGGCGGTGCCGGCGCCGCTGTCGCACGGCGGCGGCTGGTCTTCGCCGGAATCCGGGCGCTGAAGCGTTTCGGGATCAGCCGCCGGTCCAGCGGCTGAAGGGCCTTGCCGCAGGCCGTCCGGTCCGTTTCGGCGCCGGGCTCGGAAGGGTCAGTGGTCCTGACCGTCCCGGCTGAGTTCCCAGGTTTCGGCTTTCCGTTCCGTGGTGCGGCTTCGGCCCGGCCTGCTGGGGGAGCCGTTCACAGCTGCGGCCTGCCCTCGTCGGAGGCGAGGGGACCGAGGTGTTCCGTCTGCCCCGGTGCGCGGGACGGAACGGGGAGCAGCGCGATCGCCTCTGTCGGCAGACCGTGTTCCAGGAGTTGCTCGTTCGGCGGAGTGCGGAAGTCGTGGGGGGCGTCGGCGAGGAGCGGCGCGCACTGGCGGCGGGTCTGCTCGGCACGCCGGAAGGCGTGGGTGTTGGGAATGCCAAGGTAGTGGGTGGCGTGCCCGTCCGGTAGCGACGGGTCGGCTACGGCGCCGTCCGGCTCCAGGCACCAGGCGTGTTCGAAGACGGGCCACTGGTGCAGCGCGGGGGCGTAGGCGAACCCTTCGACGTAGATCGCCCCGGTGGCTTCGGCGTACTCGGTGGCTGCGTCGAAGCAGCGCCCAGGGGCTCGCTGCGGGCGCCTGCCGGGCCATGGCGCGGCCGGGAACAGGATTCCGAGGTCGAGGATCGCGGCGGCGAAAGACCGGTAGCGCCACCCTTCCGGACCTACGTGGAGTCCGGCGAAGACGGCAACCCGACGCAGCAGTTCCTGCTCGCCGCTCATCTCCGGATCGGGTTGGGCTCATGCACCTCGATGACGCCGCGGGAGGCTGCCAGACGCATCACCAGCGATCGGGGGCCGGCCTGGGCGTGGCTGGCGAACCAGGCGCACACAGCGGCGGGCAGATCGTCCGGGTTGCCGGGCAGGGTCTTGTGGCACACCGTGTGGCCCTCATCGAACGTGCCGTCACCCTGGCAGCCGGCGAGTTGGCCAAGCCGTTCGGGATCCAGCCCTGCGGGATTGCCGCGCCGGCCGATGCACGTGGTGCACTGGCCGCCCATCACCCGGACTCTGCCGGTCGTCTCGTCGATGACCGGCGGCGCTGCTCCGGCCGGATCGGCCGTCGGAGCGGCAGGGCGCCTGGCTGGTGCCGTGCGAGGGGCGTGATTCGCGGGGTCGCTGGCGAACTGGCGGAAGCTGACCAGGTCGGCCTGCTCTTCGGGTCCGGGAACGAGCTCGCGGATGCCAGCCCGCTGAATCGAGTCCGTCACGGTCTACTCCCTTGTCTGACTTGCGACCGGTCTGCGCCCTGGATTGTAGGCACTTCGGCACGTGCGGGCACAGGCGTTTCCGCCACGGCCTGCCACCGGCTGATCGGGGCGTCTCGGGCGCAGCCGGAGCAGCGTGGGAAGGCAGCGCCGCTCAGAGCCCGTTCAGGACTCTGGCCGGGGCGGTCAGTTCGCTCGACGGAGGAGCTCGGCCACCGCTGCGGCGTAGTCCCTGGCTCGCTCCCACACCGCATGCTGGTTCAGGAATGCCTGGTCGAACGCGTCCGTCATGTCGGCGCGCACGCGTATGCCGAGCCCGGGCCTGAGGGAGGTCCAGAGCTTCAAGTTCGCCTTCGGGCTCAGTCCTGGAGCGGCAGGAACGGACGGCCCTTGGCCGAAGGTCTCGAGACGTCCGGTACTGACGTAGGCCTCGTAGTAGTCGTCGCGTGCGAGATACCCCTGCAGGCTGGCCTGTAGAAGCAGGGCTTGTCCAGTGACACCCAGCACCGCTGCGTCGCTGCCGAAGAGCCCCACTCGCTCTTCCGGCCCAGCGTCCGGGATGAGTCTCCAGATTCCGGCGTCATCACGGAAAACCGCCCGACACCACCAGCCGGGAGTGACTCGGCCGGGCAGGAGGCGGCCGGACAGAAGCCGCCGCGGTGCGGAACGCCCATCTGCTCGGCGCTGCAGCAACCAGCGGGCCGAGGACAGAAGTGCCGCATCGCTGGCCCTGCTCAGAGCCATGGCCGCACGCACCGCCCGCCTGTCATGCCCATTTTCCTTCGGGTTCTCCCGGGCGAGGCGATCATCCGCCTCTTCGGCAGCCGACCATGCGGAACGGGTCAGGTCGACACGCGCGTCCAGCGCATCGGCGACTTCGCTCCAGTCCATTTGCTCACGGCTCCTCTCCAACCAGGGGACCGTGCAATCATGTCAGCGGATGCCGACGTACCCGGTCGGCCCGGGGTCAGGCGGCTGTCTCGATGGCGGCGAGGGTGATCGGTGCGGGGAGGTCGGCGAGGTCGGGTGTGCCGCCGCCCAGCAGGATGCCGTACGCGACCAGGCGCGCGTCCTCGTCGGCGAAGTCGCCGGGGAGGTCGGCGAGGCCGGGCACGCTCAGGCCCTTACTGCGGGCGTGGTTCTCGACGTCGGCCACGGTGGTGGGCCGCCCGGCCTCCCGGGTGTCGGCGGAGTGGACCTTGAGGTCGTCGAGGGGGAAGTGCTTCTCTCCGCCGAGGAAGACGCCGTAGGCGACCAGGACCGCCGCCCGGTCGGCGTACGCGCCCGGCAGGAACTGCCCGTCGAGGGCGATGGTGTAGGCGGGCGGCTCGTCCGGCAGCTCCACTAGGTAGGCGGTGAGGCGGCCGATCGTCTCGCTGTTCTCGGGGCGGGAGGGGCTCCGCGGGGGAAGCGGATCGGTGCGGTCGGTGCCGGTGAAGGCGTCGGGTTCCCAGCCAGCGCTGAACTCCTCGGCCGAGTAGAACGCGGCCAGGGAGCTGACCTGGCGCAGGCGCAGCACCTCGTCGGGGTCCATACCGAGTTCGCGTCCGATCCACTCATCGCTCTTGCCGCGCAGGTGGAGGTCCTTGACCATCTCGCTCATCGGCTCGACGGAGTGCTCGCCGCGGGCGCGGTTGTGGCGGATCGTGGACGCCTGCCGGTCGGAGCGGTCGGAGCGGTCGGGCCGGATGACGGTGACCGGCAGGCGGCCGTGCAGCGCCGCGGCGAGGCCCTCGCTGCGGCCGATGAGGTGGCGGTGGAAGCCGTCGACCACCTCGTAGCGCTCCTGGTCGGGGTCCTGCCGCCAGGTGACGATCGGCTGGGTGAAGCCGTCGGATTCGATGGACAGCTTCAGCAGCTCCATCTCCGGCGGCGCCACGCTATTCGGGTTGTAGTCGTTGCCGCGGACTTGCTCGGCGGGCACCCACAGCACGCAGTCGACGGGCTGGTCGCGCATCGGCGAGTGGGGGCGCAGGAGCAGCTTGAGCGCGTTGATGGTGTCGATGCGCTGCTCGTCGGGCAGCTCCTGCAGCCGTGCGAAGAGGTCGGCGGCCTGCTGGAGGATGCTCTCGGCGGTCTGGTCGGCGAGGACTTGGTCCAGGCCGGTCTGCTCGGCGCTCACGTCGGCTGCTCCGTGGGGTCGGGGTCGCGGTGCATCCGCGCGTACTTGTCGGGGACGGCGGTGGTGGCGAAGCCGGCCGCCGTGTAGGCGCCCACGAACTGCGGGGGCACGACGGCGCGCAGGCGGCGGGGGCCGGCCGCCTGGACGACGGCGGCGACCAGGCGCTGGGCGAGGTCGGTGTCGCGCCGGTCGGGCACGGTGTAGAGGGACTCGACCCGGCCGGTGCCGTTCTTCAGGAGCACGACGCCGACGAACCCGAGCGCGGGCTCGCCGTCGGCGCCGGCGGTGACCCAGACCTTGCCGTCCTCGTCCCACGGCGGGCCGCCGAGCGCCTTGTGGACGGTGTGGGAGGCCAGGTGCGGGCCCATGACCTGGTAGAAGCCGGGGTCGGTGTTGGTGCGGACGGTCAGCTCGACGGCCGCGGGCCGGTCAGAGTGTGCCATCGAACTTCCACTCCAATCGCTTGGCGCGCATGCGCGCCTGGTGCTTCTCGTACGACTTGGCGTTGGCGGGCGGGGCCATCGCGAACTCCTTGCACCAGTAGTCGAAGGAGAGTAGGGCCTTGCACACGCGCTTCCAGGACGGCGTCTGCTTGTCCATCGGGCCCTCGTCGGGGATGCCGTCGGGGTAGCCGCGGGTGGAGTACCAGAAGATAAACCGGGCGATCTTGTTGCGGAAGTGATCGGCGGTCTGCTCCGGCATCGTGCCTAGCAGGTACTGGGCGTAGCCGAGCCAGGTCATGCCGTCGGGGCAGGTGATGGTGATCCGCCCGCTGATGTTGCCGGTCTTCGTGGAGTACTTGGCGCCGAAGTTCGCGCCGCTGACCCGGGCGACGACGCGGCTCCAGGTGCGGGGCTCCAGGATGTGGTAGAGCCACAGCCCCAGTTTCTGGTCGTCGCCGTAGGGCTGGCACAGCCTCATGCTGTGGATCGTCAGCCCGGCCTGGTGCATCAGGTCGTAGACCTTGTTGTACGGCGCCCCGAATCGTCCGTTGAAGATCCAGATGTCCCGGGTCTGCCAGTCGTAGATCGGATACGCGTTGTACAGGTAGGGGCCGTCGCTGACCAGGGTCGTCCAGCGCAGGCCCTCGTGGGTGCTCTTCTTCAGGGTCGCGATGGTGCGGAAGCGGTTGAGGCTCTCGTCGGAGCGGATGCCGACCAGGCAGGCGGTGAGCCGGTTCCCGTGCCGGGCGGCGTACCAGTGCCCGAAGGCCGGGGTGAACTCTTCGAACTCCATGTACCGGCCGCCGGCCGCGGTGACGTTCGCGGCGGTGTGCTTGGCGTAGAAGTCGAAGAACTCGGGGTCGGTGATCGCCCCGTACGGCACCTCGCGGACCCACTTGTCGCGGGCCTCGGGGTCCCAGCACGTCCACTGCGGGTCGATGCTGCTGACGGCGTTGCGCATGTTGAGGGGCAGGCAGACCCAGTAGGGCTCCAGGACGTCGGCGTGCCGCTCCAGCATGGTGCGGATGAAGTCCTCGGTGGCCCGGTAGCCGGCCTCGAGGTCGACGATGAGGACGCCGAGCTTTTGGCGCAGGCGCCGGGCCTCGTTGGCCGCGATCTCCAGCAGTACCCCGGAGTCCTTGCCGCCGCTGAAGCTCACGTACACGTTCGGGAAGTCGGCGAAGGCGCGGCGCACCCGGCGCAGGGTCTCCTCGTACACGCTGCGGCCGGTGGCCCGCTTGCCGCCCCGCAGCGGCCGGGCCGGCTGCGGGAGCAGCGCCGGGTTCTGCGGGGGCGGGGCGGCGCCGGGGGCCTGGGAGGTGGTCACCGTCGTGCCTCCGGTGTCGCCGTCCCGGCGGTGTTCCTCAGCCACGCCTCTGCCTGCTCCCTGCTGATCCGTTCGATGTCGCCCTGCGCGGTCACCCGCAGGAGCGATCGCTCCTGGGCGGTGACCCGGGTCCGGGCGCCGGTGCGGCGGATGCTGCGCCAGGCGGGATCGACCGGGTCCACCGGCCAGCCGGCCTCGTAGACCCGGTTGGTGCGCAGCGTCCACAGGTACTGCACGCCGCGCCATCCGTACCGGTCCTGGAGCGCATCGTAGCCGCGCCGCGCCGGGAGGAAGGTCCGCTGCAGGCCGTAGCGGGGGTGGTGGCCGGTGATCTCGGCCAGCCAGGGGGCGTCGCCGCAGATCCGCTCCCGCTGCCAGACGGCCCGGTACTGCGAGGCGACAGGGGCGGCGTCGAGGTCGAGGTCGGCGCGCTCCACGAGCAGCGGGATCGCCTCGTCCCAGGTGGCCGGGCGCAGCAGGGCCAGGGTACGGCCGTCGCCGTCCGGGTCGGTGGCGTCCTCGACGGTGGCGATGAGCTCGGCGAAGCCGCTCTCGTCCAGGACGCGGGCGCCGGGGGCGTGCTGGGGGACGGGCGGCTCGCCGGGGCGGGGGCGCAGGCGGACGGTGGTGGTGGCGCCGGGGGCGAGGAGGGCGGCGGCGGGGCGGCGGACCAGCCAGAGCGGTCCCGGAGCGTGGTCAGGGCAGGTGGTGTGGCGGTGGGTGCGGTCGGGGAGGCGGTGGCCCTGGCCGGGGTGGATACGGCGGCGGCAGTGTGCGCACCAGCGGTCGTCGGTGGTGAGGGGGCCGGGTACCGGGGTGGCGGGGCAGGTGCGGTGTTCGGGGGCGTAGCGGGCGCGGCGGGCCGCCGGGGCGGCGGTGAGGGGGCCGGGGGCGGCATCGAGGAGGACGGCGCGGCCGTCGCCGGCGTCGACCCAGCCGTCGCACAGCAGGCACCGGCCCGGGTAGGTGTTGGGCTCGACGGTCTCGGCGGGGGGCGGGCAGTCGCCGGGGCGGTGGGTGAGCAGGTGTCCGTCCGGTCCGCGGTGGAACCAGCCGGTGCGGGCGGCCACGTGCCGGGTGCAGCGGTGGCAGCGGCCGGGGTGCCGGTTGGCGGTGATGGTGGCGGCGATGGTGTGGCCGGCGGCGTCGGCGGCCAGGTGGGCGCGGACGGCGTTGAGCTGCTGGGGGCCGAGCGGGGTGCGGCGGGCCCAGTGCGCGAGGGCGGTCAGGCCATTGTCGGCGTCGGGGTCGGCGCGCAGCAGGGTGATGCGCCACTGACGGCCGGGGTGCTGGTCGGCGGTCAGCAACAGGGCGCCGGCGGGGAGGGCGGCCAGGGAGTCGGGGGTGAGCCAGTGGCCGTCCAGGGCCTGGGTGTCCATGCCGGGGGCGACGGCGGTGACCAGGCGGGCCCAGGAGGTGAGGGTGTCCGCGCCCGCGGACGGGACCTGGACGACGACGGCCTCCGAGGCGCGGGCGGCCGGATTGTCAGTGGCGGCCGACACGATGGCCGTAGCGGAGTGCATTCGCCCGCTCCCTAGCAGTGATCATGAAGCGGCGAGTCCAGAGCTTCATCCGCGACCGCTAATCGTAACAAATCCTGCGATTAGCCGCGAGTCGATGAAAAACTGACATCCCATCACTTTCCTTTTAGGGAAAGCAAGTTGAACGGAACTACCATGCACAGCAGCACCGACCCCACTGAGGGTTCGGCACCCGACCGGCGGGCCGTCACCACCGGCCCCGTCCCCGGCGGGTGGGTCCGGTTGACCGTCCCGCCGGTCCCCGGCGGCGGCCGGCCCGGCAGCTGGCGGTTGGCCGCCATGGGCACCGGTCCCGCAGCGCCGGGCGGGCAGGCGCCGGCCGGCACCCGGCTGTATGCGGGCGACACCGTCGCCTGCCCGGCCGGGACGCTGCTGCTGGTCGTCGACAAGAACGCCACCGGTACCGACCGGAACTTCCGCACCGGCCGCACCTACGTCACCGAGGACGCCACCGTCACCCTCACCCGCGTACGGGCCGACGGGACCACCGAAGTCCTGTGGGGGCCGCGGCACTTCGCCAAGGCCGCCACCGCCCTCGGTGCCACCGTGCGGGCACAGATCGCCAAGGCCCTGGCCGAGCAGGCCCCGGCCGCCGAGCCGCTGCTGCTGGAGGAGGTGCAGCGGCCCAACCGCCGCTACGAGCCCCGCTGTTCCCGGTGCGAGCGCCCGGTCGCCGCCCGCCGCGGCCACCTGGTCCGCCCGGCCGACGGCGACCGCTTCGCCGTCGAGCACTGGCCGGCCTGCCCCGCCGACGACAAGAGCGACCCCGAGCCGCCGGTCAAGCGCGGCAGCTGCGCGGAGTGCGGCACCCGCCGCGGCGTCGTCGAGCGCCACGACAGCAACGGCATCCCCGGCAAGGTCTGCCACCACTGCGACCGCTGGAGCGAGGACGCCGACTACCTGCTCAGCTTCGCCTGAACCCTCTTGCCGGCTACGACCCGAGAAGGCCCCGTGCCCGAATTCGACCTCACCGCCCGTCCGTGGATTCCCGTCCTGGACGGCACCGACCACCGCCACGTCAACATCGCCGACGCCCTCACCCACGCCCACCGCCTGCACCTGGCCACCACCGACCCCACCGAACGCGCCGTGCTGCTGCGCCTGCTGGCCGCCGTCCTGGAAGCCGCCGCCGGCACCGACACCACCGCCCGGTGGGACGCGCAGTGGCGCAGCCCCGTCCTGGACGGCGCGGCGATCACCTCCTACCTGGAGCGCCACCGCGACGCGTTCGACCTCTTCCACCCCAAGCGGCCCTTCGGGCAGTGCGCCCTGCTCACCGCGGCGAACCGGGACAGCCACGCGCTGCGGGCCGGCTCCTGGTCCGGCACGGCCTCGACCCTGTTCGACTGGGCGCAGCTCGGCCCCGCCCGGCCGCTCGCCCCGGCCGAGGCGGCGCTCGCCCTGCTCGTGCTGCAGGGCGTGCACCCCGGCGGCATCCAGTCCGGCCACCCCGGCGACCCGCGGACCAAGGGCGGCAAGGTGTACGGCTCCCACCCGGGCCTGCTCAGCTGCGCCACCCACGTCACGGTCGAACCGGCGGGCGCTCCGCTGAAGGACCTGTTGCTGCTGATGAACCCGCCCGGCCCCCGGGCGGCGGGCGACCGGCCGGCCTGGGAGCAGCCGCCCCCTGCGGCGGCCGGGCGGGAGCGGGAGCCCGCCGGGCGGCTCGATCTGCGGACCTGGCCCACTCGCAGGGTGCGGCTGATGCCCGACGGCGGCGGCCACGTCGCCGCGCTGGCCCTGCACGACGGGGACCGCACCGCCGACCCGGGTGCGGCCGTGCGCGCCGCGGACCCGTGCGCGGCCACCTCCCCCAGCGGGGCCCGCTTCGACCTGCGCGGGCGCGACGGCCGGGGACGCGACCGCGGCTTCGAAGCGCCGTGGGCCGCCGTCCTGGCGCTGCCCGGCGGCGACCGCACCGCCGCCGCGCCGGTGATCGCGCACCTGGTCGACGCCTGCGAACGCTCCGCCGTCGCCCCCGAAACCGTCCTGGCGCTGCGCTTCCACCGCGTCGAGCACACCACCGCCCACCGCGCCGCGATCAGCGCCGTCCTCGCGCCCCTGCTGCCGCTGGGCCCGGCCGCGCACCTGGCCGATCCGGCCGTCCGCGACCAGCTGCTCGCCGCCGCCCGCCGCGCCGCCGCCCTGCGCCACCGCATCCACAAGCTCGCCGAGGACGCCCGCCTGCCCGGCGGCGACCGGATCGACCTGGCCGCCGACCCCGGCGTCCGCACCGCCTGGGACCTGTACCTGCACGACCTGGACCGCCCCGCCTTCGAGGCGGCCCTCGACGACGCCCTGCGCCGGCGTATCGCCCGCCACCTCGGCGCCACCCCGCTCACGCAGGCCGCCGCCGTCCACCAGCTCACCACCGCCTAGAGAGGAACCCCGTGCACCCCCGCCAACCCGACCCCGACACCGTCCTCGACCTCGTCCGCCGCACCACCGACGCGGAGATCGACCGCCTGCTGAACCGCTACCTCGCCGACGCCCCCGACGGCGCCGCCGCCCTCGCCCACCTGCGCCGCACCGGCAACGACGGCGTCCTGTCCCCCACCGCCTGGTCCTACCTTCGCGTCGACCCGCTCCTTCCCCCCGACACCGCGCCCGACGACGACCCCCGGCGCCACGCCCTGAACGCGGCGACCACCGCCCTGACCCTGTGGGCCCACCACCAGCAGTCCCAGCGCAAGCGGATGCACCGCACCCCCCGCCCCGGGCGCACCGACACCTCCCTCGACCTCGGCGGCGCCCTCAGCCGCCTCGCCCACGCCGGCGACAACGCCTCGCTCACCCCCCGTTTCACCCAGCTCACCCGCATGGCGCCCGCCGGCCTGCCGACCACCGCGCTGCGCCCCCTGGTCCGCTGCCTGCGCGAGGGCGGCGTGCCGCTCGACTACGCCGAACTGGCCGTCCAGCTCACCCGCTGGCGCCTGCCCGGGGGCCGTCGCGCAGTCCAGCGCCGCTGGAGCACCAGCTTCTTCGAGACCCGCCCGGCCCCCCGGCCGGACAGCAGCACCGACCCCGAGACCGTCACCGCCGTCACCATCGCGAAGGACACCCCGTGAACACCGCCACCACCGCCGGCCGCCGCGCCCGCTTCCTCGACCTGCACCTGCTGCACACCCTGCCCTCCCACGGCGTCAACCGGGACGACACCGGCGCCCCCAAGAGCGCCCAGTTCGGCGGCGTCGAGCGCGCCCGCGTCTCCAGCCAGGCGTGGAAGCGCGCCACCCGCACCTACTTCGCCCAGCTCCTGGACCCCGCCGAGCTCGGCGTGCGCACCGTGCACCTGGCCGCCGCCGTCGCCGACCGCCTGGCCCTCCTCACCCCCGGCCTCGACGACGCCGCCCGCGCCCTCGCGGCCCAGCACACGGTCACCGCCGCCGGGATCACCCTGGACAAGCCCAAGCGCTCCAGCGCGAGCGGCACCGAGCTGCCCACCGCGAAGGCGCTGGCGTTCCTGTCCGCCGCCCAGCTCGACGCCCTGGCCGCGCTGGCCGCCGAAGCCGGCGCCGACCCGGCCGCGTTCTTCAAGCACAAGACCAACGGCCAGCGCGCCCAGCACCTCGCCGCCACCGCCCACTCCGTCGACATCGCCCTGTTCGGCCGCATGGTCGCCGAGAGCCCCGAGCTGAGCGTCGACGCCGCCGTCCAGGTCGCCCAGGCCATCGGCGTCCACGCCCTGGAAGCCGAACTCGACTACTTCACCGCCCTGGACGACCTCGCCGGCCAGGCCGCCGCCACCATGATCGGCACCCGCGGCTTCAACTCCACCACCTTCTACCGCTACGCCAGCCTCAACCTCGACGCCCTCGCCGCCAACCTCGGCCGCCTGCCCGAGCACACCGAAGGGCGCACCCCGCTGGAGCGCGCCGTCGCCGCCTGGATCACCGCCTTCACCTCCTCCATGCCCACCGGCCAGAACAGCGGCACCGCCCCCCACACCAAGCCCGAAGTCGTCCTCGCCCAGCTGCGCACCGAACCCGCCTCCTACGCCGCGGCGTTCGAGGAGCCCGTCCACCCCGCCGCCGGCGGCCACATCCGCCCGGCCTGCCAGGCGCTGGCGGAGCACGCCGCCGAGCGGGACGCCGCCTACGGCGGCCTCGTGGCCTCCTGGCTGCTGCGCGTCGGCAACGCCACCGAACCGGCCGAGCCGCTCGGCACGCGGATGGCGACCCTGGACGAACTGGCCGGCGCCGCGACCGCCGCCGCCGCCAACCACCTTGCCGGGGCCGCCGCGTGAGCACCCTGCTCCTCGTCCTCGCCGGGCCCATGCAGTCCTGGGGCGGCCCCACCGCCACCGGCCGCCGCGACACCCAGCCCATGCCCACCAAGTCCGCCGTCACCGGCCTGCTCGGCGCCGCCCAGGGCCTGGCCCGCACCGACACCGCCGGCCTCGCCCGCCTCGCCGCCCTGCGCTTCGGGGTCCGCACCGACCAGCCCGGCACCCTGCTGCGCGACTTCCACACCGCCCCCGGCCGCAACCGCACCCGCACCGTCTCCGACCGCTACTACCTCGCCGACGCGGTGTTCACCGCCGCCGTCCAAGGCGACCGCGCGCACATCGGCGCCATAGCCGACGCGCTGCGCAACCCCGTCTACGCGCCCGCCCTCGGCCGCCGCTCCTGCGTGCCCAGCCGCCCCGTCCTCCTCGATGTCCGCCACGACCTCACCCTGGAAGAAGCCCTGGAGGTGACCCCCTGGCAGGCCGCGCCCTGGTACCGGCGCCGCCACGGCCAGCCGCACACCCTGCCCGTCCACACCGACACCCGCCCCGGACAGCGCCCCACCCACCACAGCGGCGACCACCCCCTCGACTACCACCACCGCCGCCTGCGCGCCCGACCCGTCACCGCCACCACCGTCCCGCTCCCCCGCGAACCCGCCGAGCCCGCCCACGACCCCTTCGCGATCTTCTTCGACCAGCTCGACTGACCCGCAACCAGCACTCCCTGTGCCGGGCCGCGCCGACAGCGCGGCCCGGCACAGGCGTTTACTCCCGGCCCCGCCTCGGAGCCCTCCCGCCACGGCCCCGGCCGAGCCGGCGTCCTACTCCATCCCCGCGGCCCGCAGCACAGCGAGCAGTTCCCCGGCCGCCTCGGGCGTCGGGCTCTCAAGCACCCGCGCGCCCGCTTCCTCGATTCGGCCGCGGGCCTGCGCATCCAGATCGCGCACCCGGGCCCCGAGCTGGTCGAGACGGGCGGTGTCCCCCGGCGCGGGGGTGAGGTCGTCCATGCCGCCATGATGCCCCGTCAGGAACAGGCCGCGCCGGGCTTCACCGATCCCGGGACACCGGACGCCCCCTCCACCCGGCCCGGCGTGAACGACCGCTCCGCCCAGCCTCGAACTCCCTGCCGACGCGTTCGCCGACGCAGGCCAAGGCGGTCCACGGCGCGGTTCCGGGCCCCGCGGAACCCCCTGGGCGCTGTGTCGGCCTCTCGAAGCGGCCGGTCCGTACCGGCGGCGTCGGGCTACAACGCGGCGGGATCTTCGCCGTCAAATCCGGCCCAGCCCCTCCCCCCGGGCTCGACATCGGACCTGACCCAGTCCTCCGCGGACTCGTCATCGTC
The DNA here is from genome assembly GCF_044750705.1 of Kitasatospora sp. NPDC088783. Classification (NCBI taxonomy): domain Bacteria; kingdom Bacillati; phylum Actinomycetota; class Actinomycetes; order Kitasatosporales; family Streptomycetaceae; genus Kitasatospora; species Kitasatospora sp. NPDC088783. Next base: position 234,051 of record NZ_JBIVKJ010000009.1, read on the forward strand.
GCCCCCGGGACCGGCCCCCTCCGCAGGCTCGTAGGCGTCGCCGAGCTCCTCCCTCACCGCGGCCCAGCGCGCCTCGCTCGCGGCCCACTGCTGCTCGCGTCGGGCCCTGTCGCGCTCCCGACCCCGCTCCCGCACGTAAGCGGCAACGGGCCTGCCGGGCGGGCACTCAGCCACCCACCCGGCTTCCTCGGCCAGGTCCGCGGCGGCCTGCGCGGCCTGCCCAGCGACGGCGACGGCGTAGTGAAGGGCCTGGGCCACCACCGCGAGCACCGCATCAGCGAACGCGGGCGCGGTCAGAGCGTCGGCCGCCGCGATGCACGCCACCGGGTAGTGCACCCGTGCCACAGGGGTCGGCACCACCCACTCGCCGGTCGGCAACTCGACCGGGAGCAGCGTCGGCATCAGCATGTCGGCGTGGGCGTCGATTCGCCGCTGCAGGCTCTCGTCCTCCGGATCGCCGCTAAGGTGGTCGGCCTGACCGACCCTCACGTACACGGTGAACTCGCCGCAGGCGTAGCGGGCGGTCAGGTCCCGGTCGATCCGCACCTCGGCCGGCCCGGAGCCCCACGCGGGTGGGGCGACCTGCCGCAGCCCGGGGAACGCCGCGGTGACGGCAGAGGTGATCTCTCCGGTGGCAGTGCTCTTGAACATCGACGGCTCCTCGCGGAAGGTGACAGGGGTACACACCCGTGGTGAATCCCGGGTGGAGCCCTGCACAGTGCAGGGAGAGGACGCCCGAGGGGGCGCCGGAACGACCCCGCGTTCGCGGGGAGAAAGTGGCCAATCGGCGACCGCCACCGGGTGGTCGGCCGCCCTGACACCATGATGGCAGTCCGTCAGGGCCGCACGGTGCTGTGGCAGGGCTGGCAACGGGCGAGCCCGGGGGGCGACCTGGCCGCCTATCAGGCGGCGGTCGCCAGGTAGGCGCCGGCTTCTGCCACCAGTGCGTCGCAGGCGGCCTTCGCCCTGATGCGCAGGCGGTCGACCTCGGCGAGCGAGGCGCGGCGGCATCGTCGGCACCCGACCCGGCCCAGCCCCTCCCCCGGGCTCGACGTCGGACCTGACCCAGTCCTCCGCAGACTCGTCATCGCCGCTTCCGGGCTCGTCCCCCTCCGCAGGTTCGTAGGCGTCGCCGAGCTCCTCCCTCACCGCGACCCAGCGCGCCATGCGGCGGAGGCGGCCCGGCGGCTGGCATGCCTTGCTCGCAGCCACTCCGGGAACTTCGCGACCCTGGAGGCCGGCCGCCTAGACTCATACCTGCACTCCCTGACGCTCCGCTGGCGGCGCGCCGTCGCCGACACCTGCCGGGACGGCAGGTCGGGGTGGCGCTGTTCCTCAAGCGCCTCTGACCCCCTCACGGCACCACCACCCAAGGAAGCTTCCCCGTGACCGGATGGACCGACCTCCCCCCGCCGACACCGGCAGCCGAGTGCGCCTCCTGCGGCGACGAGCCCTGCCCCCAGTGCGGAGGCTGCTACTGCCCCGACCTGTACTGCCCGTGCGACGGACCGGGCGTACCGGGGGAACTGGACACCCTCGACGCGCCGTGACCGACGCCCGGGGCCCGGAGAACTGCCCAAGCCTGCGGGCGAGCCGCCGCAGCCGCTACGCTGAACCCGGGCGGCCCCCGCGCCGCCCGGATCATCGTCCCTGGAGGGATGCCTGGCCGCCCGGCCGGGCCGGCGCCGCGACCACGCGGCGCTTCGACGTGCCTTCAGGAGGCAGTAGTGCAGAGCGTGTTGACCCGGGATCTGATCGGTCTCGCGACCCGGTCCCTCGACCGCCCCGGCGCCGGGGGCGCGCCCGACCCGGTCCTCCTCCCCCTCCCCGACACCCTGCCCGCCTCCCGCGGCCGTACGGTCCGCTGGCACCCGCTGGTCGCCCTCGCGGTGGCCGGACACATCTGCCGCCACTGGGCCCAGGGCGAGGGAGCGGACGGCCCGTTCGAGGTCGAGGACGGCCAGTCGGCGTCCGGCTGGATCGTGCTCGCCTCGCCCGGCGACGGGCGGCGCCTGCAGGCCGGCGGCGATCCGTGGGCACCGTCCGGGATCTGGATCACCGAGCTGTGCGGACACCCGGCCTGCCCACAGGCCGCGCCCGCCGGGCCCGGCACCCGCTGCCCCGACCACTTCACCGACCCCGACCCGTACGGCGCGCCGGGCACCCACTGGGCCGACCTCGCCACCCGGGCGTGGGGCGAGCGCTACGGCGGCGACGGCCCCGAACACCCCCGCCGGACCGACGAGCGCCGCCGGTGGCTGGTGGAGGCGGCCGTGGCCGCCGGCCTGCCCGAGGACGAGGTCGCCACCGCGATCGGCACCGGCCCGGCCACCGTCCGGGAGATCCTGCGCCCGGCCCCGCTCCCGGCCCTGGACGCCAACTACGACGAAGGGGTGTGACCGTGGCGCCCTACGTCGCCTCCACGCCGGACCCGTTCCGCTCCCCGCTGACCCCCGCCCAGCGCAGGACGGCCCGGGTGCTTGTCCAACGCCTGCGCGACCGCGGGGTGGTGGTGAACGGTCAGCAGGTCGCCGAGCACTTCGACGCCGCCATGGCCTGGCACCGGGGAACCCTCCGCACGCCCTCCCTCCTCAAGGCCACCGGCTGGGAGCACACCTGGCCCGCCGTCTTCCCCGAAGAGGCCATCTGCCGCGTCGAGCTGACCCTCGACGCACTGGACCACATCCGCCACCTGCTGACCCAAAACGCCACGCCGGAGTCCGAGGCGGCGCTGCTGCTCCTGCCCGTGCCACCGCCGCCAACGAGAACACCTGCCGCGAGGTGAAGGCTTGCTTCGACACGGCCGGGCGCACCCAGATGCGCGGCGGCCCAGGGCGCCTCGCCAGCGGCCCGCTGCTGCTCGCATCGGTCACGGCCCCGCTCCCGCACGTAGGCGGCAACGGGCCTGCGGACGGGTAACGGCCGCTCACCCAGCTTCCTCGGCCAGGTCCGCGGCGGCCTGCGCTGCCTGCTCAGTGGCGGCGTGGTGGAGAGCCAGAGCCACCACCGCGAGCACCGCGTCGGCGAACGCGGCGCTGGTGAGCTCGTCGGTCGCCGCGATGTACGCCATCGGATCACGTCCAGGCGACCACCAAGGCGGTCGCGTCGTCGCGGTAGCCGTCCGCGTCCGGCCGAGCGCCGGCCACGATCGCCTCCACCAGCGCCTGCGGGTTGTCCTGGTGCCTGCGCACCAGGGTGGCCAAGTGCTCGGCCTGGTACTCGGGCAGGGACCGCTGCGGCTCCTCGGCGTCGTGCTGGCCGTACGCGCCATCGCTGGCGATGATCACCAGCCCGCCAGCGGCCTTGCACATCAGGGGGACCGCGTAGGCGCTGATCCGGGCGAGGGTGAGGGTGACGATGTCGGCGAGCGCCCCGACCGGCACGCTCTGCGCCGTGCCCACCGACTTGTTGAGGTAAGCGGCGAAATTGTGGTCGCTCGTCCACAACGTGAGCACCCGGCCGTTCCAGTGGTAGACCCGGGTGTCGCCCGTCCAGGCGACCTCGACGCTGCCGTCGGGGCGGGTGACAACGATCGCGCCGACGGCGTCGGGACGGCTCTCGTCGTCGGTGAGCGGGCCGGGGTCGGCAACATCCTCCCCGGCCGCGAGCAGGCCCGACACCGCGCCCTTGCGGGCCCCGGCCCGAGCGGCATTCCTGGCCATCGCCGGCACCAGGTCCACGATGGCGGGGTCGTGGCCCATGCCGTCGATCACCACGAAGGCGCTCTGGCCGTTGCTGGCGGAGGTGAAGTGGGCGACGCCGTCGGCGAGCGGGCCGGCGGTGCCCTCAAGGGTGGCGGTGGCGACGGTGATGGTGGTCATGATGTTTCCTCGATAGTGGAAGGGGCGCCCGTCCGGCCGAGGCGGGCGGTGACGGCGAAAATCCGGGCCTTGTCCCACTGCGCGAGGCGGGCGAGATGCTCGCCAGCCCACATGCCCAGGGTGAGCAGGAGTTCCCGGGCGTCCTCCACCCATCGGCCCGGGCGGGCGTCCTTTGTGCGCCGTACACCGCCCGGCCCCGTTCGGAGCCCAGCAGCGGGACAGTACCTCCGCGCGCAGACCGGCACTCCGCGAGGGGTGACGGATCATCCGTCACCCCTCGTGGACATCCGACCCTGCCTGGACTAACCTGGTCGATGACGGATTATCCGTCATCCATAATCTGGAGTCATCATGGCCACACGCGAAATCGACAGCGCCGAAGCTGCGGAACTCGGCTTCGACACCGAGGACCCGACCGCCGACGCACTCTGGCACGTGGACGTCGGCACGATGGCCGGCGACTACGTCCCCGACATGGTGCTCGCCGAGACCGGGCCGGGTCCCTGGATCTGGCACTACGCCGAACAGACCGTCCTGTGTGACACGGAGGCCGAGGCGAAGGCGCTGTTCGGCACCGAACTCGCCGACCTGGTACGCACCTGCGCCGAATCCGTCGACCGCGGCGGCAGCGACTTCCTGTGGGAGAGCGGGCAGTTCCTGATCGCCACCGTCGGCCACGCCGAGTACGGGGACGACACCCTCCTCGTCTGGCGGACCGACGGGGATATCTCCTGGCGGGACTGCGCCACCTCCGAAGAGGCCGTCGGCGGCGCGCTCCAACTGGCCGAGGGAACGGTCGAGGATGAAGCGGTGCCCGCCGCCGCCCGCGCCGCACTCGCGGAGCACATGCTGGAGGTCCGCATCCGCCTAGCCCTGTCCTCCAAGGAGGGCGTCGAGGAGTTCTGCCGGTCCTTCAAAGTCGAGGACGCCGACGCCTGGTACCCGGAGGAGTTCGGCGGCATCGCCCTGGCCGAAGCGGGCGGCCGGTGGGTTCTCGCCGTCGAGAACAGCGACCCCGTCAACCCGTCCTACGCGCTGTTCGACGACGAGGCCGCGGCCCGCACCGCCTTCGCGCACAACGTCGCCTCCTACTACCAGTTCGCGCAGGACCGCGCCTACGACTGGACCAGCCTCGACCGGACGCAGGTCGTCCGTGCGGCGCCCATCGAGTCGAGCAGCGACACCTACGCGGTCGTCGCCGCGTTCGGCGACCGGGAGCACGAGCTGACCACCGTCGAGGGCCGTGACGCCGCCCGCTTGCGGGCCGCCGGCATCCTCGCCACGCACTTCCACCGGCTGCCGCCCGTGGAGAAGGCCGCCGACACCGAGGCGCTGATCGCCTACCAGGCCCTGCGCCGCAGGGTGATGCTGGACGAAGCCGCGAGCAGCGAGGCCGTCTTGGGCGCCGCGATCCGCCGCGCCGACAAGCAGAAGCTCTACGGCCACGGCCGCGGCCGTCCGACCTGGACGGAGTTGGCCAACCATCTCGGCGTGCACCGCGACACCGTGACCGAGATCCGCAAGGGCCGGGCCTGGTGACCTGCTGATCTAGGGTCCAGCCCGGCGACCTGCCGGTGCAGGTCCTCGGCCGGCTCCGCTCGGACCGGGCGGTGACCACCACTGCGACCGCACTACGGCACCGCCGTCATGCGGGCCTGGGGGCCGGGCCCATCCGCGGCTGTCGCGCCGCGCGGCCTGGCTGGACCACGACGGCGACCTGCCCCTCCGCGAAGGCGCGGTGTTCCGGCTGGCCGTCGAGAATCAGTGCAGGATCGCGGTGATCAGTTCGGTGGCGCCCTGGCGTTTGAGGGCCAGGGCGGTCGAAGTTCCAAGGTCCTCGGGGCTCAGCGAGCCGGCCCACTCGTGGGCGTCCAGCACGCGCTTGCCGTCGGGGGTGAACACGCGGCCGCGCAGCGAGAGGCGGCCGTCCGACTCGAGCTTGGCGTAGCCGGCGATCGGGGAGTTGCAGTGGCCCTGCAGGACGTGGAGGAACATCCGCTCGGCGGCGGCCTCGCGCCAGGTGCCGGGGTGGTTGAGGCCGGTGACGGCGTCGATCGTGGCGGTGTCGTCCTCGCGGGTCTGGAGGGCGAGGATGCCGGCGCCGATCGGCGGGCACATCGTCTCCACGGGGAGGATCTCGGTGATCCGGTCGGCCGCGCCGATGCGCTCCAGGCCGGAGACGGCCAGCAGCAGCGCGTCCGCCTCGCCGCCGTCGAGCTTGGCCAGGCGGCTGTTCGCGTTGCCGCGGACCGGCACCGTGGCCAGGTGCGGGTGGCTGGCGGCGAGCTGGGCGATCCGGCGCACCGAGGAGGTGCCGATCCGGGTTCCGGGCGGGAGGTGGTCGAGGGTCAGGCCGCCGGGGTGGATGAGGGCGTCGCGGATGTCGTCGCGCTCCAGGTGGGCGGCGAAGATGGTGCCGGCCGGCAGCGGGCGGTCGGCGGGGACGTCCTTGAGGCAGTGCACCGCGAGGTCGGCTTCCCCCGCGAGCAGCGCGGCGTCGACCTCCTTGGTGAAAGCGCCCTTCCCGCCGAGCGCGGCGAGGTCGCCCATCCAGCGGTCGCCGGAGGTGGTGACGGGTACCACCTCGGTGCGGATGCCCGGGTGGAGCGCGGCGAGCGCGGCTCGGACGCGCTCCACCTGGGCGAGTGCCATGGGCGAGGACCGGGAGACGATGCGGACCAACTCGGCAGGGGCCATGTCGAAATGATAGACCGTCAGAAATTATCCTCTGCGGACAGCCCGGGCGCCCAGCACATCGACGTGAACACGTCCCGCCCACTGGCGTATCCGCGGTCCGATGCCGCGCAGGGGCCGGTACTGCGGGGTGCTACGGCCAGTTGTGGTAGGTGAGGCCGCCCGGGTCGGTGAGGCTGCCGTACAGGCCCGCCGCGGGGTAGGGGATCAGGTCTTCGGGGAGGTCGTGGATGGCGAACCATCGCAGATCCAGGCACTTGGCCGGCTCGCGGTTCTGCGGCTCACCGGACCAGGTGGTGGCCTCGAAGAAGAAGCCGATCCGGTCCGGGGTGCCGTCGCCCTGGTGGTGGATGACGGTGTGCATGAGGCGCAGGGCGGCGGGGTCGGTGGTCAGGCCGGTCTCCTCCTCGAGTTCTCGGGCCGCTGCGGCAGCGGGGGTCTCGCCGGCGTCGAGTTTCCCGGACGGGGCGTGCCACTGGCCGTGGCCGTAGGGGCCGCCGCGCTGGGAGAGCAGGATCTTGTCGCCGTCCCTGACGTGCACGTGGACGTCCACGATCGGGCGGCGGACCTGGGCAGGGGAGGTGGTGCTCATGAACTCTCTAACTGTTATGGGGGTGTTGGTGTCGGTAGGGGCCGGGAGCGCGTGCGCGATCCGGGCGGCAACGCCTTCGGGGGTGAGGCGGGTGGTGTCGATGGTGAGGACTGGGAAGTCGAGTCCGGTCAGGACGGAGGTCGCTTCGGTGTAGAGGTCCAGTTCACGGCGGGTGGCCGCGGCATCCAGCTCGAAGCGGTGCCGGGTGCCGCGGTGGGCGAGGCGGCGCAGGATCGTGTCTTCGTCGGCGGTCAGGATGACGGCCAGGTCCGGCACGTCGATGCCGGCGTTGATGGCGAGGAGCAGTTCCAGGGGAACTCCGTCGATGCGTTGGAGTACAAGGGTGGAGGGGAGGTAGCGGTCGAGCAGCACGGTGTGTCCGGCGTTGAGCCGGGGCCGGATCTCGGTGGCCAGGGCGTGGTGCCGGTCGGCGGCCACCGCGAGGGCGAGCGCTGTTCCGGTCATCTCGGCGGCTACCTGCCGCACGGCTGCGCCGTAGGGGGTCTTGGAGGGCTGGGTGGCGGTGTGGATGGTGTGGCCGGCGGCCTGGAGTGCCGTGGCGAGGTGGGGGATGGCGGTGGATTTGCCGGTGCCGCCGGGTCCGTCGATGGTGATGAACGTGCCTGGTCCGGCCGTCACGCTGTCACTGCCTGGCTGCGTTCGAACTGCTGGCGGGACAGGTCGGCCAGGTGCCGGTTGAGCTCGTGGGGCGTCAGTTCGCCGAACTGCAGGCCGGTGGTGAAGTTGAACTCGTCGCGGCCGCGCATCGCCTCGTCGGCGCCGTGGTCGGTGAGGTCGACGTCGCTGTAGGTCTGCATCTGGACGGGGTCGTAGCCTTGCCTCACCAGGTGGTCCCAGACCGGGGAGCCGGGGTAGGGGCGGAAGGTGAACACCGAGGCGCGGAAGGTGCCCGGGTGGTGGTCGGAGAGCTTCCACAGGTCGTGGATGTGACGGATGGTGGCGTCGGCGTCGGCTCGGGTTTCGCCGGGGAAGCCCAGGATGAAGTAGCCCTTGACGTTGATGCCCTGCTGCAGGAGCCGCCGGGTGGTTCGCTCGGTCATCTCGGCGGTGATCCGCTTGTCCATCTGCTCCAGGATCCGGTCGGAGCCGGACTCGATGCCGAGCGCCACCTCCCGCAGGCCGCAGCCGGCCATGGTGGTGAGCATGGTGTCGGGCTCCCGGTTGAGGACGTTGATCCGGCCGGTAGCGTCCCAGCGGGCCCAGTCCCCGATGCCGGCGCGGTCGAAGGCCTCCATGGCCGGGTGGATCACCCGGCGGGCACCGAGGAACAGGTCGTCCACGGCCCGGAACGCACTGACCCCGTACAGGGAGTGCAGTTCTTCCATCTCCGCGATGATGTTGTGCGGGGCGCGGGGCCTGATCTTGACCTCGGGGTTCGTGCTGGCGGCCGCGCCGCAGAACGTGCACTCGTACGGGCAGCCGCGGGAGCAGACGAGGTTGGCCTCGAGGCGGCCGTCGCCGGCCCGGTAGGGGTCTTGGGGGAGGAAGTCGCGGGCGACGAAGGGCAGCGCGTCGAGGTCCGGGGACAGCCACCGTTCCGGGTTTCCGTGGTGGACGCCGGTGGCGATGGTGCCCAGGAGGCGATCTCGCCACATCACCTTCGGCAGGCTGGTGCGGCGGCGGTGGTCTCCCAGCAGTTCGGCAACCCGGGTCTCGCCTTCGCCGATGATGAGGGCGGCCAGGTGCTGGAAGCGCGGGTCTTCCAGCACCTGGCAGGGGGCGGCCTTCGCGTGGTGGCCGCCGGCCATCAGCATGATCTGCGGGTCGAGGAGGGCGGCGATCCGTGCCGAGATGGCGTAGGTCGGCGCCAGGAGGTTGAACGCGGCCCAGCGCGGCTTGAGCGTGTTGATGATCTCCGCGGTGTGCTGGATGCCGAGACCGTGCGCCTCGGCGTCCAGCACGCCGACGTTGAATCCCTTGGTGCGGGCGTAGGTGGCGATGTAGGCCATGCCGAGCACCGGGAGGGTGTAGTCGTTGACGCGGGGCCGCACCGCGTAGTCACGCAGGGGTGCGTTGACGAAGACCGCGTCCAGGACGCGGCCGGGGTCGGCCCCGGCGATCAGGTCAAGGTCGTGCTGCGGTGCCTCCGTGCTGGTCGTCTCGGGCATGGGCCCCCCAGGTGAGTGTGGTCAGGGTCAGGGTGTGCAGGGCCCCCGGCTGCCGGCCGGCCAGGCGGCGCCAGTACGTCTCGAACGCGCCGTTCTTGAGCGCCGGCCAGCTCTGATCGGGGGCGATCCGGGCGGCCCAGGTGCGGACCGCCAGATCGTTGTGCGGGTAGTGCGTGAAGTCGCCGGTGAAGTCCGCGGCGGCGGCCGCCGCGGTCCACGGGCCGATGCGCTCGACGGTCATCAGCTCTTCGACCAGCGGCGCGGCCGACAGCCTGCTCCAGTGCGCGCCGCGCTCCAGGTACGCGCTCGCAGCAGCGCGCAGCGTGGTCCGGTTGAACGCGGCACTGACCGAGTCGAACTGGCTGTCGGTCAGCTCCAGGACCCGTTCGGGTGCCGGAGCGAGGTACTGCGGGCCGTGCTCGGTGTCCACCGCGCTGCCGTAGGTCCGGCACCAGGTGCGGTACTTGTCCCGGGCCGTCTTCGCCTGGACGACCTGCCGCATGATCGCCGTGGTGAGCGCGTCCCACAGCCACGGGTTGGCCACACGCAGCGTCGATCCCAGTTCGGACAGGCCGGCCGCGAGTGCGGCCGGGACCGTGGATGCCCACCCTTCGGCCGCGGTGGTGATGATTTCCGGCTTGTCGTTCTCTTCCCCCGCCACGCAGACGACTTCGACGCCGCCCGACGCCCACGACAGCAGCCACGTGCCGTCACCGCTGCGCACCAGACGCGTGGGCACGCCGGCCGGACCGGCGCTCTGCCAGGCGGGGTGTTCGGTGGTCAGGACGGACATGGTGGCGCTCCTCGCTTCGGGTGGCACACAGCTTGCCCTCTCAGCAGCGGCCTGCTGGCCGGTTCGGTCAAAACTGTCGGTGCGCGGCCGGTAGGGAAACGGCTACGGGATCAGAGGGGAGGTCGCCTCTGCGGAGGACCAGGTGACAGCCCCGTGCTGGCCGCGTCCGACGATCACGGCCCCGTCGTGGTGCGCTCGGTGGCGCGGAGTTCGGCGAGCTGGGCCTCCAGGCGCGCCAGGTGGGCGAGTTCTTCGAGTCGCTCGTACGCGGCGCCGGCGCGCTGCAGGAAGTCCAGGGCGGCGTCCTTCCGGCCGGCGTGGGCGGCGGCGTTGCTCTGGTACTCGAAGGTGTGGGCGCTCCACAGCGGCGCGCCGGCGTCGACGAAGAGCGGCTGGGCGCGGGCGAGTTCGGTCATCGCGCCGGCGTGGTCGCCGTTCATGCCGTGCGCCTCGCCCAGGTAGAGACGGGCGCGGCCGTGGTTGAGGGGGTCCATTTCGAGTGGCCCCTGGTGCAGGTGAAGGGCCTTGGTGAGGTGGCGGATCGCGACGGCGGGGTTGTCGAGGCGGGAGTGGGTGGAGCCCAGCAGGATAAGGGCGAGCATGTGCTGGCGGCTGTCGTCGGGCCGGCTCAGGTCGTACTGGGGCAGGAGTTCGCCCAGGATCTGAGCGGCGGCTTCGCAGTCGCCGGCGTGGTACCGGCACGCGGCGAGGCTGCGCCGGTGGTGGAGGACGGCGCGGTGGTCGCCGGCGGCGAGCGCGAGGTCCATGGCTCGCTCGGTGAGCCGGATGGCTTCGTCGGTGGCGCCGGGAACGGCGCGCAGGAAGGTGCCGAGGGTGAGGGCCATGGAGCGGATTGCCGTCGGGTCGCCCCAGGCCTCGGCGTGGGCCAGGCCGCGGCGGTAGACGGCGGCGGCCCGCTCGCGGTGGGCGTGGCGGTGCAGGACGGGGAACATCGCGTACACGAGGTTGGTGGCGGCCTGGTGCTCGCCGTGCTCGTCGGCGAGGTCGAGGGCGGCGTCGAGGGTGGGCAGGGCGGCCAGCAGGTGGTCCATGGCGCGCGTGGTCGAGCCGGCGGGGTCGAAGGTGGCGATGGCGGGGTGGTGGCGGGCGGTGCGGGCGAGGCCTCCGCGGTGGGGGGTGATCGCGTCGGAGGCGGCGTAGGCGCTGGCGACGGTGTAGTCGAAGTAGCGGGCGACGGCCTGCGGCGCGGCGGCGCGGTCGTGGGCTCGGGCGAGGTCGAGCAGGTCGGAGGGGATCGTGTAGAGGCCGTGGAGGGGGTCGCCGGCGCGGTCGAGGGCGTCCGCGTTGGCGAGGTCCTCCAGGAGCAGGTTGACGTCGGTGGGGGTGATCGTGTTCTCGTCCTGCGGGTCGGCGTCCGGGTCCGTGGCGATGGCCGCGGCGGTTCGCTCGTTGAAGGGGAGGCTGGTGGCGGCGGGCAGGTAGGACAGGCGGGCCAGCAGCAGTCGGCCCGTCGGGGACAGCTCGTTGTGGAAGGTCGGGTGGATGAACATCGGTTCTCCCTGCGGAAGGTGGGCCTGGGCCGCCACGCGCCGACGGCGGCACCGGGTGGGTTGCGGTCCGGGTCAGGCGAGGGTGGCGGCTGCGGGGTGGGGGTGGCGCTGGAGCCACAGCTGCGGGTCGCCGAGTTCGGCGACGCCGGGTAGGCGGTCGACGTGGTCGAAGATCGAGGCGATCAGCTGGGGGCCGCCGGTGGCGGCGAGGGTGTTCATGAACGGCAGACCCCGGTGGTAGAGCTGTTGACGCATGCGTTCTTGCTGCGGCCGGACGGCGCGCAGGCGGCGCCGCATCCAGGGCACAGGCAGCGGATCGCCGGGGAAGGTGTCGTCGCCCTCGCCCCCGAGGGCGGTGACGATCTGCCGGTGGACCCACAGCGCGTGCCCCTCCACGATCAGTGGCAGAGGGATGATGTCCTGCGGGGCGCGCAGCCCGAGCCGCTGCTCGGTCAGGTGCGTGAAGAACAGCTGCTCCAGGTCGGGCAGGCGCTGCTGCATGATGTGGACGAGTTCGTGGCCGGCTATCTGGGTCAGCAGCCGGTCGGAGCTGCGCAGCGCGGTGTGCACCGCCGGCACGAAGGCCAGGTAGGGTCCGGTGTCTTCGTCTTGGAGCATCCTGCCCTTGACGATGAACCAGTTCTCGCGCTGGAGGCGCACGAGGCCCTCGTACGCGTCGAGGACGGTCCGGCGGGCGGCGGCCCGGTGCTGGCCCTCGTAGCTGGCCGCAATGCCGCGGCTGACGAGGTCGGCGTGCCGGCGCATCGCGGCGACCACGCCCTCGGGGGTGAGCAGGCGCACGGTGACGCGCTCGGGCAGGCGCATCTCGGCGTATTTCTCGGCCATGGATGCCGCGACGGGCAGCACCCGCTCGACTTGGGTGAGAAACCCGGGGTGGCGCGCGGTGATCCGCGGCGCCTGGTCGATGATCTCAAACGTTGTCATGTCTCGCTCCTTGGTCAGGTCGTGTTCGGGGCGGCGCGCAGGTAGCGGGCGCCGAACGCCCGGATGGGCAGGGTCGCGGCGTTGGTGTTGGCGGCCTGCGGCGCTCCCCAGCCCGGCGCGCCGGACCGGGCGATCCGGGCGATCCGTTCGGCCAGGCTCGGCGGGTGGACGATCAGCGGGCGCTGGCCGGTCTGCCGCTGCCAGTGGCGCTCCAGGCGGCCGCTCGCGGAGGGTACGTCGGTGGCGATGCCGACCAGGGTGAGCGTGCTGCCGGGGGCGAGCGTGGTCAGCGCGGCGTCCAGCAGGGCGCCGGCGCCGGAGTGGGGGCTGCGGTGCAGGCCGGCCAGCACCATGGCGATGGGCCGCTCCAGGTCCAGGGCCAGGCGCAGGTGGGGGTTGTCCAGGAGCTGGCCGAGGTGCTGCGGGTAGGAGTACAGCAGCAGCGGGACGTCCTCGCAGCGGCTGAGCGCGTAGCCGTAGGCGTAGCGGCAGGTCGTCACCGCCACCGTCCGCTGCCCGGGCCGGGCGGCGTGCACGTCCTCCCACCGCCGGTACAGCGCGCCTCCCGCCCGGTCGAGGCCGAAACCGACGTGCAGGACCTGGTCGACCTCGGCTGCGGCGCGGCGGACGGCGGCGTCTTCGAGGGCGTCCGCGGCCCGCACCGCGCGCGGCAGTCTGCTCCTGGTCAGGGTGTCGAGGGTGGTGGCCGCGCGCCGGGCGGAGGCGTTGGTGCGCGGGGACCACAGGTTGGGGGAGGCGAGGGCGAGGTCGACCCGGCTGGGCAGGGGGTACTGGGTCAGCGGTCCCTTGTTCCAGTCGGGCGGTACGGCCTGGCCCGGGGGGACCGGCGTGCAGTCGGCCGGGAGCGGGAGCGTCACGTCGGCCCCCCGATCCGGTACACCGCGCCGATGGCGTACACGCCGGGTTGCGCGTACTGGTGGGGCGGTAGGAGGGCGGCCTGTTGGTCGAAGCGGCGTAGTCTGCTGATCAGGCCGCCCGGGCTGCGGTGGTGCAAGATGGCCGAGCGCACGCCGGTGTACTGCGCCCAGTCGGCTTTCAGGGCCTGGCGCTCGGCTTCGTCTTCGGCGGCGAGCCCGGTCAGGGCGAGTGTGCTGCCCGGCGCGAGGGTTCCCAGCAGGAGGTCCAGCAGCACCGCCACCTGCGTCCGGGGGGCGCGGTGTGTGCCGGCCAGTACCGCGTCGACCGGCCGGGTCAGGTTGATCGCCCACCGCAGATACGGGTTGTCGAGCAGCAGGGGCAGGCGCTCGGTGGGCTCGTACAGCAGCTCGACCGGGTCCGTGCAGTGCTCCAGGGCGGCGTTGTAGGCGTGCGCGCAGGTCGTCACGGCGACCGGACGGGGCTGCTGCGTACCGGAGCGCCGCCACCACTGGTGGGGTTCGTAGTGGCGCCGGCCGAGGCCGTAGCCGATGTGCAGGACCTGGCGGCCGCCGCGCAGGGCCCGCCGCACGGCGGCCTCCTCCGCTGCGCAGGCGTGGCGTACCGCGTGGGACAGTCCCGGGTGCTGCTGCAGCAGCGCGGCCGCCGCGACCTGGTCGGGCAGGGAGGGGCCCTGTGCCCAGCGGTCGGCGAGGGCGAGTTCGACGTACGCCACCGCGCGCTTGTTCGTCGGCGGCTGCCCGCCGGCCTCCGGAGGCAGGGCGGCCCCCGCAGGCAGCGGGACGGCCGCCGGGAGGCCGGCGGGCAGCAGCGGCTTCACCGGGCACCGCCGGCGGCGGGCGCGGTGACCAGGGCGGGGATCTTCCAGCCCCAGGGCTGCGGCCGACCGTCGAGGATCGTCTCCAGGCGCCGCTCGGCCTCGCTGCGCACGTCCGGCCGGGAGACGGACAGCTCCAGGTACGTCAAGAGGGGGCCCAGGCTCAGCAGCGGGACCAGCGCCCGGTAGCGGTGCGGGGCGGCGGAGGCGATGTCGTAGCCGTACCCGGCGACGAACCGCCGGTTGTACGCCGTGGGCAGGTCGAAGGCGCCGGTGGCCCAGGCCGGCATCGCCTGGTCGGTGCACGGGTTGCCGACGGCCAGGCTCTCCAGGTCGATCAGGGCCGCGCCGCGAGGGGTGAGGACCGTGTTGGAGGGGCTGACGTCGCCGTGCACGACGCACGGAGCGGGCCAGTCGGTGCGCGCGTACTCGGCGGCTGCCCGCTCCAGGCACTCGCGCAGCTGTGCGCGCTGGCGGTCGGTGACGGCCTGCGGCGCCAGCGCGTCGATCCGAGCCGCCAGGTGGCCGCTGCGGTCCGCCGCCGGCAGCTCGACGCCGGGCAGCGACGGCAGCCGGTGCAGCCGGGCCAGCAGTTCGCCGAGATGGCAGGAGGTCGCCCTGTCCGTGCCGAGGTCCTCGGTGAACGTCACCACGGCCTGGCCCGCGATGATCGGGTGGGGCACGGGCCCGGCCGGGGCGGCGGTCAGGATCCCGGCGGCCAGCAGCGCCCGGGCCGCGCGCAGCTGCCGGTCGGCCTGGTCGTAGCTGGCTCGGCCGTGGACCTTGCCGATGACGCCGGCGGCGGGCAGGCGGTAGACCCAGTTCAGGCCCTCCTGGAGCAGGTGCGCGCCGCCGGCGTTGAAGCCCTGCCGGGCCGCCGCCGCGGCGAGCGCGGCCCGGGCCTGCGCCGCGGGATGCTGCTGCGCGCCGCCGCCGTGGCCGTGCGTCCGTACGGGCCCGGCACCGGGTAAGGGCGCGCGGGCGGTGGACAGCTTGGGTGCGGGCGTGGTGGAAGTGGAACTCGTCACTGGCCTGGTCCTGGTCCTGATTCTGGTCGTGCGGATGGTGTGCGGGCGGGCTGAGGGGCAGTCAGGCCCGGCAGGGGCCCGCGGGCGGCCCGGCCCGCCACCGTGCGGCCTGGCGGCGCACCGCGAGGGCCGTGAGCTGCGCGGCGGCGTCGGGTATGTCGCTTCGTTCCGGTCGCGGGGCGGCGACGAAGACGATCTCGGGGCGTTCGCCGCGCGGCGGCGGGTCGTCCAGGACGGCGCGCGGGGTGCGGCGGGGCAGTGCGGTGCCGGCGGTCGGCATGGAAGGTGTCCCCCTCGGGTGTCGGGCGACCCTCTCCCCTGAGGGCCGCTGGCGGTCGTGTCGGTCAGAGCTCGGTGGCGCGGGCGGTGAAGTGCGCGATCAGGCGGGGCCGCAGGGAGTTCAGGCCCAGTCCCTTGAGCAGGACGGCGCAGCCGGTCGGCAGGGTGTCGAGGAACCGGTCCAGGGCGGCTGGGGCCGTGGCGCTGAGCAGTTCGGCGTGCTGGACGCCGGTGTCGGTGGCCGCGCTCAGCAGCGCTCGCAGGTTGGCCTGCGTCTGGGCGGCGCCGGTCGTCATGTGCGCGTCCGGGCCGGTCACGACGGCCAGGCGGCGCACGCCGGCGGCGGCCAGCGCCGCTCCCGCCAGGGCGTGCACGTCCAGCGGGTCCGCGCCGGGGCCGACGTCCAGTTCGCCGACGATCGCGCACAGCTCCCGGTGGCGGCCGGCGTGCAGCGGCAGCGCTTCGGTGGCGGCCAGCAGGTCGGGCAGCGCGCAGGTTCCGGTGTCGTCCACCAGCAGTCCGCGCCCCGGCAGGTTGCCGCGCCACATGCGGCCCACCTCGCAGGGGTTGGCGTAGTACAGGCGGCCGATCAGGTCCTTGAAGCCGTCGCGGTCGACGGTGAGGGCGGCGTCGGGGGTGGTGAGGCCCTTGGCGGCGAGGAAGCCCGCGAAGCCGGCCACGGCGGACAGGCCCGCGCTCGACCCGGCCACCGGCAGCGTCGCCGTGGCGGTGTGCCCGGCCCAGGTGATCGTGGCCTTGGCCGACAAGATGTGATGGAAGTCGGCGACGTGGACGCTCGCGCCGGAGTCGATGGTGCTGACCGTCACCACCTGCGGGCCGCGGATGCGCCCGGCCAGCTCCCGCAGTGTGAGGTCGTCGGTGCACAGCACCACCACCTGGTCCGGGCGCATCTCGCGGGTGATGGCCAGCACCTGGTCGCGGACGCTCCCAGAGTTGGCCGCCCGCGGCAGCAGGTCGCTGTCGGGCAGCACCACCAGCACGTCCGGCAGGGTGAGCGCGGCGGCGGCCTGGGCCGTGGCCACCTGTCGGCCCGGTGCCTCGTACAGGGCGATCTGCGGGCCCTGGTCGGCGACCTGGGTGAGCGTCATCGGCAGCGCCAGGTCGGCCGGCAGCTGCGTGTCGGCGGCGACGAGGGTGTGGCTCTCCTCGTCGAACATCCTCTGGCACACCCGCAGCGCGGTGGACAGGCCGCGCCCGCCCATCACCAGCACCACCGCGCCGTGCGCCGAGGCCGGCGCGTACCGCCCGGCCGTCCACGCCGCGGCCTTCCACAGCGCCGCCCACACGCTGGCCACCGTCACCGTCGGCACGCCCGGTACCGGCGCGGTGCCCTCCAGCAGCACCGCCCCGGCCCCGCCGGCGCAGGCGGCCTCGGCTGCGGCTATCGCCTCCCGCCGGGGTGTGCCCGGCAGCACCACGCACACCCCGCCCGGCACGGGCGGGCGCTGGACGGCGGTGAACACCGGCCGCACCTCGACGTCGACGTCGGGGTGGACGGTGTGCGCGACGCCGCCGACCAGCTGCGCCAGCTCGGCGATCGACACCGCGTCCACCAGACTGCCCTGCCGCTCCAGCGGGTGACTCATCGTCGGGTCAACTCCTCGTCGGGGCGCGGCACGCTGCCGCGGAAGGGTTCGGGTCGAGAGGGGGTGCGGGTGCGGCGGGGGCGGGCCGGACCTCAAAGGGGCGCTCCGCTGCGGCGCAGCTCGCGGTGGACGCGCTCCAGCACCACGGCCAGCAGCCAGGGGTCCGTCCACTGGTAGCGGTCGGGGTGCGGGGGCACGAGCCATTCGACGGTCAGGGCGTCGCCGGTCGGGGAGGGCACGTCGAGTACCCCGCTGGTGCGCATCCGCGCCTGCGGCACCGGCAGGCCCCAGGGCGGGGTGCCGCGGGCAGGGACCGCTGTCAGGAACTGCGTTCGCGCCGCCCGGTCCCGGACCACCGCCGTGTGCTGCAGGACCGGCCCGATGGGCACCGTCCGCCCCCGAGCCACCTGCTGCCGGGCCAGCTGCTCCAGCCAGGTCAGCGCAGCCTGCCCCCATATCCGGCCCGGCAGCTCGACCACCGCGAAGGATTCGCCGATGGGGAACTGCGCGAGCCCCTGCCGGCGCCAGACCTTCTGCGCCTGGGCCGGGTCCTTGGCCAGGCTGGCGAAGCGCTCCACCAGGCGCCGGTTCGCATCACGCTGACCGGCGATCTGCGCCGCGGCGCTCCGGGCCGCTACCACCGCGTACCCGCCAGCGCGATGGCGAGCTGCTCCCACTCCACCGCCAGCCGTTCCTGCTCCGGCAGCACGTCCCGTTCCCGCTCGCGCGCCGCCCGCCACTGCTGCTGCTCGGGAGCGGTGACCGCGCGCAGCACCCCGGCCAGCAGCTCCGGCATCCACGGCGCCGCCGCGGCGTCGGGCGCCACCAGCCACACCGGATCGGCCACCGGCCGCCCGGCCAGCACGCCGATCGGCACGGCCTCCGGCTCCCGCGGGCACACCAGCGTGCCCGCGACCCGCAACTCCCCCACCCCGCAGGCATGCTCGGCCAGGCGTGCGCAGTCGCGGGTGGGCAGCGCCAGACGCCCGATGCCCGTGGCGTACAGCGGCGGTAGCAGCAGCACCGGCCGGTCGGCGGCGGCGAAGTTCCGCAACCGCCGCAGCACTTCCGCACCGATCCCGGCCGACATCACCAACACCGACCGCTCGGCGCTCAGGGCCACCGTCCCCGCCCACCCGCCCGCCGGATCCTGCGGCGGCCGCTGGCCGAGCACACCGGTGCTCCCGCCCGACTGCGTGTACATCCCCGTCGTCTCCCTCGTGATCGTGGCGTAGATGGAGCTGCTCCCCCTACGGGTGGCCCGGGCCCCTTCGGCAAGTTCCGGGCCACCCGTCGGCGCCGCGGGCCGCTCCACTGCTCGGCAGCGGCCTGCGGCGGTGCGCGGCCGCCGACACCCGGGGGGACGGCGCGGCACGGCCGCGGTGCAGCGAGCTCGGCGCGCTGGGGGGAGGAAGCACGCTGCCCTGCTGCACAACCCGCCCGGCAAGGCGGGGGCTGGAACCCCCCGGCACGACCCTTCCGGCCGTGCCGGGGGGAGATCATGACGCCGCGCGGATCTCCTGCCGGGCGCTGACGAACCGGGCGAGGGCCGTCAGGTTCGGACCGCGGCCCGCCGCAGCCGGTGTCGCCTGGTCGGGCAGGGACCACAGGTAGTGCAGGTCAGCGCCCACAGCGGCCACGACAGTCGCGGGATCCCACAAGTGCCCGTTGCCGAACGGCTCCACCACCCACCCCGCCCCGCCCCGGCGCAGCAGCGCCCGGCCCGGCGCCGGGCACATCAGCGTGCCGTCGACCACCAGCTCGACCAGCCCGGCCAACTGGTCGGCCGCCGTCACCCGGCACCCGGCGGTGCCCGGCCCGGCCGGTTCCCGGTCGGCTTCCCGAGGGCCCGTCAGGCCCGCCAGGTCCACCGACCCGCACTCCCCCGGCCGATCCGGCAGGCGCAGAGCGGCGGCCGGCGGCGGCGGGACGAGGAACAGCGTCCCCAGCGCCGGGTCGTAGAGCACCGGTGCCTGCTCCCGCGGTGGGCGGCCGTCCGCTCGCAGCAGCCGTCGCCCCAGCTCCGGCGCGACCCGCAGCACCGCGATGTGGTCCAGCGGGATCGGCGCGGCCTCGCCCCGCAGCCATGCCTCCCGGCACGCCGTCGGATCCGGCGCCAGCCGGGCCAGCCACCGCAGCCCGGCCGAGTTCCCAGCCGGCAGCGCCACCCGCAGCGGCGGGAACTCCACTGAACGCAGGTCAGACATGGTCTCTCTCATCATCGGGATCAGGAGGCGGCGGGACGGACAGGCAACCCGGGACAGACGGCGCCGACGGCCAGCGGGGGGTGGCGCAACTCGGACAGCCGGTTCGGATCCGGGCCCAGCCGGTAGGGCCGCCCCCGCCACTCGGGGTCGGCGCACAGGATCGGAACCTGGTGGTCCGCGGCCCACGCGGCCAACACCTCCACCTCTCCCAAGGTGCAGGCCACGTCCTCCACCCGCGCCACGACCAGAACGTCGGCCCGGCCCCGCAACGCCATGGTGCGGGCCCCGCCCCAGCCGTCCGGCGGGTCGAACCGACATCCGGCCAAGGCCAAGTCCCAGAACTCCCCGACCACGACCCAGCCCCGCCGCTCCGCCATGGTGCGCAGCAGCGTGAACGTCAACGCGGGCGGCCGGGGCACGCTGGACGAGGCGTAGACAACTGCGCGTAGGGCGGTTTCGGACACGGGGGTCCCCCTCCGAGGTTCGGTAGCGTCGCGGCTCCCGGGCGCAGGCGGTACAGCGATGCGCCCGGGAGCCTTGTGCGTCCGGCTCGACTACTCGTCGCCGCCGTTGTTCTCGTGCTGGTTGCCGCTGTCGTCGCTGTCGCCGTGGACGTTGTTGCCGTCGCTGCTCATGGGCGTGGCCTTCCTGGGAGACCGCCGAAGCCGGCGGTGTCGGACATCCGAGGGCGTCCCGCAGTGCGGGACGCCAGTTCGTGCCGTGCACCGTTGCACGGCGCGAGCAGCAGCACGGCCTGGTCCGTCTCTCGAACTCCGCTCGCCATACCGGCTGCTGACATTCAGTGAACCGGCAGTGACTCGGGCTGGAATAGGTCATTCTGGGACGGCCGTCTTCACGCACCCCGGACATTTCCGCGATGCCAGCGGTGTGCGGAGGCGATCGGAGTCGCCTTCTACCGGACCGAGGAGCGCCCATGGCAGACGTCCGCCCGAATCACGTACTCAGGGCCCTGATGCAGCGTGCCGGCCTGTCCGCGCAGGACCTGGCGACGGCCGTCAACGAGGCAGAGGAGAGGCGGTTCAAGCACGAGGCGAGCATCACCGGCCGGCACGTGCGCCGGTGGCTCTCCGGCCAGACCGCACAGCCGCACCTGCACCAGTTGGTCGGCCTCATGGACGTCTTCCACCTGCAAGGGGACGAACTCGGGTTCACCCTCTCGGGTAGAAGATCACGCGAACTTGCCGGTTTTCGGCCGGGCTCTACCCTGCTGGTGGAGACCCCTGCCGAGGAGGACCACGTGCTCCGCCGTTCGTTCATGATCGCCGCCACCGGCAACCTGTTGTCCGTCGCCTTCGCTCCGCTGCCCGCATCCGGACGGATAGGAGCCAGCGACGTGGACCGGATCCGCGAGTCCATCGACCGGCTGCACGCGGTGGACGACGCCTACGGCGGAGAGCAGCTGGCGGACATCGCGGAACAGTTCGTCGCCCAGATCGAGGCCGCGATGGGCCGCTGCCTGTACGGCCCCCGGGTCGAAAAAGCCCTGTACCAGGTGATCGGCCAGCTCCACGCCTCAGCCGGCTGGTTCAGCTTCGACAGCGGCGACCAGGCCCGCGCCAGCCGCAATTTCGACAGCGCCCTGCGCGCCAGCCTGCTCGCCAACGACCGGCTGCTCCAGGCCCGCGTCTGGGCGTACATGTCCCGCCAGAGCTGGGAGCTCGGACGAGCGACCGAGACCGTGACCATCGCCCGAGCCGCGCTCGACGCGACCCGCAACGCACGCGACCACCGCCTCAGCGCCCTTCTGCACGGCCGCTTGGCCCTCGGTCATGCCTCATCCGGACAGGGAGCCCAGTGCGGCACCGCCCTCGCCCGCGCGGAAACCGCGCTCGATCGCATCGGGGACGAGCCAGCCGACGCCTGGCTCGCCTTCGTCGGTCCCGGCGAGGTCCTCGGAACCGCCGCGATGGCGCACATGAACCTGGGCCAGCCCGACCGAGCCGCACACCAAGAAGAACAGGGCATGCAGCTCCTGGCGCCCGAGTTCCGCCGCAACCGGTTCGCCAAGAGCATCCACCTCGCCGAGTGCTACCTCGCCGCCGACCAGGTCGAGCAGGCCGTCAGCATGGCCGACACGGCCCTGGACCTCTACCCGTCGGTGAACTGCCCGCGCTGGGCCGTACACCTCGGCCAGTTCCGGGAAAAGGTGGCCAGCGTCGACCTTCCGGTCGCCACCGCCTTCATGGAACGCTACGACGTCACGATCGCCTCGTAACGAGCAGGAGCAGCAACGTTGAACGGGCCCGCAACCGATACCCTGACCGTCGGCTACTACACCGCCGGCGATCTGCCCGCCATCGAGCCAGTGCTGATCGACGTCTACGCCGAGGTCTACGCCACCGAGGCCGCCGCCGACCCGTTCTTCTCCGTCGCCAAGTTCACCGAGCGCCTGCACGCCCACGCCCGCCAACCGCGCTGGGGCTGCGCCCTCGGAGAGGTCTCCGGCAGCCCGGTGGGCTACGCCTACGGATTCGCCCGGACCGCCGAGTACCGGTGGAACGGCCTACTGACCCCCGTGCCGGCCGCCGACCTGGAGGAGACCGACACCCGCACGTTCGCCCTGTGCGAGGTCATGGTTCAAGCCCAGTGGCGCGGCACCGGCATCGCCCGCACCCTGCACGAGGAACTACTGTCCCACCGCATCGAAGAGCGGTCACACCTCCTGGTCGAGGAGGACCACCCAAAGGTGAGCGCTCTCTACGAACGCTGGGGCTACCAGCACATGGGCACCATGCAGCCCTACCCCGACTCCCCGCGCTACAACTCCATGATCCGAACAATCCTCTGAACGTGTCGCCCCTCTCCAGGGAACGTGCTTCTCTAACCACAGATCCCTGCGATGGCGACATGGTTGGAGACGTCGCCCTGATCACGCCTTCGCCCGAGAAGCTGGGCGCCGCCATGGAACGTGCCCGCCTACACCCGGTGGTAGTCGCAACTCGGCCTCGCAACGTCCATCTCAGCGAAGAGGTCGATTCGCGGGACCCGGCCGAAGTGAGGTGGCCATGGGCGTCACCGACGTACTGGAGGGCCGGGCACGCCACCCGGAGGTCTGCATCGAGATCGCCGCCCGGCGCTGCGGTCGGCGACTCGATCACCATCCACCTCGCTGCTGATGTGCCCCCGCTGCAGGACTTCCTCAACAGGCGTCAGCCGTAAACTCACGGCCTGGCGGGACGCGGCAGGAGGGAAGGGACGGGGCATGGGAACGATCTACGACGCAGTCGGACAGGGCTTCAAAATCCCGGTGGCGGTGGCTCAGCCTCGCACAGAGGCCTGAGGTGGCAAGTCGCTGTGACGCGATTCGGACCTTCGTCTGGGCCGTGTCCAAGACCTACGGGTGCGCGATCACCGCTGAATACTACGACCACAAGAAGCGGTGGGAGCTGCGCTGGCATGACGGCCCGACGGCGGCCACCGTGCTGGCCGCCGTCGGCCGACAGATCCCGGAGCACCGGGAGATTGTCTACGCCGCGCGGTACTTCTCCGACGAGGCGATGGTGCTCGCCGCGATCCGGCTGTATGCCACCGGCAAGGAGAGCGAGTACTACTCACTCGGCTACGCGGCCGAGCGCTTCCTGGAGGACGTCGCCGATCCGATGAGCACGGCCACCGAACGGGAGGCCGCCATGGTGGACCAGGCACTGGACGCCTCTGCGGGCACCAACCAGTGGGGTACCCGGGAGTGGCGCGACGCGCTGGAACTGCTCACGCTGCACGGCGGGATCGGGTGGCTCCTCGCCCCGCCGCCCCCGGCCGAAGGGGATTACCGGTTTGAGGTGGACGCCCTGTCGGCCGCAGCCCCGTCCCTGGCGCCGCTAGAGCGGCTCACCGCCCGCTACGCCCGGGGCGAGGACCTGCTCGCGTGGCGCAGGGGCGCCACCACCATGCCGGTGCGGGCCGCCGTCGACGCCGTGCTCGGGGATCCGGAGGCCGACAAGGCCGCCGTAGTGGCGGCATTGGAGTTGGTTCCGCTGTTGCAGGCCGAACTGGATGCGCGTACCGCCGATCTGATCGACCTGGTTCGGGCCGGTGGCGGCTCGTGGGCGGAGGTCGGCCGGGCGATGGGCGGCATCACCAAGCAGTCCGCGGCGGCGAAGTACGGGGTGCTGCGCGGTGCCCGGCCGTTGACAGGCGGTTGACTCGGCCTCGGACAGTCCCCGGTGACGGCGTGTCTTGCCGGGTCACTCGATCCGGGCGTTCGTAGCGATCCGGCGGACGGATGCCGTCTCGGCGGCCTACCGTGGGTCGGGTGACCCGAGCTGCCCTTCCCCTTGTCGCCGCCGCTGCGGCGGCCTTGCTGTTCGCCGGCGGGTACGCCGTCGGCCACCACAGCGCCACCCCGCCGCCGCCCCTGCCGGCCGGGCCCCCGTCTCCGAGCACCAGCGTGCCCGCTCCCTCATCGACCACTCCCGGCCCCGTGCGCTCCTGACGCGACGGCGGGGGTGTGAGCGGGCCAGCCACGCCCGCTCACACCCCCGCTCAGGTCCTGCTACTCCCGGATGGACCAGAACCTGTCGGCGCTGTCGTTGGCCCAGCCGACGTTCGAGGACAGGGTGCGGCTGCTCTCGGTCCACAGCAGCTGCCAGTTGCCGCCGCCGGCGTCGTTGTCGACCACGATGTGCGCCCAGTTGGTGTTGTCGACCCAGCTGGTGGTCTGGTCGCGGAAGCCGTAGTTGTTGAAGTCGACCGGGGTCGTGTCGTACACATAGGAGAACTGCAGTCGGCGCCCGAGCATCCCGGCGTCGGCGTAGAAGCAGTACCAACCGTCGGGGCAGCCGTACCAGTCGCTCGCGAGCGATGCGGTCGGTGTCTTCGAGTAGGCGGGGGCGGCGCCCTGGCCGGGCAGCGGGAACGACATCACCGTGCCGTCGGCGTAGGTGATCTCGTTGGCCGCGGTCTGCGTGGCCGAGACCTTGCTCGCCTTGATCTGCTGCTCGACCTGCTTTTGCAGTTCGCCGCGCTGGGCCGTGCTCAGTGCGGCGATCGCGGGACGGGAGTCTTGGACGGTGCCGCTCCCGGTGGCGTGCGCGGGGACGGCGGCGGCAGCGACGCTCAGCGCGAGAGCGCCGGCCGCCAGAGCGCGCACCAGGGCGCGTGAGGTGTTCGTCATGGACCTGACCCTAGGTCGCCGAAACCGGGGCGAGCCAGAAGAGATCCCGAAATCGAACACATTGGCGTTCCATCAACTACACTTTTGCGAGCCAAAGTTGGAGCAGAGCACGCTCACTTTCGGCGCTCCCGGCTCGCCAGGTGCGCACGAGCTCATCTACCAGCCGCGATGCGCCTCCGCCCGGTCCGGCTGCCGGTGCCAGACCCGTCGGACCGTCAGTCAGCGGCTGACGGCCCGACGGGGTCGGACTCGCTCAGAACGGCGTCTCGGTACAACCCGAGGACGCGGTCCGCGCTCAGCTGAACCGCGCCCTCTCCTGCACGCCCTCTGCTCGAAGGACGAATCCCCGTGACCGCTCCCGCCGCCCCTCCGTGCTCTTCGTCTGCGCGCACAACGCCAGCCGCTCCCAGATGGCCGCAGCCTTCCTCACCTGCCTCGGCGGCGACCGCGTGCAGGTCCCCCCGCCGGATCCGATCCGGTTGACACCGTGAACCCGGCCGTCGTCTGAGCCTTGGCCGAGGTCGGCATCGACATCTCCGCCGAGATTCCGAAGGTCCTCACCACCGAGGCGGTGCAGGCGTCCGACACAGTGATCACCATGGGCTGCAGCGACGCCTGCCCGTACTTCCCCGGCAAGCGCTACCTCGACTGGAAATTGGACGACCCGGCCGGGCAGGGCGTCGACGCCGTCCGGCCGATTCGCGACCAGATCGAGCAGCGCATCCGCGGCCTGCTCGCCGAGCTCGGCATCCAGGCCGCCGCGTGAGTGCCGCCGCAGCGACCGTCACCGCGATGCTCCCCGAGCACGCCGACCAGGTTCTGGCGATCTACCAGGCCGGGATCGACGGCGGCGACGCCACCTTCGAGACCACAGCACCGACCTGGGAGGCGTTCGACGCCACCCGGCCCGCCGAGCACCGCCTGGTCGCCGTCGACGACGGCCGAGTGCTGGGCTGAGCCGCAGTGGTGCAGGTCTCCGACCGGTGCGCGTATGCCGGGGTAGTCGAGCACTCCGTCTACGTCGCCCCCCGCGTTCGCGGCCGCGGCGTTGGTCTGGTCCTACTTCAAGCGCTCCTGGCCTCCACTGATGCCACCGGCATCTGGACCGTCCAGTCCGGGATCTTCCCGGAGAACACCGCCAGCCTCGCCCTGCACACCCGGGCCGGTTTCCGCCTCGTCGGCACCCACGAATGCCTCGGCCGGCACCACGGACGCTGGCGCGACGTCGCCCTCGTCGAGCGCCGCAGCCCCGCCGCGACCCGGCCCGGCGCGGGCCGGGCCTCAGCCACTGTCCGGACGCTTCGGATAGGGCCGGATGCCCGGCCCGCTCAGCCGGGTGCTCTCCCGCTTGCACCGGCTTCGACCGAGCCAGTGCGCATAGCGAAGGTCCCGCACTGGCACCCCAGATTCCCCACCGCATCGCGCAGGCCGGCGCCGCCCTGCGGGCATGAGCGCCACAGGCCGCCGGCCCGACGGGGCCGGCGGTTCGGCGCGGGTCCTGGCCGAACCGCCCTCGGGCGGCCGGCAGCGCGCCCGCGCGGTCCGCGACGTCTGCGGCGTCTGCGGCGTCCGGGACACCGCGGCGCAGGCAGGCGGCCTTGGCGGCAACCGCGTTCCGCAGCGCCGACCGCCCGGAACGTGAACTGGCGGACCGTCAAATACCCTATGGTGCTGGCCATGGAGCAGCACCAGGCGTGGCGCGAGATCACCCGCGAGACCGCCTTCACCAAGTACGGCAGGTCCGTCGAGCGGGTCGCCTTCGAGCTCCCCGACGGCAGCAAGAACGACTTCTACCTCAAGTGCGAGCGGCCCGCCGCGGCCGTCCTGGCCCTCACCGCCGACCGGCAGGTCATCCTCGCCCGCCAGTTCCGCCCCGGCCCCCGCAGGATCCTGAACGAACTGCCCGGCGGCTTCGTCGAACCGGCCACCGACCCGGCCGCCACCGCCGCCGCCGAACTCCTCGAAGAGACCGGCTACCAGGGCACCCTCCAGCCCGTCACCGAGGTCTGGGACGACGCCTACTCCAACGTCATCCGCCACGTGTTCGCCGCCACCGACTGCGTCAAGGTCGCCGAACCCCGGCCCGAGCACACCGAGTTCGTCGACACGGTCCTGATGCCCCTCGACCGCTTCCGCAGCGAGGTCCTGCGCAAGGGCCAGCTCACGGACGCCGAGGCGGCCTACCTCGCGCTGGACCACCTCGGCCTGCTGTAACCCGGCCGACCGGTCCGGCCCCCCACCTCACCGAAGCAGTCCACCGTGAAGAACCGGACCAGCACCACCGATACCACCGACTGGTGCACCAGCACCCTTCGACCGATGCCCGCCGACGCCGCCGCCCCCGCCCTCGTCCTGGCCGGCGGCAAGAGCACCCGGCTGCGCGCAGGCACCGACCCGGAACTGGCCACCACCCCGAACCGGTTGAAGCAGCACACGGCCGGGGCCGCCCCGATGCGGGGCGGGGCGGAAGCCGTATCGCCCGTACCGGCTGCGCACCGGAACGCCGCTGCCCCGCCCGATGAGACCGGACGGGGCAGCCGGGCTTCTCGGTGCGGCACCACCGTAGCGCCCGGCACCGGCAGGCGTACGTGCACCGCGCCGCCCGGCCCGGCCGCTGACCTGCGCCGCCGGCTCACTGCTGCAGGTTCCCCAGCCAGTCCCCCCGAAGGCGGTAAGCGCGGCCGTCACCGACCTGCTTGATCCCGCCGGGAACGACACTCCGGTAATACGGATACCGCTGCGTCGCCGCCGCCAGCAAGAACTCCAGGAACCCTCCTTCGAAGAGGTCCCACTTCTGCCTGGACTCGAACCTGGCGACGACCGGCCACCGGTCCGGATCCGGCCCGCGCATCAGCCAGAAGAACTGGTCGGCGTTCCAGTTGTTGGCCCACTTCAGCAGCCCGCCCCCGGCCGGGAACACCGGGTACGGACACTCCTCGTACTCCCCCTCCGCATAGGCCTCGGCCAGCATGGCGCAGTACCCGTAGGGATCCGTCGTGTAGTACAGGAACCCCTCGAACCCGAGCGGCTGACCGATCTTGCTGGTGGGCGCCAACGACGGGGCGTAGACGTGCAGCTCACCGCTGATGCTCGCCATCCCGTAGCGGTCGACGAACGCCCGGTAGTCCGCGGGCAGCTGGAAACCCATCGCCCCGGGCGCGAGATCCCACGGGACCGGCGCCACATCGCCCTCGGGCGGCGGCCCGATCACCGCGCCCAGCCGCTCCAGCACTTCCTCGACGTCCACGTCCACTCCCCTTCCTCTCCGCCACCGCCCGGACCGCCCGGGCAGCCCGGGCTGCCCGGGCTGCCCGGCCAGGATGACAGCGCCGCTCTGCGCGTCCTGACGCCGCCGGCCGCGGGCCGCCGTTCAGTCCTGCACCCGGACTTCCACCGCGGCGCGGATGTCCAGCGTGCGGGCGGCCAGTTCCTGCGGCTCGCTGGGGCCGGCGGTGTCGGTGACGATGCCCACCGTGCTGCCGTCCGCCCAGGCGCAGGTGCTCTGGGAGAGGGACGGGTAGACCAGCACCGCGCACACCAGCTCGCCGCCGAGCGGGCCGGCCGGCATCTCCTGCAGCCCGGTCACCGTCTCGCTCATCACGTCACCGCCCTCCATCCGGCCGAAGTACTTCTCCAGCTCCCTGCGGGGGTCGGGGAAGCTGCCGCTCAGCCCGACTACGGCCAGGGTGTCCCCCGGCGCCCCGTCGCTTGCGTAGCGGGCCACCGCCAAGTCGCGGTACGGCCGCAGGGCCGTCATCCGCCGCTCGTAGCCGGCCCGCAGCGCCCGGGTGTCGCCGTCGTCCGCGAGCCGCGTCCAGCCGCCCGCCCGGTCCGCCAGCACGATCCGGTGCCGCGCCGGGGCGCCCGCGCCCGTCACCGCCGCCACCACCACCGCCACGCCCAGGGCCGCGGCCACCGCTGCCGCGGCCATCAGCTTGGGAGACGTCCTGCGGTACCAGGGCAGCGGCGCCACCGGTTCCAGGGTGTTGGCCCAGATCGCCCGCAGCCCGCTGAGCTCTTCGGGAACCCGTTCGGTCTCGGGCACGGTCTTGGCGTCGGCGTGGGGCACGGAATCTCGCTTCGCGGAACTGGCAGGGGAACGTCGGGACGGGGAAACGGGTCAGGCGTGTTCGGCCGGCACCCAGGAGAACGTGGGGGCGGCGGTGCGGGCGGCCTCGGCGTGCCGCTCCTGCATGGCGGTCAGGCCGTGCACCACTAGGACCGCGAGGACGGCGGCCACCGCGGTGACGAGCTCGGACGCGATCTCCAGCACTGGCGCCTGGAGGCGGCCCAGGACCAGGCTGACCACCCAGGCGGTCCACCAAGCGTTGACCACGCCGGTGCGGACGGGCTGCGGCACACCGTGCCGGTCGGTGGGGCCGCTGGCGTTCCAGATGTCGGCGGTCACCCGCCAGGGCAGGTAGAGGTTGGCGAAGGGGATGAACCACGCGCCGATCGTCCAGCCGCGCCCGCGCTGGTAGACCTGGGGGCAGATCACCTCGACGTTCACCCGCACCCGGTAGAGCCAGACGATGAACACCACCGCGGTGGCCAGCGTCAGCAGCACCTCGACGATGTCACCGGCGCCCAGGAAGGCCGTGTCGGTCGGAGATTGGGGCGCGGCACCGAGTATGAGCACGGCTGCCGCGTTCCACAGGGCCGACAGGCCGGTCAGGCCCAGCAGCACCGAACAGGCGGTTGCCAGCGCGCGCGGACAGGCGTAGGAGGCGGGCAAGGACATGCGTACTCCGTGGTCGTAGCAAGAGGGAAGAGAGCCGCACCCTACCGTCCGCCCACGATCGAACTCCACGCGAAATCCCAGCTCACAGCCGCTTTGACCGCTTACGGGAGGGAAGATCCCTTCGCATGCGCGCTCCCCGGCCGGCGCAGCGTGCTCCGATGGCCGCCGCGGCCCCGGTCGTCGCGCAGCCCGCGATCCAGCCTGCCGGCACTCCTCGCAGGCCACGCACGCGGACGCCGCTCCTGCGGCATCGGCCCCGGCCGCGTGCTCGAAGCGCGGCCAGTCGCCGCAGGAGCGGCGTCTGCGCGGAACCCGGACCTGGAGGATCGGGTGCGCCCGCAGGACTGGGCGCGGGGTTCCGCACCACCCGTATGACCCGGACGGGGCCGCGCATGTGTCCCGGCCGGGCGAGGTACGTCAGAGCGGAAGAGCCCCATCGACCATGGCTTTCAGGTTTGCCGGCAGATCAGGCGAGTCCCGCCAGTGCTGGGCGATCAGTAAGAGCGCGACCCACGAGCCGTGCGCCTCGTCGTCCGGCTGCCCGGAATACACCGCCTCCAGCACCGGCCTGCCCAGAGCGTTCACGACCTCGTACAGGGCATCGGCCCCGTTCCGCTGTATACGCCATACCGGCCGCCTGCCCGCCGGTGGACTGCCAAATCTCCTTTGCAGGGGAAGAGTTGACGCCGCGTCGGGAGGGCGATGCGAAGCCGTGCCCGGGAACGGCCGGTCACGCGAAGTGGCGGGAGGGCTGGAAGTCGTGCGGGCAGGTGGGGAAGAGGTCGGAGAGGATCTCGCAGCGGATCGCCCCGGTCAAGGCCGCGGCCAGGAAGCGGGTGAAGGTGAGGTCGACGTGCTCCCACCAGGGGCAGCGGGCCTCGTTGACCATGACCGTCCAGGCGTCGGGGTCCTGGCCGGGGCGGGCGAGCCAGTACAGGAACTCCCCGTTGTCGGTGGACGCCCACGGGATGAGCCGGGCGCCGGCTTCGCCGAGTTCGGACGGCTTGGCCTCCCCGCCCTCCCAGAGCTGCCCGTTGGCCTCCGCGCGCTCCTCGTCGGCCGTGATGAGGTCGTAGAACGTGTTCGCGCAGCCCGGCTCCAGGACCCACAGGTAGCCGTCGACGCGGCCGCCCCCGTAGGCGTCGATGAAGGCCTTGTAGTCGGCGGGCAGATCGGCCCGGAGCCGGTCGCGTACCGCCTGCCAGTCCTTGGCCCGGACGCCGCCGGGCCGGGGCAGCAGGCCGAAGAGGGCATCGAGCGCGTCCTCCACAGGGCCTCACCTCCACTCGTCAGGGAGGACGAGGCTACCGGCACCAGCCCTGCGGCGATGAGGGCGGCGGCGGCAGCGACCTCAGCTCCCTCATGACTTTCAAGGCAGTACTGGGTCTGAATGGTGCGCATCAGCGTCGTCCGGATCACGGGCGCGCGCTCGTCCTCGGCGGCTTCGCCCAGCGCGCCGGCGAAGTCCGCGGCCATGCCGTTCTCGAACGGACCGATGCCCCAGGTTCCCATGATGATCTCCTCGCGCCGATAAGGCCGTCATGGGGCCAGCAGGACCCGCTCGCATACGATTCAACACTCGTCACCTGCCGAGTTCCCGACAGAAAGACAAGCCCATGCGTTGGTCACAGTTGTACGTTCCCACCCTGCGCGAGAACCCGGCAGACGCCGACGCCGTGAGCCACCGGCTCCTGGTGCGCGCCGGGTTCGTGCGGCAACTGATGGCCGGGCACTACTCGCTGCTGCCACTGGCGGTGCGGGTGCGGGGCAAGATCATCGAGGTGGTGCGCGAGGAGATGACGCGCATCGGCTCGCAGGAGTGGATCCTGCCCGCCATGCACCCCGCCGAGATCTGGCAGCGTTCGGGTCGCTGGGAGGTGATGGGTGACGAGATGTTCCGCCTGAAGGACCGCAAGGGCACCGACCTGGCCCTGGGCATGACGCACGAGGAGATCTTCACCACCCTGGCCCAGGAACTGTCCTCCTACCGCCAACTCCCGCAGATGTGGTACCAGTTCCAGACCAAGTTCCGCGACGAGCCCCGACCCAAGAGCGGCCTGCTGCGGGTGCGCGAATTCACCATGAAGGACTCGTACAGCTTCGACGTCGACCAGGCCGGACTGGACCGTTCCTTCGACCTGCACCACGAGGCGTACACCCGCGTCTTCGCCCGGCTCGGCATCCCCGCCCTCCCGGTCCAGGCATCCAGCGGCAGCATGGGTGGATCCGCCTCGGTGGAGTTCATGGCCCCCACCCCGGCCGGTGAGGACCTGGTCGTCCACTGCCCCTCCTGCCGGTACGCGGCCAACGTCGAGAAAGCCCTCTCCGCCCTGCCCGCCGTCCAGGACGGCGAGGCGCTCGCCACGCCCGAACGCTTCGACACCCCCGAAGTCCGCACCATCGAGGACCTGGCCCGGCTGCACGGCGTCCCCGCCGAGCACCAGATCAAGACCCTGGTGTTCATCGCCGACAGCCACCCGCTGCTCGTGCTGGTGCGCGGTGACCACAGCCTGGTCGAGCAGAAGCTCCTCGACGCCACCGGGGCCCGGGCCGTCCGCCCCGCCGACGCCGACGAGATCAAGAGCGTGCTCGGTGCCCTCCCCGGCAGCCTCGGCGCGGTCGGCGTCACCGGACTGACGGTGCTCGCCGACCACGCCCTGGCTGGTCGCACCGCCATGACCACCGGCGCCAACCAGGACGGCGTCCACCTCCGCGGCGTCGACGTCGCCCGGGACATCGCCGTCACCCACTGGGCGGACCTGCGCGAGGTCCGGGCCGGCGAGCCCTGCGTCGAGTGCGGTACCGCCCTGGAGGTGGTGCGCACGGTGGAGGTCGGCCACATCTTCAAGCTCGGCTACAAGTACACCGAGGCACTCGGCGTCACCGTGCTCGGCCAGGACGGCACCGCCGTCAAGCCGATCATGGGCAGCTACGGCATCGGCATCGAACGCGCCATCGCCGCCATCGTCGAGGCCCACCACGACGAGAAGGGCATCGTCTGGCCCGCCGCAGTCGCCCCCTTCGAGGTCGCCGTCGTTCCCATCGGGAAGAACGACGAGCAGACCGCAGCCGTGGTGGACGATCTGTACGCCCAGCTGCGGGCCGAACGCATCGACGTGGTCCTGGACGACCGGGACGAACGGCCCGGCGTCAAGTTCGCCGACATCGAACTGGTCGGCATCCCCTACCGGATCACCGTCGGCCCGCGCGGCCTGAAGGAGGGCGTGGTCGAGGTCACCACCAGGGCGACCGGAGAGACTGCGCAGGTCCCCGTGGTGTCCGCGGCTGCCCACGTCGCTGCCCTCCTGCGGTCGGCCGACTGACCGGCGAGAGCACGCGCAGGTGAAGGTGCTCGACGCTGGCTCCGGCGTCCGTGCCGGCGTTGGCGATGAGGTTGCACGGGCGGGCGGTCAGCTCGGCCGTCCGCCGCATCACCGCGGCGCTGACCTTCGGGTCGGCGGTGAAGTCCGGCACGTGCCTGGCCGTCACCGGGCGCAGCGGGACGATGGCGATCGCGCCCGGACACCGGCGCACCACCGCCGGCCGGGGCCCGGCCGGCGGCGATCGCGCAGAATGGGCACCCGCCCGCGCTGGGGCAGGCGTTCACTGCTGGATCATCGGCCGGCGCACGTGCAAGTGGAGCGCCTCGGCGCCGAGCCCGGCCGCGCGCACGCCCTCCCGGACCGCCCGGGCCACCCGAACCGACCTGTGCCGCCCCCCGACGCACCCTGCCGCGACGCGGATCAGCCGGTGCTGCGGGTCGCCGACCTCGGCGACCAGGTCGAGCACGGCGGCCACCGTGTGCCGCACCAGGGCGCCGATCCCCGCAGTGGCGTCCACGTGCGCGGCAACCTGGGCGTCGAACCCGGTCAACTCGCGCATCGCCGGGTCTGAGTGCGGGTTCCTGTAGGAGCGCCGGAGGTCGAGCAGGATATCGGCCTCCGGCACCGGGTCACCGTGGCCATAGCCGAAGGAGAGGATCTGCACCTGCACCAGGCGGTCGTCCGCCTCGAGCACCACGGCGTCGTCGGGGCAGGCCGGGGCCGGGTCCATCTGATAGGTCGTCATGCCTCTATACCACCGCCCGGGCGCTGCATCCGGTAGGGGTCGCCTGTCGCCTGTTGGTCGCTGGCGGCGCGGCCGGGTCCCGGACTCGAATGCCGAGGCACCACACCCGGACACGCGCCCCGGGCGGGGACGGCCAAGGCGCGGCGTGCCCACCGCAGTACGACGGACCCGGTGTGGCGCGGGATCGGGTGCGCTGTTCACCTGGCGACCGTACCCCGACGTCCCGGGCCGAAGTGCCGACGATCGTCCGCGCCACCCACCTCCGCAACCAGGCGACAGGCACCGGTATCAACCCCGGCAACCTGCTCAACCTCTTCGTCAAGGGCTACGTCGACACCGTCATCGCCCGCATGGGCCAGGAGAACAGCAGGGCGGCGAAGCGGTGACCCTGGCGGTCCGGCCGACCCGGTGCCGACGCACTGGACGACCGAGGTCGTCGGTGGGCGGGGGCGGAGGCAGGGGTGCTCAGGGCCGCCGACAGGGTGAGGGTGGCGGCTCACGCGGACAGCAGTGGGCACAGCGGGGCCGCCGGTGTCCGGCGGGTAGGCCTGACGGCCCGACGGGGCGCGGCGCTCACGTCCGCAGGCCGGCCCCGCCTTGGCGCGGCGGCATCCGACCGAGACCGGGTCAGCCCTTGCAGGCTCTTCGGAAAGCATCTCCTGGGCCGCTGCGCCGAACTCGGCGGTCCTGCGGTCCAGGCGGAGAGGGCCGACGGTCAGGCGGTTGGCGTCGGGGCGAGCGGCAGGGCAGCGAGGTGGGTGCGGACCTTCTCGTCCTGGCCGGCCGTGACCTGCCGGATGAACAGGATCGCCAGGGCCGCGGCGGCGACGCCGGTCACCTGGTGGTAGGGCGAGAAGCCGTCGGGGTGGTCCTGGAAGCGGATGGCGATCACTCCTCCGAGGGTCTTGGCGAGCCATGCGGCCCACCAGGCGTCGACCACCCAGGTGCCGCCGGTGCCGCTCGCGCGGTGGATGTCCAGCGCCACGCGGCGCGGTATCCACCACATCGCCAGCGGGATGAACCACGCGCCGACGGCGAAACCGGGCGCATACCGGTGCGTTCCGGGCGCGAAGACCTCGGCGTTGCGCCGGCAGCGCCGGAACCAGCACAGGAACACCACGATGCCGCCGAAGTACAGCAGCACGGACGCCGGGAGGGTCCAGGTGAACAGCGCCGACCTGGTACCGCCGGCCACTCCCACCGCAACCTGCAGGACGGCCTGCGCGCCGATGACCACCTGGGCAGCCAGGGCCAGGCGCCGGGGATCGGCCACCGCCCCTCTGTAGCCCAGGGCCCGCGGCGTGCTTCCCATAACAGATCCAGAGTCCACCACTGCCCCCGACAGCCACGCCTGCGGTGCCGGTCACGCGCAGAGATCGTCTGGAGGATAGGGGCCCTCCGGCCGCGCTGTCCACGCCCTTTTCCGGCCGCGCCCCGCTCCGACCTGTACGGATACCGCCCTCGACAGCACCCGGCTCTCGCAGGGGCGTGAGGTCCGGGCCGGGCAGCGCGGCGCGGGCGATTCACGGGGCCTGCTGCGCGTCCTGGAAGGCGCAGTGGATGGCAGGTCCCGCCCCGGCTACGGATAGAGCGTGACGCACGGTGTCCCGGCCGCTGCCTTGCACGCCGGGCAGTCCACGCCTGCGACCTGCTCCGCGGTGAGCTGCCGCCCGATCGACGGCGTGATCCCGGGGCCCCGGATCGTCCACGGCCTCGCACCGGCATCCGGTCGGCAGGACGGGCGGCGAGGTCCCGGAAAGGTGCCGATGGACAGTCACCTCCCGAACGGTCCACCTGCGGCGGCCGATACGGTGTGCCTTCGATCAAGGGAGGACGTTTGTCCAGATGCTTCGCCGCAGCCCTCGTCGTGGCGGCCTTCGCCGTCGCCGGCTGCACCACCGGCGCCGAACCACAGGCCGGCGGGCCCGCCTCCGCCTCCGTCTCCGGTGCCCCCGGGCCGGCGTGCAGCGCCGCGCCGAGCCCCACCGAGAGCCGAGACGACAACTGGACGGGGCCGCTCCCGGAGGAGATCCGCTGCTTGCCGCACGTCGCGGAGGGCTCCCTCACCTTCATGGCGAATGGACCGACCCCCGGCGGATGGAAGGCCCTCGACGTCCACGTCACCCCCGACACCGACCCCGCCCAAACCCGGGCACTGTGCCACCGCATCACCGAACTCGGATGGGGCAGCGGCGGTCCGCAGGACATCACCCTGCTCATGGTCAGCGGAGCGGGCCACTTCCAGTCGGTGCCCGGCCAGCCCGTCTGCTTCGACGGGAACCACCCGACCTCCTCGCCAACCGCACCGTGACGCTGGCGCCCCGGCGGGCCAGCCGGGGCGCACCAGGTGGCGGGCGGCGTCCGCGCCGACGACGGTGCGCTCGCACAGCGCGCACACCGCCCCGTCCTCGGCGGGCCGGGCATTCACCGTACGGCTCCACCGGCGCGCCTGGGCCCTCCCCGACCAGGTGCCCGGCCCCGGCGACGACGTCGGCGCTGTACCGCCGGCACACGCCGCGCTCCGGGTTCGGCGCGCTGACCGACGGCGCTGGGGCAGTTGACGGACCGGCTCGGCACAGCGGCTCGGAGGTGTGCCGGCAGAGGGTTCCCCTGGCCGGGCGCCCGTCCCGGGCCGGAGAAACCGCATCTCCAGGAAGCCTGGCGACAGCAGGGTCCCGGATCGCACGGAAGCGCGGGGAGATTGCCTGCCGCGCGCCGGGCGGCGTCCACGATCCGTCAGGAGATGTTGTCCACGAAGGCGATGTCGGCCGAGTAGAGGCCGTCGACGGCCCTTTTGACCTCGGCGAGCGGGACAGCCTTGTCCGCCTGGTAGTAGACCCAGTTGACCTTCGTGTCCCAGGTGCGGGTGCCGGTGACGCTGGCAGGCAGGTCGATGAGCCAGGAGCTGAAGCGGATGCTGAGAGGTTCGCGCGGGTAGGACTTGCCGTCGCTGGTGAACAGGTTGGTCCCGTCCATCGAGTACGTGACCTTGCCGTTGTCCGCGGTGATCATCATGGTGTGCCAACCGGCGAGGCTGCGCTTGGTGTCGCGGGTGTCGCGGTCCCCGGCGGTGGAGCTGCGCCAGCTGGTGGTGTCCAGCCGGGCTCCGACGGCCCCCCAGCCTCCGTTGGGCATGTACTCGAAGTCGAGCTCGCTGTACTTCGGCGTTGAGGGGCCGGGCGAGATCGCGTAGAAGCACTCGTTGATGTGGTCACCGTCGCGTCCGTTGCCGGCTGGCCGGTCGGTGAAGAACACGCGCGCGGCGAGCGTTCCGTTGACGAACTCGCCCCGGGTCCGGCCCACTTCGGTCTGCCGAGTGCCGGCAGGGGTGCCGTCGGTGGTCAGGCGCACTTGCATGGCGCGACCACCCTGGGCGTCGGCGGTCTCGGGGAACGTGGCGCCGTCGGTGGTCCAGGTGTCTTGAATGCCGGGGCCGCCGCCGTCGGTGCGGACCTCCCAGCCGTGCGCGGCGAGGGCGGGATCCTGGGGGCCGGTGTAGCGGAAGCTGTCGAACAGCACTCCGGGCGGTCCGACCTGCACAGTGGCGGAGGGCGACGGGGTTGTCGGCACCGCGGTGGCGGCCGTGGTGCCGGAGGCCGCATCGGCGGACCCCTGCGCCGTGCAGCCGCTCAGGGTGCACAGGGCGGTCAGCGGCAGGGCGAGCAGCAGGGTGTGCCGCAGCAGGCGGCGTGCACGCCGGACGGTTCGGGTCATTGCTGTTCCTCCGGCTGGATGCAGAGGGCGCGGCAACACGCTTCGCATCTGTCAGGTCTTCAGGATTGGCCGCCATCGTAGCCACGCCCCCCCTGCAATGTTCAATCCCGTCCCGGCCCATATTGGTCAGATGTGTCCGAATTATCCGGTGGATTCCCTCTTGGCGGACGCCTGAATCTTGGGCCGCAAACGCGAATGGAGTGTGGCAATCATCACCATAGGCGGGCGTCTCAACCAGGCGAGATGACCGTTTTGCCACGACCGAATCACCCTGGGCAATCACACCTCCCACCTTCCGTCACCCACGGTCACACTCCTGTGTCATCGGGGCGAATAATTGATGATCCGCTGACGATCCGTCGATATATCCTCTCGCTGGTTTTCACAGGAACCACACGTTCGGCGGTCCCGCCGTGACGCCAGGAAGCAGGGAGTTGGCCATGTCAGGCACAGTCGCGCCGAGCGCCGCGGCCGAGGCCGCGCGCAGCAGGCACCGCCGCGGTCGCGGTGTCGAGCCTGCTGCCGAGGTTCGCTCGGCGCGCTACGACACGATGATCCTGGTCCCGGCGCGCAACGAGGAGGCCGGCGTTCTGACTTCGCTGGAGTCCCTCGCGGCCCAGAGCCGGCGTCCGGACCTCGTCGTCGTCGTGGTCAACAACTCCACCGACCGCACACGGCAGTTCGCCCAGGAGTTCGCCGACCGCCCGGACTCCCCGCCCACGGTGGTGCTGAACCTGGACAACAACCCCCACAAGAAGGCTGGCGCGCTCAACTACGGCCTGAACTGGGTCCGGGAGGCGGTCGGCGGCCGGCTGACCGGCGCGGTGGGACACGTGCTCGTGATGGACGCCGACACCGAACTGCACCCCAAGTTCCTGGAACGTGCCCGCAACGTCATCGCCAGCGACCCTCGGATCGGCGGCGTCAGCGCCGCCTGCTTCGGCCGCACCGGCCTGTGGAGCAACCCCTGGCAGCGCTACCTGCTGGGCATGCAGATCATCGAGTACGGTGCCGCCGCCAGCGCCCGCTACCGCCGCGACGTCCACACCATGTCCGGCGCCGGGTCCTTCTACCGGGCCGAGGCGCTGCAGAGCCTCATCGACTGGCGCGGCGAGGTCTTCTGGGAGGACCACCGCAACCTCGTCGAGGACTACGAGACCACCATCGCCCTCAAGGAGTCGGGCTGGAAGGTCACCGCGAACGAGGCCTGCATCGCCTACACCGACCTCATGCCGTCCCTTCGCCAACTGACCCAGCAGCGTGAGCGCTGGAGCCGCGGCACCGTCGACACACTCCGCGCCCGCGGATGGACGAAATACACCTGGCACTCCATCAGCACCATGGTCCTGGCCCTGCTCGGCGCCGTCTACGTCCTGGGATGGGGCTCGAGGCAGATCGTCCTCGCCGCCCGCTACGGCCTTGACCACACCCCGCTGATGCTGGCCATGGTCGCCTTCTGGGTCCTCTACCCCGCCCTGCGCGTACGCAAGCTCGGCTGGAAGGCCATGCTCGTCGAAGCCCTCATCCTTCCTGAGCTCATCTACAACATCGTCCGCACCTACTGGCTCCTGTCCTCCGTCCTCAAGTCCTACTTCACACGCGTCTCCGCGTGGAAGTGACCGAGCAAGAACCCGGTAACCATGAACAGCCTCAAGGGCTTCGGCCTCTGCGCGCTCCTGGCCGCCTTCATCTTCGGCCTCACCCGCGTCCCGAACGCCAGCCACGTCTTCCTGGCGCTCAGCATCGTCATCATCGCCACCTGCACCGTCACCTTCGCCGCCTCCATCCGGCGCAGCCGCCGCGACCGACGCCTGGCAGGCGTCACCGGCCGCCGCCGCCGCGCCTGACCGCTTCCTCGGCACCCTCCCACGAACCGGGCACCGCAGCGCCGCGTGTGCCCGCCAACCGCAGGCTCCGTCGACAGGGCGAGCACATGCTCCGGCGGCCTGCAGCACCGCCACAGCCCCTTGGGCACAGCGACCGCGCTGCTCCCCGGCAGGTGAGGGCGGTGACCTTCCGGGATCCGGTCAGCGGCCGGTGACCGGATCGACGAGCACCACGTTGCAGCCCTCGCCGACGGCATAGGCGCACACCACCTCGGCGACGCTCCGGTGGATGCTCCCGTCCGCCTCGACCAGGCCCGCCTGCCAGGCACGGTGCAGCGACACCGCCGGCAGCGTCCGCGTCCGGTCGTGGGCCAAGGCCACCAGGTCGCCCAGTGCGAGCCGCCCGTTCACCCCGCCGTCGGCCAGGAACCGCAGGCTGGCCCCGATGACAGCGGCCAACGGCGCGGCCGTCCGAACGCCGGTGTGCAGCAGCAGTTCATCCGTCACCGATTCATTACCCATGGTGACCATCCTAGAGTGTCCGATGCGCCCCGCCCGCTGGCCCGCCGGAGGCAACGCGAAGGGCCCGCCTCTCCCGAGGAGGTACGGCTGATCGCCGATCAGTTCGCCCTTGAGTACCGGCGTTCCGCGCACCTGCGCCACGGCTGATTCCGGCGGGCCGCAGCCGCCCGGCGCAGTGCTCGGATCGTCGGGGTGCGTCGCTGCGGCCGGAAGCACCGCCGTGCCCGGGTTCCGGCGCGGCCGTGAAGCCCCCGTGGCCCTGTACCGGGACCGCTGCGCCGTCGGCCGCCCCGGGCCGTCCTCAGCAGGGCGGTCAGCTCGCTTTGACGGCGGCGTTCACCCGGCGGGCGCGGCGTCAGCGAGTGCCTACCGGCGGGTGGTTCTGGTAGGTGCTCGCCTGGAGGCGCCAGAGCCGGGCGTACAGGCCGTCGGGCTGGTCCTGGAGGAGCTGGTCGTGGGTGCCGTGCTGGACGATGCGGCCGCCGTCGAGGACGACGATCTTGTCGGCGGTGCGGGTGGAGCCGAGGCGGTGGGTGATCAGGGCGACGGTGCGGCCGGCGGCGATCGCGCGGACGCGGCCGTAGAACGCGGCTTCCGCGAGGGGGTCGAGGGCGGAGGTGGGTTCGTCGCAGATGACGAGCGAGGCGTCGGCGCGGTGGAAGGCGCGGGCGGCGGCGAGGCGCTGCCACTGGCCGCCGGACAGGTCCCGGCCGCCCCACTGGGAGGGGGCGAGGTTGGTCTCCAGGCCGTCGGGCAGGCGGCGGATCACGTCGTCGGCGCCGGCGGCCTCGGCAGCGGCGAGGACGGCATCGTCGTCGGTCGGCCCCTGGCCGAGGGTGATGTTCTCGCGGGCGGTGGCGGGCCAGCGCGAGACGTCCTGGGGGATCATCGCCAGGCGGGACCAGAGCTGGTCGGGGTCGGCGTCGGCGAGGTCGGTGGAGCCCCAGCGGACGGTGCCGGCGGTGGGGTGGTAGAGGCCGGCGATGAGCTTGGCGAGGGTGGACTTGCCCGAGCCGTTGTGGCCGACGATCGCGAGGACCTGCCCGGGCTCCACGGTCAGGTCGATGTCCTCCAGTGCGGGCAGGGCGCTGCCCGGGTAGGTGAAGGCGACGTGCTGCAGGGTGATGGCGGCGGGGCCGTCGGGCAGGGGCGCGGGTGCGGCGGGCAGGCGGGTGCGGCGGGCGCAGTCGGTGAGGAAGTCGGCGTGGTCCTGCAGGTACAGGCCGGTGCGGTAGCTGGTGTTGATGCCGTTGACGAGTCCGGTGAGCAGGGCGCGGGCGCTCTGGACGGCGACGAAGGCGGTGCCGGCGGCGGGCAGCG
Source organism: Kitasatospora sp. NPDC088783 (assembly GCF_044750705.1). Lineage (NCBI taxonomy): Bacteria > Bacillati > Actinomycetota > Actinomycetes > Kitasatosporales > Streptomycetaceae > Kitasatospora > Kitasatospora sp. NPDC088783. The sequence goes on from NZ_JBIVKJ010000009.1 coordinate 274,696, forward strand.
GGATGCGGCCGGCGGTGACGAGCCACAGCAGGGCGGCGTAGACGGCCAGGGCCGCGGTGCCGGCGAGGGCGTCGCCGGTGAGCTGGCGGCGGGCGGTGGCGCGGCCGGAGTGGAGGGCGGCGGCTTCGAGGCGGTCGGTGACGGTGCGGAACTCGCGCAGGAGCCAGGGGCGCATGGTGTTGGCGCGCACGTCGAGGGCGGTGGGGCGGCCGGAGATGTTGTAGATGAGGGTGTGGCGCTGGCGGCGGTCGGCGAGGGTGTGGCGTTCGGCGAGGTGGGCGGCCTGGGCGGCGGTGATGGCGGCCCAGGCGCGGGGCAGGACCGCGAGGAGCAGCAGGGGCAGCAGGAGGGGGTGGAGGGTGGTGACGGTGCCGGCGGCGACGAGGATGCCGAGCAGGGCGCCGAGGACGGGCCCGAGCGCTTCGACGGCGAGGTGGGCGTCCTTGCTGGCGCGGTTGGCGGCTTCGGAGGCGTCGCTCCAGGCGGGGTCGTCGTAGGAGGCGAGGGGGACGCGGCTGGTGGCGTCGAGGAACTGCTGCTCGGCGAGGGAGTCGACGCGGGGGCCGAGGCGGGAGGCGACGGCACCGGTGGCGGCGGCGGCGAGGGAGCGGATGGCGGCGGCGGCGGTGATGACGGTCAGGGCGGGTAGGGCGGTGTGGACGCGGTCGAGGACGGGGCCTTGGGCGAGGAGGGCGGCCAGGCCGTGGCGGGTGCCGTAGAGGAGGGCGGCGGGCAGGGCGCCGACGGTGATCTGGAGGGCGGCGAGGATCAGCAGGGCGCGGGGGTCGGCCTTCCAGGCCAGGCGCAGCGCGGTGCTCCACAGGGCGGGCAGGCGTCGGGCGATGGCGGTGAAGGGGTGGGCGGGTGCGTCGTCGTGCTTCTCGGCGCTGACGGTGTAGCGGCCGATCGCTGCCGGGGTGGTGGTCCGGCGGCGGGGCCAGGGGAGGCGGAAGGAGGTTCGGGTGGGGGCGTCAACGCGCTGAGTGTCTGTCACCCCTGGCGCAACGCTCACTCGTTCGGGTGGTCACGGTGGCGCAGGGTGGCGAATTTCAGGGGTGTTCGATGCGCAGGGCGGCACGGTAGGGCCAGGCGCGGTCGCTCTCGTCCTGGCCGATGATCGCGTCGGAGGTCTCCGTCCAGGCGTGGAAGCCGTGGGGGGCGAAGCGGGCGCCCAGGACCCAGGTGAGGCGGCGGCCGGTGAGGGCTGCGGCGAGGAAGGTGGCGAGGGACTCCTCCAGGCACGCGGAGCGGCCCGGCCACCAGCGCCCCGTCTGGTGAACGGCTTGGGCGAGGTTGCGGGCCGCGCCGGTGGCGGAGGGGCGGCCGGGCAGGCGGGTGGCGCACCGGGCGACGGCGAGGGCCGCGCGCAGCGGCAGGCAGCGCAGCAGGGTGACGGCGAGGGCGAAGGCGGCGGCGGCCGCGATCCGGTCGGTGGGGCGCAGCGGCCGGCGGGCGGCGAACAGGACCTCCTTGTCGGGGCGGTGTTCGGGGGTGGGGGCGGGGTGCAGGAGGTCGGCGGCGGCGAGGGAGGCGTGCAGGGCGGTCATGTCGGCGCGGATGCGGTCGGGGTCGGCGCCGGTGGCGCTCCAGTGGTCGACGAGGACGTCGATGGCGCCTCGGGGGTCGCTGGTGGTGGTGAAGTGGTGGTGGGCGTGGGCGCCGACAGGGTCGAGGGCACGCCAGCGGCCGCGTCCGCGGCGGGTGTCGAGGACGGCGAGGGAGCCGTCGGCGGCGCGGGCGGCTGCAAGGGCGCTCATGCGTGGGCCTCCTGGCGGGCGGGCTGGTCGGTGCTCTCCCACCAGTGGGTGCGGGGCGGGAGGGCGGCGAGCCACAGTTCGGTGGCGATGAGGGTGTGCAGGCCGTGCAGGGGAACCGTCTCGCCGCGGACGGCGGCGGCGAGCGCGGCGCGGGCCCGGTCGGCGTCGAGGAGACCGGCGGCGGTGAGCTGGGAGGTCTCCAGGATCCGGTGGAGGGTGGGCGCGTTGGCGCGGATGCCGGCGTAGAGGCTGGACGTGAACGCGGTCTTGGTGCGCCGGTGCAGCACCGTGTCGGGGACGGTGCCGGTGAAGGCGGCGCGGGCGAGGGGTTTGAGGTCGCCGGGTCGGCGGCGCTGCCAGGCGGGGACGGCGTGGCAGGCGTCGACGACGGGGGTGTCGAGGTAGGGGGCGTGGATGTCCAGGTTCCAGCGCTGGCGGGCAATCTCGGCGTATTCGGCATGGCCGGCGCCCATCATTTCCAGGGCAGTGCGCTGGGCATGCCGGCCCGGGGCGGTGCCCGCTTGAGCGGTGTCCGCGTGGTCGGCGACCAGGTCCGCGAGGGCGGTGCGGCCCGTGGGGGTGAGCCAGGCGGCGCCGGGCAGGGTCGAGCACCAGGACAGGGGCAGGTGCGCCCGTAGGGCGGCGTCGATCGGGGCGGGGCCGCGCAGGTGGGCGGCGAGCTCGGCCAGGGCCCGCGGGTAGGGGGTGCGCAGCGTGGTGGCGGCCTGGCGCAGGACGCGATGGGCGGGGATGCGCCAGGTGCGGGCGAGGGCTGCCAGGTGGCGCAGGGCCTGGGCGGGGTGGCCGGCGAGGTGGAGATCGAGTGCGGCGGCGGCGGGCGCGTCGAGGACGTCGTCGCCGCCGCGGCCGGTCAGGTGCGCAGCCGAGCCTGCGGCGAGGGCGGGGGCGAGTTGGGCGTCCTTGATGGCCAGCAGGCCCAGGGTCAGGGCGGGCAGGTCGGTGTGCGGGAGAGTGGCGGGATCGTCGAGGCCGGAGAAGTGCAGGACACCGTGGCCGCCGCGCACGACGCGGTGGTCGATGCCCGGCACGGCGGCTGCGATGCGCCGGGCGTGGTCGAGGTCGTCCTGCCGGTCGAGGTCGGGGTCGGTGTAGGTGGTGGCGAGGATCGGGTGCGGGGCGGTGCGTGCGGCCAGGACGGTCAGGGTGGAGCTGTCGATGCCGCCGGACAGGTCCGCCGACAGCGGGTCGAAGCGCCGGGTGCGGCGCACGACGGCGTCGGTCAGGGCGGTGTTGAGCTGCTCGGCACCGTCGGTGAACGTCAGCTCCGCGTCGGCGGCGGGGACGGGTTCGGTGTGCGGCGGCCGGCCGGGGGTGAGGATCAGGCAGCGGCCGGGCGGGACGCGGTGGATGCCGGGGAAGAGGCTGTGGGTGCTGGCGTCGAGGCCGCGGACGGCCAGCGGGGCCAGCAGCGCGGCGGGGGCCGGGGCGCGGTCGGTGTAGGCGGCCAGCGGCGTGGCGGCGGTGGCCCACAGCACGGCTTTCCCGACGGTGCGCCAGTAGAGCGGGACCGTGCCCGCGCGGTCGCCCGCCACCCGCACGGTGCCGTCGTCGTGCTGCACGATGCCCAGGTACGCGCCGGGCTGTCGCAGGGCGCTCGGCCAGCGGCCGGCCGCCGCGTCCCGGGCCGCGGCCGTCCACTCCTGCTGCGTGGCCAGGCACAGGCCCACGGCGTGGGTCTTCAGCCCGGGCGCGTCGGCGGTCAGGACCTCCTCGCGGCGGTGGCCGGTGATCCAGATCCTGCTGCCGTGCCTGTCCTCGAGCGGCCTGGCGCCGCGCGGGCGCCACGGGGCCGGGGTGTGCGGTAGCGCGACAAGGCCCGCGACGAAGGTGCAGTGTGCCGTCCGGATCCGCTTCGGCCGTGGCGCCGTAGGCGGGCAGGCGGCCCTCGGTCAGCCAGTCGTGCCGGATCGCGTCGAGCCGGTCCCACAGGCGGCGCGGGCCGCCCTGGTGGACGGTGGGCGCCTGGCCGGTGGGGCCGGTGGCGCGGGCCCACGACCCGTCGGGGTGCACCATGACCGCCGTGCGCGCACCGTGCTCCTGCGCGAAGCCGTGCCGGACGCCGGGGACGGCCAGGGCGTGGGCGCTCATCAGCTCCCAGGACCTCTGGACGTCCACCACGGGGTAGCGGCCCGTGGTGACCTGCTCGCCTTCGGCGCTCCAGGCGCGGCGGTTGTCGGGCGGCGGGGGGTAGTCGTCGCCGCGGCGGGTGTGCATGAAGCCGGCGCGCTCGGGGGTGACGGTGCCGCGGGCACTGCCGTCGTCCTGCAGGTCGAGGGCCACCACCAAGCCGGTGCCGGAGAGGTTGGCGACCAGGCGGCCGCCCGGGCGCAGCGCGGTGAGCCAGGAGGAGGGGATGCCGGGCACGGCGACGGTGGCGATGATGCGGTCGTAGGTGCCGGGGAGCGCTCCGGTGAGGTCGAGGGTGTGCAGGGCGGGGTGGTGGCCGGCTTCGTCGAGGCGGCGTCGGGCGGTGTCCACGAGGTGGGGGTCGATGTCGACGGAGGTGATCTGCTTGTCGCCGAGGCGCTCGGCGAGCAGGGCGGTGCCGTAGCCGGTGCCGGTCACGCACAGGACGGTGGAGGTGTTGGTGAGCAGGGCGTGCCGGTACATGGCGATGAGGAGGGTGGGCAGGGTGCTGCTGGAGGTGGGCAGGCCTTCGGGGTGGTCGTCGGGGCCGGCGAGGTCGGCGTGCAGCGGGCCGACGCGGGTGACCAGGGTGTGGTCGTGGTAGGCGGCCGACAGCCACCGGTTCTCGTCGGCCGCGCCGTCGCGCAGTGTCCACCCGGACTGCGGGAGGTGTCGCCACCAGCGGGGGGTGAACAAGTGCCGGGGCGTTTTGGCGAGCGGGGCTGCCCAGCGGGAGGCGGGGTGCGCGACGGCGGCCGACAGCGCCGCGGCGTGAGGTCGCCAGTCCACCGGCCGGCTCCTTTCCCTGTGATCCTGCGCGCCGGTCAGTAGGCCGGGTTGCAGGCTTCGGTCTCGGCCGGCGCGCAGTCGCTGCCGTCCTGGTTCGGGTTGCAGGCGGTGGCGGTGCGTCCGGCCCCGCCCGGGCGGGGGATCGAGGCGGCGAGTTCGGCCCACCGCTCCCCGGCGAGGATCTGCGCCAGCGGGGCGCGCCGGACGTTGCCCGCAGTCATCATCGTGGCGGACATGACGCAGCCGGCGACCGAGCCGTCCGGCAGAACGGCGGCGCGGCCCCGGGCGCAGTGCCCGCACAGCTCCTTCATGCCGCCTGCCTCCGCGCCGCTCGCGGTGGCGGCGCGGCCCAGGGCGCGCACCGGGATGCCGTCGGCCAGGGCCCGGGCGATGTTGGCGCGGGTGCGGGTCCAGGAGCCGCGGCGCAGGGTGATGGCCTCGTGCTCGGCGGCCCGGTCGCTGTAGTAGCTGGTCGCCAGGGACACGCCGGGCTGCCGGAGCACCGGCCACAGGCGCTGCCTGACGTGGATGAGGTTGGAGAACACCTCCACCCGCAGCCTCCGGGCGAGGGCGAGGTCCACCAGGTCGGGGAGCGCGGGGTGCAGGGTCGGCTCCCCGCCGATGAGCTGCACCTGCCGCACACCCGCGTCAGCGGCCTGCCCCAGGGCGGAGCGCCAGTCGTCGACGGTCATCTCCCCGTGCCCGCCCGCCGGGCCGGAGCCGTTGTAGCAGGTCGTGCACGCGGCCTGGCAGGCCCGGGTCAGGTCCAGCGCCACGCTCCGCAGCCGCACGCCGACCGCTGGAGTCGTCGCACCGGGCGGTCCGAGGGCCACGGTCATCGGCGGTCCTTCCTCGCAGGATTCGCTTCGCCGACCGGATGCAGCACGGAAACGCACCCGGCGGTGACGTTCACGCTACCCACAGTCCGCGCCTCGCAGGGCCTGAACCGGCTGATCCGCCGGGCGCCGGTTTCCAGCACCGACCAGGACGGGCCACTTCAGCGGTCCGGCCCGGTACGGGCCGCTGAAATGGGACAATTCCCTGATGAAAAATCAGATTGCAAGCTTTGCAAGGTTGTTGGCCGCTATGGACGACCGGGTCAGAGCCGACCTGCTGGCCGCCCGACCCGCGGCCCTGCAACCGCCCCTGCCCCGCACACACCCTCGTTCTTCCGCTGCCCAACGGCCGCCGACCAGCCGCGCTCACCACGCAGGAGTAGCCGCCGCATCATGTCCGCCCGCGTTGTCGGCGTCGGGGATTTTCGGCGCCGCAGGATCCACGCCGGGCCCCCACGACTTCACCTCCACCGGTGTCCATGACGCCGATCGCCCTACAGGTAACCTGTCCTTGGCTGACAGCCCAGGGCCCGAGCCGAGCGAAGGTGCCTGCCGGAGCGAACTGGTTGTGCCACCGGACCTCTATACCGCTACCGGCAGGGAGAACCCGTGCACTCCGGCAAGAGCCTGAGCGAGGCCCAGCAACGGGCCCTGGTCGAAGCGCTCGGGCACCCTCGTCGAGTGCTGAATCTACGGATGGCCAAGACCGGCGAAGCGCTCAAGCGGAACCACCTGGCTGTCTACGCCCCTCCCGCTCACGGGCGCGGCGCCGAATGGCGACTCAGCGACGAAGGCGTCCGCCTCGCCCGGACTCTGGCCGACTCTCAGGACCACGAAGTTCCTGAAGAACTCGACGCCCCCCACGGCCCGGGCCTCCCGGAATCCGTCAACCGTGACCTCAACGCCCTGCGCACCGTGGAGAACAGGCTCCGACGCTACGTCGCAGAGCTGGATTCGACACGGACTCCCGAACGGCTGCAGTCGGCGGCTGTTGCGGCACGGATCTGGGACATCCTCGGCGACGCTGAGGCCCGACTGGTCCGGACAGACACCTTGTGGACCGATTGGCGCGCCAGCATCCTCCTCGCCCTTCCCGAAAGAGCCGACAAGCTCCTAGGCATGGCAGTGGAAGGCGGGGGCTGGGCGGACCGCAGTGCTCTCGGCAACGGCATCCACCGCAACTGCAACATGGGGACAGTCCGACGTGCCGTGGCCCACGGCGCGCGTCTTCGCTGCTGGCCGGCGGACATCGACCCCCCGATCGCACCTGTCTACGAGAGCAGCCGTCAACGCGCCCTCCTCGGCTACCAGATGCAGGCTGACCTGGTGCCTGTCTTCCGGGCCGCTCTCGCAGAGAACACTGGAATCCGAACTTAGGAATATGCCGTCGGCTCGGGCACTCCGGCCTTTCGGAGCCTCCTATAGCCCGGAAATCAGAGGAAGTTGGCTCCTGCCAACCCGCATGCGATGGCTGGCAAGGGCCCGCGGATCGGATTTTCGGGGCGCGGGTGCAGAACGGTCACCGCGACCACGGATTCAGCCTGCTTGCCGTGCTTCGGCGGTGGCCTCACGATCCGCCCGACCACCAGGCATACCTCGAGGTCGTCGAACGCGCCCAAGAGACCTTCGAGATCGCGCTCGCCCGTCGACGCCGCGACAGAGGGTATCTACCGGCGTTTGATCCTGGTAGGTGATCGCCTGCAGGCGCTGGAGCTTGGCGCACAGGCCGTCAGACCGGGCTTGGAGGAACTGGTCATGGTGCCAGGCCGCGGAAGGCGAGGACCGCCTGGGCGTCCGGGAGAGGACGAAGGTATGGGCGATACCGTCCACGTCATTGAGCCGGTGGCCGCGCACCCACATGCTTCCGCTGCCGCGCTCCGTGGCGACCCCGGTGCCGCCGTTCACATCGAGTACCGCACTCCGTCCCGCATCCACGAACGTGCAGCCCTGCGCGGGCCCCGCCTCGGCCACCATGACCGCCTCACCTCCGACGACCACACCTCGTACCCCGTGGACCTGCACGCCCTCCTGCTCGTTCTTCCGCTGCCCGACGGCCGCCGACCTGCCGAGCGCACCGCACGGGGGTAGCCGCCGCATCCTGCCCAACGGCTTCGCCGGCGAAGGGGACCCGACCCTGGTGAAGAGCGGACACGGGGATCAGCCGGCGGGCGCGCGGCTGAGTGGTCCCGCAGCCCGCGTCGGCGCGGCCGGACCTGAGGGAGCGTCGTACGCGGGCCGCGCCGAGGGCGCAGCCAGTGTCCACTGTTGGAGGAAGTGCGGGTCGGAGGGCTGCGCTTCGGGCAGGGGCCGTCCGTCGGAGACCAGCTCGGCGCGGGTGACGAGGTGGGCATGGCTGCGGGTGGCCGGCCCGGACAGGTGCGGGCACACCGCCCGTGCCAGGTCCACGCACTCCTGGTGCAGCGCGGCCTGCAGCACTGTGCCGTCGGGTGTGGCCAGCACCCATGCCTGCTCGGGGAGGAGGTCTGCGCACACCTGGCAGCGCCATTCGGCGTGGGCACGGGCAAGGAGCCGGGCGTCGATGGCGCGCCACCACACCCGGGCCGCGGTCCACGGGGTGATCCAGGGCACGGGGAGGCCTTGGCGGGTCGGCCGGGGCAGTCCGGTGACCGGGGCGAGCAGCATCCCTGCCTCTTCCAGCGCGCTCCACACCGACTTCTCCATGCCGAAGAACGCGCACTGCCCGTTGCCGCAGGCGAAGACGGCGGCGTCGGGGTCGTAGGCCAGCTGCTCGGCGCACTCCTGGCAGGCCGGTTCGGGCTCGACGGTCGTCATCCCGTCACTCTCCTGCTCGTCGAAGGTTTTCCGGGGGCCGGTCGCTACAGCCACTGCGCCGCGGACGCGGCCGGTAGGCAGGGGGCGGTCCAGCAGGTGCTGGTGACCTGGGTCCAACCGGTGAGCCTGGCCGGGTCGGCACGGGCGGCGGGGTCGATGGTGTAGCCCACCGCGGGCAGGAGGCTGATCGCCTCCTTGAGGGGCGGAACGGGCCGGGGCTCCGGGCTCGCGGCGACCAGGTGGTGCCCGGGGCTGTTCGGGTCGGGGACAGCGAAGGTGTCGGCCGGGCCGAGGTCGAGCGTGTCGACGACGACCTCGGGGCCCGGTGCGACGACGATCAGCTGCCAGCGTTCCCGGTGCACAGATAGCTCGGCCATGTACAGCGCGGGCAGGCCCGCGTGGTCGGGGTGCAGTGCAGCCGGAGCGTGCTCGGTCAAGAACTCTCCTTCGGCCCGTACGGATTGTCGTCCCCCGCTCGTACCGGGCTTGGGTCCGCTCTGATCGTAGAGGGCGCGGTGCAGTGGAGGTGGGGCGGGAACCCGGCCCGACTGTGGACAGAAGTTCCAGGTCACACCCATGTGGCAACTTCGACTCTGTCAAGGCTGGTTGACGCTGTGCCATCTACCTGCTGCGATCGGCGCTGGTGAGAAGCACGGTCCGCTCCGGTCCCATCTACGCGATCTGTCGCAAGCTGCTCGGTCGCCAGCCCACCGACAAGGCGAAGTCGGGCAAGCTCTGCCACGCGCGCTGCCTTGAAAAGCCCGTCAAGACCGGTGGAGGCAGCTCTACTCCGTCCCGGACCCCGTCGTGCCGCTCCGCAGGAGAGGCCCGTGACAGCAGACCAGCAGATGGTGCGCCAGTTGCCTGCGGCAGGACGGACCGCGCGGACGCTCACCAACCGCAGCCGCGCCCGTCTGCCGGAGAACTTGCAGGTCGACCGCTTCGACGGCCCGCCGACGGTGTCCAAGCAGCCGCCAGCCTCACCGGTCCGACGCGCGAGCGGCCCCCGTTCCGACGTGCCCGGTGTGCGAACGTTCCGAGGACCGCGCGAGCCAGAGCACCTGACGGCTGGGCCCACGCCAGCTGTGTCGACCCCGGAGGCCTGGCGCCCGACGGCCGGCGCCAGGCGGGCAGCCGGAGCGAGCTCGAACGCAACAGGACAGCTGTGGAGTCCGGTGAGACGTTTCGCGGCCACAAGCTGAGCACTTGGAGGCGGGGCGGCTCCCCGCCCAACACCCGCGAGTCCCGCCGGTGACGGTGGCCCGCTGACTGCGCCGCGCGGGCGGCGGGGGATCGGCCGGCGTGCGGGAGAGTGGTTCTGCGGTTGGGCACGGCGGCGTTCCGGGTACGAAGGTGGCTGGCCTGCGTCGGCGCCCGTGTTCGCAGCGGACTTTCGCGCAGGACCGGGAGCAGGGCGGCGTCCACGTTGTTGGGCCAGGCGCAGCCTAGGATCACCGCAGCCACCGAGCCGAGGTCGGCCGGGGCAGCAGCCCGGCCGACGAGTCCGTCACCGGCAGACGAGGACGTGGACCCAATGGCCTGCGACCGGTTCTCCCTCCCGGTCCGCCAGAGTGTCACCCGATCGAGGGCGGGTGGTGGGCACCAGCCGACTGCGGGCACCCACCGGGCGTAGGGTGCGGCGGCATGGAGACCTGGGGAGAGCTGGCGGCCGCCGCGCGGGCGGACGGCATCGGGCAGGTGGCGGCGGACGCCGTGGTGATGGCCGATGGCGGCGGCGTGCTGCTGCTGCAATCAGAGGCTAACGGCGGCTGGACCGCCCCTTCGGTGGCGGGCGCCGGACCGGACGGCGGGTCGGTGGCCGCCGACCTGCGTGCCGAGGTGCTGGCCGCCAGCGGGCTCGCTCTCGGGCCGCTCACTGGCCCCGAAGCCGCGTACGACACCCGCTCTGCTGACGGCGGCTCGGCCGCGGTGGTGCGGCACTACCTCTACCGCGCGGCCGCGCCCGAGCCGGGGCTGGGAGACCTGCACCTCGACCGCAGCCGCTACCGCTTCGGCGGCTTCGCCGCCTGGCCGTCCCCCTCCCGCCCGCTGGCGGACGGCGCCCTCGCCGATGCCCTCGACGCGCTGTTGCGGACGGCCGAGGGGCGGGCGGCGCGGGAGGCGCTGTTCGTCGAGGTGCCCGGCGGCCGGGCGGAGGTGGTGGCGGGTGCCGTCGACTACGGCCACTTCACACTCCTGCTCGCCACCGGTCCGGAGGCGCTGGCGGCGGCAGTGGTGCCGGAGGACGGCCGGATCGCGGCCGGTGCGGGAGGGGCGGTGGTGGCGGTCCCGACGGCCGCGTACAGCCAGGAGGAGGCGGTGTTCCGCGTCGCCCTGTGCACCGGGCCGCAGGAGGGACCGGGCGCGCCCTGGACGCCGCTGGGCGCCGTCCCCGTCCACCTCGATCCCGTGTGCGGTGTCATCCTCGCGTCGACCGTCCACGGCGCGCTGCTGACCGTGCCGGTGGGCGCCGACGCGGCGAGGCGCCACACCCTGGCGGTGTGGCGGCTCGCCCGGCCGGACGGCGCTCAGGGGGACCTGTTCGACGTCCGGCTCTGGCCCGACTACCCGATCTCCACCCAGTAGGGATCGCCGTTGAGGATCCGGTCGGAGTTGTAGTAGGCGACGAGGCTGCCACCGGCGGACAGGTTCTGCGTCTTGGGCACCGGCCGGACGCTGAAGTTGCCGTTCGCGTACCCGGCGCCCTCGTACGAGGACGCGAACGGGTACTCGTCGCACTGCAGATCGGTGTCGAGGGTCCCGAACTCCTGGTCGCACGTTGTCGAGACGGTGGAGCGGTTGAGCTTGTAGCGGGTCTCCTCGGCGCTTCCCGGGCGGGGGTAGAGGCGGTGCAGCGGCTGGCCGCTGGCCACCCCGCCCGGGATGGCCTTGTCCGCCTTCGCCGGGCGCGTGTACACCGGGGTGGCCTGCGCGTCGTAGATGTGCAGCGCGACAGCGGCGTGGGCGGGGTTGGTGCGAGAGTAGGCGTTCATGGAGCCGATGGTGTCCGGGAAGAGTCCGGCAGTCGGCTGGCCGGGGATGTAGGTGGCGGAGTCCAGGCGGACGGGCTTGGAGGCGATCTCACCCCAGATGGGGATGTCGGAGTGGGCGTTGGCCTGCGCCGTGCACCGGCTGATCTTGTCGTCGCCGTAGCCGTTGCTGTCGGTGTCCCAGACCTCGGCGGTGCCGGTCATGCCGAGCTGCCACAGCAGCTTGCGGGTCGGGGCGGAGTAGACCAGCGAGCAGGGGCCGTTGCTTCCGTCGTCCCCGCTGTACCCGGCGGCCGTCCAGCCGACCACGAGGTCGGTGTCGACCAGGACCAGGCCGACGTCCTGGAAGTTGTCGAACCCGATGTCGAACAAGACGTGCCGGTCGTCCGTCTGTCCGCGCCCGGCGATGGTGCAGCGGTAGGTGGTCACGCCGGTGACGATGCCGTCGGTGAGGGAGTAGTAGCCGCAGGTCCCCACGAAGCACCAGCCCCAGCGGGAGAGCTGGGCGCTGATCGGGGAGGAGGGGTTGGGGTAGAGGGAGCGGCAGTAGTCGAGGGTCGGGGCTCGGTTGTCACCGCTGGCGGCGGCCATCCCGGCCGGGGCCGGGATGGCGGCGGCCTTCGCCGACTGCGCCACTGCGGCCTTTTCCCCGGTGTCGTGCAGCGTCGGCGGCGTGGGCGCCTGCTGGCTGCCGGCCTTCGCCTGCAGTTCCGCCTTCGTCCCGATGTACGTGCCGATGGGCAGAGGGTGGGCCGGGTCGTAGGCCAGGGTGTAGGACTCCTTCGCGGGCGCGGCGTGCGCCGTCTGCACCGTGGTGGTGAGGAGTGCGAACAGGGCGAGGACCAGGGCAAGGAGGGCGATCGGGCTACGCGCCCGCACACCTGCGTGCATGCTCTAACTCCCTTGCAGAGCAAGAATGTTGGTGCACGCACTCTAGGGATGGGAGGCTGTGCCCGCCAGAACTCCCCCGAATCGAACGGGCGATCGGCGAGAAACAGGTGCAGGCAGGCCGATTTCCAGCCACCCTCGCCACCTGCCCGCACGCCTGAGCGGCCCGGACGTCCATGGCCCGCCGGGCGGCTCAGCACAGAGTGGTCTGCTCGAAGTCGGGCAGGCCGAAGTGCGTGATGCAGGCGGGGTCCAGGCCGGCCTCGAACAGCAGGCGCGCCTCGCGGGCGTTGCGGACGAAGACCCGCTCACGAAGCAGCTCGGGGCAGCGCCCCACCAGGGACGGGCAGGGGCGGATGACTCCGAACAGCCCGTACCGGCTCCCGCCCGCCCAGGCGGCCACTCCATAGGCGTACTGCGGCGAGAGGGCATCTGGGTCGATCTGCGCCCGGGTGGTCAGCGTCGTCCACGCCTCCTGCTCCACGGCGGCCGCCAGCTCCGCCCGCTGCGCTGCGGACACCTCCGACCACCAGGCTCGGCCCGCTGCCAGATCGGCCGCCTGCTGCTCCTCGCGGCGGCGCTCTTCCTCCTGCTCCTGCAGCCGGCGCTGCTCGGCGTCGTGCTCCGCCCGTCGGCGCTCCAGCGCGCGTCGGCCCCGGGAGATCAGGGCGCTCAGGTCCCACTGGAGTTCCTGGTGCTCACGTCGTGCCTGCCGGTGGTGCTCCTCCCGCTCCCGCTGGCGGGCCGCGGCCTGGACTTCCTCCTCCTTGCGCTGCTGTTCGAGTTTCGCCTCGCGTTCCAGCCGGGCCTGCTTCAGCTCGTCCTGGCGCTGCCTCATCGTTTCGTGCTTGGCCTCGGCGTGCCGGGAGGTACGGCTGGCCCACACCAGCGGGCGTTTGGCGAAGTCCTCGTCGGCCGCCCGGCGCACCCGCCGGTAGCGGGGCAGGACCTGGTGGACGGTGAGACCGCCGGTGTGGACCCAGCGCACCACGTCGGCCAGCGGGGACGGCACGGTCTGCCACCGGCCGGCGCGCGGGTCGAAGCCGGCGACTCCGTCGTCGACGCGCCATCTCCCGTCTGCGGGGTCGACCCGCACCGACGGCACCCGGCCCATCCAGGCCGCTGCTTTGCGGCTGGTCACCCAGCACACCTCGATCCCGTCCCGGGCGTAGCGGTCGGTGCGGGCCCGGATGTCCTCGACGGTGATCGGTGACAGCTGTGCTTCCCAGGCGATGCGGCGGCTGCCGTCGGGTGCGCAGGCCATCACGTCGGCGCGCCAGGATCCGTCCGGGGCGCCGACTTCGAGTTCGGCGTGCCAGCCGCTCGCGCGAATGGCCACGGCGAGCTCCAGTTTGGTCAGGTGGTGCTCCATCGACTCCTCGGCGAGTTCGCAGTGTTCGGGCCGGCGGCTGTCGTGGGCGAAGTGGGCGAGTTTGCGGGAGGAGCGGCGGGCGTGGACGCCGTGACCGCAGTCGGGGCATGTCAGGGCGATGCGGGGTCTGACCTTGTGGACCGACTCCCATGCCAGGCCGCATCCCAGGTCGGGCAGGGTGGCGTCCAGGCGGCCGGCGTCGGGGTGCAGAGCGGTGAACACAACACCTCCATTCGCTGAAGGTCGCCCCTGGTGCAGGACTCGCAGTGCTGGAGTACCAGGGGCCTCTGACAAAGACGCCGCCTCTTGCCGCTTTTGCCCGCCCGATCGGCACGTCAGCCGTCGGCCTCCCTTCGCCCGGTCCCGGCTCAGCCCTCTGAGGCGGCGACCGCGGCGAGCCGCCCGGCCTCGATGATCAGCTCGGCTGCGTGATGCCAGTCCTCGTCCCCGCGCGAAGGCGTGTTCCGGGCCTCGTACAGCCGCTCGGCTGCCTGCCTGGCGGCGGTGGACTGCGGGGTGTCCGGGCCGGACAGGTCCCGCAGCGGCTCCTGCTGCGGCCAGCCGCCGCCGTACCAGCCCCTGATGTCGTCGGAGAACTCCTCGGCCACGCCGAAGTCCAGGTCCGGTCCGCCGAGGACGGCGCAGGCCACCGCCGCGATCTGTTGCGGGTCGGTGCTCTGCCCGGCATGGCACAGCGCGATGTACGCCGCGTAGAACGGCGCCTGGGGCTGCCGTTGCTCGCACCAGTCGAGGCAGGCGCGATCAGCCTCGTCCAGCGCCGCCTTGAGTTCACCCAGAACGTGCGGTGGCGCGTTGCGGGCGTGGTGGACAGCCCGGTCGGCGCGTACGTAGGCAGCGGTCAGCAACTCGCTCCGCCGGTCGATGTCCATATGGCGCTCCAGGACGGCCGCGGCCGGCTGCTCGCCGACGATGCTCAGCAGCGCGGCGAGGAACGCCTCTGCCTGCCGAGGTGATCCCGGCTGCAGCGCTTGGGTGGCGCGCAGGGCTGTGGTGTACGGCTCGCCGGTGGTGGCCTGGCGGGCGCGCGCGTTGCGGGCGGCGGTGGACTGCTTCTTGGGCACGGTGATTTCGATCCCTGGCGGCATCCCACGCCTGCCGCCGAGGTCGGGGACTCGTTGGCGCGCGGGGTCCGTGGGCCCTTGGCCGGTCGTCACCGTAGGCGTGGGCACCAGGTGTCGGCGGGTGGCAGTTCGCGTCAAGCCACGGTCAACATAGCGCACTGCAAGCTCCCCATGAGGTGCAGCGGCGGCGTGCCTGCGCGCCGGGAGCGATCAGCGCTCAACCCCTTCTGCGGCCTGACCCACCTGACAGCTCCAGACGCCCGTTGCCCTGGCCGGGCACCCTCGGGGTGCCTGGATGGCGCCTGCGGGCCGCGGGTCCTCGCGGGTCCGCTCCCCGCAGCGGGGCACGGGGCGCGGCTGCGGAACGGGCGGCACTCCGGCAAGGCCCAGGGCCGGGTGAGAACTGTGCCGGGCGCCGTTCCAGCGGGATGGGGCCGGTCGCGGAGGAACCACGTCTTCGCGACGTCAACCTGATGTGACGCTCCGTGACATGCGTGGGGTAGTTGGCGCTGTGCTCCGCGGGTGAGAAGCACGGCCCGTTCGGGTTCTACCTGCGCGATCTGCCGCAAGGCGCTCGGCCGGCAGCCGACCGCCAAGGCGAAGTCGGGCAAGCTCTGCCACGCGGGCTGCCTGGCGAAAGCCGTCCAGGCCGGTGAACGCGGTTCCCCTGCGCCGCGAACCGGCTCTCCCGTTCCGCCGGCCCGCCCCGCCCCGGCGGGCGAGCGGGCGGTGCGCCAACTGCCCCCAGCCGGCCAGACCGGACGGAAGCTGACGAACCGCAGCCGCGCTCGTCTGCCGGAGAATCTGCAGATCGCCCGCTTCGACGGCCCTCCCACGGCCTCCAAGCAGCCACCCGCCTCACCGGTGCGGCCCGCATCCGACCCCGCTCCGACGTGCCCGGTGTGCGAACTCCCCCGAGGGCCGCGCGAGCCCGCCGCCGAGACACCTGACGGCTGGGCCCATGCCCGCTGCGTCGACCCCGGAGGTCCAGCGGTCGGTGGCCGGCGCCAGAAGGGCGGCGCAGGCAGCGAGTTCGAGCGCAACGGGCAGCCGTGATGGCCGGTGAGACGTTCCGGGGCCACAAGCCGAGCGGCTGGAAGCTGGGCGGATCTCCCTCCAGTACCCGCGAGCCCCGCCGGTGACCGCGGTCCGCGCAGGTCGCTACTCGGGTTTGTGAACGGTGCGGGGCGGGCGCAGCGGGAGGTCGGAGTACCGCCGGTACCGGGGCTTGAGGGGGACGTCGCGGTGGTGCGGGCACGGAAGGCCGGCTTCGAGGTGGCGGCGGTGCTCGCCGCTGGGCGCGAAGCAGTGGTTCTGCGTGCCCTTGGTCTGGATCACGAGGCCGTACTGCGGCTCGGGCCTGGGAGCGGGGATCACGCCCTGATCGGCGGGCGGAGCGGCCGGGCGGCGGGGGACCTCGCGGTCGGTGACGACGTAGACGGTGTCGGAGAGCGGCTCGGTGCTCGGCGCCGGCTTCTTGCCCTTCTTGGATCTGGTGCGGTTGTCGGGCCGCGGGAGACGGACCTCCTGGATGACGGCGGCGACGTCGTGGGGGTCGGGGTCGGTGAGGCGGTCCCAGGTGGCCATGAGGGTCCGCAGCCAGGGCAGGAGGCCGGCGTCGGCGTCCTGGGCTTCCTGGGGCAGGTAGGCGCCGATGGGCACCACGGTCTGCGCGCACCAGGCGAGCGGGACGTCACGGTCGGTGTGCGCCGCGTAGAAGGTGACCCACAGCCACTCCCGTGACGACGTGGCCACCAGGGCCGCGTTCCGGTGCTCGGCCGAGGACCCAGGTTCGGCGCAGGTGCCGTGGAAGTAGGCCCGGCGGTGGGCGGGGTCGGGATGCGGGTGCCGGTGCTTCCACACGGGCCGGCCGAAGGCGGTGACGGCTTCGTGCGGCCGGGCGTCCAGTCGTGGTTCCCATCCGGCGTGCCACTCTCCCCAGGAGACGGCGACGACCGGCTGGTCGGGGAGGGCGGCGATCGGCCGGGCGAAGCCCATGAACCCGGTGCGCGTGGGAAGGCGCTCCCAGGTGACGGGCAGGTCCCGCGGCTGGTGCCGCTGCGCGGTGGCGAGCCGGGTCAGGCGCTCGTTCAGGTGGTAGACGCGCCCGTGCTTCAGGCGGGCGCTCTCTTGGCCGATGACGATCTGGGCCGCGGTGAAACGGGAGGCGACCGCAGGGGTGAGGGTCATGCGGTCGATGCCCCCGGCCAGGCGGACCGCGGTCTCCGGCGAGTCGAACTGCCGCAGCATGCGGTTGCGCCAGCGCGGGACGCGGGAGGCGACCGGCTGCTCGTAGTCGAAGTCGGCGGGGTCGCCGTCGTAGGGCCGGCCGCCGGGGAGCGGCTGTGGCGGCAGGACAAGCGAGGCGGGGTCCTGCGTTGGGAAGAACCCTTCGGTGTCGGCCTGCCAACGGCCGGGCAGTGCATGGGTCTCCAGACCGGCCATGCACATCGCGGCCATCTCGGCGGCCATGCGGACGGCGGGGGCTTCCAGGTGCCGGGCGGCCGCGAAGCCCTTGCGCAGGACCTTCATGGTGGCCGCCTGGTGGCCGCGGCGCGTGATCTGGGCCGTGGCCGCCTCGAGGAGGTCCACCACCGCGCGGGCGCTCTCCCATTCCAGGCCGGCGGCCGCGTCACCGCCGCGGGCAGCGCGGTCCTCGAAGCGCTCCCGGTCTGCGGCACCGGACAAGGACAGCAGGTCCGGGCGGCCATCCGGGCGGCGGGTGTCGTCCGGGCAGGCCCGGTTGATGTTCGACAGCAGGACACCGACGATGTTCGGGACGCTCTTGTCCGCCTGCAGGACCTCGGTGACCGCGGCGACCAGCTCCCAATCGCCGGTCCGTGCCGCGTCAAGCACCAGGGAGAGGAATCCGAACATCCGCTGGTCCGCATCCGGATGCTGCTCGCCGGCGCGGATCTCCTTGCTCAGTGCGTTCAGGCCGTCGATCCGAGCGAGCTGCTGCGGATCCAGACCGGCGCCGGTGCCGTTGCTCCGGCGCGCCTGCCCGCCGATCCGGTCCGCGGCCGCGCGCTGGAGTTCCTCCAGGTCGACCCCGCCGCGGCGGGCCTCGTCCAGGACTTGGTCGACCACGCTGCGGTCGGTGACTCTGTCCAGGAGCGCGGCGATCCGCTTGTTCTGCGCGAGCGTCTCGGCTGCCGAGCCGTGCAGGACGGGGACGCACGCCTGCGCGAGCAGGCGCAGCACGACTTCGGAGATGTCCCGGTCGTCGCGGAACTGCTCGGTGTAGAGCTTGCGAAGCGCGGGTCCGCGGTCTGCGTCGGACAGCGGTTGCGCGACGTCGGCGGCCTTCTGCATCACCGCGCGGGCCCGCGGGCCCATCTGCCGCACACGCGCAGGTGCTGCGACCGTGGGGTTGTCTGCGAGGTGGACCTCGTGGAGGTCCTGCGCGCGGGTCAGGGGCAGGGCCCCCATGTCCGGTGCCCCGCCTGCCGTGCGGCCTTCGGGCGGTGCGTTGCGCGTCAGTGCGACGGTGAGCACCGCAGCGGCGCCGGCGTCCGTTCCTGCGGCGCGCGCCCGTTCGACGAGGGTGTGCAGGTCCTGCTCGTTGCCGTCGGCGGCGGCCTGGACGAGGTCGCCGACGAGTCTGGCAATCTCGGCACCCGGGCCTTGGGCCGGTTGGAGTGCGGAAGGGAGCGGGGCGGACGCCAACGGTGCGGTTCCTCACGGTGGGTGGAGGTCGGCTTCTCCATTGTGGAGGAGATTCCGGCCGGTTCGGTGGTGATGATCGAGACTGACCGGTTCTGTTCGGCTGGCGCCTCTCGTCCCGCCCTGGCTCGGGCTCCTGCGCCGGCGGGGGTGGTAACCGCACTGCGGCGCTGCGCGCGGCTCGGCGAGACCGGGAGCGGTGGGGCAGGTGAACGGGACTGCCCCGGGGGCAGCTCAGCTGATCGGCTTTCCCGTCGTGCGTGCCCCTACGGCGGAGGCCGGGCCCGTGTTGTACGGGCCTCGTCCGTTCAGGGCGTGTTGCCACAGCGCGTTGCGCCGCGAGTCCAGGGGCCACTTGTCGCGCCGGTAGCGGGAAGGCATGTGCTCCTCGCTCGGGACTTTCGCCGCCAGTACGGCCATGCCGTGGGGTGCCAGCGTCAGCGTGATCTTCCGGTTCGTCACGGTGATGGCGCCGCCGGCCACGGCGATGGCGCCCTTGCGTTCGGTGCGCATCATCACGTCCAGGACGCGGGCCAGCGCCTCGTGCCTCTCCTCGATCGGGACCTCCCGGAAGTACACGCTGTTCAGGGCGTCCGAGTGGAAGAGCATCTGCCGGCTGCGGCCGGCCCTGCGGATCTGTGCCTCACCGGCGAGCGGAGGTCTGCTCCAGTCCACGGCCGGCTGTCCGTTGCGGTCGTAGAACCCTTCGGGAACCAGCGGCCAGGGGTCCGGCCGCGCGGCTTCGATACGGGCCTGCCGGGCGTTTTCACGGGCCGCGCGTACCTGCTCCTGCTGCTCCATGCGGTCGGCCTTGCGCTGCAGCTGCTCCTGTACGCGTTGGCGGTTCGCCGCCACGGCGGCGGCGAGGTCGTCGGTGGCCTGGTGGGGGCGGCCGAAGTACGACTGCGCGGGGCCGCTGAAGGCGAGGACCGTCTCGGTGCCCGGGGAGAGGATGAAGGTGTAGGCGTCTCCGTTCACGTCGTCGAGCCGGTGGTTGCGCACCCGCACGGTTCCGGAGCCGGGCCGGCGGGCCAACCGGCCCGTGCGCAGGAAGCGTTCCAGCAACTGCCGGATCTCCCGCTTCGCGGTGTCCTCGCAGACGAGGTAGGCGGCCATGTACCTGCGCAGCGCGGGCGGGGTGATCGAGGCCGCCTCGGCGACCTGCTTCGCCCGCTGTTCGGTCAGCGCCTCCACCGGCTCCCATGCGACGGCCCCGGCAGGGTTGCCGGGCCTCGGGCCGGGCCGGGCGCCGTTCACGGCCTGCCTGCCCGGCCGGCGGTGGTGACGACGCGCGCGAGACGGGTGATGGCGGGCGGCGGTGTTGCGAGGTTGCGGTCGCCGGAGGGGATCACGTCCAGGGCTCGTGAGGACGCCACGCTCACGAGGCCCGCGATGCCGTACCCGCGCAGAGCGGTGCCGACCGCGGCGAGGCGTTCCGCAGGCAGGTCCTTGGGCGAGTGGTTGAGGACGACCACCGTGTTGGCGGCGCCGCTCGGGCGGGCGAGGAGGTGGGCCGCGGTGTCGGTCGGGTCCCGGTCGAGGAGGCGGGAGGTGATGTGGTCGTCGTAGGCGTCCAGGCCCAGGAGGAGCGGTTCCTTGCCGTCCCTCCAAGCCTGCGCGACAGGCCGCCACCCGGAGCCCCATGCCTCGCTCGCGACCGGGGCGATCAGCCGGGTGAACTCGTCGGTGAGGAGCAGCAGTTCGGCGTCGCTCACGCGGCAGCCGAAGCGGAGGTCGTTGCGGCCGCGCTGGATCCACTGCGCGCGCGCCTGTGCCCACGCCCCGGGATGGCGGCGGTAGCCCTCGGCGTCGACCTGGTCGAGGAACTCCTCACGCCAGGACTCCAGGCCCCGCTCATCCACCTCGTGCGCGTCTTCGTCGGCGGTGGTGGGCGGGGCCTGGGCGGACCACCACTCGTCCGTGGCCACCGCGGTGGGCACGGGCGGTGGTGTCGGGGCGTCGGCGTCGAGCTGCGGGGCGTTGGCCTTCCTTCGGGCGAACTCCGCGAAGCGCGTCTCGAGGACTGCCACGAGATCCCCGGACGCGCCCGGCGTGGGCCTGTCGCGGGTGCCGAGGAACGAGGTGAAGGTCTCTTCGAGCCAGCGGTGGAGTACCCCGTCGGTGAACTCGCCGACCACTGCGGTGAAAGCGTCGCCCCACTGCTCGACGGCGTCGCCGGCAACCTGCTGGACGAAGGCGTCCAGGTTGCCGCGCAGGTCGGCGGCGACCGGATCGCCGGGCCGCAGGAACTCCCGGTTGCGGCGGCGGGAGTGCTCGGCCCATACGGCCGCGGCCCGCGGCCACAGCTGCGGCTCGCGGCTGCGCCCGTCCGGTTCCAGGTAGGCGAGGAACTCCTCGCGCCACTGCTCCAGCGGGGCCCTGTCCTCGGCGGGCAGGAGGCCCTCACCGCGGGTGGAGTCCTGAGGGTAGGGGGGTGCCTCCCAGAACAAGTTGGCGGCGTCCTCGTCGTCGCGGTCGTACAGCTCCTCGCCGTCGTGGCCGCTGATCCGCATGAGCGCGTAGGTGAGGAACATGTCGTCCAGGGCGGACAGGAGACCCGGGAGTCCCTGCGCTTCACGGTCGGCTTCCCGCCCCGCAGTGAGGCAGAACGAGTCGAAGCGCTCGTCCAGCCACTCCAGGACGCGGATGCTCTCGGGCCTGTAGTCCTCGCGGACCGCCTTCGTCCACGCCTGCGGGCGGTACCGGCAGACGGGGACCTCGACGTCGACGGGCACGGTCCCTGCCCGGTAGGAGAAGCTGGTGTCCAGGACCACGACGTCCGCCTTCCTGCGGGCCAGCTCCACCAGCTGGGTGTCCTCGCGCTCGTTCCAGAAGGCCACCGCCATGCTCCCCCGCCCGGGGCCGGGCAGGTGCTCGCCCGCGGCCCACCAGTCCACGGACCCCTGGTGGCGCAGGAAGTCGTGGAAGAACTCGTCGGCGGTCAGAAGCAGCACGGCGGCACTCTGGCGGGCGAGTTCCCGGGCGAGGCTGAGGGCAACGGTGGAGCGGCCCTCGCCTCCCTTCCCCCCGGGAGAGGTCACGGCGACGGTCATCTTCGGCGGGCGGGGCGGGGCGGGGCGGTGGTCGCTCGGGGCGTTCAGGCCTGCGGGAAGTGCCACCTCGGCTTGCGAGGGGGCACGGCCGGTCCAGTCCGGCGGGTGGGGGAGGAACAGCGCGGCGCGGCGCAGGGCGGCGCTCCACCGGGCGGCGTCCGCTTCCAGGTCACCTTCCACCTGCTGCCAGGCGGCGAGTTCGTCAGCGCCGGGTGCGCCCTGGCAGGGAGTCACGCCCTGCTGGGCGAGGATGCGCAGGGCCTCGCGGTGGTCGTCCGGGCGGGCACGGACGAGCACCTGCGCGGGGCCGGCAGCCTGCAGGGCCAGCTGCGTGCCCGTTCCCCTTTCCAGGCGCAGCGCGGGGACGCCGGACCAGATGCCTGCGGTGGTCGCGGGCAGCAGGCGGGCGAGAACGGCGCCCGCCGCGCCGCGGGCCGGCCACAGGGTGAGGCCCTCGCGTGTCGGGGAGACCCGGGTGATGCCGAACAGCGACCGGTCGACGGCCAGCGGGGGGCGGGCCAGGGCCCGCAGGACGGCGGCTTCGAGGATCTGCTGCGCCGGGTCGGCGGCGTCGGGTACGAGCCCGTACATCAGCCCGTCTTCCCGGAGCCGCTCAAGGGCCTGCTGGTAGCTCTCGCCCGTGATACCGGCGCGGGCACGTGCGTTGCGGTCGTCCTTGGCCATGGGGCATCGGCCCTGTTCTCGACGCGTCCACCCGGACTGGCCGCGCCGATCGGCACGGTCAAGGTCTCTGCAGCGAGGCTCTCCCCCTTCGCCATCGTCTGGGGCACGGGCGTCCGGGGCGCGTGCCGATGGCCGGTATCTGGGCTACCGACTGCCGAGAATAGCGCACGGGCCGCATCGGCAGGGACGCCGCGCACCGGTCCGGCACCGCCTTCCGCCGGAGCCGGCCGGCGGCCGGGGCCCGGGGGCCAGGGAGTTCCTGGCGGGGCGGGCGCAGAACGAGGCCGCGGGTGAGCTCGTAGGGTGTGGGCGTTCGTACGTTCAGGACAGGTGGGGGTAACTGCAGTGTCCGACATCGTCGTGTCCGTCCTGGACGTCGCGCGGGGTGCCGAGTCCTACGCGCAGATCGCCGGCCGGATCGCCGCCGCGCGCGCGGCGTCCGTCGACGAGCCGGCGTCGGGCGACCTGGCCGCACTCGCGGCCGCGTTCGACCTCGACCTGGTCCCGTCCGGGGCGTTCGTCGCCCGCGGCGGCGAGCGTGTGGACGTGAGGACGCTAGCTGCGGGCACCGTGGACTGCTGGGCCGCCTACGCGGTCGAGGACCGCGTGCACCCGCTGGTGCGCGCCCGTCTGCACCATCTGGTGCGCGCCGCCGGCCGTGGGGGCCGCACCCACGCCGCCTTGGCTGTGGGCCTCTACCGGCAGGCCGCCCCAGTCCTCGCCGAGCCAACGGCTGGCCGGTGGCTGTCGGCCCGTACGCACGCCGACGCGTTCCGTCTCGCACGGGACGTGGGCCTGGCGCAGCTGCGCGACGAGCTGGTGCGGGAGATGCTGGCTGCGGCCGACGTGTTCCTGGAGGCGGGTGAGGGCGCCGGCACGGTCCTCGAACTGCTGGAGCCACTGGCCGCGACCCCCGCGATCGACCGCGGTCCGGTGGCCGACGCGCTAGAGCGTGCGGCGGCCGCGTGCGAAGCGGACGTGCACCAGCAGGTGGAGTGCCTGAGCGTGCTGCGCGCCCTCCACCCGGCGGGTACGCCGCGGGAGGCCGTGGACGAGCAGATCGTGGCAGCGTGGCGCACCGCCGCCGGAAAGGTGCCGGGCTTCACCAAGGTGTTCTACCTCAACGAGGCGGCTGCGCATGCGCGGGCGGCGGGCCTGAGCGACCTCTACGACGCGGTCCGGCTCGACCTGCAGCATGTCGGCGAGCTCGGCATGTCGACGATCCGCGTGGACCTCGGGGCCCAGCCCGACCTGGAGCGCTTCACTGCCGCCCGCGCGGCCGCCGTGGACGCGGCCGCCGATCTGCGCGAGGCCCTGTGGCAAGTGGGCGCCCTGCCCGCGCCGCTGGGCGACGAGGACTCCACCCGGAACACCGTGGAGCAGCTGCCGGGCCCCTTCACCTCGCACCTGCTGGGGCTGACGACCTACGGCGTCAACCCCAACGGGCCCGTCCTGACCGGCCACCGGGCGGACCAGGAGGAGACGTGGCGGCTGCGCTGGCAGCTGGTGCACATGGACATCGCGGGCATGGCCGTCACCGCGCAACTCGACCGGATCGGCGCCCGGTTCGTGCCCGACGAGTACGAGCTCCTCGAGGTCCTGCAGCACCCCGTGGTGCTGCCGCAGGAGTCCGCGTGCGTCCTGGCTGAAGCGATGCAGGCCTACTGGCTGGGCATGGACCGCCTGGCCGTGCGCGGCGCCCTGCCCGTCGTCGAGGGGATGCTGCGCCGACTCCTACGCGAGTCGGTCCCCGTCATCTCCACGCCGCAGGGCGCGACCGCCGGCGGCGTCAAGCAGCTGGGCACCCTCATCTCCTCGATGACCGACGCCGAACTGCCCGCCCCCTGGCAGTCGTCGATGCGCCTGCTGCTCGCCGACCCGAAGGAGGGCCGCAACCTGCGCAACGTCCTCCTGCACGACCTGCAGACCCAGCCGACGCCCCGCCACCACCTCGGCCTCGTCCTGCAGACAGCCCTGTTCCTGCTGCGCACCGCCCACGAGGACCGTCCTGACGCGGCGACAGCCCGGACAGCGCCCGCACCCGGCTGACCCTCGGCCGTCCTGCCGTGCACCGCGGCGGCCCGGCCGCCGTCCGATGCGCAAAGGGGCCCCGGCGAAGGGCACGGCCCCGCGCTCCAGCCGCTCACGGGGGCACGGCATCGAGACGGTCGGGCCACCGCCGACCCCTCGCCCGCGACGCCTCCGGGACGATCCTCCGCAGGTGGCAGCGCATCAGAGCGGCGGAATGGCGCAACTCCCCGCGGGCGTGCCTTCGCTGCGGCCTGCCCGGACACCGGACGGGGCATCGCAGTCCGCCGTCGGCGCCGCCCCTCCGGCCCCGGGATCGGTCGGCGGCCCCTTCGGTGCCAGCGGCCTTCGCAGCGCATCCGCCGGCCGGCTCTCGGGCGCGGTTGCGGTGCCGCGTCCGTTCAGTCCGGGAGATCGTCCGGGTCGTCGGCTTCGGGCCTGCGGAAGTCGGCGAGGGTCGGCATCGGCTTCAGCTCCCCGGTGACCGGCGCCCACGGGGAGAGGTCTTGGGCGCAGGGGCGCCGGATTGCCACCACGTCGGTGAAGGCGATCCCGGACAGCGACCCGTCGGCCCACCGCACGCGCATCCAGGGGACGTCGTGCGGGCCGCTGGAGTGCTCTTCGATCTTCCAGACATCCACGCGGAACCACAGCGGCGGATAGTAGTGCCCGGCCGGTGCGGGGCGGGCCCAGTAGATCTCCATGACTTGGCCGCGGCCCGCTTCGGTGTCGGGCATCAGGCGGCGGGCCTGGGCCAGCGCGATGGCGGGAACGTCGCTCAGCACGGCCCGGCCGTCGAGGTTCCACACCTGCTCCGGGCTCTCGGCGGGCCAGACGCGGTGCTGCTCGTACATCGTCTCGCCGATCAGGGTGAGGACCTGCTGCCGCCAGGCGGCGACCATGAAGTTCGCGGCCAACACCGTCCCGGGCGAGGGCGCACCGCCGGGCCGCGGGCCGGTGGCGGCCTGCGGGGTGTCCGGCTGCTGCGCCTCGGCGCCGAGCCAGACGGGCTCGTGCTGGAGGGATCGGCGGGCGTGGTCGGTGAGCTGGGGCCAGACGTCGGCGGGGAAACCGCGCTCCGGGTCACGCGGGACGGTGGTGGCGAAGGTGTCGAACCAGCGTTCGGCGCGCATGTCCTCGTGCATCACGGACCAGCCGAGCGGGTGGTCGGGGCATTCGAAGCCCTGGTCGTCGTCCCACAGCAGGTAGACCTCGGCCTCGCCGAGCAGGGCTTCCTCCAGGTCGTGGTAGGTGAAGGCGTCGGTGCGCCGCAGGCTCACGCGGCCGAGGCCGGGGAACCAGTGGGCCAGGTGGCCGGCTGCGTCCAGGGGCTGGCCGCCCGGGTCGACGCTGTGGGGGTCGCCGGCCAAGTCCTTGGCCTGCTGGACCAGTTCGCGGGCCTTGTGTGCCGCGACCATCAGGGCGAGGTCCTCGGCGTGGCAGCGCGCGATCGGCGCCTTCCCTGAGAGCAGGTCGTCGGCGATGTCGCAGAACGCCCGGGCCATCCGGGCGCGCCACGCCTGGTCCTGGCGGTCGCTGCAACGCGGAAGCCGGGGGACGACGTGGTCGTCGGGCGCGTCGGGGTCGCAGAGCACTACGGGTTCGTCGCCCCAGCGGAGGACGTCGAGCGCGTACATACAGGAGCCGAGTTCGGCGGCCACCTCCCCCAGCAGGCGCAGTTCCTGCCGGGTGGCCAGGTCCGAGAGCTTGCGCCCCTCCCAGCGCCTGCGCTCGGTCGGGGTGAAGCCGTCCCAGGGGCCGGCGACCGGTTGCTCGGCTTCTCGGGCGTCTGCGAGGACGGCCCGTCGGGCTTCGCTGAGCGGGACGCCGTGCTCTGCCATGTAGACGCGCACGGCCCGATCGCGCGCCCGGGTGGAGTTCTTGGACATCGTGGTCCTCACCGCAGCCGTGCTCCACGCTGCACGGGCTGCCGAGAGGTCAACACCGCCGTGAGGATACGCCTGTCGGGGGCACGAGTCGTGGACTCTTGGCCTCTGGGCCCTCAACGGCGTGGACGTGAAGAGCGGGGCATCAGGCCAGTGCCGTGGCCTTTCCGCGGCCGACTATACCGATTCGGGGCCGCGCCGATCACCGGTGCCGGGCCTGGCGCGATTCGCACGGGCGGCAATGGGCCGCCGGCCGACGGCCTGCTCGAGGTTCTGCGTGGGGAGGACCTACGGCGCAGACGGGCCGAGGCCCCGGTCCCCGGTCGGCAGCCTGCCGGCCGGGGCCTTCCGTCCCGCTTCCGTGCCTTGCGCGGCGGCAGCGGTCCTGTTGGTGGCGTTGCGAGGCGTCGCCGCAAGCGGTGAGGGTTCAACTGCCGGGTCTGGTCGGGCCCCGGCCAGCCGGCGGTTCGCACCTGAGGCCCGGTGGCGGTGCCGGGCCTCAGGCCTATCGGTGCTCGCCCCGCGGGCTGTCGGGGTTTCCCCGCGCGGGGAGCACGGGGTGGGCGCTGGCCTCGATGGAGCCGGTGGCGGCCGGGTCAGGCCCGTTTGGCCTCATGGGGGTTGGTGGGGCCGGTGCGCCGGAGCGGGAGGACGTTGTCGGGGCTGTCGGCGAGGGAGGTGAGGCGGTAGTAGACCGTGTCCTCGATCTTCTCCATCCAGCCGCGTTCGACGAGTTGGCCGCGCAGCCGGGAGAAGAGGCTCGGATCCATGTTGATCTCGGCCGCGATCTCCTTGGCGTCGATGGGGACTGCTCCTGTGGAGGGGTCCTGGTCGAGGGAGGCATACAGCATGACGATCTGGCGGAGGTTGGGGGCCAGGCCGCTCACCCGCTTCATAATCTTGACCACGTCGTGCCGCGACTCGATCTGCATGACCGTCACTTCCCCTCAGTCTTCTTGTCGCTGCGCGGTCTGCGCGTCTTGGGCGTCGGCTCGACCCACTCGGGGATGGCCGGCGGGTTCCACGCCTTGATCGCCTCTCGCTGTTCTGCGGCGCTCCCCTGGGAGGCGAGGTAGGGGGTGACCTTCCAGAAGGTGTAGCGGCCCAGCTGCTTGCCCGGCAAGAGCAGGCGCATGGACGCGAGCTTGGCGATGTGCCGCTTGAGCGTCTTGGTCTCCATCTTCAGGCGCTGGGCGATGTCCGTTTCCAGCATCTCGACCGGCTGGTCGGGTCCGGGCATCTTCGAGAGGAACCACAGCAGAACGCGGCATTCACGGTCCGTCAGCGCCTCCACTCCCTCGGCGACGCCGTTGAGCCTCTGGTTGTCGACCGTGCTGTAGCCGGCCTGGTAGCCGAACCGGACCTGCGGGACCAGATTGCCCTGGGAGTCGTACCGCCGTGCTCGCTCTGCCACGTTCGCCTCCCTCCGATGGACTATGAGTACATAAGCGGGCCGCCATCGGCCCAAAAATAGACTATCGGTCCATGGACCATGAGTACATTTGCGGCGCGCCCAGGATCACCAAAATGGACTCATGGTCAATGGACTCATGGTCCATTTTTGGGATCGTGGGGTTCCACCAGTGGATCGCAGGATCACTCGGCGGGGTTCTGTGATCCTCTGGCGGAACCGCCTGATCCGGGTCAGTGATCCTGCGATCCCGGCCGGGGGTCTATTCGTGCAGGTCAGAGCGTTTTCCTCTGGTGCGCCTCTGGTACGGGTCCAGGAGGTGCCGCGTAATCGACCTGCGGTTGCCGGGTTGTGATGCTGCGGGAGCGAGGTGAGGTGGAGCAGCGAAGGGGTGCAGGTGGGTTCTGACGTCAAGCCGCTGTCGGGACCCCATGTCGGCCGGTGGGTCCCTCACCTCGGCTGGGGAGTGCGGTGTTGCTACGGGGCTGTGCTGTCTGGTCCAAGGGCAACTGCCCAGTCCGCGCCGTCCACGGCGCGGACGGTGCGTTGCTGTCCTGCCGCCCGGACCGGTCACGGTCCGGGCGGCAGGACAGCAACGCAGGGCAGGCGGCAGGATGGCGGGTCCAGCGCCGCCTGGGCGCTGGCCAGGGTGCGGTAGCGGAGCGCGCCGCGCTCAACCGCCTTACCGCCCGCGGGCCGCGTCGGCGGGCTGTCGCACGTGGTGCCCGGCCCGGCAGGGCAGGCGCGTGGCGGGGGCGGCCGGGGAGAGTGAGGGGGCGTCGTTCTACGGCTTGGGGGAGCGCCACTGGCCCGGTGGCCGGTGGTGTCCGGCAGGCGTGGCCGAGGAGGTCAGGAACGCGCCGTCGACCTCGATGCGGGCCGCCGCCGGGACGCCGCGTGGTGGAGCTGCGGAAAGGCCCTGGCCGCCGGAGAGCGTTCCGAGGAACTGGCGGCCCTTCGCAACGTCGTTCAGCGGCTCACGGCGGAGAAAAGTCTGCTCCTCGACGGACAGGTGCACCTACCCGGAAGTGGGCGGGTTCAGCAGAGGGTGGCCTGGCCGTCGGTGCTGCGGGTGGGGCGGGGCAGGATCACGGTGCCGGTGAGGGCTTCGTGCAGGCGCGGGGCGAGGGAGGAGTTGCGGGGATCGGCGGCGCGTTTGATCGCATCGGCGAGGGCTTCCCGGTCGCCGAGGACGACGACGATGCGGCGGGCGCGGGTGACGGCGGTGTAGAGCAGGTTGCGGCGCAGCAGGAGGTAGGAGGAGGACTTGGTGAGGGGGATGACGACGATGGGGTACTCGCTGCCCTGGGAGCGGTGGACGGTGATGGCGTAGGCGTGCAGGAGTTCGTCGAGTTCGTCGAAGCCGTACAGAGCGGTGGTGCCGTCGTCGGTGGTGACGTGCAGGCGGCGCTCCCTGTCGTCGAGGGCGGTGACGGTGCCGGTGGTGCCGTTGAGGATGCCCTTGCGGGGGTCGTTGCGGATGGCGATGACGCGGTCGCCCAGGCGGAAGGGCCGGCCGTCGCCGAAGTGCTGGGGTGAGCCGTCCTTGTGCGGGTTGACGGCGTCCTGGAGGGCGAGGGCAAGGTCGCGGGTGCCGGCGGGGCCCTTGGTGGTAGGGGCGAGGACCTGGACGTCCTCGGGGCGGACCTGGTAGGTGGCGGGCAGGCGGCGGGTGACGAGGTCGACGACGGTGTCGGTGATGGCGTGGTCGGCGACCGGCAGGAACCAGAACTCGCCGCCGTTGACGGTGTGCTGGCCGTGGCGGATGCGCTGCGCGTTGGGCGGGATGGTGCTGGCGCCGTCCTGGCGGAAGATGGTGTCGAGCTCGGTGCGGGGGATCGCTTCGACGGACAGCAGGTCGCGCAGCACCTGGCCGGGGCCGACGCTGGGCAGCTGGTGGACGTCGCCGACCAGGAGCAGGTGCACGCCGACGGGGAGTTTGGCCAGCAGGCGTTCCAGTAGCGGCAGTTCGAGCATGGACGCCTCGTCGATCACCACGAGGTCCACTCCGTCGAGAGGGTCCTGCACGTCGAAGAGGCTCATCGGTGCGGTTCCCTCGTCGCGGGGCTTGCTGATCATGCGGTGGATGGTGGTGGCGGGGCGGCCGGTGAGCTCCGACAAGCGCTTGGCGGCACGGCCGGTGGGTGCGGCGAGCGCGACGCGGCCGCCGACTGCCTCGACGAGGTCGAGGACCGCCCGGACCGTGAACGACTTCCCGCAGCCGGGGCCGCCGGTGAGCACGGACACCGCCTGGGTGAGGGCCATCAGGACGGCGGCTTCCTGGCGCTCGGTCAGCTGGACGGCGCTGTCCATCAGCGGCAGCGGGCCCTTGTGCCAGGGGTGCCGGGCGGCCAGGCGGCTGGGGGCGGCGCACAGGCGGGCGATCCGGGCCGCCGCGGAGACCTCCGCGGCGTGCAGCCGCGGGGTGAACACCGCCGGACGCAGGCCGCCGCCGCGGTGTGGCACCTCCTGGACGACGACGCGGCTCTGCTCGACGAGGTGGTCGAGCTGGTCGGGCAGCAGCTCGGCCAGGCCGCCGTCGTCGCGCAGGTTCGCGGCGGCCTTGCGGGCCAGCTCGGCGTCCCACAGGAACGTCTGGCCGCCGCGGACGGCAGCCTCCTCCAGGGTGTGCAGGAGCGCGGCCTGCAGCCGCTCGGGGCTGCGCTCGGGCCAGCCCAGGGCGAGGGCGAGCTTGTCGGCGGTGGCGAACCCGATCCGGAAGACCTCGGTGAGCCGGTAAGGGGCGTCCTGGACGATGTCCAGGACGTCGGTGACGGTGTGGGCCTCGCCCTTCTCCACGCGGAAGTGGTGGGCGATACGCGGGGCGTGGGTGGGAGAGATTCCGGCGCCCTGCAGGAGGACCATCAGCTGGCGGATCTCCTGGTGGACCTGCCAGGCCGCCACGATGCCGGTGTAGCGGGCCCCTCCGATCAGATGGACCTCCCGCAGCCGCTCGGGCGTGGTGTCGATGACCTGCAGGGTGTCGAGGCCGAAGTGGCCGACGATCGCGTCGGCGAGTTTGGTCCCGATGCCGCGCACCAGGCCGGAGGCGAGGTACTTGCGGATCGCGTGGACGGTGGCGGGCTCCATGTAGGAGCAGTCGACGGCGTGGAACTCCGCCCCGTAGACGCGGTGCTGGGCGTGGGTGCCGACCAGCTGCAGCGTCTCGCCGGGCTGGACACCGGCGAGGACCTCGCCCTTCGCGGTCAGGCTCTCGCCGCTCTCCAGGCCCAGGCGCAGCGCGGTGAGACCGTTTCCGGCGACGAACAGGATCCGTTCGACGGTGCCCTGCAGCGTCTGGACGCCGTCCGCTTCGCCCTGCTGCTCCATGTTCGTTCCCCGGTGCTGTGCTGCGGCGGCCCTGCGGGCCTGTCCGGCTGTTGGTGGTCACTCGCGGGCCGACAGGTGCCGCCTGCGGTGAGGATCATCGTGTCCTGCCCCCGCCGCCGGGCGCCAGCCCACAGGCCGTTGCGGGCAACTGGCATGCGGCGCCGCTGTGGTGCGGCACGAGGTTCGCTGACCTCGTCCGCTGATACGCCGCCGCCGCAACTTCCGACGGGTCATCATCCCCGGTCGTAGATCGCCCGCAGCCACGGCTCCCTGACGAGGGGCTCGACGTCCGGTCGCAGCATCAGAGGGCCTGTCGGACCCGCTGGCTAGAGTCGCGCCGTGAGTCAGGAGATCAGCTACGTCGTCGGCGACGCAACCGCGCCCCGGGGTGAAGGCCCGAAGATCATCGCGCATGTCTGCAACGACGCGGGCGGCTGGGGCAAGGGCTTCGTGCTGCCGCTCGCCCGACGCTGGCCGCAGACCAGGACCGCGTACAGGGCCTGGTACCGCGACCGGGAGAGCAGCGGCTTCGCGCTCGGGGCGGTGCAGTTCGTGCCCGTCGAGGACAGCCTCCTCGTTGCCAACATGATCGGCCAGCACGGCTACGGCCCCAGCAGCACCCCGCCCGTCAGGTACGAAGCCATCGGCGCAGCCCTTGCCACCGTCGCCGAACGTGCGCTGCAACTGCGAGCTTCGGTGCACATGCCGCGAATCGGTTGCGGCCTTGCCGGCGGCCGGTGGGAACTGGTCGAGCCGCTCATCGTGGAGCAGCTGACCCGGCGCGAGGTGCCCGTCACGGTCTACGACTTGGCCTGACGGCAGCTGGCAACCACCAGCGCTCCCTCGCGTGGCGCGGGCCCCGCGAACGCGACGGTCCGGGCTCTGCGCGACCGCTTCGCACGCCACCACCCGCTGTCCGCCGAGGCGAGCGAGCGCGCGGCCGGGGTGGGTGATGGGGCAGGACCAGGAGATGTCGCCCGTCGTGCAGTCGGAGTCGACGGCGAGCGTGCCGGCGAGCGCCTGGCCGACTCCGTACCTGCGGTGGGTGGCGGCGGTCCAGATCATGCCGATGCGCGGCCGGCGGGCTTCCACCACACCGCCGGACTCGAAGTCCTCCCCGAAGGTCGGCGCACCCGACGCGGGCTGCGTCGATGCCCACGCCGGACAGCCGGACATCCAACCCGCTGGCTCACAGTGCGGGACGTGGAAGCGGGCATCGATCCTCCTCGGCCGGCCAGCAGGCCGCCCCGTACGTCGTCCTACGTCAACACCGGCCTTGCAGGCGCCACATCGTGAGGGTCAGCGGGTGCCAGCTCGGCCGGGTGGTGGTTCCGCTGTCCGGCTTCGGCAGCCGACGGACATCACCCCGCCACTCGTAGGTCGTCCCGTACCCCAGGGTGCCTTCGATCTCGTCGTAGGACACGAGCGGAAGGCCCGGGTCGGCCAGGGCGGCCCCGGCGGCCGCGCACGCCGCCAGGACATCGTCGTGGCGGCGGAAGAAGTCCTGGGCGATCTCCCGCACCGGGCGCGGCGTGAAGGCCGCAAGATCCGCTTCCCCGACCTCGTCACCGAAGCGAACGCGCAGTGCGGCCCTCGCGTAGTCGCACGTCTCCTCGAACGCCTGCTGCACGCCGACCTCCAGCCCGGGGGACCAGACCGGTTGGGTATCGAACCTCCGGAGCAGGGCTTCCCCCACCAGCCGCTCGGCGGTCTGCTGCAGCGACCCCTCGTCCGCTTCGAGGGCTCCGGCTTCCACCGCCGTGGCGAGCTGCGCGGTCAGCGCGGCCGCGGCCGGCGCCAGGGCCTTCTTGAGCTGCTGGAGCTGGGCGATCCGGCCGAAGTACGGGTCGCACGCGGCGAGGACCCGGGCCGCGTTGGTGGGGAAGCTGATCGTGATGTGGTCCGGCAGCGTGGCGAGGTAGAGCTCGGCGTCGGCATCGCCGGCGTCCCGGAGCCGGATACTGTCACCGTCCGATCCCGGCCGGTCGTCGGCGACGATCTCGAACAGCGACCTGGGGACGCCTTCGTTGTCCCACCGCTGCCGGCAGGTGCGTGCGGCAGCGGCGGCCTCGTCGGCGTTCGCCCGGTTGAAGCGCGCGGAGGCGGCTTCGAGCCCGGTGAGCCTGGCGTCGAGCGGGTTCTGGCGGGTTTCCTGAGTAGGCATCATCGCTCTTTCCTGGTGGGTGTGACAGCGACGGGGCCCCGCCGGGCATGGCGGAGCAGCGGCCCCGGATGGTGCCCGTGCGCGGCACGGGAGGAAAGGTGGGCCGTACGAGGGGTGCCGGACCTCCGGACGGTCCCGGCACGGTGATGCGATGGTGCCCCGGGCCTCACCGGCCCGAGGAGGATGTTCAGCGAGAGCCTGGCAGACACCACCGACATCCCACCCCGGGCCGGGGATACGGAATCAGGGCCCGGCTCCGTCAGTGGGCCGTCGCCGGTCGGATGACGCGCTCGGCCGTAACCGGCCCGGGTGCCGCTCGTTCTGCCCGGTACCGCGACGGAACGACGCGGCACCGGGCACGGCGCCCGCGACGGTGCCGTGCGGTGCTGCCCCAGGGGGGATCATGACCGTGAAGAAGCAGACGGGCTGGCGCCGGTTCTTCCGGAAGGCGGGCGCGTACTGGGCTACTGCGTCCGAGGTGCTGGCGCGGGCCGACAAGATCGCCGTCAGGGTGGATGCGGTGCTGCGCGAGTGCCAGAAGGTCGTCGACGAGGTGAAGCAGTTCCGGACGCGCTGGGCCGACGGCTTCGGTCCCAGCCCCGCCTGACCGCGCCGCCGACGCGAACGGCCAGGTGCCTGGCCGGCCGGACGGCCCCGTACCTTCCGTAGCCCGGGCGGCCCCGGGTCGCGTCCGTGCAGCACCTCTCTTCAGGGCCGTCCGGTTCGCCGCTGCGCGCATGCTCCGCACCCCTCAGAGCCGCCGGCGTCCACTCCCCGGCTGTCAGGTGAACGGGGCCGGTGTCACCCGATCCGGTTCGGCGGCGTGCCGTCGGGGTTTGCCGAGGGCGGTGGCGGCAACCTGAGGTGCATGCGTACCTCTTCTCTCCTTGCCCGGCGGGCGACGGCCGTCGGCGGTGCGGCGTTGACGGCCGTGCTGCTCGCCTCCTGTGCGTCTGTCGCTCCTGGTTCGGCCGGTGGCGACGCGCAGCCGCCTTCGGGCGGTGGGGCGGGGGCCGGGGGGTGGCCGGGTCCGGCGACCTCCGCCACCTCGCAGGCGCGTACCGAGCTCGCGGCGCTGCAGGTGGCTCCGCAGCATGCGATGTCCGGCTACTCGCGCGACCGCTTCCCGCTGTGGGCGCCGCAGGGCGGCAACTGCGACACGAGGGAGGCGGTGCTCAAGCGCGACGGCAAGAACGTCGCCACCGACGGGCAGTGCAAGGCCACTTCGGGCAGTTGGACCTCCCCCTACGACGGGCAGGCGGTCACCGACGCCTCCAAGCTGGATATCGACCACGTCGTACCGCTGGCTGCCGCGTGGCGGGCGGGCGCGGACACGTGGAGCGACGAGCAGCGCAAGGCGCTGGCCAACGACCTGACGCGCCCCCAGCTGCAGGCGGTCTCCGCCTCCTCCAACCGCGGCAAGGGCGACCAGGGCCCAGACCAGTGGAAGCCCCCGCTCAAGGAGGCCTGGTGCTCGTACGCGAAGGCGTGGACGGACGTGAAGGCCTTCTACAAGCTGACGGTGACCGACGCGGAGAAGTCCGCGCTCGGCCAGATGATCGACACGTGCGGCGCCTGATGCCCACCATCGAGCCGGCCATGTGCGAGGACGAAGCGACGGCCGGACCCGGCGGGGCGATGACCGTCGAAGTCGGCGTCGTCACCGGCGACCTGACCATCCGCACCACCAGGCAGAGTGGCGGCCTGGTGGACGTCCAAGTGCAGTACAGCGGCGCCGCCGAGTGGTACCACCTGCAGGGCAGCCCGGCCACGGTTCCGGAAGGCGAACTCGAGGACTACCACCACCGCGTCCTGGACGCGATCGAGGATGGCGGCGCAGCCGAAGCACCGGCCTGACCTGAGACGGCGGGGCCGACTTCGGCCGCAGCACGCCGGCGGGGCCGGCGGCTGGCGCGCAGGGCCGCCGACCCGCTACAGGTCGACCCCGGCGGCCCGGGCGGCGGCGTGCAACTGCTCCGATACCGCCGCCGCGGCCTGCCGGGCGGCCGGGTCCTGGTGATCGAGCAGCAGGCCCACGAGCTCGGCGGCGGCCGCGACCACCGGCACCCAGACCTCGGCGGCGCGCAGTTGCAGGAGACGGGCGGCGGCACGGCCGCCCGCGGTCTCGGCAGGCCTCTCGGCCGGGCCGGCCGTGCTGCTCGCGCCAGTGGAGCTGTCCGGGCGGCCGGTGGGGATCAAGGCGGCCAGACCCGCGCCGAGGCCCGGCAGGCGGCCGGTGGAAGAGGAGTTCACCTGCCGACAATCCGGGCCCGGACGCGCAGGACACGGGTCGGCGCCTGGACGCGAGGCGATCCGGCCGTCGCGCGAGAGGTGAGCGGTGCCTGGAGCGAGCAGGCTGCCGCCGACACCCTCGCCGAAGCGCGGTTGGAGGCCTGCGCCGAAGCGGCCCACACCGCAGTGGCCGTCCCGTGGAAGCCGGCCACCCCGCCCACCGCACGGCGAACGCCCGCCCGCGCGACAGGTGCCGCACACGGCCCGTTGCACCCCGGGGCGAAACGGGCGAGGGGCGCGGGCTAGCATCCCGGCCATGAGTTTCTCCCCGGGGGACAACGCGGTCCCGATGGTCGCGGAGCCGATGCTGTTCGGCGCTCCGACCTGCGAGGTGTGCGGCGGCGAGATGCCGGAGCGCAAGGACACCGGGCGGCGCCCGAAGTACTGCTCGAAGCCGTGCTCGTCGAAGGCGGACCGGCAGCGGGAGAAGGGGCGCCGGCAGGCTCTCGCCGAGGCTGCGGCCGCCGCCGAATCCCCCCGGGGAGAAATGGGCGCGCGCGCCGAGGGCGTCCTGCCGCCACTGGACTTCCCGCTCGACGAGCAGCAGGCGCAGCTGCTCGAAGTCGCCGCCGAACTCCACCGGCAGACCAGGACCTTCCTGCTCCAGCTCGAGCGGGCCGCCCGCCGCGGCGACCGCGACCTGCTGCGCAGCGCCGGAGAGGACATGCGCGCCGCCGCGTACGCGCTCTCCGCCCGCCACCGCGAACTCGTCGGACACCTGCTTGAACGCCACCCGCTGGCACCGCCGGCCCCGGCCGGACCGGCGACCTTCCCCGGCGTTTCTCCTCGGGGTGAAAGCGCGGGCATCGAGCGGATCGCCGCGTCCGCCAGCGCCGAACTGCTCGCCGCGACCGCCCCAGCCGGCCCCGTCGCGGTGTCGCCCGCCGAATCTCCCCGGGGGGAAACCGCGGCTCCCGGCGCTGTCCCGAAAGCCTCCCGGGAGGCACGGACACCCGTCGTTGCGCCCCGGGGAGAAACACGGGCCCGGCCCGCTGACCCGGCGCCGCGCCCCGCTGCGCCCCGGGGAGAAACCCCGGCCGTCTCCAGCGGCCGCCCGGCGCTCCCCACGCCGGCCGGGCAGCAGCTGCGCGCGCTGGCCGACCAGCGCCTGGCCCAGCAGGGTGCCGGCGCCCGAGCGGCACTCGGCACATCCGCCCCCGCCGCTTCGGCGGCGCGGGCGGCGGGCGCGACGGTGAGTGTGCCGCGCGACCCGATGCTGCGCGGCCTGCCCCGCACCACGGACGTGCACATCCCGCTGCCGCAACCGGACTTCGGCTACCGCTGGGAGCTGGCCGGGTGGACGGTGCAGCCCGACGTCCTGGTCGTCCTGGGCGAGGGCCACCAGGTCGGCTGGGTCGAGCGCGGCCTGGACGGCGGCGACGGCTGGGTCGCCGTCCACGGCAACCACTTCCTGGGCGATGCCGCCACCCAGCAGGCCGCCCTCCACGACACCCCCGAGCAGGCCGCCCACACCGTCCACCAAGCCCACATCCACAACCTCCAGCCTCAGGCTTCCACCCAAGCGAGCCGGTCCGGATGGTCGACCTCGGATCAGAGCCGCTGACCTCCACCTCGCGGTCCGGCGCTGCGCCGACGGCCAGTGCGTGGCCGATGAACTGGCACACCCGGGTGAGGTCGGCGGCGAGGTCGCCCAGCGCGGTGCCGGACGCGGAGGCGGTGGCGGCGCCGATCGCGGCCAGCGCGACCCTCTCGGTCGGCTGCAGGTCCATCGGTCCGGTACCGGGGCGCTCCAGGGTGAAGTGAGCCGGGTCGAGCTCGTAGAGCAGCTCGCCCTCCAGTGGCCCATCGCAGTCGAGCACGATCTCTCAGGCCAGGATCCGCTTCACGGCCCGGGCGTAGCGCTGCAGCGCGCCCCGGTTGACCTCCTGGCGCTGGCGGTCGGCCAGGGCGCGGATCCAGATGGCGGCGCCCCGGTCGCGGCGGCCTCGGCGATCGCCTCCCGCTCGGCAGCGCTCAGGCCGTCGTAGTGGCGCTGTCGTCGTTCGGCTCGCCGCCGAACAGGATCAGGTCGAGGGTGCTGGTGCTCACCTGTGCTCAACCGGCTGCGGCCGCCGTGGGTCACGGCCTGGGGGACAGCCGCTGGGACAAGCGAACCGGCATCCGGCTTCACCGCAGTCCATGCGTGGCGGACGTGCTCCGAATGCTGCGCACCGCCGATGGACAGGGCTCTGCGGGTCTAGGGCGGCCCTCGACCGGTGACTGCGCTGCCTCACCGGAGTCGGCGGTCGGCGAGGGCCGCTTCACCCACGCAACAGCTGGCCCGGCCGAGTTGCCGGTTCTGGCCGCGGGTAGGGACGGCGGTGTGGACGACAGCGTGGAAGAGCCCTTGGTTGCGGGGGCCGGCGCCGGGACGGGCAGCAGGGACACAGTGCTGGTGGTGGTACGAGGGCCGAGCGGCGCCGGGAAGTCCAGCACCGCCGCCCGGATCCGCTGCGCGTACGGCCGCGGCTTGGCCGTCGTCGGGCAGGACCTGCTGCGCCGTGAGGTGCTCCGCGAGCGGGACGTCCCCGGCGGCGCGAACATCCCCCTGATCGGCCTGGTGGCCCGGCACGCGCTCGATGCCGGTTTCCACACCGTCGTTGAGGGCATCCTCGACGCCGGCCGGTACGGTGCGATGCTCACCGGCCTGGCCGCCGCCCACCGCGGGCGCACCTTCCTCTACTACCTGGATGTCGGTTTCGACGAGACGGTGCGCCGGCACGCGACCCGGCCGCTGTCCGCCGAGGTGAGCGCCGAGCAGATGGCCGGCTGGTACCGGCCGCTGGACCTCCTGCGCGGTGGCCTCGAACACGTCATCGGTGAGGACAGCACCCTGGACGACACGGTCACGCGGATCCTGGCCGACACCGCGCTCACCCCGCCCGGCTGGACGCCGCGCCCGTGAACCGGCCCGCCCGGACGCATCACCTGGTGAGCAGGGTCCAGCGACCGGCCGTGAGCGACGGCGCTGTCCGGGACGGGCTGCTCCAGGACCAGCCGCACCGTGACTGGCCGTTGTGTTCCTGCGGGGCGGATCGGCGCCTCGCGGTCCATCAGCGGGGCGAGCACGATCGAAGCGGTGCGCAGGGCCGGGCCCGCGGTGCAGCCCGGTGGGCGAAGAGCCGTCAGCTGATCCAGATGCCGCCGGGCGACAGGCGGCGGGCGAGGGAACGGCCGGGGCGGGTGATGGGGCAGGACCAGGAGATGTCGCCCGTCGTGCAGTCGGAGTCGACGGCGAGCGCCCCGGCGAGGGTCTGGCCGATTCCGTGCCTGCGGTGGGTGGCGGCGGTCCAGATCATGTCGATGCGCGGTCGGCGGGCTTCCACCACGTCGCCTGGCTTGGAGTCCTCCTCCAGGTCCCACCACCGGTGGTGGTCGACGTCGCGGGCGGCGAGGAATCCGACGACGTACCCGCGGGCGTGGAGCAGGTAGGCCCGGTCGCGGGCCGGCAGCGCGGCCGGTTCGCCGTCGTGCGACCACGAGCTGAAGTCGTAGTGGCCCTCACGCCGGGGGATGCGGGCGGCCTGCGCGGCCAGCTTCCGCCAGGAGAGCGGCGACTGCGAGGTGACGACGGCCAGGTCGTGCTGCCAGCGGAGGTTCTTCGGCGCGGGGAGGCCGTACGCCCAGACCGCGTGGAGGCGGCGGTGCGTCTCGTCGTTGTCCCGTTCCGTGCTCGGGGCGCCGCACGGGCACTGGTGGGGCCTGCGGGCCGGGACGGGGAGGAAGACCACCGGCTCGGAGGCGACGGCGGAGCGGCTGCCCTGGCCGCCCCCCAGCGGGCGCCGGGGCGCGTCGTCCCGGTGGCCGGTCCACCGGTCGGTCCAGCCGGGGAACTGCTCGGGATGGGCCTCCCGCAGGCGCTTCACCTGCGGGTCCAGGGTGGGGCGCACCCAGACGCTGCCGGGCTCCGCGCGTCCGTTGAGGCGCAGGCCCTGCTCGTCGGCCTCGGCGCGCAGGAACTCCAGGAACGCCTGGGGCGAGCTGGAGAAGTCGACTCCGCGCAGGAGTTGGCGCTCACCCGGGGCGAGCCAGTCGTCGAGGGGCAGCGCGAGCTTGTCGGCCAGGTCGTACAGGGCCCGGTAGTCGTGGTCGAGTTCGGCGCTCTGCAGGGCGCAGCGCGCGTGGAAGGACTGCTCGAAGGGGGTGGCGAGCGTGACCATGCTCTTGCCCCGGACGGTGACGAGGGTGTCGCGGTAGCCGTTGTACCTGATCCACCGGGCAGCACGGTGGTGGTAGTAGTCGATGGCGTCGAGGAACGCCGGGGGCAGTTCGGCGTCCTCGCCGCGGTCCCGGGCGGTTTCGACGTAGCCGTCGCGGTCGAGGGTGACCTCGCTGAACCAGCGGCGGGGCCGGACCCTGATGGTCCGTCCCCGCCAGGTGTGGTCGCGGTCGAGGTACAGCGTCTCGAACACGGGGGTGCTCCTCGGTTTCCGGTGCGGGGCGGCGGCCCGGCGGGAAGGAGCGCCGGACCGGGAGGGCGGTTCAGGCCGCAGGGCGGCCCGGGGTCTACGGGAGTCCGGGCAGTTCGGGCATTGGGGCGCCGTCCCGCTCGACCCCGGCGACGCGGTTGCGGCAGTACCGGCCCACCTCGACACGGCACTTGGAGCACCGGGTCGCTACGCAGGCGATGTAGACGCGCCGGATGGCAGCGGTCTTGTCGTCCATGGCGAGATCATGGAACGCCGGACCGCCCCGCGCAGGTGTTTGCCGATTTTCCGCCCGAACGGAGCGCGTTCGGCTACATGACGGCCGATGACCGGCCCGGACGATTCGTCCGAACACGGCAATGCGGCCGCCGTCCGACGGGGCCCGGCGCCGCAGGCTCGGCTCCCTGCCGGACAGCCACCAACCGGCCAGACTCCGAAGCTGGGCCAGCGTCAGTCCCTGCGCGCATCGGCGGGCGCGACCGGACACAGGCCCCGGTCGGCAAGGCAAGCGATGCGGTCAGGCATCAGGGTCTCCCTGAAGGGCGGGGCGGCGGACGTGACGGACGGCGCTGCGGGTCAGCCGCAACTGCTGGCGGATCTGCTGGGCCGCGGCGCGCTGGCGGGCCGGGGCCGCGGGCGGCGCGTCGGCGGGCAGCGCGTTGCTCTCGATGCGCCGTCGACGGCATCGGGGGCAACCTCCTGCGCTGTCGTGCTCGTCGAGGAGCCAGCCGTCCTCGCAACGCGGTTCGGGGCACGACGGAGCGGCGACGAGGTCGAGGGCGATCTCGTCTGCGTTCTCCGCGATCCGGCCGGCGTCGAGATGGCTGAACCGTGCCGACCAGCGGCGCTCGATGCGTTCGCGCAGCTCGCCGGCGGAGCGGTGGTACAGCTGGTCCAAGACGGTCTCCCGGACGGAGCGGGGGATGCCTCCGCGCCGGGCCAGGGCGGCCTGCAGCACCGGCGGAAGGGCGTCGGTCACCCACACCGCGGGGTGTCGGCCCTGCGGCCCGGCCGTATGCGGCTGATGGACAGTCACAACCCACTCCTCTCCCCGGTGGCCGGCACGGCCATCGAGTCCCGGCCCTGGCAGCCGACCGCGTCGGCGCGCGGGGCGGCTCCCATCGTGTCCCGCGGCACCGACACCCGCTCCGGCCGACCCTCGCCCGACAGAAGCGCGCTCATGCCGCTTCCACCCCGCCCTCGGGCTCGGCGGGCGCGGCCGCGGCGATACCCAGCAGCCGGTGGACCTCACAGATCCGCCCGCCGAGGATCTTCTCGGCGATCTTCTCCCGGGCGATCCGGGCCTCCCGCTCCGCGCGGGCCAGCAGCACCTCCCGCTCGGCACTGCCGCGACGGCCCAGCACCACGGCTCGAGCCGCGTCCCCTTCCCGGCGCGCCCACCCGGAGCTCGCGTAGCCGTCCAGGGCCATCTCCCGCCACAACTCGCACAGGTCCCGCACCGCGCGGAGCTCGGCCAGGCCCTGCCCGTACCCGTCCAGGCGTGCGTGCCGGGCGCGAGCCTCGGCGCGGACCTCTTCCAGGGAGACCGCCGCCCGCTGCGCGGTCCTGTCACGCGACGCCGCATCCGCGAGATCAGCCCAGAACGCAAGCCCCATCACAGTGCACTCGCGTGCCGCCAGATCGAGGGCTACGGCCAGTTCCTCGGCACGCCGCGCCTGAACCGCCGCCTCGACCAGGGACCGGCCTGCAAGCCGAACGGCACCCTGCGCCTCCCGGGCCGCGACACGGCTCGTGGCGTCCTCCTCGCGACGGCGCACGATGTCGGCCAGGCGCCGATCGAAGATCCACCGAGCGGCCCGGTGACGGGCGAGGTGGGCCTGCTCACCAGCGGCTTCGACAGCGGCCTGAGGGGTGGGATGCCGGTGGCGCGAACGCAGGGCGGCAGCGTAAGCCGCCTCAGCCTCCCGGGAAGCAGCGGGCAACAGCGCGCAGTGAGCCAGCGAACGAACTGCCTCGGTGTCGCGCAGCACTTCGAGGGCCACCAGCTCAGCCAGCAGCAACGGGTCCACCCCCAGCGCCTCGCCCTCCCTGCCCGCGACCGCACTGTCCCGCGCCTGCTCCCGGGCGCTCCGCAGGTCGTCGACGGCCCGCTCGCGGGCCTCCGCCACCCGGACAGGGGCGTGCTGGTCCACCCGGATCAGCACCAGATCCAAGCACTCCAGCGACACCCCCACGATCGCCCGGGTGATCCTGCAGTTGCCGCACAGACCCGCCTGCTCGGGGCTGCGGCAGTCCTCGCACGGCAGGGCGCGCCGTGCCCGCTCGGCCTCGGCCGCCCGGGCCTCCCGCTCAGGACGCCCGGCCTCCCACCGCGCCAGCTCGGCCGCGACGCGCTGCCGGGCAGCGGCCAGCGCCTCCTGCCGGCCGCGGATGTGCGCGGACAGCGCGTCCTCGACAGCGGCCCGGCGCTGCTCCTCACTCGCGTCGCCGGGCAGCGCCGCCACGACCTTGCGGGTCAGGATCAGCCGGATCGACCGCCGGTCGGCGATGCGCAGTTCG
This sequence comes from Kitasatospora sp. NPDC088783, assembly GCF_044750705.1. NCBI lineage: Bacteria > Bacillati > Actinomycetota > Actinomycetes > Kitasatosporales > Streptomycetaceae > Kitasatospora > Kitasatospora sp. NPDC088783. Next base: position 316,812 of record NZ_JBIVKJ010000009.1, read on the forward strand.
CAGGCGGTGCAGTCCCTGCCGGTGTCGAGCCGGATGCCGTCGTCGCAGGCCGCCTCCGGGCAGGCAGTGCCCTTGGGCAGGCCCCGCTCCCGCAGCCACCCCACGGGATCGGTGATCGGAACCGCGCCCTGGCGCCGACGCCGGAAATCCAGGCGGCCGGCCAGCATTTCCGGCGCGTCGGGCATGCCGCTCCAGGCGGCGACCGCGTCGAGTTCGGCGGCCATCAGGGTCAGGACGAAAGCCCTGGTCGAGGCGCTGCCGATGCGGTGCCACACGTCCGCGACCGGAGCCACGACGTCCGCCAGCCGCCGGTCGCGGGGCATGCCGAAGGCATCGAGCAGACGGCCGACCTGCCCGTGCGCCATCGACCGGCCGCGGCCCGATCGGTCCTTCCGGCGCTTCCGAAGCTCGATGACCCGCTGTTCCCCGCGCAGCGGGCCCGAGGCCGACCCGACAGGCCCGGCCGCCGACGAACTGGTGCACGCCGTCGTCCCGCGTTCCTCGCGCGCGCCCGCGCGCTCCGGCCGACGGTGGGTCACCCCCGCGGCGCCCGCGCCGGAAAAGCCATCAACAAGGTCAGCACACCCACCTACATCAGCCACCGACGAGTGCTCAGAGTGAAGGGGGGTAGCAGCGGCCAGGTCTGCAACTCCGTCTTCCTGCACGCTCTCCACACCACTGACCTGGTCTTCTTCGGCCCCTGCGGGGGCCTGCTCGGCGGGGGTAGCAACGGCCAGGCAGCTGCCGAAGTCCGCGGCGTCCTCGAAGCGGTCCTCCCCGTCGGCCGGATCGGCGAAGGGCGGCTCCTCCGGCTCCGGCTCACCGTCCAGATCCCACCACAACTCCGCGCCGAACTCCTCACCGAGGGACGCCGCCGGATCCTCGCCCGCCACCCCCGGCACGCCGTCGGCGACAGGCGAAACCGGCTGCGGCACCGAGTGCAGGCGGGCCTTCCCCGCGCCCGCCGTCGACGGCATACCAGTCGCCTTGTACGCGGCCGCAACCGCAGGGATCACCACCCGGGCCCGCGACCGCAGACCCGACGCGCCACGGCGCGGCCGCGCCACGATCCCGTACTCCTCCAGCCGGGCCAGGACGTTCGCGGCACCGTCGGGCGAGCAGCCCAGCATCCGGGCCACCGTCACCGCCGGACGGCCGGCCCGGGTGTCCACCCGACCCCCGCACAACCGCACCCGTCCCCGCGAAGACGCCGACAACACCATCAGCAGCAGCGCGAGCCGGTCGGTCGCCGCACCGCGCCCGGCCCGTGAGGCCAGCAGCCCCACCATCGGGTCGCGGTTCCGGAACACCCATCCCGGAGCGAACAGGAACTCCACCAGGTGGAACAGCACCGACAGCTCCGCCTGGTCCAAGGCAAGCGGACCGTGCCCGATCCTCTCCGGGGCGGCCGCAGACGGGTTCCGACCGGCCATCATCGCCTCCCACAGCGGGACGACCCGCACCCGCAGCGTGTCGACCGAGCCCTCGGTGCCGTCGTCGGGAACATCGACCACCGCGGGCCGGACGCCCTCGGGCAACCCGGCACCCCGCAGGACGCGCAGAACCGACTTCATGTAATTCTTCGACGACCCGCACCAGCGGCCCAACTCACCCTTACGGATCGTCACCACACCGCCATCCGCCGGCGTACGGGCCATCAGCACCACGGCCGCGAACCTCACCGCGTCGCTCTGGCCCACCAGCCCCGGCGACCCGAGCAGCGCCCGCACCGCCCCGTCCAGCCGGGCCCGCATCACAGATGACAACACCAACGGGTGCAGCGGCTCCGCCTCTGGCAACCCCTCCGCCATGGAGACGTCGTGTACACGTCGTCTACCAGCACCCGGCCGGGACGCGCCGAGGCGCTCGCCCGACACCAGACCGAAAGGTGTGCGGTGAGTACGGAAGGGCCGTTGGTCCGGCCGCCGGCCTGCGGCTGAGGCGGGCGGCCGGCTACCCAAGATCGAAGGCGAGTTAGCGTTCATCGGCCGCCACCCAGGGTGGACTGCGGAATGGCGAAGGCCACCGAGACGGCCGCCAGCAGGGCGTGCACCGCTGCCTCGAGACGTCGACGCATCTCCGCATCAAGCAGGAGCGCCTCCGGCATCGAACGCTGCTTCAGGACAGCATAAGGATGCAGACAGCCTGATCCCGGGCGAGTCATGGGAGTAGCCGAGCTGTTCGGCGGGATCGTAGGCATGGTCACGAGCTGTCCCGCAGGGCCGACCGCGGGGCGTCGAAGACCGCCCAGGCTGTGGTGGAGATCCGGGAAGAGGCTGGCAAGGTGGGTGAAAGGTCAGATGAGTCCTGGCCAGATGAGCTGGAAACAGGCATAACCGAACCAGCCCTTGAGTGGGTAGCGATGATGCACTCCGGGCGAGAGAATGAGGGAAACACTCATCACAGCCCGGCGTTTTGCTGTGGAGCTGCGCAGGGCCTGTGATGATTCGGTTGTAGGAGTGCCTCCCCCCTTCTTAGAGACGACGCGAGCGGCCCAGGACAGTCCGTCCCAGGCCGCTCGCGTCATGCGGTGCGCGGAAGTCAGCGCCGGTTTGGGGTAGCCAGTGATGTTGGGACCGGGTACCTGGCAGCAGAAGGGTTAGGCTGCTGCGGACTGGCCGTTTCGGCGAGACGGAAGCTCTTCAAACCACTGTCCGAGAGGCACGTAGTAGAAGGGCTCGCCGGCGTACTGGAACAGGGCTAGACACTTTGAACCCGGGTCGGTCGCAAGGGTTGAACGGACCTGGCTGATGAACAGACCGGTGTCGGGTTGTAGCTCGTCTGGCAGTGCACCACGCGCTGTTTCCACCGCAAGGTTTTCCCACACCCGAAGGCCTTGCTCCTCATTGGCGGGGCGGGTCTCTCCAGGCCACACATGGCGCTTCAACGCTCCGTACAGGCGTACGAGCACAATGTCTTGCTCTGTGAGGTAGTTAGTGTCGATGACCCCTTCAGCAGCAGCTTCGCTGGCGATTCGCGGTAGTACTTCTGCTTCTTGAGCCAAACGTCGCAAAGACCAGCGTCTTGCGTGCGGGCTGGACATGACCGAGCCTCCCATCTACTGGGATCACTCTAGCGGTCGACCTCAAAATTCTGAAACAGACAGACTCAGCGGCGTGTCTTCGGTTCCGGTGCAGCTCCACGCCACCGCCCCGGTGAGCCCTGATTTATCGGGCATTTCGACCAAATGCTGCCAACGAGTGAGCGAACGGCGTTCATCTTGTGGTTCTGACTGCATCACAAGTGGGTGGTTCGAAGGGGTGCCTGCTGTGCCGCGGGGAGGCTGCGGGAACGAGTGGCTGCGGCCACGCAGGTTGGCGGTTCGCGGCAAACGTTGACTGCGACAGGGGATGCCGGTTTGCAGTCGTGATTGTTAGATCCATAAGCAGGAAAGAGGGCGCGCAGTTAATCTGCATGAGAGATGGCTCGAACGCATGCATGAAAGTATGTGAAGTTGTGAAATTAGGTCAAACGGGTGGGCCCGCCAGTTAGACTGGCGGGCCCACCCATTAAATCGCCGCTGATCAGATCGCCGGAGGCATTGGGCCTTCAGACTCCAGGTCGTTGAGAAGCTCCTCGATGGCAGCAGAAACGATCTGGACGATGAGTCCCCGGCGGAGGCCACGAAGCGAGCTCTTAAGGCCACGCAGATACTCGTAGACCTCCGGACTGACACTCGCCGTGGCAGGTTCTGCAGGAGCGAGCTCTCCCCCGCGCTTGTCGATGAAAGAGTCAGCTACCTCTACCTGGCCTGAGGTGTCAGCGGGAAGCCGACGTAGAGCCTCATCAAGGTAGTGGCCAGGCGCCAAACGTCGGCGCCCCGATGAGTCACTGTCGTTCCCCGCGCGCATCCAAAGGCGCTGCTTCACGTCAGGCTCGAGACGTCCAGACCAGCTCTTCCAGCTCGCAGTCTTTTGAGCGTTTTTGTACCGCTCGATGACAGCGTCTTGGTGGGGCGTTTTTGCCTTGCGGGCTGGAGGTCGGCGCTCGATAGGTGCTTCAGCTCCAGCAGCGGTGAACGTTGCGGGGTAGTCGTTTCGACGTCGACCCTTGAGCGAAGGAAGGGCATCAGCGAGGGTGAGGTTGCCGACGGGCTCCAGGATGACGGGCTCTGCGCCCGGCTCGGCGACGGCGGCCGACTCCGCGACGGGCTCCGCGGCGACGAGCTCTGCGCCCGGCTCCGCGACGGCGACGAGCTCTGCGCCCGGCTCCGCGACGGCGCCCGGCTCCGCGACGGGCTCCACGGCGACGGGCTCCACGGCCGGCTCGGCGACGGCGCCCGGCTCCGCGACGGCGACGAGCTCCACGGCCGACTCCGCGACGGGCTCCGCGGCGACGAGCTCTGCGCCCGGCTCCGCGACGGCGACGAGCTCTGCGCCCGGCTCCGCGACGGCGCCCGGCTCCGCGACGGGCTCCACGGCGACGGGCTCCACGGCCGGCTCGGCGACGGCGCCCGGCTCCGCGACGGCGACGAGCTCCACGGCCGACTCCGCGACGGGCTCCGCGGCGACGAGCTCTGCGCCCGGCTCCGCGACGGCGACGAGCTCTGCGCCCGGCTCCGCGACGGCGCCCGGC
>NZ_JBIVKJ010000010.1:0-319066 GCF_044750705.1 Kitasatospora sp. NPDC088783
CAACTCACCACGGAGCCGCTCCACATCCCCCAGCTTCACACCCGAAGAATGCCCACCAACAGGCAAGATCACCCAACGTAACGAAGCACTACTAGGCCCTGTCCGGTCGATCATGTGCGGAGCCAGATGACGAGGGCTGCTGCGGTGACGGTGCCGAGGTAGACGTAGCCGCGCTTGTCATAGCGGGTGGCAACGGCTCGGGCGTGCTTGAGCCTGTTGATGGCTCGTTCGACGGTGTTGCGCTTCTTGTAACGTTCCTCGTCGAAGCCCGGTGGCCGTCCGCCGCGTGAGCCCTTGCGCAGGCGGGCGGCCCGACTGTCGGTCTTCTCCGGGATCGTGTGCCGGATGCCGCGTCTGCGCAGGTAGGCGCGGCACGGCCCGTTGCTGTACGCCTTGTCGCAGGCCACGCTGTCGGGCGTCTTGCGGGGCCTGCCCGGACCGGTCCGCGGGACGCGGATCTTCTCCAGCACGGGCTCGAACCGCGTGCAGTCGGCCCGCTGCCCCGCGCTAAGGACCAGGGACAGCGGGCGGCAGTGGCCGTCCGCGCTCAGGTGGACCTTGGTGGTGAAGCCGCCGCGCGAGCGGCCCAGTCCCTCACCTCCCGCACCACCTCCGCCAGGCGGGCGGCGAGGCTCTGCCACGGCGTCCCGTCCTGGTGTTCCACCGGCCCAGCCCCCTTTGGCGCGAGGACCGGCGGCGGGTGGGTGCGGGCGCCGGCCGCGTGCTGATGGGCCCGGACGAGGGTGGAGTCGACCGAGATGTCCCAGCCGATGTCGCCAACCGCGTCCGCTTCCGCCTGGACCTGCCGGAGCAGTCGCTCCCAGGTCCCGTCGGCCGACCACAGCCGGTGACGCTCGTAGACCGTCTTCCACGGGCCGAACCGCTCGGGCAGATCCCGCCAGTGCATCCCGGTCCGCACCCGGTGCAGGAACCCGTCGATCACCTGCCGATGGTCCCGCCACCGGCCACAACGCCTGTTGCTGACCGGCAGGAACGGCCGCAACCGCTCCCACTCGGCATCCGTGAGATCTCCCCGCCCCATGCCCGAACCAACGAGCAACGCGAGTGATAGTCACATGATCGACCGGACAAGTCCTGGACGAAACCAGTGCCCTGTGGCGCCCGGATGCGGATCGCCGTCCTGCTCGACAGCGCCATCGGCGCCGCCCAGGTTCGGCCACTGCTACCGGTGGCGCACGCCGCGGCGACCGTGGTGACCAGCCGCACCCGGCTCACCGGACTCGCCATGGACGGCGCAGAGTTCCTCACCGTCGGCCTGGTCGACCCGGATGCCGCAGCCACCATCCTCGCCCAGCGGGTCGGAGCGGACCGGATCGCCGCCGAGCCACTGGCCGCCGACCAGGTCGTCACCCGCTGCGCGGGACTGCCGCTGGCGATCTGCGTGGTCGGCGCCCGCATGGCGGCCCGCCCGCAGCAACCGCTGTCCGCGACCGCCGAGGCGCTGCTCCGGGAGGGCGACCGGCTGACCGTCCTGCGGTTGGACGGCGAGGCCGCCGTGCGCGGTGTGCTGGACGCCTCGTACCGGGCGCTGGAGCCGGCCGCCGGACGGCTGTACCGACTGCTGGGTCTGCTGCCGGTGCCGGAGTTCACGTCCGAGGTGGCCGGCGCGGCTGCCGAGCTCTCCCGGGCCGAGGCCGACGCACTGCTCGACACGCTGGCCGGGGTGCACCTGCTGGAGGAGCCGGCCGCCGGCCGCTACCGGTTCCACGACCTGGTCCGGCTGCACGCCCGGGAGCGGGGCACTGCCGAGGAGTCGCCCGAGCAGGGTGGGGCCGCTGTCCGCCGGGTCGGCGAGCACTACCTGGCCACAGCGACCGCGGTCGAAGCACTGATCATGCCGAGCCACCGCTTCCTGCCGCGCGACTGTCTCCAGCCGCCCTTGCACGTACCCGAGTTGACCGATGAGTCGGAAGCCCTCGCCTGGTTCGAACGGGAGCGCGACCAACTCGCCGCGGTCCTCCGGGACGGCGCGCGGGCCCGCCGGTACGGGCTGGTCTGGCAGTTGGCGGACGCGATGCAGCCGATGTTCATCCGGCTCCGCCCGCACGCCCTCCAGTTGGAGGCCCACGCGCTGGGGCTGGACGCGGCCCGGAAGAGCGGCGACCGGATCGCGGAGCAGTGGATGCTGACCTCCGGCGGGCAGGGGCTGCGCAGCGCGGGGCGGATCCGGGAGTCCGCCGACTGGTACGCCCAGGCACTGGAGGTGTCCCGCGCCAACGGCGATGTGCGGGCCGAGGCGCAGTCCTGGACCGGGCTCGGCCACGCGCACCGGCAGCTCGGCGAACTCGACGCCGCCCGGGCCGAGTTCGAGGAGGCGATGCGACTGCGGACGGCGATCGGCTACCGGCGCGGCGTCGGTCTGCTGCGGATCGCGCTCGGCGAGGTCGCGGTGGACGCCGCCGACGAGGCGGAGGCCGTCCGCCAGCTCGAAGCGGCCATCGAGGACCTGACGGCCGTCTCCGACCCCTACGAGGTGTGCCGGGCGCGGGCGATCATGGGTCGGGCGCACATCCGCGCCGGACGGTACGACCTGGCCCGGGTCGCGCTGGAGACCGCGCGGGAGGGTTTCGTCGCTGCGGGCGCGCCGCCCTGGCAGGCCCGCACCGTCGAGTGGCTCGGCGAACTCGCCCTCGCCAAGGGTGATCTCGTCCTCGCCCGGGAACGGTTCACCGCCGCGCACGAGGCGTACCGGCAGCTCGCCGCCCCGGACGTCGCCCGGCTCGCCCGGCGGCTGGCCGAGATCGCCCCGGCCCCGGCCGAACCGAACGGTGGTGAGACGGAAGAGGGGTGACGGGTAGTCAGAACAGCCGGTCACCGCTCTCGTGGGCCAGCAGCCAGCGCTTGGCGTCGATGCCCGCGGCGAAGCCGGTGAGGCTGCCGTTGGCGCCCATCACGCGGTGGCAGGGGCGGATGATCAGCAGCGGGTTGGCGCCGACCGCGCCGCCGACGGCGCGCACCGCGCGCGGGGACTGGCCCGCGACGTCGGCGAGTTGGCCGTAGGTGAGGGTGGTGCCGTACGGGATGTCGTCCAGGGCGTCCCAGATCCGCTGCCGGAAGGGGGTGCCGACGGGGGCCAGCGGCAGGTCGAAGGAGGTGCGCGCGCCGGCGAAGTAGGCGGTGAGCTGGTCGACGGCCGGGGCGAGGGCTTCGGCGTCGGGTCGCCAGTGGGCGGCGGGTGCGGCGAGCGCGCCCTTCTGGCCGGGGGCGGTGACGGTGGACAGCGCGCAGCCGCCGTCGGGGCCGAGGACGCCGCTGAGCAGCAGTGTCCCGAGCGGGCTCTCCATGGTGGTGAACACGGTGGCGGGCGCGGGGATGAGCGCGGTGGCGGGCGCGGTGGTGAACACGGCGGTGGGTTCGGTGGTCATGGCTGGTCCTTGGGGGTCTCGCGGGTCTCGCGGGTACGGGGAGTGGCGGCGTGGCGTTCGGCCGCGGCCGACCACAGGTGGTGCAGGGCGTAGGAGCGCCAGGGCGCCCAGCGGGCGGAGCGTTCGGCGGCGGCGCGCGGGTCGCCCGCCTCGCCGAGGGCGCGCAGGCCGTCGCGGACGCCGATGTCGGTGGGGAGGAACACGTCCGGGTCGGCGAGGGCGCGCATCCGCAGGTAGCCGACCGTCCACGGGCCGATGCCGGGCAGCGCGAGCAGCTCGGCGGCGGCCTGCTCGCGGTCGACGCCCGGGTCGAGCCGGACCGTGCCGCCGGCGAGCGCCGCGCACAGGCCGAGCAGGGCCCGGCGGCGGGCGTTCGGCATCGCCAGGTGCTCCGGGTCGGCGGCGGCCAGCGCCGCTGCGGTCGGGAACAGCAGGCGCAGCCCGCCGTCGGCGGTCGGCAGCGGGGTCCCGTACCGCTCGGCGAGCCGCCCGGCCAGGGTGCGGGCGGCGGCCACCGTGACCTGCTGGCCGAGCACGGCCCGGACGGCGAGCTCGTGCGGGTCGACGTGGCCGGGCGAGCGCAGCCCGGGCCGGGCGGCGGCCAGCGGGGCCAGCAGCGGGTCGGCGGCGAGCCGGGCGTCCACCGCGTCGGGGTCGGCGTCCAGGTCGAACAGGGCGCGCAGCCGGTGCACGGCCGTGGTCAGGTCGCGCAGGTCGGTGAGGGTCAGCCGGCAGTCCAGCCAGCCCCGGTCCGGCCGGTCGCCGGGGGCGAGCCCGTCCACCTCGGCCAGGCCGTGCCCGTACGGGAGGGCCAGGGTGCGCCGGTAGCTGCGGGTGCCGGGGCGCGGACCCGGGACGACCTCCTCGACGCCCGGGACGGCCCGCAGGCCGAGGAAGTCGAGCAGGTGGCCGGTGTCGATCGCGCCCCGGTAGGCCAGCCGCAGGCCGAGCGTGCCGCCCGCGGCCGGGGTGCGGCGGTGGCCGCCGTGCTCGGTGCGCAGCGTGGACGGGGTGCGGTCGTACACCTCGCGGATGGTGTCGTTGAACTGCCGGACGGAGGCGAACCCGGCCGCGAACGCCACGTCGGTGACCGGTAGTTCGGTGGTCTGCAGGAGGAGGCGGGCGGTCTGCGCGCGCTGCGCCCGGGCCAGCGCGAGCGGGCCCGCGCCGAGTTCGGCGGTCAGCTGCCGCTGGAGCTGCCGGGAGCTGTAGCCGAGCCGGGACGCCAGCCCGGCGACGCCCTCCCGGTCGACCACGCCGTCCCCGATCAGCCGCACGGCGCGGCCGACCAGGTCGGCCCGGTGGTTCCACTCGGGCGAGCCGGGCACCGAGTCCGGCCGGCAGCGCCGGCAGGCCCGGTAGCCCGCGCCCTGGGCGGCGGCCGCGGTCGGGTAGAAGGTGCAGTTGGTGCGCTTGGGGGTGGTGGCCGGACAGCTCGGACGGCAGTAGATGCCGGTGGTCCGTACCGCCGTGAAGAACACCCCGTCGAAGCGGGCGTCCCGGCTGTCCACGGCCCGGTACCTGGTCTCGTCGTCGATCACGCCTTCCAGTCTGCGTGATCGCCGGAGTACCGACTGGCGGGAATCGGACATCGCCGTGGGCGGCCCCGGGCGGTGCGCCCGGGGCCGGGGGTCGTCAGGGCCTGGGGTAGGAGCGGGCCGCCTTGGTGAGGTGCTTGCGGTGGCGGGCGCGTTCGGCGCGGAGGCGGGCGTCGGTGCGGGCGGCGATGAAGTCGTTCTCGCGTTGGAGCTTGAGGTAGCTCTCCCAGCGGCGCTCGGGGAGGGTGCCGTCGGTGAGGGCGGCGCGGACGGCGCAGCGGGGTTCGGTGCGGTGGGAGCAGTCGCTGTAGCGGCATGCGGCGGCGATGGCGCTGATGTCGGCGAAGGCTTGGTCGATGCCCTCGCCGCCGAAGAGGCCGACGCCGCGCAGGCCGGGGGTGTCGATGACGGCGCCGCCGGACGGGAGCGGGACGAGTTCGCGGGCGGTGGTGGTGTGCCGGCCCTTCTCGTCGGCGGAGCGGACCTGCTGGACCGTCATCGCCGACGTCCCGGTGAGTGCGTTGGTGAGGGTGGACTTGCCCGCGCCGGACTGGCCGATCAGGGCGCAGGAGCCGGTGGCCCGGGCCCGCAGCCCGTCCATCCCCTCGCCGGTCTCGGCGCTGACCGTCAGGACGGCGACCCCGGGTGCGATCGCCTCGACGTCCGCCCGGACGAAGTCGCCGTCGTGGACCAGGTCGGACTTGGTCAGGACGATCAGCGGTTCGGCCCCGGACTCCCAGGCGAGGGCGAGCAGGCGCTCGATCCGGCCGGGATCGGGTTCCGCGGCGAGCGAGACGGCGATCAGTACGGTGTCGACGTTGGCGGCCAGGACCTGGCCTTCGGAGCGCTTGTGGGCGCCCTTGCGGATGATCGCGGTGGTGCGGGGCAGCACCGCCGCGAGGGCGGGGGCGGGACGGGCGGCCGGGTCGAACGCGACCCAGTCACCGGTGCACGGGTTGTGCGCGGTGTCGGCCGTCATGACCGGACGGGTGGCGGCGCGGCGCACGGCCGGCTCGCCGTTCTCGGGGTCGACGAGCAGGACTTCGCAGCTGCCGCGGTCCATCCGGACGATCCGTCCGGGCAGCAGCCCGGCGGCGGCGAACGGGGCGAACGCGGCGGCCCGGTCGTCCGTCCAGCCGAGCCCGGCGAGCGGGTGCGCGGGGGGAACGGAGGACGCGGGAGGAGGAGTGGGCACGGGGAGGGGGCGGGCGGGGGCCTGCACGGTGATCAACGGGACCCTTCGGGGGAACGGGCGGCCCCGGCCGGAGGGCGTCAGCGGAGGTGCGACGCCGGGAGACGGCGGGCCGGGGGCCGGGGGGTGGTGGACTCGCTGGACTTCTGGACGCGGTGGCAGGCACCTGCGAGGACGGGCCTCACGGTCCTCACCTCCTTCCTCTCCGGACGCGCCTCGCGCACCCCGCCCTGGGGCGCGCTCGATCGGCGGACGCCACGCTAGTACCCGCCCGCCCCCCGCGCCACCGATTTTCCACCCCCTCCGCGAAACCCCAACTCGCCTACTGCTAAGGGAAGTTGGCGGAAGGCCCGGACGCAAGGGTTCCGCAAGCCGCGCAAGGGTTCTCCAGCCGTCCCGCCACCGCGCCCGGACATCCCTCCCCGTGACGGCGGCGCACGGTGCCCGCCGTTCCGGTGGGAGGCCGGAAGAGAGGGGGAGGCCCGATGTCCTGGGCGACTCTGCCCGACCGCAAGCGGGTGCTGGCGGTCGTGCACACAACGGTGTACTGGCAGCGGCTGCGCGAGGTGTGCGAGCTGCTGGCGTCGGACCTGCGGGTGCAGGTGGTGTTCACCGTCGCGCCGCACGCGTTCAACGAGGGGTTGGCGGCGTTCCTGACGGGGCTCGGCGGCACGGTGGTGCCGTGGGAGCAGGCGGTGGCCACCGAGTTCGACCTGGTGCTGGCCGCGGGTTCGAAGGGGATCGAGCAGGTCCGCGGCCCGCTGGTGCGGCTGCCGCACGGGGCCGGTCACCTGAAGCTGGCCCGGGCGCTGCCGCCCGCGAGCTCGGTGACGGGCGTCCGGGAACAGCGGCGCGACAGCAACAGCAACAGCAACGGCAACGGCAACGGCCCGCGGGAGGTCTCCGGTCTGGGCCGGGACTACCTGCTGTGGGAGGGCCGCCCGAACGCGGCGGCGTACGCGCTGGCGCACCGGGACGACCTGGCGGTGCTGGAGCGCTCCTGCCCGGAGGTGCTGCCGATCGCGGAGGTGGTCGGCGACGGGGACCACGACCGGATCGTCGCGGCGCTGCCCCGGCGGGCGGAGTACCGGGCGGCGCTGGGCCTGGGCGAGCGGGAACGGCTGGTGCTGCTCTGCTCGACCTGGGGGCCGAACTCGGTGTTCGGCGGCCTGGACGCGCTGCTGCCCCGGCTGGTGCGCGAACTGCCCGCCGGACGGTTCCGGACGGCGCTGGTGGTGCACCCCAACGTGTCGGCCGGGCACGGCGGCTGGCAGGTGCGCCGCTGGGTGGAGGGGGTGTCGGGCGGCGCGGTGTCGCTGGTCGCCCCGCAGACCGACTGGCGTCCGCTGCTGGTGGCCGCCGACTACGTGATCGGCGACCACGGGTCGGTGACGCTGTACGCGTCGCTCACCGGGGCCCGGATCCTGCTGGCCCGGTTCCCGCACCGGGACGTCAACCCGCACTCGCCGGGTGTCCAACTGGCGCGCACCGCCCCGGCGCTGGACCCGGCGCACCCGCTGGACGGGCAGCTCGCGTACGCGGACGGGGTCTACCGGCGGGAGGCGTACGCGGAGATCGGGGCCCGGATCTCCTCCGAACCGGGCGCGTTCCTGCCCCGGATCCGGCGGTTGCTGTACCGGGTGCTCGGCCTGGGCGAACCGGCCCACCCAGCCGCGGCGCCCGTACTCGCCCCGCCCGCGCCGCTGTTCACGGGCGGAGGCGGGAACAGCGGCGGAAACCGCGGCGGGAACAGCGGCACCCCGGGGAACGGGGGCGACCGGTGGCAGTGACGGTGACGGTCCGGCTCGACGCCGGCCCGGGCGTCCCGGCCTGGTGCGACCGGCACCTGGCGGCCCGGACCGACGAACCCGCCCGGGTGCGGCACCTGGCGGACGTCCTGTACGGCGAGCACCCGGACGGGTCGGCCGAGGAGGTGTGGCGACGGCACCCGGGCTGCGCGGTGCTGGCGCTGCGCGCCCCGGGCGGCCTGGTGCACGTCCGCTTCCGCGGCAGCACGCTGACCCTCCGCCCGCCCGCCGCCGGGAGCACCACCGAGGGCACCACCGGCAACGGCACCAGCACCGGAACCGGAACCGGAACCGCCGACCCGGCCGCGCTGGCCGGTTCGCTGGTGCACGCCCTGCTGTCGGCCGTCCGCGCCCGGGCCCACGACGGCGCCCACGGCAGCACGCCCGGCGACGCGCACGACAGCGCGCACGGCGACGCCCACGGCAGCGCGCACAGCACCGAGAACAGCGCCACCGACAGGTAGCGGCCCCGGCCGCCCGCTCACCGCCCGGAGCGCCGGCGGCGCCGGCCGCCGCCGAGCCGGCGCCGGATGTCGCCGTACGGGAGGAAGGAGGCCCAGCGCTCCGGGTACTCACTGGGGACGGGCTCGTCGTCGTCCTCGTCGAAGAGGTCCTCGTCGTGGCCCTCGGCGAGGCCGAACTGGCGGGCCCGTTCGGCGCGTTCGACGGCCCGGCGGGCGGCGGCCTCGCGGCCGCGCTGGACGGCGACGTCCTCGGCGATCCGCTCGTTCTCGGCGCGGGCGTCGGCGGTCTCGACGGTGGGCCAGCGGCGGTCGATCGCGGCGTTCATGGCGGCGCCGATGAGCACGGCCAGCGCCACCACGAAGATCCACAGCAGCACGGCGACCGGGGCGGCGAGCGAGCCGTAGACGGAGTGGCCCTCGACCGAGCTGACCAGGTAGAGCCGGAGCGCGACGCTGCAGACCACCAGGACCAGCAGGGCGACCAGCGCGCCGGGGATGTCCTCGCGCCAGGGCGTGGAGACCGGGACGGCCACGTGGTAGAGGGTGGTGAGGGAGAGCACCAGCAGGATGATCGCGGCGGGCCAGTACAGGCCGTTGATCACTCCGGCCCAGCTCTGGAAGGTGCCGATCAGCAGCCCGGGCCCGGCCACCAGCAGCGGCAGCACCAGGGAGCCGATCACCAGCGCGCCCAGGTAGAGGCCGAGCGACATCAGCCGGGTCTTGACCAGGCCGCGCTTGCCGTCGAGGCCGTACATCACGGTGATGGTGTCGATGAAGATGTACAGCGCCCGGGAGCCGGACCAGAGCGAGAGCAGGAAGCCGATCGAGATCAGGTCCGGCCGGGCGCTGTCGAACACGTCGCGCAGCAGGGGTTGGACGATCTCGTCGATGGAGCTCGGTGAGAGCACCGTCCCAGCTGCTGAGACGATGTCCTGCTTGAGCTTGTCGATCGTCCCGGCCCCGAGGATGTCGTCGAGGTAGCCGAGGGTGCCGGCCAGGCAGAGCAGCAGCGGCGGGATGGAGAGGAGGGTGAAGAACGCCGCCTCGGCCGCGAGTCCGGTGACCCGGTACTCCACGCAGGTGTTGGTGGTGTCCTTCACCAGCGCCCACGCGGTGCCGTGCCAGGTGCTGCGCTTCGCGGCGCGGCGCCGTCCGCCGCGTCGGCGGGAGGACCGGTCGCCGGTCGGCCCGGGTCCTCCGGCCGGGTGGGGGGTACTGCCTGCTGCTTGCACGCCCCTACGGTATCGGCCCCGGCCGCGCGGCCCGAGCGGCCCTGCCGGGAACCGGCGGCCCGCCGGGGGGAACGCGGAGGAACGCGGAGGAACGCAGGGGGACACCGGGGGACAACAGGGAGGCGGCAGGGGACTTGGAGGACACGCGCAGGGGTCCACGGAGGGCCTACGGAGGGCACGCGGGGGGCACGGACCGGCCGGGAACGGCCGCTGTCCCAGCATGCGGAACGATGGAGTCCAGGATTCGGACGTTAGTGGACCGCGAGTCGCTCGCCGTGCGAATCTCTTGCCATGTCTAGCGCCGGAACCACCCTAGTTGGCCGACTCCACGTCGACCTCCTTCGCGTGTCCAGCGCCATCTGTCCGGTGACCTGAGCCCCTCGTACGCCGCAGCGCACCGGCGCCATCCCCGCCGTCGCGGATGCGCGCAAGACCCTGCCCCGGCCAGCGTCACCCTCTCCCGCCGCCTGCTGAGACACCGCAGGTGGGAGCGGGCCGCGTCCGGGGGCCGCCAGCAGCACCCCGCACCTGCCAAGCCGCTCAAAGGACTGACACCATGGCCCGCACTCCCGAAACGGTCGAGCCTCAGGACGGCGCCGCGCCCGCGGCCCGCCCCGCCGCCCGCAAGGTGACCCGCCACCGCGGCGAGGGCCAGTGGGGCATGGGGCACTTCACGCCCCTCAACGGCAACGAGCAGTTCAAGAAGGACGACGACGGTCTCAACGTGCGGACACGCATCGAGACGATCTACTCCCAGCGCGGCTTCGACTCGATCGACCCGAACGACCTGCGCGGCCGGATGCGCTGGTGGGGCCTGTACACCCAGCGCAAGCAGGGCATCGACGGCGGCAAGACCGCCCTGCTGGAGCCGCACGAGCTGGACGACGAGTACTTCATGATGCGGGTGCGCATCGACGGCGGCCAGCTGACCACGGCCCAGCTGAAGGCGATCGGCGAGGTCTCCGAGCAGTACGCCCGCGGCACCGCCGACCTGACCGACCGCCAGAACGTCCAGTACCACTGGGTGCGGATCGAGGACGTCCCGGCGATCTGGCAGAAGCTGGAGGCCGTCGGCCTCTCCACCACCGAGGCGTGCGGCGACTGCCCGCGCGTGGTGATCGGCTCCCCCGTCGCGGGCATCGCCGAGGACGAGATCATCGACGGCAGCTGGGCGATCGACGAGATCAACCGGCGCTACATCGGCAGCAAGGAGTTCTCCAACCTGCCGCGCAAGTTCAAGACCGCGATCTCCGGCTCGCCGCTGCTGGACGTGGTGCACGAGATCAACGACGTCGCCTTCGTCGGCGTGGTCCACCCCGAGCACGGCCCGGGCTTCGACCTGTGGGTCGGCGGCGGCCTGTCCACCAACCCGAAGCTGGGCGTCCGGCTCGGCGCGTGGGTACCGCTGGAGGAGGTCCCGGACGTCTGGGCCGGCGTGATCGGCATCTTCCGCGACTACGGCTACCGCCGCCTGCGCACCCGCGCCCGGTTGAAGTTCCTGGTCGCCGACTGGGGCCCGGAGAAGTTCCGCCGGGTCCTCCAGGACGAGTACCTGAAGCGCGAACTCGTCGACGGCCCCGGCCCGCAGGAGCCCAGCGGCCGCTGGCGCGACCACGTCGGCGTGCACCGGCAGAAGGACGGCAACTTCTACGTCGGCTTCGCCCCGCGGGTCGGCCGGGTCAACGGCAAGCTGCTCACCCAGGTCGCCGACCTGGCCGCCGAGCACGGCTCCGGCCGCCTGGCCACCACCGTCGAGCAGAAGCTGATCGTCCTCGACGTCGCCGAGGAGAAGGTCGCCTCGCTGGTGGCCGGCCTGGAGGCGCTGGACCTGCGGGTCACCCCGTCCACCTTCCGCCGCGGCACGATGGCCTGCACCGGCATCGAGTACTGCAAGCTGGCGATCGTCGAGACCAAGGGCCGCGGCCAGTCCCTGATCGACGAACTGGAGCGCCGCCTGCCGGAGTTCGACGAGCCGCTGAGCATCAACATCAACGGCTGCCCGAACGCCTGCGCCCGCATCCAGACCGCCGACATCGGCCTCAAGGGCCAGCTGGTCACCGACC
This sequence comes from Kitasatospora sp. NPDC088783, assembly GCF_044750705.1. Taxonomy (NCBI): domain Bacteria; kingdom Bacillati; phylum Actinomycetota; class Actinomycetes; order Kitasatosporales; family Streptomycetaceae; genus Kitasatospora; species Kitasatospora sp. NPDC088783. The sequence goes on from NZ_JBIVKJ010000010.1 coordinate 11,684, forward strand.
GGAACGGCGAGCAGGTCGAGGGCTTCCAGGTGCACCTGGGCGGCGCGCTCGGCTTCGAGAACGCCGGCTTCGGCCGCAAGATCCGCGGCCTGAAGGTCACCAGCGCCGAACTGCCCGACTACGTCGAGCGCCTGCTGACCCGCTACCAGGCGGACCGTCAGGACGGCGAGCGGTTCGCCCAGTGGGCGGTCCGGGCCAGCGAGGAGCAGCTGTCGTGAGTGGGCGGAGCGAGCGGACCGGAAAGCCCGCGCGTCCTCGCGAAGCGACCACCGAGCGCAGCGGGGTGGGTGCATGAGCGAGCGTGCCGCCCCCTTCTACTGCCCGTACTGCGGGGACGAGGACCTGCGCCCGTCCGAGAGCGGTCACGGCGCGTGGGAATGCCGGGCGTGCCGTCGGGGCTTCCAGTTGAAGTTCCTCGGACTGCTGCCAACGACCGACGGGGGCACCGGACATGACGACCGCCACTGACGACCACGAGGCGATGGCCCTCCGGGCCGGCCGCGAGCTGGAGGAGGCCACCGCGCAGGAGGTCCTGCGCTGGGCCGCCGACACCTTCGGCAAGCGCTTCTGCGTGACCTCCTCGATGGAGGACGCGGTGGTCGCCCACCTCGCCTCCACCGTCCTGCCCGGCGTGGACGTGGTCTTCCTGGACACCGGCTACCACTTCCCGGAGACCATCGGCACCCGGGACGCGGTCGCCGCGACCATGCGGGTCAACGTGATCACGCTGACCCCGAAGCTCACCGTGGCCGAGCAGGACGCCCAGTACGGGCCGCACCTGCACGACCGCGACCCGGACCGGTGCTGCGCGCTGCGCAAGGTCGAGCCGCTCAACCGCGGCCTGGGCGGCTACGACGCCTGGGCCACCGGCCTGCGCCGCGACGAGTCGCCGTCCCGCGCCAACACCCCCGTGGTGGCCTGGGACGCCAAGCGCCGCAAGGTGAAGATCGCCCCGATCGCCCGCTGGACCCAGGACGACGTGGACGCCTACGTCCAGGCCAACGGGGTGCTGCTGAACCCGCTGCTGTGGGAGGGCTACACCTCGATCGGCTGCTCGCCGCTGTCCTGCACCGCCAAGCCCGGCGAGGGCGAGGAGGGCCGGGCCGGCCGCTGGGCGGGCTCCGGCAAGACCGAGTGCGGCATCCACCTCTGAACCCGCCTCCCCCGTACGTGAACCACCGTTACCGACCGTCAGGAGTGACCACCGTGACCACCGCCGAGACTCTGGCCCCGGGCCGCGAGCGCGGCGCCACCGTGTGGCTGACCGGCCTGCCCAGTGCGGGCAAGACCACCCTCGCGTGCGCGCTGGCCGAGCGGCTGCGGGCCGAGGGGCACCGGGTCGAGGTGCTGGACGGTGACGAGATCCGCGAGTTCCTCTCCAAGGGCCTCGGGTTCACCCGCGAGGACCGGCACACCAACGTCACCCGGATCGGCTTCGTCGCCCAGAAGCTCGCCGCCAACGGCGTCAAGGTGCTCGCCCCGGTGATCGCCCCGTTCGCCGACGCCCGCGACGCGGTGCGCGAACGCCACACCGCCCACGGCACCGAGTTCCTGGAGATCCACGTCGCCACCCCCGTCGAGCTCTGCTCCGAGCGGGACGTCAAGGGCCTCTACGCCAAGCAGGCCGCCGGGGAGATCTCCGGACTGACCGGGGTCGACGACCCGTACGAGGCCCCCGAGAAGCCCGAACTGCGCCTCCAGACGCAGGGCCGGACGGTGGCCGAGTCCGCGGCCGAACTGCACGCCTTCCTGACCGAGAGGGGACTGGCATGACCGTCACCACGCAGCGCCCGGTCCAGGCCGAGGACAGCCCCTACGCGCTGTCGCACCTGGACGCCCTGGAGGCGGAGTCGGTGCACATCTTCCGCGAGGTGGCGGGCGAGTTCGAGCGGCCGGTGATCCTGTTCTCCGGCGGCAAGGACTCCATCGTGATGCTGCATTTGGCGCTGAAGGCGTTCGCCCCCGCGCCGGTGCCCTTCGCCCTGCTGCACGTCGACACCGGCCACAACTTCCCCGAGGTCCTGGCATACCGCGACCGCACCGTCGCCGAGCACCACCTGCGCCTGCACGTCGCCTCCGTCCAGGACTTCATCGACCGCGGCGTACTGCGCGAGCGCCCCGACGGGCTGCGCAACCCGCTGCAGACCGTCCCCCTGCTGGACGGCATCGAGTCCAACAAGTTCGACGCCGTCTTCGGCGGCGGCCGCCGCGACGAGGAGAAGGCCCGCGCCAAGGAACGCGTCTTCTCCCTGCGCGACGAGTTCGGCGCCTGGGACCCGCGCCGCCAGCGCCCCGAACTGTGGTCCCTCTACAACGGCCGCCACGCGGTCGGCGAGCACGTCCGCGTCTTCCCGCTCTCCAACTGGACCGAACTCGACGTGTGGCAGTACATCGAACGCGAGGGCATCGAGCTCCCGGAGATCTACTACGCCCACGAGCGCGAGGTGTTCCGGCGCGACGGCATGTGGCTGACCGCCGGCCAGTGGGGCGGCCCCAAGGACAACGAGCCGGTCGAGACCCGCCTGGTGCGCTACCGCACCGTCGGCGACATGTCCTGCACCGGCGCGGTCGACTCCGACGCCGACACCATCGACGCCGTCATCACCGAGATCGCCGCCTCCCGCCTCACCGAACGAGGGGCCACCCGCGCCGACGACAAGATGTCCGAGGCCGCCATGGAGGACCGCAAGCGCGAGGGGTACTTCTAAGCAATGAGCACCACCCAGACCGGCACCGCCACCTCGCTGCTGCGCTTCGCCACCGCGGGCTCCGTCGACGACGGCAAGTCCACGCTGGTGGGCCGCCTCCTGCACGACTCCAAGTCCGTGCTGGCCGACCAGCTGGAGGCCGTCGAGCACGCCTCCCGCCGCCGCGGCCAGGAGGCCCCCGACCTGGCGCTGCTGACCGACGGCCTGCGCGCCGAGCGCGAGCAGGGCATCACCATCGACGTCGCCTACCGCTACTTCGCCACCGCCCGCCGCCGCTTCATCCTCGCCGACACCCCCGGCCACGTGCAGTACACCCGCAACATGGTCACCGGCGCGTCCACCGCCGAGCTGGCCGTGGTGCTGGTCGACGCCCGCAACGGCGTGGTCGAGCAGACCCGCCGCCACGCCGCCGTCGCCGCCCTGCTGCGCGTCCCGCACGTCGTCCTCGCGGTCAACAAGATGGACCTGGTCGACTACGCGGAGCCGGTGTTCGCCGCCATCGCCGAGGAGTTCACCGCGTACGCGGCCTCGCTCGGGGTCAAGGACGTCGTGGCGGTGCCGATCTCGGCGCTGGCCGGGGACAACGTGGTCGAGCCCTCCGCCCACATGGACTGGTACGCCGGCCCCACCCTGCTGGAGCACCTGGAGACCGTCCCGGTCGGCACCGACCCGGGCGCCGAACCCGCCCGCTTCCCCGTCCAGTACGTGATCCGGCCGCAGAGCGAGGAGTTCCACGACTACCGCGGCTACGCGGGCCAACTCGCCTCCGGCGTCCTACGCGTCGGCGACCCGGTGACGGTCCAGCCCTCCGGCCACACCACCACCATCACCGCCATCGACGCACTCGGCACGTCCACCGAGACCGCCTGGGCCCCCCAGTCCGTGACCGTCCGCCTCGCCGACGACCTCGACATCTCCCGCGGCGACCTGATCGCGGCCGGACCGCTGCCCGTCCCCACCAAGGACGTCGAGGCCACGGTCTGCCACCTGAACGAGCGTCCGCTGCACGTCGGCGCGAAGGTGCTGCTCAAGCACACCACCCGCACCGTGCGCGCCCTCGTCAAGGAGATCTCGTACCGGATCGACATCGACACCCTCGAACAGCGCTCCGGCGCCGAGGGGCTGAACGTCAACGACATCGGCCACGTGGTGCTGCGCACCGCCGAACCCCTGGCCCTCGACGACTACACCGACAACCGCCGCACCGGCTCGTTCATCCTGATCGACCCGGCCGACGGCACCACCCTCACCGCCGGCATGGCGGGCGAGGCGTTCGACACCGTCAGCATCACCGACGCTTCCACAGAGGAGGACTGGGTCTGATGCCCAGCGAGGCGTTCTCGGGCATGGACAAGGAAGGCGGCCGCATCGGCAGCGGCGTCCTCGGCAGCGGCCAGGGCGGCCTGACGCGATGTGGGGGCTGGCAGGGGCGCTGAGCCCCTGTCACCGGGCCCGCAGCCGCCGTTCCCTCCCACAGCGGGTACGGCGGGGGCGGCCCGGCCCCGGCAGCACGTCAGGCACATCCCGTACGCGACACCTTCCTTCTTCTCGAACGGAACACCTCTCATGGCACCGAGCACCGAGTCCACCCATACCTCCGCACGCCCCCGCGCGGGCCGGATCAGACGCGCCGCCGTGGCGACCGTCGCCGTGCTGACCACCGCCGGCCTGCTGTCGGCCTGCTCGTACGGCTCCAAGAGCGACGACAAGGCGTCCGCCAAGCCGGCCGCCTCGGGCACGAAGCTCTCCGCGGACACCGTGAAGATCGGCTACTTCGCCAACCTGACCCACGGCACCGCGCTGGTCGGCCTCAAGCAGGGCATCTTCCAGCAGGAGCTGGGCGGCACCCAGATCAAGACCCAGGTGTTCAACGCGGGTCCGGCCGAGATCGAGGCGCTGAACGCCGGTTCGATCGACATCGGCTGGATCGGCCCCTCCCCGTCGATCAACGGCTACACCCAGTCCGGCGGCAAGTCGCTGAAGATCATCAGCGGTTCGGCCTCCGGCGGCGTCAAGCTGGTCGTCAACCCGGAGAAGATCCCGACCCTGGACGACCTCAAGGGCAAGAAGATCGCCACCCCGCAGCTCGGCAACACCCAGGACGTGGCGCTGCTCAACTACCTCGCCGAGAAGGGCTACAAGGTCGACGCCCAGACCGGCGACGGCGACGTGAAGGTGCTGCGCACCGACAACAAGGTCACTCCCGACGCGTACAAGTCCGGCTCCATCGACGGCGCGTGGGTGCCGGAGCCGACCGCGTCGAAGCTGGTCACCCTCGGCGCGAAGGTCCTGCTCAACGAGAAGGACGTCTGGCCGGACAAGAAGTTCGTCATCACCAACATCATCGTCTCGCAGAAGTTCCTGACGGAGCACCCGGACGTGGTGGAGGCCGTGCTGCGCGGCTCGGTGAAGACCAACGCCTGGATCAAGGCCAACTCCGACCAGGCCAAGTCCGTCGCCAACGACCAGATCAAGGCCGACGCCGGCAACGCGCTGGACGCCTCGATCCTCGACCCGGCGTGGCAGGACATCGACTTCATCGACGACCCGCTGGCCAACACCCTGCAGGCCGAGGCCGACCACGCCGTCACCGCCGGGCTGCTCAAGAAGCCCAACCTGGCCGGGATCTACGACCTGACCCTGCTCAACAAGGTGCTGAAGGAGAACAACCAGCCCGCCGTCGCCGACGCCGGACTGGGCACCAAGTAAGTCCTCCCAGGCCCCGAGGTCCGCGCCCCGCGCCCGCCCAAGCGATGCCCACTCACCGGGCGGGCGCGGGGCCGGACCCCGGACACCGATCCCCGCCCTGCCCGGAACCACACCCGCAGGAGGTGCCCGTGACCACGGCACTGACCACCTCGCCCGACGCCGCCGGCGCGGGCCGACCGGACGGCGACACCGCCGTCCGGATCTCGCACGTGCACAAGACCTTCGGCCGCCCCGGCACCGCCGCGCCGGTGCTGGAGGACATCAACCTCACCGTCGCACCCGGCGAGTTCGTCACCCTGCTCGGCGCCTCCGGCTGCGGCAAGTCCACCCTGCTCAACCTGGTCGCGGGCCTGGACCGGCCGACCTCCGGCACCATCGAGGTGCCCGGCGGCCGGCCCGCCCTGATGTTCCAGGATCACGCGCTGTTCCCCTGGCTCACCGCCGGGCGGAACATCGAACTCGCCCTGCGGCTGGCCGGCGTCCCCAAGGCCGAGCGCCGCCCCGAGGCCGAGCGCCTGCTGGAGCTGGTCCGCCTCGGCGGCTCCTACAAGAAGCGCGTGCACGAGCTCTCCGGCGGCATGCGCCAGCGCGTCGCCCTGGCCCGCTCGCTCGCCCAGGGCTCCCAGGTGCTGCTGATGGACGAGCCGTTCGCCGCGCTCGACGCCATCACCCGCGACGTGCTGCACGACGAGATCACCCGGATCTGGGCCGAGAAGCAGCTCGCCGTCCTGTTCGTCACCCACAACGTCCGCGAGGCGGTCCGCCTCGCCCAGCGCGTCGTGCTGCTCTCCTCCCGCCCGGGCCGGGTCGCCAAGGAGTGGCGCATCGACCTGCCGCAGCCGCGCCGGATCGAGTCGGCCGGGGTCGCGGATCTGTCCATCGAGATCACCGAAGAACTGCGTGGGGAGATCCGCCGCCATGTCCAGCACTGACACCGCCGCCGTCCCCCTGGTCAAGGACGAGCCCGCCGACAGCGCCAGCGTCGAGGCCGGACTCGACGCCCTGGAGACCGTCCAGGCGCAGCGCACCCCGCTCTCGGTGGTGCTGCGCCGGAAGGTCCTGCCGCCGGTCCTCGGCGTGGTGCTGGTCCTGGTCGTCTGGCAGCTCGCCTACAGCCTGGAACTCACCACCCCCGACAAGCTCCCCAGCCCCGCCGACGTCTGGGACTCGCTCACCGAGCTCTGGTACGGCGGCACGCTGCTCTCGATCATCTGGACCAGCGTGTGGCGCGGCCTGTCCGGCTTCGCCCTGTCCGTCGTGATCGGCACCCCGATCGGCCTGGTCGTCGCCCGGATCAAGCCGGTGCGCGCCGCGCTCGGCCCGGTGCTCTCCGGCCTGCAGTCGCTGCCCTCGGTGGCCTGGGTGCCCGCCGGCATCATCTGGCTCGGCATCACCAACTCCGCGATGTACGCCGTCATCCTGCTCGGCGCCGTCCCGTCCATCGCCAACGGCCTGATCAGCGGCATCGACCAGGTCCCGCCGATCTACCTGCGGGCCGGCCAGACCCTCGGCGCGACCGGCCTGCGCGGCGCCCGCCACATCCTGCTCCCCGCCGCGCTGCCCGGCTACCTGGCCGGCCTCAAGCAGGGCTGGGCGTTCTCCTGGCGCTCGCTGATGGCCGCCGAACTCATCGCCTCCTCCCCCGACCTGGGCCTCGGCCTGGGCCGCTACCTGGAGAACCAGCGCGAGTTCTCCAACATGTCCGGCGTGCTGCTCGGCATCCTGCTGATCCTGTTCGTCGGCGTCGCCATCGACCTCCTCTTCTTCTCCCCCCTCGAACGCCGCGTCCTGCGCAGCCGCGGCCTGCTCGTCAACTCCCGCTGATCCCGTGACCCCGCGCACCACCGCCACCACCACCCCCGCGCCCCGCCAGGGGCGCGGGGAGCTGCGCGCGGCGGCAGGGCACCTCCCGCAGCCGGGCACCGCGACCGCCCCCGCGCGCCGTACGCCCGCCCCGCCGCGCGCCGCCGTCCCGCCCCTCCTCCTGCTCGCGCACGGCTCCCGCGACCCGCGCCACGCCGCGACCGTCGAGGACCTCGCCGACGCCGTCCGCGCCCTGGCCCCGCACCTGCCCGTCACCACCGCGTACCTGGACCACTGCGCCCCCCGCATCGCCCAGGTCGCCCCGCGCCTGACCGACGCGATCGCCGTCCCGCTGCTCCTCAACCGGGCCTTCCACGCCAAGCACGACATCCCGGCCGCCCTGCGCGCCGCCGGCTCGGCGATCCCGGTCGCGGACGTCCTCGGGCCCTCCCCGCTGCTGCTGGACGCCCTGGACCGCCGCCTCGCCGAGACCGGCCTGGACGTCGCCGACCCGGCCGTCCGGGCCCGCACCGGCGTCGTGCTGGCCGCCGCCGGGTCCTCCGACCCGGCCGCCAACGCCACCACCCGCGCCGTGGCCGCCGAGTGGCGCCGCACCCGCGGCTGGGCCGCCGTCACCACCGCCCACGCCTCCGCGGCCCCGCCCACCGTCGCCGACGCCCTCACCGCCCTGCGCGCCACCCCGGCCGTCCGCACCACCGCCGTCGCCCCCTACCTCCTCGCCCCCGGCCTCCTCCCCGACCGGATCGCCACCGCCGCCACCACCCACCACGCCGACCACCTCGCCCCGGTCCTCGGCCCCGCCCCGGAACTCGCCCGCCTGATCCTGGCCCGCCACGCCCGGGCCGCGTCCGCCGCGAACTCCCCCGCCGCCCGCACCGCCTGACGCCGCACCGCCGCCGGGTCAGTCCTGTTCGAGGACCCCGACCAGGAACTCGGCGAAGGACTCTGCGCACCGGTACGCGGGCTCCCCGTCCTCACTGATCTCGTAGACGCCGGAACCCGCCGGGCCGATGAAGTAGAAGATGTACCCCTGGTGCGACAGGAACACCACGCAGCCGTCGAAGGACTCCGGTGACCCCGCCTCCTCGCACGTCTCCCGGGCCCGCTCCTTGATCCCCAACAACCCCGGGAATTCGTACTCCTCCCCCACCAGCGCGGCCATCCCCCCGCCCCCGGCCACCTCCAGGAACTCCCGGTAATCGGCCGGCAGCGACACCCCCTGGTCCGCCTCGATCCGCGCGATCTCGCCGGCCGACAGGCCGCGCGCACCGTCCAGCGCCCCGGGAAAACCCCTCACGACGTCCGACATCGTCACCATCTGTCCACACCTCTCGTGACATCCGCAGACGTGGCCGCCCCTTTTAGTCGGGAGAAAACTGGAGCAGTCACTCGCCGGCGGGTCCCGGCGTCACTTGTCGGTCACGGGGGCCGAAAGAGCGCGGAGGACGGTCGTGGCGAGGCTGCGGCTGTCCGTCTCGGCCGCCACGGCAGCCAGCAGGTCGACGGGCCGGATGTCGGCGGAGCCGTCACCAGCGGCGTGGGCGGCACGTCTGACGGACTCCCCGGCCAGGAGGCTGAAGGGCGGCATTTCGCCGTCCGGGACGGGAAACCGCCAGGGCTTCCCGTCCGTCGCCCCGGCCGCCCAGCGTTCCACCACCGCGTCACGCACCTGTTCTGCGGTGACGCTCCGCTCGGCCAGTGCCCGGACGACCGGCTCGTCGGTGGCCGCGAGGACGGCCAGCAGCAGGTGCCCGGTGTCGGTCTGGGTGTGCTCGCGGTTACGAGCGTCCTCCCGTGCGAGGTCGATGACTGTCCGTCGGGATGCGCCGGAGGTCGATGACATGGCAGCAGGCTAGCCGCTGGCACTGGTTGACGGGGAAGGAGATTCCTTCCCGCCGGGCGTAAGAATCGCGGAGCTGCCGGACACAGACCGGGTGAAGGCCGAGCAGAGGGGGCAGGGTGAGCGTGGCCGAGGAGTTCAGCGCGCTGTACGACACGCACTACACGGCGGTGCTGCGGTACGTCCGCCGTCGCGTGGGTGCCGACAGCGTGGACGATCTGGCGGCCGAGGTGTTCGTCGTCGCGTGGCGACGCTGGGCTGACGTGCCGGCCGAGCCGCTTCCCTGGGTGTACGGGGTCGCGCGGAACGTCGTGGCGAACCACCTGCGCGGTCGGGACCGGGCCGGACGGCTAACTTCCAGCGGCGGAAGCCGAGTCGTCGAGCAGCCCGCGCACCCAGGGGTCCGCCGCGCGGTCCGCCGCCGCGCGGCGGGCCGTGCGGAAGCGCTGGGCCAGGTCGGGGTGGGGGGTGTCCGCCCAGCGCCAGGCGGTGAGGGCGCAGACCTGGCGGAGCGGGTCGCCGGTCTCCAGGGCGGTGAGGAGTTCCTGCTGGAGGCGGCGGCTGCCGCCGGCGACGGCCAGGGCCTGGGCCAGCCAGCGCGGGGAGGAGGGGTCGTCGTCGGTGAGGAGCGCGTCCAGGACAGCCGGGTAGTGGGTGCGGGTCGCGGCGCGGTCCTCGGTGAGGTGGCGGTAGGCGGCCTGCCGCTTGTGGCCGATGCGGTGGTACTGGGCGTAGCCGGGGGCGCGGGCGGCCAGGGCCTCGACCCGGGCGTCCGGGGCGGGCGGAGCCTCGATGCCGAGCGCCGCGAGCAGCGCGTCCAGGGCCGCCTCCTGGGCGTCCAGCCGTGCGCCCTGCTCCACCCGGACCACCGTCCCTCTCCCTCCCCCGCCGACAGATACTTGCAGGCGCGGGAATTTGCACATCTCGACTAAGCTTGTCCGGAACGGGCCCGTGACGGGCCCGCGGCAGGACCACCGACGGAGGGAGCACGGGCCATGACCCGACCGGACCCCGGACTGGCGCACGGCTGGTGCGCCCTGACCGCCCTGCACGGCCGGATCGAGGCCCACGTCGAACGCGCCCTCCAGGCCGAACACGAGCTCAGCGTCCGCGAATTCTCCGTCCTGGACGTGCTCTCCGAGCAGCACGACGGCGACGGCGGCCACTTCCGGATGAACCAGCTGGCCGACGCGGTCGTGCTGAGCCAGAGCGCCACCACCCGCCTGGTCACCCGGCTGGAGGACCGCGGCCTGCTGTCGCGCTACCTCTGCCCCACCGACCGGCGCGGCATCTACACCAACGTCACCCCGGACGGCCTCGCCCTGCTCGAACGGGCCCGGCCGACCAACGACCGCGCCCTCGCCGAAGCACTCGACAGCGCCGAGCGGCGCCCCGAACTCGCCCCGCTGGTCACGGCCGTCCGCCGCCTCCCCCGGCCGGAGAAGTCGCAGGGCTGAACGGGCGGCACCCCGCTCCCGGCGCGGGCGGCGCGCAGCCGCCCGCAGCGCGGGGAGCCTCCGCCGGCTAGTCCGTCTTGCGGCGCTGGCGCCCCGTCCCGTAGTTGGAGCCGCTCTTCGCCCCGGAGCCCGGCTTCGCCCGCCCGGAGGCCTTGCCGATGAAGCCGGCCGCCATCTGCGGGGAGCCCGCGCCGGGGCGCTGCTTGGGGCGGGGGCGGCGCGGGTTGCCGCTCATGTCGACGTCCTTGGGCAGGCCGCCGTCGGCCCGCTTCGCCGGACGGCGGCGCGCCTCGCCGTCCACCGGCTTCGCCGCGCCGCGTCCGCGCCCCCGGCCGCGTCCGGCGCCCTCCGCACCCGCGCCCGCACCGGCGGCCGACGGCTGCGGTACCAGGGCGGCGGCGACCGCGGCGGGCACCGGCAGCGCCACCGCCACGCCGGACGGGGTGCGGGCGCCGGTGATGCGCCCCAGCTCGCCGTCCCCGGGGCGGACCTTGGTGACGGTCGGGCGGATGCCGGCGATGGTCATCAGCCGGTTGACCTCGCGGCGCTGCTCGGGCAGCACCAGGGTGACCACGGTGCCGGACTCGCCGGCCCGGGCGGTGCGTCCGCCGCGGTGCAGGTAGTCCTTGTGGTCGATCGGCGGGTCGACGTTGACGACCAGGTCGAGGCCGTCGATGTGGATGCCGCGGGCGGCGACGTTGGTGGCGATCAGCGCGGTGACCTCGCCCTCGCGGAACTGGTCGAGCACCCGGTTGCGCTGCGGCTGCGACTTGCCGCCGTGCAGCGCGGCGGCGACCACGCCGTGGGCGCGCAGCTGCTTGGCGAGGCGGTCGGCGCCGTGCTTGGTGTGCACGAACATGATCACCCGGCCGTCGCGGGCGGCGATCCGGGCGGTGGTCTCGGCCTTGTCGGCGGGGTCGAGCTGGAGCAGGTGGTGGTCCATGGTGGTGACCGCCCCGGCCGACGGGTCCACCGAATGGGTGACCGGGTCGGTGAGGAAGCGGTTGACCAGGCGGTCCACGTTGCGGTCCAGGGTGGCGGAGAACAGCATCCGCTGCCCGCCCTCGGCGACCTGCTCCAGCAGCTTGACGACCTGCGGCAGGAAGCCCATGTCGGCCATCTGGTCGGCCTCGTCGAGGACGGTGATCGCCACGTCGTCCAGGAACACGTCGCCGCGCTGGATCAGGTCGTCCAGCCGGCCGGGGGTGGCGACCAGCACCTCGGTGCCGCGCCGGACCTGGTTGGACTGCCGGGTGATCGACATGCCGCCGACCACCGTGGTGATCCGCAGGTTCAGCACCCCGGCGTACGGGGCGAGCGCCTCGGTGACCTGCTGGGCCAGCTCGCGGGTGGGCACCAGCACCAGGGCCAGCGGACGCCGCGCGGAGGCGCGCTTGCCCGCGGTGCGCACCAGCAGCGGCAGGCCGAAGGCGAGCGTCTTGCCGGAGCCGGTGCGGCCCCGGCCGAGCACGTCGCGCCCGGCCAGCGCGTCCGGCAGGGTCGCGGCCTGGATCGGGAAGGGCTCGGTGACGCCCTGCGCGCCGAGCTCCTTCAGCAGCCCGGCGGACAGCTCCAGCTCGGCGAAGCTCGCCGCCGGCGGCCGGGACGGGGTGCCCTGCACGGGCGTGAAGTCCTCGGCGGGCGCCGCCGCGGGGGCCGCGCCGCGCCGCGCCCGGCGCGGCTGCTCACCGCGCGGCGCGCCACCGCGGCCGGCGTCGGTGCGGGGGGCGCCGGTACGGGCGGCACCGGTGCGCGGCTGCCCGCCGCGGGTGCGCGGCCGGTCGGCGCGGGCCTGCTCGTCGCGGGGCTGCTCACCGCGGGGCTGGCCGGTACGGGACTGCTGGCCGCGGGACTGCCCGGTACGGGACTGGTCGGTGCGCGGACGGGACTGCTCGGGCACGGGTGTTCCCACTCTCTGGGGGCCGCCAGCCGGATGCGCGGGAGGGACCCGCTGGGCTGGGAAACGGTTCGGCCGCCGGATGAGGGGAAGAGGGGCCGCCCCGGCCGTCGGGCGGCATGGACGAGGGCCCGTACCATGTGGAGGTACGGGCCCTCGCCTGCAACATCTAGGAGTCGGCGTGAGCCGGGACTCAGATGGCGCGGATGTTCTCCGCCTGCGGGCCCTTCTGGCCCTGGGTGACGTCGAACTCGACCTTCTGGCCCTCGACGAGCTCACGGAAGCCGGTCGACTGGATGTTCGAGTAGTGAGCGAACACGTCGGCGCCGCCGCCGTCCTGCTCGATGAAGCCGTAGCCCTTTTCGCTGTTGAACCACTTCACGGTGCCGGTAGCCATAACCGTCTCCACTTTCACTGGGGCATTGGGACACACACCTCGTGCGCCCCACGTAGCCGCGATCCCCATCCGGAGACTAAACACCGGACAAAACAAATGCGCCTGGCGGTTGGAACCAGCAGGCGCACACACACGTTCATGGGAACCAATACTGCAACTGCTTCGACAATAGCACGTCGGTCCTCGTCAACGGCAGCAATGGTTGCGCTGGTCACACCGTGTTTCGCGACCGCGCGCAGGGGGCATGCGGTCCGTTCGGGCCGCATGCCCCCTTGTCCCACCGGGTCAGCGCCGGATCGGCGCCGGGTCAGCATCGGATCGGCGCCGGGTCAGCGCCGGCCGGCCGCCTCCGGCTCGCGCTCGCCGACCGCCTCGGGGCCGTGGTCGGGCATCGCGCCGTGACCGGGCCACCAGGCCCGCTTGCCCAGCAGGGCGGTGATCGCCGGGGTGAAGAACATCGCCATCACGAAGGCCGCCAGCACGATGCCGATGGCCAGCGCGAAGCCCAGCTCGGCGAAGAGCACGTTGCCCGCCAGCATGAAGGTCGCGAAGGACGCCGCCAGGATGAACCCGGCCGCGGCGACGGTCGGACCGGCGTGTCGGACCGCCTCCTTGGCCGCCTCGCGCGGGCTGCGGCCCTCGCGGGCCTCCTCCCGCAGGCGGGCGATGATCAGGATGTTGTAGTCGGTGCCGATCGCCACCACGAACAGGTAGATGAAGATCGGCAGCATGAACATCAGACCGGGCTCGGTGCCGATCTTGAGGAAGGCCACCGTGGTGGCGCCCAGGGTGGCCGCGAAGCCGAGGCCGACCGAGGCCATCAGGTACCAGGGCGCGACCACGCTGCGCAGCTGGAGGCCCAGGATCAGCAGGATCAGCAGACCCGCCACCGGGAAGACCAGCTTGTAGTCGTGGGCCATCGCCAGGTTGATGTCCTTGTACACCGACGAGGTGCCGCCGATCAGCGCCTCGCTGCCGTCGGGAGCGGCGGCGTGGGCGGTGGAGCGCAGGTCGGTGACCGCGTCGATCGCCGCGTTGCTCGCCGCGGAGTCCTTGAGCGTCACGGTGAAGTCGGCGGTGGTGCCGTCCTCGCTGACCTTGTGCTCGCCCGCGACGCCCGCGACGCCGGGCACCTGGCCGAGCTTGGCGCCGAAGCCGTCCAGCGCGGCGGCGTCCAGCTTGCCGCCGGCCTCGCCGGTGGTCAGGAAGACGTGCGTCGGGTCGGCGGCGCCGGCCGAGAAGCCCCTGCTGAGCGAGTCCATGACGACCATGGACTCCTTGTCCTTCGGCATCATGCTCTTCGCCATGTCGAAGGTGCCCTGGTAGCCGAGGCCGGCCAGCGAGAGGATCACCAGCAGGCCGCCGGAGACCACCGCGACCAGGCCGGGGCGGCGGCCGACGATCCGGCCGAGCTGGTGGAAGCGGGCGCCCTCGGGCTCCTGCATCCACTTGCGGCCGGGCCAGAAGGTGGCCTTGGCCGGGATGACCGCGAGCAGCGCCGGGGTCAGGGTGAGCGAGGCCAGCGCGGTGACGATCACCGAGATGGCCAGCGCCGGGCCGAGCGCGGTGAACATGCCCAGCTCGGACAGGATGAGCACGGCGAAGGCGACGGTGACCGCGCCCGCCGCCGAGGCGATCGCCTCGCCGACCCGGCCGACGCCGTTGGCCACGGCCGACTTGCGGTCGTCGCCGGCCCGCAGCCGCTCGCGGTAGCGGAACATCAGGAACAGGAAGTAGTCGGTGCCGACGCCCAGGATCACCACGATCTGGATGGCCGAGGCGATCGGCGAGCTCTTCAGGTCGAACAGCTTGGTGACGAAGGCGATCAGGCCGCTGGCCGCGATCATCGGGAACAGCGAGAGCAGCACCGGCAGCCAGCCGACCAGGACGCCGCGGAAGATCACGCCGACGATGACCACGATCAGCACCACGGTGGCGACCATGGTGATCGCGTCGGTGGCGCTGGAGGACTCCTTCTGGTCCAGGGCCATCGCGGCCTGGCCGCCGACCTGGTACTTCAGCGAGGTGCCCTCGGCGAGCTTCCTGCCGTCGTCGCGGAGCTTCTTCGCGGCGTCGCCGTACTCGTCGGTCTGCATCTTCGTCTTGTCGATGGAGACCATCGACATCGCGTAGTGCCCGTCCTTGGAGGTGCTCTGCGGGGACGGCGGGATGACCTGCTCGACCAGCGGGATGTGCTCGTCCGTCAGCCCCTGCACGACCTTGGCCATGTCGGCCTTGTCGGCGTCGGTCAGGGCGCCGCCGTCGGTGCGCTCGAACAGCAGGATCGCGCCCGGGGAGAACTCGGCCGGGAACTTCTGCTCCTGGAGCACCGAGGCCCGGATCGACTCGTAGTGCTTCGGCAGGAACTCCGACTCGTCGGTCGAAGCACTCATCTTCGGTGCGAAGGCCGCCAAGCCGATGGAGGCGATCACCCAGGCGATGATCACCCACCAGGCCCGCTTGACGACGAAATGTCCAAGTCGGTGGAACATGCTCGAAATGCCTCCTGGGCATGGTTCACCGCCGCCGGGGGGACGGGGCCGGGCAACGGCTCTGACCGGCGCGCGGACCCCTGCGGGATCTAGCCGGTCGGCAGGTAAGGACTGGTGAGCATCCTACGGGACCGTACTTGCCGCCCGGCAAGTGGGTATCGCGGCTGCCCCCGGGGGCGGCCACGGAACCGGCCCCGCACCATCGTCACCCGGCCGCGGCCCCTCCCACCTCGTGCTCCGGGTGGAGATCGCTCCCCCTCAGGGTGGACGTCGCACCGTCCCCGAGGAGGAGACCCCGACCCCCGGGGTGGGGTTAGCCCCCCACTCCTCCCTGGGGGCAGGTTCAGGGAGAAGACGGGGCCTGGCCGGATGGTCCGTCAGAGCGCGCCTCCCTAGCGTGTGTTGTGCCGCGGAGCAGTGCCGCGGCCCACTGGCCGGGGCGGTCCCGACCGCCCGAAACCCTGGGGGGACCCGCAGTGAAGCAAGGAATCGCCGCCACGATGGGCGCCTGGAGCGCCCGCCACCGGAAGACCGCGGTCTTCGGCTGGCTGCTGTTCGTCGTCCTGGTCTCCTACCTGGGCGGGGCGCACGGCTCCGCCAAGGTCACCGCCGCCGAGTCGCTGCCGGGCCAGGTCGCCCGGGCCGCGAGGATCCTGGACGAGGCGGGCGTCGAGTCCCCGGCCGGCGAGACCGTGCTGGTGCAGAACGCCGCCCTGACGGCCGACGACCCGGCCTTCCGGGCCGCCGTCGAGCAGGTCGCCGCCGCCGTCCGCGGCACCGGCCGCACCTCCGGGGAGCTCAGCCCGTACGACACCGGCGCGGTCTCCGCGGACGGGCACTCCGCCCTGCTGCGCTTCACGGTCGACGGGGCGGACGACGAGGCCGCGGTGGCCAACGTGCCCCCGGTGGTGGACGCGGTGGCCGGCGTGCAGCGGCGGCACGCCGACTTCCTGATCGAGGAGTACGGGCAGGCCAGCTCCGGCAAGTGGTTCGCCGACCGGTTCCGCGACGACTTCGCCCGCGCCGAGTGGACGGCCGTGCCGCTCGCCCTGGGCATCCTGCTGATCGCCTTCGGGGCCGTGGTCGCCGCCGTCCTGCCGGTGGTGCTGGCGATCACCGCCTTCGTCGCCGCCGGCGGCCTGGTCGCCCTCTGCTCCGGGCTGCTGCACACCAGCGACGACGCCGGCTCGGTGATGCTGCTGGTCGGCCTGGCCGTCGGCGTCGACTACTGCCTGTTCTACCTGCGCCGTGAGCGCGAGGAGCGGGCCGCCGGCCGCGACCGCGCCACCGCGCTGCGGATCGCCGCCGCCACCAGCGGCCGGGCCGTCCTGGTCTCCGGCGTCACCGTGGTGGTCGCCATGGCCGGCATGTTCCTCACCGGCATCGCCGACTTCCGGGCGATGTCCTTCGCCACCATCGTGGTCGTGGTCACCGCCGTGCTCGGCTCGCTGACGGTGCTGCCCGCGCTGCTCTCGATGCTCGGAGACCGGGTCGAGAGGGGCCGCCTGCCCTTCCCGCGCCGCCCGCGGCGCGACGCCCGGGGCGGCAGCCGGTTCTGGGGCGCGGTGCTCACCCCCGTCCTGCGCCGCCCGCTGGCCGCCGCCGTCCTCGCCACCGGCCTGCTGCTGGCGGTCGCCGCCCCGCTGCTGACCATGCGCACCGCGAACCTCACCTTCCAGCAGCAGCTTCCGAAGGGCAATGCCCTGGTCGCCACCGCGCAGCGGATCGAGGCCGCCTTCCCCGGCAGCCCCGCCCCCGCCACCGTGGTGGTCAGGGCCCGTGACATCACCTCCCCCGAGATGACCCGGGCGCTGGCCGACCTGCAGTCCCGGGCGCTGGCCACCGGCCGGATGCACGGCCCCACCGAGCTCACCGTGCACGCCGGGCAGAACGTCGCGACGGTCGACATCCCGCTCTACGGCAGCGGCAACGACGCCGTCTCGGCCGCCGCCCTCAGGGCGCTGCGCGAGGAGGTCGTCCCGGCCACCGTCGGGAGGGTCCCCGGCACCGAGGCCCCGGTCACCGGCGAGACCGCCGGGTCGGTCGACTTCAACCGGCAGATGTCCGACTCGATGCTGCCGGTGCTCTGCTTCGTGGTCGCCTTCGCCTTCCTGCTGATGCTGCTCTCCTTCCGCTCGCTGTCCGTCGCCGTCACCGCCGTCCTGCTCAACCTGCTCTCCGTCGGCGCGGCCTACGGCGTGCTGTCGCTGGTCTTCCAGCACGGCGTCGGCGCCGCCCTGATCGGCACCGCCGGCGTCGGGGCGGTCGAGAGCTGGGTCCCGCTGTTCCTGTTCGTGATCCTCTTCGGCCTCTCGACGGACTACCACGTCTTCGTGGTCTCCCGGATCAAGGAGGCCCGCGACCGCGGCCTGAGCACCCGGGACGCCGTCGCCCACGGCATCCGCACCACCGCCGGCGTGGTCACCAGCGCCGCGGTCATCATGGTCGGCGTCTTCGCGGTCTTCGGGACGCTCTCCGTGCAGTCCATGAAGCAGATGGGCGTCGGCCTCGCCGTCGCCGTCCTGATCGACGCCACGGTCGTCCGGGCCGTGCTGCTCCCCGCCGTGATGACCCTGCTCGACGAGCGGAACTGGTACCTCCCCCGCTGGCTGCGCTGGCTCCCCCGGATCGAGGCCGAGACCCCGGCCGCCGACCCGGCCACCGACCCGGGCACTCCGGCGGGCACCCCGCAGGGCGGCCGGCCCGAGCTGCTGGGCGCCGGCGCCCACCGGTAGCCCGGCCCACGGCGCTCCCACGGCGCTCCGGCGGCGCGCCGACGGGGGCCGGTGCCGGGCCCGGAGGTTCCCCGACAATGGACGGGTGATCTTCGACGAACCGAGGGCGCTGGCCCTCCTGCAGGAAGCATCCGCCCCGGCCGGGATCGACCCGGCCGGGGCCGCGCTGCTCGCGCTCGGGCAGAACGCCGTCTTCGAGCTGCCCGCCGAGGGCCTGGTGGCCAAGGTCGGGCGGACGCCGGGCGAGGCCGGCACGGCCCGCGCGGAGCGCGAACTGGCGCTGGCCACCTGGCTGGACGGCGCCGGGGTGCCGGTGGTGCGCCCGGCCGAGGGCGGGGTGCGGGTGGTGCGGGAGCACCCGGTGACGTGGTGGCACCGGCTGGCGCCCGCGGTCCGCCCGGCCCGGCCGGCGGACCTGGCACCGCTGCTGACGGCACTGCACGCGCTGCCGCGGGCCCCCGTCCCGCTCGGGCGGCGCGACCTGCTGGCGCCGGTGGACAGTTGGCTGGCCGCCGCCGAGGGCCACGTCGACCCGGCCGACGCGGAGTTCCTGCGGGCCCGAAAAGAGAGCTTTGTCACCGCGATCGCCGAGCTGGCCCCGGTCCTGCCACCGGGCCCGATCCACGGCGACGCGCTGCCGCGCAACGTGCACGTCACCCCGGACGGCCCGGTGCTGCTCGACCTGGAGTACATGGCCGCGGACTTCCGCGAGCACGACCTGGTGGTGCTGGCGCTCAGTCAGGACCGCTACGGCGTCCCGGCCGAGGAGGTCGCGGCGTTCAACTCGGCCTACGGGTGGGACGTCCGGGAGTGGCCCGGGTTCGCGGTGCTGCGCGGGGCGCGGGAGACCGCGAGCGCCGCGTGGGTGGCCCAGCAGGCGGCCGGAAACCCGGCCGCCGGGGCCGAGTTCCGTCGCCGGGTGGACTCGCTGCGTGACGGAGCGACGGCAGTACGCTGGTTCGCGTTCTGACCGCTTCCGTCCGGTGCCCGCCCTGTGGCGCGGCGCACATCCGGACGGAACCACCCCGCTCGTGCCTGGCGTCGTACCGGACGCCCCGCCCCCAGGCGGCCGGTACGACGTCAGGAGTCGCCCCGTGGTGAAGTCCCGCATACCCGCCCCCCGTCGTCCGCTGCTGTTCGGTGCCTGCGCGCTGCTCGGCACGTCCGCCCTGCTGGTGGCGTGCGGTGCGCCGGGCACCCCCTCCGCGGCGGGGGACGCCGCGCACCGCTCGGTACCACCGAGCGCGAGCACGGGCACGACCGGTACGGCGGACGGGACTTCCTCGGTGGCGGCGCGGCCCACCCCGGGCGAGGACCGGGAGACGGGCGCCGCCCCCGGCCGCACCCCGGCGCCGCCCGCACCGGGCGGCAGCACCGCCCCGGCCTCGCCGTACGCCTCACCTTCCCCGTCCGCGCCCGGGTCCGCCGCGCCGTCCGCGAGCCCGAGCGCCTCGCGGCCCGCCACCACCCCGGCCCGGCCGTCCGCGCCCGCGCCCGCCTCCCACGTGCTGCGGCACACCGCCTCGGGCGGGCGGACGGTGGCGTTGACCTTCGACGACGGTCCGGGCCCGGCCACCGGGCAGGTGCTGGACCTGCTGGCGCAGTACGGCGCGAAGGCGACGTTCTGCGAGATCGGCGGCAACGCGCAGGCCCGCCCGGCGGCGGTGCGGCGGATCGTGGCCGAGGGCCACCGGCTGTGCGACCACACCGTGGACCACCCGCAGCCGATGCACACCCAGCCGCACGAGCGGCAGGTCGCGGAGATCGCCGACGCCGGGTCGATGATCGAGCACGCGGCGGGCGACGGCACGCCGATCGCCTGGTGGCGCGCCCCGGGCGGCGACTTCACCGCGGAGAACGAGCGGATCGGCGCCGACCTGGGCATGAAGTCGCTGGGCTGGACGGTCGACCCGCGCGACTGGTCGCGGCCGGGCGTGCAGGCGATCGTCAGCAACGTGCAGCACGACCTGCGCCCGGGCGGGGTGGTGCTGATGCACGACGGCGGCGGCGACCGCAGCCAGACGGTGGCGGCGCTCAAGCAGCTGCTGCCGTGGCTGGTCGCGCAGGGCTACGCCTTCGACTTCCCGCAGTCCTGACGGGCCGTCGGCCCCCGGCAGGAGGCCGCCGGCGGACCCATGGCGGACCCACCGGCGGGCGGCGGGGCGCGCGAGCGCTAGGAGGCTTCCTTGAGCGGCCAGCGCGGGTCGACCACGGCCGCCGGGTCCTTGCGGCGCAGCCAGCTCTGCAGGTCGGTGGCCCAGGCCCGGTGCCAGTCGATCTGCCGCCGGTGCAGTTCGTCCAGCGGCAGGTCGCCGGCCTGCGCGGGGTAGCGGTGGCCGAGGGCGACGGCGACCCGGACGGCGGCCAGCGCGTCGCTGCCGGCCTCGTGCGCGTCGCGCAGTTCGACGCCGTAGACCTCGCAGACCCGCTGGAGGGTGCGCGAGCCCTTGCGGTACTTGTCCAGCGCGCGGTCGACGACCATCGCGTCGACCACCGGGGTGACCGGCCCGCCGAGGCGGTCGGCCAGCGTGGGCAGGCGGTGGCGGCGCAGTTCGGCGTCGAGCAGGGAGAGGTCGAAGGGGGCGTTGAAGGCGACCACGGGCCGCCCGGCGGCCAGCCGGTCGGCCAGGGCGCGGGCGATCTCCTCGATCGCCTCGGCGGCCGGGCGGCCGTGCGCGCGGGCCTCGGCGTCGGTGATGCCGTGGATCGCGGCGGCCTCGGCGGGTATCGGGACGCCGGGGTCGAGCAGCCAGGTGGCGGCCCGTTCGACGCCGCCGCCGAGGGTGTCGACCACGGCGGCGGTGACGATCCGGGACGCCTCCGGGTCGGTGCCGGTGGTCTCCAGGTCGAAACCGGTGAGCGGCCCCTTCCACCAGGTCATGGGGGTGTGTCCTTCCGTCAGCACTGCCAAGGTGGGTCCATCATCGCGCGGCGCAGTGACAGCGCCCGCGGCACTCCTGCCCCCGGGCGGGGTCGGGCACGCGCTCAGGACACCGGCCGGGAGTCCCCCCACAGGTCCTCGAACTCCTCGCGGTAGACCTCCAGCAGCCCGGGTTCGGTGCCGCCGGGGTCCTGCCCGGCGCCGCCGCGCAGCACCAGCGCGGGCGACTCGATGCCGCGCGCCCGGCGCAGGTAGGGCTGGACGACGCCGAGGTCGGTGGAGCGCCGCCGCCCGCCGGCGCCGGTGGTGCGCTGGCCCTCGACCAGGTAGGCGGTGAACCGGGGCAGTTCGTCGAACACCCGGATCTCGAAGCTGCCCTGGTCGCGCAGCCGGGCCCGGACCCGGCGCACGTGCATGATGTTCATCTCCACGGCGCGCCCCAGCTCGCCGCGCCCGATGCCCAGTTCGCGTTCGCGGCGGCGCACGGCACTGCTCGCCGGGTTGAGGAACAGCAGCCGCACCCGGCAGCCCTCGGTGGCCAGCCGGACCAGCCGCTTGCCGGTGTAGTTCTGGCACAGCATGCCCAGGCCGATGCCGACCGCGTCCAGCCGGCGGGCCCCGTCGAGCAGGTCCTCGACCGGCAGGTCGCGCTGGAGCCGGACCCGGTCGGCGTGCACGGCGACCACGTCGGCGTAGCGGCCGGCGACGAGTTCCTCGACCACGTCGGCGGGCACCCCGCCGTGCCCGCCGTCGAGCAGGGCCAGCAGCCGGGCGGCGGCCCGCTCGGTCTGGTCGAGGACGGTCTGCGACAGGGCCCGGTTGCGGGAGACCACGTGCCGGGCGACCTCCAGTTCGTCGAGCGCCAGCTCGACCTCCCGGCGGTCCACCAGGTGCGGTTCGAAGCACGGCCAGTGCTGCACCATCAGCTCGCGCAGCTGCGGCAGGGTGAGGAAGACCAGCGGGTCGTCGTCCGCCGGGTCGAGCAGGTAGCCCTTGCGGCGGGAGACCTCGCGCACGGCGGCGGCCCGGTGCACCCACTCCTCGCCGGCCGGTCCGGCGGCGGCGGTGACCCACTCCTCGCCGTGCGCGGGCGCGTAGACGGGGCGCAGCACCTCGTCGACCAGGGCGCGCATCCGCTGCTCGACCAGGTTGAGCCAGACGTAGGCGCGGCCGGCCAGCCGGACCCGGCGGTAGGCGTCGTCCCACTGGTCGGCGGCCCAGGCGGGCGGCGCCCCCTCGGCCGGGCCGCCCTGCGGGGGCAGCGGTCCGCGGCCGCCGCGGACGATCAGCGTCGGGGCCTCGCTGCTCCCGGCCCGCGGGTCCGTGCCGTCGCCGCCGGCGGGGAACCCCATCCGCTACCTCACCTCTCGTCCGCCGCCCTGCGGGTGACGGTGCGTCCGCTGGATCCGTCCACCACGACGGCCCTGGTCGCACGCCGCGTGGGCCCGGGGCTCGCGGTCCGGACGATCAAGGGTATCGCCCGGCGCCGCCGGGCCGCAGCCCTCTTGACAGCAAGCGGACCCGGCCCCGACCGTGCGTCACCGCCCGGCCACGCCACGCCGACGGACCGGGCCGCTGGGACACCCGTTCGGGCGAACCACGCGCGGATGGGCGGGGAGTTCGGGCCGCCGCCGGGGAGTATGCGGGTGTGCCGTGCGTCACCTGGTTGCCGCTCCGCACATGGCCGGGCGCTCCACCGGGAAGCCCTCTGGGAAACCCTCTTGGGAGCGCCAGTTCGCCTCAGGCACAAGGAAGTTGAGGATACATGCAGGTCTGGCCGGGGAAACCGTACCCGCTCGGCGCCACCTACGACGGGGCGGGCACCAACTTCGCCGTGTTCTCCGAGAGCGCGCACCGGATCGAACTCTGCCTGATCGCCGAGGACGGCGCCGAGACGGTGGTCGAGCTCCGCGAGACCGACGCCTTCGTCCGGCACGCCTACCTACCGGGCGTCCAGCCCGGCCAGCGCTACGGCTTCCGCGTGCACGGCCCGTACCAGCCGGGCCTCGGGCAGCGGCACAACGCCTCGAAGCTGCTGCTCGACCCGTACGCGAAGGCGATGAGCGGCCACATCGACTGGGACGAGTCGGTGTACGGCTACCACTTCGGCGCGCCCGAGCGCCGCAACGACCTGGACTCGGCCCCGCACACCATGCACTCTGTGGTGATCAACCCGTACTTCGACTGGGGCACCGACCGGCCGCCGCGCACCGACTACCACCGCACCGTGCTCTACGAGGCGCACGTCAAGGGCCTGACCAAGCTGCACCCGGGCATCCCCGAGGAGATCCGCGGCACGTACGCGGGCCTGGCCCACCCGGCGGTGATCGAGCACCTGGCCAAGCTGGGCGTCACCGCGATCGAGCTGATGCCGGTGCACCAGTTCGTCCGCGACCACCGGCTGCGCGACCTGGGGCTGGCGAACTACTGGGGCTACAACAGCGTCGGCTTCTTCGCCCCGCACTCCTCGTACTCCTCCACCGGCGACCGCGGCCAGCAGGTGCAGGAGTTCAAGTCGATGGTCAAGGCGCTGCACGCGGCCGGCATCGAGGTGATCCTCGACGTGGTGTACAACCACACCGCGGAGGGCAACCACCTGGGCCCCACGCTCTCCTTCCGCGGCCTGGACAACGCCTCCTACTACCGGCTCGCCAAGGACCAGCGCTTCTACGAGGACACCACCGGCACCGGCAACTCGCTGCTGATGCGCAGTCCGCACGTGCTCCAGATGATCATGGACTCGCTGCGCTACTGGGTCACCGAGATGCACGTGGACGGCTTCCGCTTCGACCTGGCCGCGACGCTGGCCCGGCAGTTCCACGAGGTCGACCGGCTCTCCTCGTTCTTCGACCTGGTCCAGCAGGACCCGGTGGTCTCGCAGGCCAAGCTGATCGCCGAGCCCTGGGACCTCGGCGAGGGCGGCTACCAGGTCGGCAACTTCCCGCCGCTGTGGACCGAGTGGAACGGCAAGTACCGCGACACCGTCCGGGACTTCTGGCGCGGCGAGCCCGCGACGCTGGCCGAGTTCGGCTCCCGGCTGACCGGCTCCTCCGACCTCTACCAGGACGACGGCCGCCGCCCGATCGCCTCGATCAACTTCGTCACCTGCCACGACGGCTTCACCCTGCGCGACCTGGTCTCCTACAACGACAAGCACAACGAGGCCAACGGCGAGGACAACCGGGACGGCGAGTCGCACAACCGCTCCTGGAACTGCGGCGCCGAGGGCGACACCACCGACCCCGCCGTGCTGGAGCTGCGCGCCCGCCAGCAGCGCAACTTCATCGCCACCCTGATGCTCTCCCAGGGCGTCCCGATGCTCTGCCACGGCGACGAGGCCGGACGCACCCAGCGCGGCAACAACAACGCCTACTGCCAGGACTCCGAACTGGCCTGGGTGCACTGGGACGGGGACGGCGCCGACGCCTCCCTGCTGGAGTTCACCCAGGCCATGATCTGGCTGCGCCGCGACCACCCGGTCTTCCGCCGCCGCCGGTTCTTCCACGGCCGCCCGGTCTCCGGCACCCACGACGACCTCACCGACATCGCCTGGTTCACCCCGGCCGGCGAGGAGATGACCAAGCGGGACTGGTCCACCACCTACGCGAAGTCGCTGACCGTCTTCCTCAACGGCAACGCGATCTCCGAGCCCGACCGGCGCGGCGGCAAGATCGTCGACGACTCCTTCCTGCTGCTGTTCAACGCCCACTTCGAGCCGCTCACCTTCACCGTCCCGGCCGGGCACGGCGAGGCCTGGCAGGTCGTCGTCGACACCGCGCTGCCCACCCTGCCGCCGCGCGGCACCGGCCCCCGGGTCAAGGCCGGCGACACCCTGCGCCTGCCCGACCGCGCCCTGATGGTGCTCCAGCGCCCGGCGTGACCCCGCGCGCTCCGGTTCGTCCCCGACTCTTCGGTCTGCGGGCGCTCCGGGGCGGGTACCCCCCTCCGCACTGCGGCTCCGCAGACCGGAGGGGGTACGGAATGTCTCGTCGGTGGTTGGTGACCGGCTGTTCGTCGGGGTTGGGGCTGGCGCTCGCGCGGGCGGTGGCGGCGGCCGGGGACCGGATCGTGGCGACCAGCCGGGGGGCTTCTCCGCTGGACGCGCTGGCGGCGGAGTTCCCCGGGCAGGTGGTGCCGGCCCGGCTGGAGCTGCGCAGCGCGGCGGACTGCGCGGCGGCGGTGGAGCTGGCGTGCGCCCGCCTGGGCGGGGTGGACGTGCTGGTGAACAATGCCGCCGTCGGCCTGTTCGGGGCGGTGGAGGAGGTCTCGGACGCGGAGCTGCGCGACCAGCTGGAGGTGCTGGCGGTGGCGCCCTGGCGGCTGGCCCGGCTGGTGCTGCCGGTGATGCGGGCGCAGGGCGGCGGGCACGTCGTGAACGTGTCCTCGGTCGGCGGCCGGATGGCCTTCCCGGGCCTGGGGGCGTACGTGGCGGGCAAGTTCGCGCTGGAGGGGATGAGCCTGGCGCTGGCGGCGGAGGCGGCGGCGTTCGGGGTGCGGGTGACGGTGGTCGAGCCGGGCGGCTTCGCCACCTCGTACGGGAACGCGCTGACCGAGACCGCGGCGAAGCTGCCGGAGTACGGGCCGGTGCTGGCGCCGATGCACGCGGCGCTGCGCGGCATGGCGGGGGCCGCGGAGCTGAACCCGCCGGAGGCGTTCGCCGCACTGGTGCTGCGGGCGGTGGCCGCGCCGGCGGGCCCGGTGCGGCTGCCGGTGGGGCCGGACGCGTACGCGATGCTGGAGGCGGCGCTGGCCGGGGAGGCGGCGGAGCTGGCCGCGGCCCGGGCGCTGGCGGGCGAGGGGACGGCGGCCCGGGCGGGCGAAGAGGTCGCCGAGCCCGGTCCGGTCTGAGGGCGCGCCCCTCGTTCGGCGCAGTGGACGGTAGGTCCGGGGCGGCCCGGGTAGGCATGCGGGTATGACGTCAGCCGCCGCACGCCCCGAGACTGCCGGCATCCCGACGGCCAGTTACCGGCTCCAGCTGCAGCCGGAGTTCACCCTGCACGACGCCCGCCGGGCGGTGCCGTACCTGGCGGCGCTCGGCGTGTCGCACCTGCACCTGTCGCCGCTGCTGGAGGCGGTGGCCGGCTCCACGCACGGCTACGACACGCTCGACCACAGCCGGATCAGCGAGCAGCTCGGCGGTGAGCGGGCGCTGCGCGAGCTGGCCGCGGAGGCGGCGGCCCACGGGCTGGCGCTGATCGCGGACGTGGTGCCCAACCACATGGCGCTGCCGGTGCCGGAGCGGCTGAACGGGCCGCTGTGGCAGGTGCTGCGGAACGGCCCGGACGACCCGTTCGCGGACTGGTTCGACATCGACTGGGCCGCCCAGCCGGGCCCGGTGGACGCCCCGGAGCGCGGGCGGCTGCTGCTGCCGCTGCTGGGCGACCGGCTGGGCGCGGTGCTGGACCAGCTGGCGGTGGACGGCGACGTGCTGCGCTACCACGACCACGCGTTCCCGCTGCGGCCCGGCACCGAGGGCCTGCCGCTGGCGGAGCTGCTGGAGCGGCAGTGGTACCGGCTGTGCTGGTGGCAGCTGGCCGACGAGCAGGTCAACTACCGGCGCTTCTTCACCGTCAACGACCTGATCGCCGTCCGGGTGGAGGTCCCGGAGGTGTTCGAGGCCACCCACGGGGTGCTGCTGCGGTTGCACCGGGAGGGCGTGCTGGCGGGCTTCCGGATCGACCACCCGGACGGGCTGGCCGATCCGCGCGGCTACCTGCGGCGGCTCGCGGAGGCCACCGGCGGGGCGTACACGGTGGTGGAGAAGATCCTGACCGGGGACGAGGCGCTGCCCGCGGACTGGCCGTGCGCGGGGACGACCGGGTACGACGCGCTGCGCCGGATCGACGGGGTGCTGACCGACCGGCGGGGCGCGGAGAAGCTGTTCGCGGCCTACCGGCGGGACGTGGGCGAGGCGGCGGACCCGGCGGCGGCCGGCCGGGCCGGGCGGGCCGAGATGGTCGCGCCGGGCGGGGCGCTGGCGGCGGAGACGGACCGGCTGGTGCGCCTGGTGGGGCGGATCTGCGCGGACGGGCCGGAGCTGGCGGACCACTCGCCGCTGGCGGTGCGCCGGGCGCTGGAGGGGCTGCTGACCGGCTACCCGGTGTACCGGCCGTACGTGGTGCCGGGCGAGCCGGCCCCGCCGGAGGCGGTGGCGGCGCTGGCGGCCCCGGTGGACGCCCCCGCCACCGAGCGGCTGGTGCGGGAGCTGGCGCTGGGCGCGCTGGGGCGGTCGGCGGCGAAGGACGAGTTCTGCCACCGGTTCGGGCAGACCGCGTCGGCGGTGGCGGCCAAGGGCGTGGAGGACACCGCGTTCTACCGGTTCAACGCGCTGCTGTCGCTGAACGAGGTGGGCGGCCTGCCGGAGCGGCCGGGCGTGTCGGTGGAGGAGTTCCACCACTGGTGCGCCGAGCAGGACCGGCTGTGGCCGGCTTCGATGACGGCGCTGTCCACGCACGACACCAAGCGCAGCGCGGACGCCCGGGCCCGGCTGGCGGTGCTGGCGGAGCTGCCGGAGGTGTGGGCGGCGGAGTGCGCGGCGTGGACGCTGGCGGCCGGGCCGTGCGCGGACCGCTCCACGGCGTGGCTGCTGTGGCAGACGCTGCTGGCCGCGTGGCCGGTGTCCGAGGAGCGGCTGCTGGGGGTGGTGCTGAAGTCGGTGCGGGAGGCGAAGCGGCGCACCTCGTGGAAGGACCCGGACGAGTCCTTCGAGCGCGGGCTGGAACGGTACGTGCGGGGGGCGCTGGCCAACCCGGGGCTGTGCCCGCGGATCGCCGGGTTCGCCGGGCTGATCGCGCCGTTCGCCCGGGTGAACTCGCTGTCGGCGGCGCTGCTGCACCTGCTGGCGCCGGGCGTGCCGGACGTGTTCCAGGGCGGCGAGGAACCGCTGTACACGCTGGTCGACCCGGACAACCGGGCGCCGGTGGACCTGGGCGCGCTGGCGGTGCGGCTGACCGACTCGCCGGAGCCGCGCCCGGGCGACCTGGCCCGGGAGAAGCTGCACCTGACCACCACCGCCCTGCACCTGCGCCGCTCCGGCCCGCTGGGCTCGTACCGGCCGGTGGCGGGCCGGGGCCCGGCCGCCGGGCACCTGGTGGCGTTCGGGCGCGGCGAGCGGGTGCTCTGCGCGGCGACCCGGCTGCCGTACGGGCTGCACCGGGCGGGCGGCTGGCGCGAGACGGTGCTGGAGCTGCCGCCGGGGCGCTGGACGGACCTGCTGACCGAGCGGCACTTCACCGGCGGCACCGTCGAACTCTCGTATCTCTTCCGGCAGTCGCCGGTCGCACTGCTCGCGGAGGGGTCCTGATGCGGTACCGGGTGTGGGCACCGGAGGCCAAGGTGGTCGAGGTGGAGGTCGGGGCGATCCCGTACCTGCTGGAGCGCGACCCCGCCCGGCCGGGCTGGTGGCACGGGGAGGCGCCGGAGGGCGACCACGGCTTCCGGCTGAACGGGGGCCGGGCGCTGCCCGACCCGCGCTCGGCGTGGCAGCCGTTCGGCCCGGACGGGCTGAGCCGCCGGGTCGACCACGGCGCGTTCGCCTGGTCGGAGACGGCCTGGCGGGGGCGCCCGCTGCCGGGCGCGGTGGTGTACGAGCTGCACGTGGGCACGTTCACCGCCGGGGGGACGTTCGACGCGGCGGCCGAGCGGCTCGACCACCTGGTCGACCTGGGCGTGGACTTCGTCGAGCTGATGCCGGTGTGCGCGTTCCCGGGCCGCTCCGGCTGGGGGTACGACGGGGTGGACCTGTGGGCGGTGCACGAGCCGTACGGCGGGCCGGACGGGCTGAAGCGGTTCGTGGACGCGGCGCACCGGCGCGGGCTGGGCGTGGTGCTGGACGTGGTGCACAACCACCTCGGTCCCTCGGGCAACTACCTGCCGCAGTACGGCCCGTACTTCACCGACCGGCACCAGACGCCGTGGGGCTCCGCGGTCAACCTGGACGCGCCGGGCTCGGACGAGGTGCGGGCGTTCCTGATCGGCAGCGCGCTGTCCTGGCTGCGCGACTACCGGATCGACGGGCTGCGGCTGGACGCGGTGCACGCCCTGGTGGACACCCGGGCCCGGCACTTCCTGGAGGAACTCGCCGCCGAGGTCGAGAAGCTGGCACAGGCCACCGGCCGGCCGCTGTTCCTGGTCGGCGAGTCCGACCTGAACGACCCGCGCACCACCGCCGCCCGGGAGGCGGGCGGCCTGGGCCTGGACGCGCAGTGGAGCGACGACTTCCACCACGCGCTGCACTGCCTGCTGACCGGCGAGTCGCAGGGCTACTACGCGGACTTCGCCGCCGACCCGTACGCGGCGGTGGCGAAGACGCTCACCCGGGGGTTCTTCCACGACGGGAGCTGGTCCTCGTTCCGGGGCCGCTCGCACGGCCGCCCGTTCCCGGCCGGGCACGGGCACCGGCTGCTGGGCTACGCGCAGACCCACGACCAGGTCGGCAACCGGGCCGTCGGCGACCGGCTGTCGGCCGCGCTGCCGCCGGGGCGGCTGGCGGCGGCGGCCGCGCTGGTGCTGACCTCGCCGTTCACGCCGATGCTGTTCATGGGCGAGGAGTGGGGGGCGGGCACCCCGTGGCAGTACTTCACCGACCACACCGACCCGCGGCTGGCCGAGGCGGTCCGGCAGGGGCGGCGCCGGGAGTTCGCCGAGCACGGCTGGCGGGCCGAGGAGGTACCGGACCCGCAGAGCCCGGACACGGTGGCCGCCTCCACCCTGGACTGGGCCGAGCCGAAGCGCGCCCCGCACGCCGAACTGCTGTCCTGGTACCGGGAGTTGATCCGGCTGCGACGGACCGCCCCGGAGCTGTCGGACGGCGACCTGGCCGCGGTGCGGGTCCGCTACGACGCGGCGGCCGGCTGGCTGGCGGTGCACCGGGGCCGCTACCGGGTGCTGGTGCGGCTCGGCGGCTCCGCGCAGCCGCTGACCGTCCCGCTGGAGGGCGGGTTCGCCGCGCTGGAGGCCGCGTTCGGGGAGGTGGCGGTCGGCGGGGCGGCGGCCGGCCCGGGCGGCGCGGTGCTGCTCGGGCCGGACGCGGTGGCGGTGGTGCGCACCGCGTAGGCGGCGGGCGTCCGCGGCGGGCGTCCGTCCGGCCCGGGCGCGCGCCGCGCGGCGGCTACCAGAGGTACTCGCTGATCCGGGTGCGCAGCCCGGCGGCGTCCAGGCCGTACGCGGCCAGGTGCTCGGGGATCGAGCCGTAGTGCCGGTGCTCGGCCACCGGCACGCCCAGGGCCAGCACCCGGTGCGGCAGGTCGCCGAGCGCCAGGTGCGCGGCGCGCTCGGAGGTGCCCGCCAGGTAGGGCTCCACCAGTACCGCGTCGGCCCGCTCGCCGAGCGCGGCACGCAGGCCCGCGGCGTCGAACGGGCGGACGGTGGCCGCGTACAGCACCGTCACGTCGAGCGTCTCGGTGGCCTCCAGCACGGCGTCCAGCATCGGGCCGACCGCCAGCACCGTGCCCGCGTGCCGGGAGCCCTGGCGGACGGTCAGGAAGCGTCCGGGGGCGACCGGCCGGGCCTCGGCGTTCTGGTGCGCGGAGAGCCGGACGTACTGGAGGGTGTCGCCCGCCGCGACGGCGTGCCGCAGCAGCAGGTCGGCCTCGGCGGGGTGGCCGGGGACGTGGACGTGCCAGTCGGGGAGGGTGTCGAGCAGGGCGACGTCGCCCGGGGACATGTGGGTGCGGCCGCCGGCCGGCCAGTCGTAGGAGCCGGCCGCGCTCACCAGGACCGCGCCGACGCCCTGGTGCACCAGGTCCAACTTCACCTGCTCGAAGGGCCGTTCGACCAGGAAGCTGGCGAAGGTGTGGGCGATCGGCCGCATCCCGGTCAGCGCCAGGCCGCCCGCCACGCCGATCAGCAGCTGCTCGCGGATGCCGACGTTGACCACCCGGTCGGGGTGGGCGCGGGCCGCCCCGGGGAACTGCGCGACCCCGATGTCGGCGAGCACCAGCGCGGTGCGCGGGTCCCGCTCCAGGAGTTCGGTGACGGTCGTGGCGAACTGCTCGCGCATGGTGGCCTCGTGGGTGGCCGGTCCGGTCGCCTCGTGGGTGCTCTGCATGGTCTCTTCTCCCCTGCGGTCAGCTGTGCTTGGGCTCGGTGCGGGCCACCACGACGTGCGGGCGGCCGGGGTGCGGGGCGGTGAACGCCCGGTACAGCTGCGCGTGGTCGCGGCCGTCCACGGTGGCCGTCGACCAGCCCTCCCCGGCGAACCGGGCCGCGATGCCGCCGCTCCAGCCGTGCGTGGCCGAGGAGTTGTCGATCACCAGGGTGTGCAGCCGCTCCAGCCCGTACGCCCCGGCGAAGGCCACCGCCTCGTGGTTGGAGCCCTCGTCGAACTCGGCGTCGCCGATCAGCACCCACACCGCCGGACCGTCCAGGCCCTGCGCCCGCAGGCCCAGCGCCGTCCCGACCGCCAGCGGCAGGCCGTGCCCCAGCGAGCCGGAGCCGATCTCCGCGCCGGGCACCAGCAGCCGGTCCGGGTGGTGGCCCAGCGGCGAGTCGTAGGCCCCGAAGCTGGACAGCAGCTCGACCGGGAAGAAGCCCTTCGCGGCCAGCACCGCGTAGTACGCCATCGGGCCGTGGCCCTTGGACAGCAGGAACCGGTCGCGGTCCGGCGCGTCCGCGTTGCCCGGGTGCGCGTTCAGCACCCGGTCGTAGAGCACCCACAGCGCGTCCAGGGTGGAGGTCGCGGCCGGGGAGTGCTTCTCGTCGCCGGTCATCAGGGAGATCAGGTGCGGCAGTTCGGCGAAGCCGCCGCCGCGGGTGCGCGTCGCCGCGCCCGCCGTGGGGCTGCCTGCCGTGGGGCCACCCGTCGTGGGGCCGCCCGCCGTGGGGGCGTTCGCCGTCGCTTCGTCCGTCGTGGAGTCGCTCGTCATGGGAGAAAGCCTCCGACTTCAAGTGCGCTTGAAGTCAAGCGGGCGCTTCCCGGTACGCTGCGGAGGCATGGCACCCACCCGGCACGACGTCCTCACCATCGGCCAGCTCGCCGAACGCAGCGGCCTGGCCGCCTCCGCGCTGCGCTACTACGAGAGCCTCGGGCTGATCCACTCCGCCCGCACCGCCGGGAACCAGCGCCGCTACCCCCGCACCGCGCTGCGCCGGATCGCCTTCGTCCGGGCCGCCCAGCAGGTCGGGCTCAGCCTGGAGGAGGCCCGCGCCGCCCTCGCCCGGCTGCCCGAGGACCGCGCCCCCACCACCCGGGAGTGGAACACCGTCGCCACCGCCTGGCAGCACCGGATCGACCGGCAGATCGCCGAACTCCAGCACATGCGCGCCAAGTTGACCGGATGCATCGGCTGCGGCTGCCTCTCCCTGAGCCGCTGCGGCCTCTACAACGCCGCCGACCGGGCCGCCGCCGCCGGGCCCGGCGCCCGCTACCTGCTCACCCGTGACCCGGACACCGGCCCCGAACCCGGGGCCGACCCCGCCCCGGCGGGCTGATCCGCCGGTTTCCGGACCCGCCGCCCGGCCCGCCGCCGGGCCGTCTATGCTGCCCCCGAAAGCGCGTTCCACCGACGGGGGGCCGGACATGACCGAACATCAGGAAATCGCCCTGGACTGGATGTCCGGCGAGCAGGAGCCGCCGCCCTCCGCCGAGCTGCGCCCCGAGGTGCCGCACCCGGCCCGGATGTACGACTACTACCTCGGCGGCAAGGACAACTTCCCCGCCGACCGGGCCGCCGCCGAACAGGTGCTCTCGATCAGCCCGCTGGTGCGGATCAGCGCCCAGGCCAACCGGGCCTTCCTGCAGCGCGCCGTGCGCACCCTCGCCGAGCAGGGCGTGCGCCAGTTCCTCGACATCGGCACCGGCATCCCCTCCGCCGGGAACACGCACGAGATCGCCCAGGCCGTCGCCCCGTCCGCCCGGGTGGTCTACCTCGACAACGACCCGATCGTGCTGGTGCACGGCCGGGCCCTGCTGGCCGGCGCCCAGCAGGGCAGCGTCAACGTCCTCCAGGCCGACCTGCGCAAGCCCGAGGCGATCCTCGCCGACCCGGCCGTCCGCGACCTGATCGACCTCGACCGGCCGGTCGCCCTCCAACTGTTCGCCATCCTGCACTTCATCGACGACGCCGACGACCCGTACGCGATCGTCCGCACCCTGGTCGACGCCCTGCCCTCCGGCAGCTACCTGGCCCTCTCGCACGCCACCGGCGACTTCGCCGCCCCCGAGGACGCCGCCAAGGGCCCCGCCGTCTACAAGTCCGCCACCGCGCAGCTCAGCATGCGCACCCGCGAGCAGGTGCTGCGCTTCTTCGACGGCCTCGACCTGCTGGAGCCCGGCCTGGTCACCGCCCCGCTGTGGCGCCCCGACCAGGCCCCGCGGGACACCGACCAGCAGGTCGCCATCTGGGCGGGCGTGGCCCGCAAGCCCTGACCGCGGCCGGAGCCGACCCGGCGGGTGGCGGTGCGATCATGGGCCATCCGCACCCGTCCGAAGGAGCGCCCGCCGTGACCGCACCGCCGCCCGCCGGGCCCCCGGCCGCCGTACCGCAGCCCGACGCGCCGCAGCCCGCCGTACCGCCGCTGGTCGACGCCGGCTGGCTGGCCGCCCGGCTCGGCCGGCCCGGTCTGGTGGTCCTGGACGCGGGCGTCGGCGCGCACCGGCACCCGCCCGTCCGGATCCCCGGCGCCCGGGCCTTCGACCTCGACGGCGCGCTCTCCGACCACGCCTCCCCGCTGCCGCACACCCTGCCCTCCCCCGCCGACCTCCAGCGCGCACTGCGCGCCCTGGGCGTCGACGACCGCTCCACCGTGGTGGTGTACGACGGCGCGGGCGTGTACTCCGCCCCGCGCGCCTGGTGGATGCTGCGCGCCGCCGGCCTCGACCGGGCCGCCGTCCTGGACGGCGGCCTGCCCGCCTGGCGGGCCGCCGGACACCCCGTCGACGCCGGACCGCCCGCCTCCCCCGCCGACGGCCTCCCGGCCGGGGACGTCACCGTCCGGCCGCGCCCCGGCCTGTTCGCCGACCGGGACGCCGTGGCCGCCGCCCTCGCCGACCCCGGCACCGCCGTCCTGGACGCCCGGGCCCGCGACCGGTTCACCGGCGCCGCCCCCGAGCCCCGCCCCCACCTGCGCCGCGGCCACCTGCCCGGCTCCACCAGCCTCCCCTTCACCGAACTGCTCACCCCCGACGGCCGCTACCTCCCGGCGCCCGCGCTGCGCGCCCGCCTCGCCGCCGCCTCCGGCGACCGCCCCCGCCTGATCGCCTCCTGCGGCTCCGGCGTCACCGCCTGCGTCCTGGCCTTCGCCGCCCACCTCACCGGCCACCCCTCCCCCGCCGTCTACGACGGCTCCTGGTCCGACTGGGGCCGCCCCGAGACCGGCCTGCCGGTCGCGACCGGCGACTGAGCGCGGCGGCGGGGCGGGCGCGCAGCTCGGGCGCCGGCGGGTCAGCGGCCCTTCACCGCCGCGTCGGCCGCGGCCAGTTCCGGGACGAGGGCGGCGAGTTCGTCGGCGATCCGGGTCAGGTCGGCGTGCGAGCTGCGCAGGTCGAGGCGGCGGTGCTGGCAGTCGGCGAGGGCCGCGAGCGGTTCGGGGAGGCGTTCGGCGCGCAGTCTGGGGGTGTCGCCGACCAGGACGGGGATGACCAGGGCGCCGACGGCGAAGGCTTCGGCTATCTCGCGGCGCGGCCAGTCCTCCGGGTCCTCGACCGCGGGGCGGCCGTCGCGGCCCTGGACGTCGAACCAGCGGGGGCCGACCACGGCGAGCAGGACCGCGCAGTTGCGGACCGCGGCGATCAGCTCCTGCGGGTAGCGGCTGCCGGGGGCGATGGACTTGCTGGCCCGGAACACCTGGTCGCTGCCGAACCGGTAGGACAGTCCGTGGTCGAGCAGCGCGGCGACCGCCTCCTGGTCGCCGGTGCGGTAGTTCACGAAGATCGCGGGCATGGTGCGTCGACCTCTCTGTGCGGGGGTGTCCCGGCGGCGGTCCCGCGCGGGCGAGGGGAAACGGGCGGTGGGGCCGACGGGCCGTCAGCAGCTGCCGGTGATCGCCCGGAGCAGGAGGGGCTGGAACTCGCGGACCGCCCGGTTGGCCCGGAACCGCCGCAGTTCGCGGTCGAGCCGGCGCAGGTCGGCGACGACCGTCGCGGAGGGCACGTCGGCGAGGGTGTCGAGCTGTTCGGCCGCGATGGCGCAGGCGTGCTCGGCCTCGCCGGCCCCGGCGTGGGCCAGGGCGCGGCGCAGCCCGTAGCGGACCCGGGCGCGGGCGGCGCGCAGCGGGATGCGGGCGCACTCGCGGTCGAGGACCTCGGCGGCGCGCCGGGCGTGGCCGAGGTCGAACAGGCACCAGCCGGTGGTCATCGCGGCGGGGTCGGCGATGTTGGCGCTGCCGATCACCGGGCCCTCGTCGCGGTCGGCGTCGGCGGTGTCGAGCAGCACCTCGGCCCGCTCCAGGCCGCGCAGGCAGCGGTTGCGGTCGCCGCCGAGGGCGTGGCCCTGGGCCTCGCGGAGCGCGGCGAGGCCGCGGATGCGGGGCGGCAGGCGGCGGTCCTGGGCGGCGGTGGCGAGCGCGACGGTGGTGGCGGCGTCCCCGGCGTAGAAGGTGATCAGGGCGCGGCGGACCAGCGCGTACCCGGCGAGGTGGCGGTTGCCGCCGGCCCGGGCGAGTTCGACGGCCCGCTCGGTGTGCGCGAGGGCGGCGTGCCGGTCGCCGGCCTCCTGCGCCATCCAGCCGCCGAACTCGATGAAGTGGGCGGCGATCAGCAGCAGTTCGGCGCGGGCCCGGCCGTCGCAGCGCAGCGCGATCCGGACGGCGGTCTCGCTCTGCATCTGGAGGGCGGGGACGAGCAGCACCGGGTCGAGGTGCTGGCCGAGCGCCCGGTACTGGGTGAGCTGTTCGCGCAGCAGGGCGGGGACGCCGGGGTCGAGCGCGCTGGGGCGCTGCGGGGGCAGGGCGGCCAGCGCCTCCGGAGCGGGGAGCGCGGGCAGCGGGAGGCCCTCGGGCCCGCCGCGTCCGGTGCGCGGCTCGGCGTACCCGGCGCCCGCGTACCCGGCGTAGCCGTAGCCGTAGCCGTACCCGTAGCCGTACCCGTGGCTGTGGCCGGCCTCGGCCTCGGCGGCCTCGCGGGAGCGGAACCCGACGCCCGGCCCGGTGCGGTGGGCGGCGGCCCGGGCGGTGGGTTCGGGGCGGGCGGCGAGCTGCTGGAGACGGCCCTCGGCACCGAGCAGGGCGTCGCAGCGGCGGGCGAGTTCCTGGGACGCCTTGCGCTGGCCGCTCTCGACCTTGCTCAAGTAGCCCTTGCTGTAGCTGAGTTGCCGGGCGAGCCCGTCGAGCGAGAGGCCGTGCGCCTCGCGCAGCCGGCGCAGTTCGGCCCCGAAGCGATGAGACGAGAGCATGCCAAATCACCCCCTGGATGCGTCCCGGGCACACGCGGTGTGCGGGATGTTCGGTTCGGTCCGGGAGCGCTCCCCGGCGCTCCGAGGGAATCTTGGCATGCGACTGATCGCTTCCGGAGCGTTACGGAACGGTTTCCCGTTGCCAATTCCGCTGGCAGGCCGTGCGGCAGGGCGCCGATCGGCCCCCGCCGGGCGACCGGACGCCGATCGGCCCGGCCCCGCGAGGCCCGCCCGAGGCTCCCCGCCACCGGCTCCCGCCGTCCGCCGGGCCGGAGTCCGGGCGGCCCCGCGCGCTCCGTCCGCCGCCCTCGCGCCTCCCCCGGGGCCCGCACCGGGCGGCGCGTGGGCGACGTTTGCGCGCCCGGTCCGTACGGGGACGAATCACCTGGGAGACAGCCCGCTGACCTGGGACGACCCGGGACTCCGCCGATCAGCACGAGGGGAATCCTTTGACCGCGCCGACGCCGCCCGAGGGGATGCCGCCGCACCCCACCGCCCCACCACCGACCCCCGCCGGGCCGGCCCCGCCCCGCCGGATCGACCTCCAGGGCTGGAGCGCCGTCATCACCGCCCTGGTCGGCGTCGCCACCCTGGGCGCCGGGTTCGCGGGCGGCTACCTGTCCCAGTCGCAGTCCGTCCCCGGCCTCCGGCCGCAGCCGACGGTGACGGTGACCGTTCCCGGCCCGGCCGTCCCGGCCCCGGTCGCCACCCTGCCCGCCGCCGTCCCGCCCGCGGCCAGCCCGCCCGCGGTCAGCCCGCCCGTCGACACGCTGCCCAGCGAGGCGCTCGGCAGCCCGGGGGCGAGCGGCACCCAGGTGCTGCTGGCCTCGCCGGACGCCGGGCGCGGCGGGACCAGGACGGTGCTCACCGGGCAGGGGTTCCCGCCCGGCGCGGTGGTGCGGGTCTCCTTCGTCGTCAAGAACGAGTCCGAGCTGGACCAGCGGCTGCGCGACCTGCGCGACACCGAGTCCGACGCCCGCGGCGCCTTCTCCGTCGAGGTGGTCATCCCCGCCGACCTGGGCGGCTACGCGGACATGAACGCCTACCTGCGGGCCCAGGCCGGCACCGGCGGGAAGCCCGTCGAGACGGTCTTCGACCTGCTGCCCTGACCGGCCGTCAGGCCCGGCGCTCCTCCAGCCGCCGCCACAGCTCCTCGACCCGGGCGGTCAACTGCTCCAGGCCGCCGCTGTTGTCGAGGACCAGGTCGGCGACCGCGAGGCGCTCCTCGCGGCCCGCCTGGGCGGCCATCCGGGAGCGGGCCTCGTCCTCGGCCATGCCGCGCAGCTCGACCAGCCGGCGCAGCCGCTCCCCGTCCGGGACGTCGATGACCACGACCAGGTCGTACAGCGGGGCCAGGCCGTTCTCGGCGAGCAGCGGGACGTCGTGCACGACGATCGCGTCCGGCCCGGCCGCGGACTCCAGTTCGGCGGAGCGGGCCCGCACCAGCGGGTGGACGATCGCGTTCAGCTTCGCCAGCCGGGCCGGGTCGGCGAAGACGATCCGGCCGAGCGCGGGGCGGTCCAGCGCGCCGTCCGGGAGCAGCACGCCGGGCCCGAACTCGGCGGCGACGGCGGCCAGTCCGGGCGTCCCGGGGGCGACCACCTCGCGGGCGATCACGTCCGAGTCGACGATCACCGCGCCGCGCGCGGCCAGTTGGCGGGAGACCTCGCTCTTGCCCGCGCCGATCCCGCCGGTCAGTCCGATCCTCAGCATGCCGCCAGGCTACCGGCCCCCGGCGCCGGTCCGCCGCGGCGGGCCGGGCCCACCGGCGCACCCGCGGATGCGCGCGGGAGCCCGGCGGTGCCCGTTGCCCGGTGCCACACCGGTTCCGGAGCCTGACGTACCGTCAGATCCCCTTCCCTGCAAGGCGGTTCAGTCGAGGTCGAGGGACTCCCCGGCCGCCAGCGTCCGGTACTCCACGCCGCCGGTGCCGGGGCCCTGCGGGCCGAGCAGCCGCCCGTGGACGGCCTGTCCGGCCTCGCTGAGCGTCGCCTCGTGGATCGCCACCGCCTGCCGGGGCTGGGTCTCGCGCAGGTAGTCGACCAGTTCGCCGGCCCGCAGCCAGGGCGCGCCGAGCGGCAGCAGCAGGGTGTCGACGGTGTCCGGCGGGAGGGTCAGCGCGTCGCCCGGGTGGAAGGCCCGGCCGCCGAGCAGGAAGCCGATGTTGGGGATGCGCGGGATGTCGGGGTGGATCTCGGCGTGCCACTCGCCGTGCACCGTCACCGGCAGGCCGTCCAGGTCGAACGCGTCGCCGTCGCCGACCACCGTCACCCGGGCGCCGATGCCCTCCAGCTGCCGGGCCACCGCCGAGTTGGTGTACACCCGCAGGCCCGGGTTGGCCTCGACGGCGGCCCGGACCTGCTGCTCGGTGAAGTGGTCGGCGTGCTCGTGGGTGATCAGCAGGGCGTTCACGTCCGCCACCACCTCCGTCCCGCTGAACATGCCGGGGTCGATCAGCGCCGCCCCCCGCGCGTGCTCGATCCGGACGCAGGCGTGGCCGAACTTCGTCAGTCGCATGCGGCCAGCCTACGGCCGCGGCCCGGCGGGTCCGGCTACGGCGCACCCACCAGGCGGCGGCGCTTCACCAACCGCGGCGCGGGCAGCACCACCGGGCGCAGCGGCGGCAGCTCGACGTGCTCGTGCAGGCCGACGATCCGGTGCAGGCGGCGCAGCGGGGCGGGCGCCCACCAGTTGAGCCGGCCGAACAGCGTCATGGTGGCGGGCACCAGCAGGGTCCGCACCAGGGTGGCGTCCACCGCGACGGCCACCGCCAGCGCGATGCCCATCTGCTTGACCATGAGCATCTGCCCGGCGGCGAACCCGGCGAACACGATCACCATCAGCAACCCGGCCGAGGTGATGATCCGACCGCTGCGCTGCAGGCCGAGCTGCACCGACCTCGCGCAGTCGTACCCCTGGTCGTGCAGCTCCTTGATCCGCGAGAGCAGGAACACCTCGTAGTCCATCGACAGCCCGAACGCGAAGGCGAACACCAGCACCGGGATCACCGTCTCCAGGCCGCCGGTCGGCGTGAACCCGAGCAGCGAGCTGAAGTACCCGTGCTGGAACACCAGGGTCAGCGCGCCCAGCGACGCCCCCAGCGAGAGCACGTTCATCAGCAGCGCCTTCACCGGCAGCACCACCGACCCGGTCATCAGGAACAGCAGCACCAGCGTCCCGGCCGCGACCAGGCCCAGCGCCCACGGCCCGCGCGAGCCGATCTCGTGCTGGAAGTCCACCAGCGACGCCGCGTCGCCCGTCACGTACGTCTCCAGCCCGCCGCGCTCGGAGCGCAGCTCGCCGACCACCCGCTTGGCCCCGGCGCCCTGCGGGTCGCCCTTGACCAGCACGTCCACGGTCTGCACGCCGTCCGAGACCGGCACCACCGACCGGACGCCCGCCACGCCCGGCAGCTTCGCCACCACGTCGTCCGCGTACCGCTGGGCCTGCTGCGCCGTCCCCTCGACGACCACCTGCACCGGCGCCGGGACCTGCCCGGGGAAGCGCGCCTCGACCGTCTCGGCGACCTGCCGGGACGCGAAGCTCTTCGGCAGCACGTCCGCCCCCGAGTTGCGGAAGTGCGAGCCCAGGAACGGCGCCCCCGCCGCCAGCAGCAGCGCCACGCAGGCCAGCATCACCGGCACCGCCCGGCGCTGCACCCGGCGCACCGTCCGGGAGAAGAACCCCTCGTCCGGGACGGGCGCGGTCGGCGCCTTGATCCGCCGCCCCATGAAGCCCAGCAGCGCCGGCACCAGGGTCAGCGCCGCCGCCACCGCGATCACCACCACGCTCACGCCCGCCACCGCGACCGCCCGGAACACCGGGCTGGTGAACACGAACAGCCCGCTCAGCGCGACCGCCACCGTCAGCCCCGAGAACGCCACCGTCCGGCCGGCCGTGGCCGCCGTGCGCTCCACCGCCTGCGCGATGTCCGCGCCGTGGCCGCGCTCCTCCCGGAACCGGTTCACCATCAGCAGCGCGTAGTCGATCGACAGGCCCAGGCCCAGCACCGTCGCGATCGGCAGCACCGAGGTGTCGATGTCCATCAGCTTGCTGAACCCGAACATCGCCAGCAGCGCCCCGCCCACCGAGGCGATCGCCCCGATGCCCGGCAGCCCCGCCGCGGCCAGCCCGCCGAACACCAGCACCATCACCACCAGGGTGAGCGGCAGCGTCACGATCTCGCCGAACCTGGTGTCCTTCGCGGTCTGGTCCTTCACCTCCTGCTGGAGCACCAGGTCGCCGCCGACCACGGTGTGCGCGCCGTCCGCGTCGATCCGCTCCAGCCGGTCGGTCACCGCCGCCAGCTGCTTCGCCGTCGACCCGTCCGCCATCCGCACGCTCACCAGCGACGCCCGGCCGTCGCTCGCGGTCAGCTGCCCGCCCGTCCCGTACGCGTCCGCCACCGAGACCACGCCCGGCAGCTTCGCCACCTCCGCGCCCGCCCCCTCGACCGCGGCCCGCACCCCCGGGTCGCCCACCGCCGGCCCGTCCACCACCGCCGTCACCGTGCCCTGCACCGGGTCCGCCGCCTGCACGACCGCCGTCCCGGCGGCCGACTCCGACCCGCCGCTGCCGGTGGCCGCCACCGACCCCTCGAACACCCGCCCGCCGAACACCACCCCCACCGCGAGCACCAGCGCCCAGAACGCCAGCACCCAACGCCGGTGCCGGAAACACACTCGCCCCAGCGCGGCCAACCGACCGGAAACCTGGGAAACCTGGACCTCTGCTGCGGTGGAGCGGGAGCTGCGCATGCGGGGAGCCTTTCGGACAAGTCCCCTCAATGTATGTGTGACTTCGCTTTCGTCCTATAGGCGGACGATGAGCCTCATCTCACAATCCCCTTCACATAAAAGACACTTAAGCTCCGCACCCCCTCCCCGCCGCACCCGCCCCGCCCCGCCCCGGCCCGCCGGGAGGGGCGGGCCGGGGCGGGTCAGGGCGCGCCCAGGAGGGCGGCGGCGAGCAGACCGGCCAGCCACTCCTGGTAGGCGTCGGCGGACCATCCGCGGCCCGCGGTGAGCTGGGTGAACAGCTGCGGCCCGGTCAGGGCCCAGCAGGCGTCGGCGAGGCGCGCGGGGTCGCCGCCGGGCGGCAGGACGCCGGCGTCGGCGAGGTGGCCGACGAAGGCGGTGACGCCCGTCAGCCGCTCCCGCTCGCTGAGCGCCAGCACCTCCGCGACCTCGGGCCCCGCCTGGACGAGCAGCCCGAACAGCGGGGC
This sequence comes from Kitasatospora sp. NPDC088783, assembly GCF_044750705.1. NCBI lineage: Bacteria > Bacillati > Actinomycetota > Actinomycetes > Kitasatosporales > Streptomycetaceae > Kitasatospora > Kitasatospora sp. NPDC088783. The sequence continues at coordinate 53,177 of NZ_JBIVKJ010000010.1, forward strand.
CAGCCGCTCGTGGACGCCCCGGACGAACCCGGCGTAGCGCCGGAGCTTCACGGCCGGGTCGCGGGCTTCCCACACCGCCCTGAGCTGGGGCCGCTCGGCCATCGCCACCGGCTCGTCGTCCCCGGCGAGCGTGGTGTCCCAGAGCGCCTTGACCAGGCCGGACTTGCCGCCGAACGACTTGTAGACCGTCTCCGGGGAGACCCCGGCCCGCTCGGCGACGGCGCGGACGGTCGCGGCCCGGTAGCCCTCCGCGAAGAGCAGCTCCCGGCACGCGGCCAGTACCGCGGCGCGGTTGCGCCGGGCGGCCTCCTGCCGGCGGCTGGCGTCGTAGGGCCTGCGCGGAGCGTCGGGCGCCACGGGACCCCTCCTCCCTCAATCCATTACAGTTTGCTGTATCGAAAGTTCGATCCGCCCCGCACCGCCGGAGGAACGCATGCCCCGCCCCGTCCCCCACGTCCAGCCCGGCATCGCTCCGGGCGTCGACCGCCTCGGCGACCACGTCGTCAACTTCTACCTCGTCCACCACCCGGACGGGCTGGTCCTGGTCGACGCGGGGCTGCCCGCCCACCTCGGGCAGCTGCGCGAGCACCTGGCCCGACTGGGCCGGACCCCGGCCGACATCCGCGCCGTGCTGCTCACCCACGCCCACCCCGACCACACCGGCCTGGCCCACCCGCTGCGGCGGGCCGGGGCCGACGTCCGGATCCACCAGCGGGACGCGGCCATCCTGCACGACGGCCCGCGCAGCGCCCTGCGCCACGCCGCACCCGAGCGCTCCGTGCTGCCCTACCTGCTGCGCCGTCCCGCCGCGACCGCCACCGTGCTGCACCTCGCCCGCAAGGGCGCCTTCACCGCCCGCGCGGTGCCGGACGTCCGGACCTTCGCCGACGACCAGCGGATGGAGGACGTGCCCGGCGCACCGCGGACCGTCGCCCTGCCCGGTCACACCCCGGGCAGCACCGCCTACCTGTTCCCCGACCGCGGCCTGCTGTTCACCGGTGACGCCTTGGTCACCCACGACGGCCTGACCGGACGCACCGGCCCCGGCCTGGTCTGCCGCGGCTTCACCCACGACGGTGCCGCGGCCCTGGCCGCCCTCGACCGCATCGCCGAACTGACCGCCACCACCGTGCTCCTGCCCGGCCACGGCCGACCGACCACCGACGACGTCCGCACCGTCGCCCACCTGGCCCGACAGACCGGCCTGCACTGAACAGCCCCTCACCGCACCACCGCACCCCGGTTCGCGCACGGGCGGGTGCACGGGTGGGTGGACGGGCGGGGAACACAGCAACCCCCGCCCAGGGAAACCCTGGACGGGGGTTGCTGTCAGTCAGCTACGCGCAGCAGCCGAAGCGCGGTGCTTCAGCTCTGGCCGCCGGCCAGCTTCTCGCGGAGCGCGGCCAGGGCCTCGTCCGAGGCGAGCGCGCCGGAGGTCTCGTCGCTGCTGGAGGAGTACGAGCCGCCACCGCCGGAGACCGGGGCCTCCTCGCCGGCCTCGGCGGCGGCAGCCGCGTCGGCCTCGCGGGACTTGATGACCTGGGCCTGGTGCTGCTCGAAGCGGGCCTGGGCCTCGGCGTACTGCCGCTCCCACTCCTCGCGCTGCTTCTCGAAGCCGGGCAGCCAGTCGTTCGCCTCGGGGTCGAAGCCCTCCGGGTAGATGTAGTTGCCCTGGTCGTCGTAGGACGCGGCCATGCCGTACAGGGTCGGGTCGAACTCGACCGACGCCGGGTCGGCACCGAGGGACTCGTTGGCCTGCTTCAGCGAGAGGCTGATGCGGCGGCGCTCGAGGTCGATGTCGATGACCTTGACGAAGATCTCGTCGCCGACCTGGACGACCTGCTCCGGGATCTCGACGTGGCGCTCGGCCAGCTCGGAGATGTGGACCAGGCCCTCGATGCCCTCGTCCACGCGGACGAACGCACCGAACGGAACCAGCTTGGTGACCTTACCCGGGACGACCTGCGAGATCTGGTGGGTCCGGGCGAACTGCTGCCACGGGTCCTCCTGGGTCGCCTTCAGCGACAGGGAGACGCGCTCGCGGTCCATGTCCACGTCGAGAACCTCGACGGTGACCTCCTGGCCGACCTCGACGACCTCGTTCGGGTGGTCGATGTGCTTCCAGGACAGCTCGGAGACGTGCACCAGGCCGTCGACGCCGCCGAGGTCGACGAACGCACCGAAGTTGACGATCGAGGAGACGACGCCGGAGCGCACCTGGCCCTTCTGCAGGGTGGTGAGGAAGGTCTGGCGGACCTCGCTCTGGGTCTGCTCCAGCCAGGCGCGGCGGGACAGGACCACGTTGTTGCGGTTCTTGTCCAGCTCGATGATCTTCGCCTCGAGCTCCTTGCCCACGTAGGGCTGGAGGTCGCGGACGCGGCGCATCTCGACCAGCGAGGCCGGGAGGAAGCCACGGAGGCCGATGTCGAGGATGAGACCACCCTTGACGACCTCGATGACGGTACCGGTGACGATGCCGTCCTCTTCCTTGATCTTCTCGATCGTGCCCCAGGCGCGCTCGTACTGCGCACGCTTCTTGGACAGGATCAGGCGACCCTCCTTGTCCTCCTTCTGGAGAACCAGGGCCTCGATGTTGTCGCCAACGGAGACAACCTCGTGGGGGTCGACGTCGTGCTTGATCGAGAGCTCGCGGGACGGGATGACACCCTCGGTCTTGTAACCGATGTCGAGGAGCACCTCGTCACGGTCGACCTTCACGATGACGCCCTCAACGATGTCGCCGTCGTTGAAGTACTTGATGGTCTCGTCGATCGCGGCGAGGAACGCGTCCGCGTCGCCGATGTCGTTGACCGCAACCTGCGGGGTGGTGCTGACAGAGGTGTCGGTGGGGCTCGTCATTAGGAAAAGGGCTCCGGTACGGACATGAAGTCGTAGGTAATGCCACGCGGGGGGCCCTGATCGCTCCCACCGAAAGCCGTACAGGCCAGAAAACGGCCCACCGAAAGGACTCCCGCAGTACAGGATTCCCGGCGTCCGTCTGACGACCGTGGGGTCTTCGACAGATGCGAGCGCGACCTGCTCCGTCCGAGGCGCGCAGGCCCGCAGCGCAACTTGTAGCATACGGGGACACCCCGGCACGGTCAACGTCGAAGCCGACGAGACCGGTAGAGCCCGGGACGGATCAGGCCATATCCTCCAACGGCGCTTCTCACCGCGCCTGGAACACCGGCCCTACCCCGGATGCCACCGCCCGACCCGGCCCCCGTACGGGGCCGGCTCCGCAGCAGCAGCGCTTCCGCAAGCCCATAGCCTACGTGACGGATCCCATGACCCACTCCACCGCCCCCGGTCCCGACGAGCCCCGCGACGACGAGCCCGGCGGGTACGACCCGTCCGCGTACGACGTGCCCTCCGCCCCCCGGGGGGAGGCGCGGGAGGACGGGCCGGACGAGGAGGACGGCGACGAGGCGCTGCGGCGGGAGGCCGGGGAGCGCGAGTCGAGCCGGGCCAGCCGGCACTGGTGGGACCGGAACGCGGACGACTACCAGGACGAGCACGGCGAGTTCCTCGGGGACGACCGGTTCACCTGGTGCCCGGAGGGCGTGGACGAGGCCGAGGTGCAGCTGCTCGGCGAACCGGCCGCGCTCGCGGGCGCGGACGTGCTGGAGATCGGCTCCGGCGCCGCGCAGTGCTCGCGCTGGCTGGCCGCCCGGGGGGCCCGGCCCGTCGCGCTGGACATCTCCTACCGGCAGTTGCAGCACTCCCGCCGGATCGACCTGGGCCGCGGGCTGGCGCCCGTCGCGGTGGTGCAGGCGGACGCGGCGGTGCTGCCGTTCGCGGACGGCTCGTTCGACCACGCGTGCTCGGCGTACGGCGCGGTGCCGTTCAGCGCGGACACCGCGCGGCTGATGCGCGAGGTGCACCGGGTGCTGCGGCCGGGCGGGCGGTGGGTGTTCTCGGTGACCCACCCGATCCGCTGGGCGTTCCCGGACGAGCCCGGGGTGGAGGGGCTGACCGCCACCTCCTCGTACTTCGACCGCACCCCGTACGTCGAGCAGGACGAGCAGGGCACCGCCACCTACGTCGAGCACCACCGGACGCTCGGCGACCGGGTCCGCGAGCTGGTCGCGGCCGGGTTCACGCTGCTGGACCTGGTCGAGCCGGAGTGGCCCGAGGAGTTGGCGCAGGAGTGGGGCGGCTGGAGCCCGCTGCGCGGCCGGCACATCCCCGGCACGGCGATCTTCGTCGCCCGGCGGAACGGCTGAGCGCGGTGCGCCCCGGGGGGCTCGAACTGCCGGTCCGCACCGCCCTGCCCGCCCTCGCCCGGGCCCTGGACGAGTCCGGCGCGGCCGTGCTGTCCGCGCCGCCCGGCACCGGCAAGACCACCCTGGTGCCGCTCGCCCTGGCCGGCCTGCTCGACCCGGACGGGCCGCCGCGCCGGGTGCTGGTCGCCGAACCGCGCCGGCTCGCGGTCCGGGCGGCGGCCCGGCGGATGGCCTGGCTGCTGGACGAACCGGTCGGCCGGACGGTCGGGTTCACCGTGCGCGGCGAGCGCCGGGTCGGCCCCGGCACCCGGGTCGAGGTGGTCACCACCGGCGTCCTGCTGCAACGCCTCCAGCGCGACCCCGAACTGCCCGGCGTGGACGCGGTGGTGCTCGACGAGTGCCACGAACGCCACCTGGACGCCGACACCGCGCTCGCCTTCCTGCTGGACGTCCGGGCCGCGCTGCGCCCCGAACTGCGCCTGCTGCTGGCCTCCGCCACCGCCGACACCGACGCCTGGGCCGAACTGCTGGGCGGCGCCCCGGTGGTGGCCGCCGAGGGCGTCGCGCACCCGGTGGCGACGGTGTGGGCCCCGCCGCCGGCCGCGGTCCGCCCCCCGCACGGGACGCGGGTCGACCCGGCGCTGCTGTCGCACGTCGCGGCGACGGTGCGCCGGGCGCTGGCCGAACGGGACGGCGACGTGCTGTGCTTCCTGCCGGGGGTCGGCGAGATCGTCCGGGTGGCCGGGCAGTTGGCCGCCGAGGACGTCGAGGTGCTGTCCCTGCACGGGCAGGCGCCGCAGGCCGTGCAGGACGCCGCGCTCAGCCCCGGCGGTCGGCGGCGGGTGGTGCTGGCCACCTCGGTCGCCGAGTCCTCGCTGACCGTGCCGGGCGTGCGGGTCGTGGTCGACTCCGGGCTGACCCGGGAGCCGCGCACCGACCACGCCCGCGGCCTGTCCGGGCTGGTCACCGTCCGCACCTCGCTGGCCGCCGCCCGGCAGCGCGCCGGCCGCGCCGGACGCGAGGCCCCCGGCACCGTGTACCGCTGCTGGGCGGAGGCCGAGGACGCCCGCGCCGCCCGCTTCCCCACCCCCGAGATCGCGCTCGCCGACCTCACCTCCTTCGCCCTCCAGGCCGCCTGCTGGGGCGACCCGGACGCCACCGGCCTCACCCTCCCCGACCCGCCGCCCGCCGGCGCGATGGCCGCCGCCCGCGACGTCCTGCGCGCCCTCGCCGCCGTCGACCCCGCCGGCCGCCCCACCGACCGCGGCCGCGCCATCGCCCGCACCGGCCTGCACCCCCGCCTCGCCCGCGCCCTGCTCGACGGCGCCCCCGCGGTCGGCCCGCGCCGCGCCGCCGAACTCGTCGCCCTCCTCTCCGAGGAGCCCCCGCGCGCCCTCGGCGACGACCTCGCCGAGATCCACCGCACCGTCCGCCGCTCCACCGACCCGTACGCCCGCCGCTGGAAGGACGAGACCCGCCGCCTCGAACACGCCCTGACGGACCCGACCGCGCAGCCCGCCGAGGGCGGCGCGGCGGGACGGCCGCCGGGCGCGGACGGCGCGGCGGGACGACCGCCGGTCGAGGGCGGCGCGGCAGCCGGCGACGGCCTCGGGGCGCGGGCCGGCCGGGGGGCCGCCGGCTCCGGGCTGTCGGACGGTGCCGCCGCCGGGCTGGTGGTCGGGCTGGCCTACCCGGAGCGGGTGGCGCGGGCCCGGGAGGGCGGGGAGGGGGCGTACCTGATGGCCTCCGGGACGGCCGCCCAGCTGCCCGCCGGGACGCGGCTGCCGGCCGGCGGCTGGCTGGCCGTCGCGGTCGCCGACCGGCCCGCCGGGTCGCCCTCCGCGCGGGTGCTGCGGGCCGTGGCGGTGGACGAGGCGACCGCCCGGCGGGCGGCCGGGCCGCTGCTGGCGGCCCGCGAGGAGGTGCGCTGGTCGGTCCGGCAGCGGGAGGTGGCGTCCCGCCGGGTGGAGTCCCTGGGCGCGATCGAACTGGCCGCCGCACCGCTCACCGCACCCGACCCGGCGCTGCTGCGGGCCGCGCTGCTGGACGGGCTCGAACGGGAGGGCGTCTCCGCGCTGCTGCGCTGGCCGCCCGCCGCGAGCGGGCTGCGCGAACGGCTCGCCTTCCTGCACCGGGCGATCGGCGACCCGTGGCCGGACGTCGCGGACGCCGCGCTGCTGGCCGCCGCCGAGCAGTGGCTGGAACCCGAGCTCTCCCGGGCCCGGCGCCGGGCCGACCTGGAGCGGATCGACACCGCCGCCGCGCTGCCGCGCCTGCTGCCCTGGGCGAGCGGGCAGGCCGGACGGCTCGACGAACTCGCCCCGGAGCGGATCACCGTGCCCACCGGCAGCCGGATCCGGGTCGACTACGCGAGCGACCCCGAGCGGCCGGTGCTGGCCGTGAAGCTCCAGGAGCTGTTCGGCTGGGCCGCCGCCCCGGCCCTGGCCGGCGGACGCGTCCCGCTCACCGTCCACCTGCTCTCCCCCGCGGGCCGCCCGGCCGCCGTCACCGGCGACCTCGCCGCGTTCTGGCGCACCGGCTACCCCGCCGTCCGCGCCGACCTCCGCGGCCGCTACCCCCGCCACCCCTGGCCCGAGGACCCCACCACGGCCGAACCCACCCGCCGCGCCAACCCGCGCAAGTGACGCCGCGTCACCCGGCCCGGCTCGCCCGCGCGGGGCGCGCACGGGCGGGTGAGCGGGCGGGGCGGGGAAGCTACCCCCAGTCCTCCGCCAGGACCGCCATGTCGATGTCGTCGACCCACTCGTCGCCGTACCGCAGCACCTGCCGCCGCACCCCCTCGACCTTGAACCCGGCCTTCTCGTAGGCCCGTTGCCCCCGGCCGTTGAAGGCGTAGACGGAGAGCGAGACGCGGTTGAGGCCGATCGCCCGGATCGCGTGGTCGGTGAGGAGGCGGACGGCCTCGGTGCCGAGGCCGCGGTCGCGGCCGTCGGGGCCGATGGCGATGCGGAGGTTGCAGGCGCGGTTGGGTGCGTCCCACTCGTTGAGGACGATCTCGCCGACGCCGCGGCCGGTGGCGCGGTCGACCACGATCAGGTCGAGGCGGTCGGTCTGCTCGTTGCGGGTGGTGTACCAGTCGACGACGCGGCGCTCCGTCGCCTCGTCCCAGACCGGGGGTTCGGGGGTGTAGGAGTCGGAGGTGTAGCGGAGCACGTCCGGGTCGTTGATCACGGCGCGGAGCATGGGAAGGTCCTCCTCCGGCCGCACGGGCCGCAGGAGGACCTTCTCGCCCACCAGGGTGGGTTTCTCGGAGAAGGAGGAGGAGGCAGGCATCCGGCCAGTCTCGGCGGGCCGGACGCCCGCCCGCAACGCGATAAACCCGGTGAACGCGGTGACCGCGACGATCCGGGTGTCAGTGCGCGGCGGTCTCCCAGTTCGCGCCGGCGCCGACCGAGACGTCGAGCGGGGCGCGCAGCGGGTACGCCCCGGCCATCTGCTCGCGGACCAGGGCCTCGACCTGCTCGCGCTCGCCGGGGGCGACCTCCAGGACGATCTCGTCGTGCACCTGGAGCAGCATCCGGGTGGCGAGGCCGGCGGCGCGCAGGGCCGCGTCGACCCGGAGCATGGCGATCTTGACGATGTCGGCGGCGGTGCCCTGGATGGGGGCGTTGAGGGCCATCCGCTCGGCCATCTCGCGGCGCTGCCGGTTGTCGCTGGTGAGGTCGGGCAGGTAGCGGCGGCGGCCGAGCAGCGTCTCGGTGTAGCCGACGGCGCGGGCCTCCTCGACCACGTCGTGCAGGTAGTCGCGGACGCCGCCGAAGCGCTCGAAGTAGGTGTCCATCAGGCCCTGGGCCTCGGCGGGCTTGATGCCGAGCTGCTGGGAGAGGCCGTACGCGGACAGGCCGTAGGCGAGGCCGTACGACATGGCCTTGATCTTGCGGCGCATCTCGGCGTCGACGCTCGCCGGGGGGACCGAGAAGACCTGGGAGGCGACGGTGGTGTGCAGGTCCTCGCCGGTGGTGAAGGCCTCGATCAGGGCCTCGTCCTCGGAGAGGTGCGCCATGATGCGCAGCTCGATCTGCGAGTAGTCGGCGGTGAGCAGCGTCTCGTAGCCCTCGCCGACCACGAAGGCGCGGCGGATGGCGCGGCCCTCCTCGGTGCGGACGGGGATGTTCTGCAGGTTCGGGTCCTGGGAGGAGAGGCGGCCGGTGGCGGCGACCATCTGGTTGAAGGTGGTGTGGATGCGGCCCTGCGGGGAGACGGTCTTGAGCAGGCCCTCGACGGTGGTGCGGAGCTTGGCCTGGTCCCGGTGGCGGAGCAGGATGACTGGGAGTTCGTTGGTGGTCTGGGTGGCGAGCCAGGTGAGGGCGTCGGCGTCGGTGGTGTAGCCGGTCTTGATCTTCTTGGTCCTGGGCAGGCCGAGGTCGCCGAACAGCACCTCCTGGAGCTGCTTGGGCGAGCCGAGGTTGAACTCGCGGCCGGCGGCGGCGTGCGCCTCCTCGACGCAGCGCTGGATCTCGGCGGCGAACTGGGTCTCCAGGCCCTGGAGCCAGGCGCGGTCGGCGGCGATGCCGTGGCGCTCCATCCGGGCCAGCAGCTCGGCGATCGGCAGTTCCATGTCGTGGAACAGCTCGACCGCGCCGACCTCGGCGAGCCGGGTGTCGAACAGCTCGGCGAGGTCGTGGACGGCGCGGGCCCGGGTCATCAGGGACTGGGCGCCGGCCGTCGGGTCGGGCTCGTCGGCGTCGAAGCTGAGCTGGCCGGTCTCGGCCTGGGCGGCGGCGGGGGCGAGCGAGCGGCCCAGGTACTCCTCGGCGAGGACGTCGAGGGTGAAGGTGCGGCGGCCGGGCTTCTCCAGGTAGGCGGCGAGCGCGGTGTCGGCGGTGACGCCGGCGAACCGCCAGCCCTGCTCGGCGAAGGCCCGCATGACCTGCTTGGCGATGTGCAGGGCCTTGGGGCGCTCGGGGTCGGCGAGCCAGGCGGTGAAGGCGCGGTCGTCGTCCTCGCCGAGCGCGGCGGGGTCGAACCAGGCGGCGGCGGTGCCGGTGGCGAGGGCGATCTGCTCGACCCCGCCGGTGCCCAGCGCCCAGCTGTAGTCGGCGGCGAGGGCGGTGCGGACGTCCGTGCCGGTGTGCTCCTCCAGCCAGGCGGCGAGCGCGCCGGGGACGGTCAGCAGGTCGCCGTCGACGGCGGGGCCGGCCGGGACCTCGACGGCGGCGGCGCTCTCGGCGCCGGCCGGGTCGATGCCGGCCACCCGGTCGCGGAAGTTGGGGTTGCGGAACTCCAGCGCCTCCATCAGCCGGGCGACCTCGTCCTTGTCGAACGGGGCGCGGGCCAGCTCGGGGACGCCGAGCGGCAGTTCGACGTCCCGCACCAGTTCGGTGAGGAAGCGGTTGCGCTTGACGGAGTCGAGGTGCTCGCGGAGCTTCTCGCCGATCTTGCCCTTGACCTCGTCGGCCCGGTTGACCAGTTCCTCGAAGGAGCCGAACTGGTTGACCCACTTCGCGGCGGTCTTCTCGCCGACGCCGGGGATGCCGGGCAGGTTGTCGGACGGGTCGCCGCGCAGGGCGGCCAGGTCCGGGTACTGGTCGGGGCGGACGCCGTACTTCTCGGCGACCTTCTCGGGGGTGTAGCGCGTCAACTCGGAGACGCCCTTGGTGGGGTACAGCACGGTGACGTGCTCGTTGACGAGCTGGAGGGAGTCCCGGTCGCCGGTGACGATCAGCACCTCGAAGCCCTCGGCCGCGGCGGCGGTGGCCAGGGTGGCGATGACGTCGTCGGCCTCGAAGCCCTCGGCGGTGACCCGGGGCACCCGCATGGCGTCGAGCAGTTCGCCGATCAGCGGGACCTGGCTGCGGAACTCGTCCGGCGTGGCCGCGCGGTTGGCCTTGTACTCGGGGAACTCGGCGGACCGGAAGGTCTGCCGGGACAGGTCGAAGGCCACCGCCAGGTGGGTGGGCCGCTCGTCGCGGACGGTGTTGGCCAGCATCGAGGCGAAGCCGTAGACGGCGTTGGTGTGCTGGCCGGTGGCGGTGGAGAAGTTCTCCACCGGCAGGGCGAAGAAGGCCCGGTAGGCCATCGAATGCCCGTCCAGCAGCATCAGCCGGGGCCGTTCGGCCGCCTTCTTGCCCGCACCCTGTGTCGCCACGTCACGTCCCGTCCTGCCGGTTGCACTGCCTCCCCGATCCTAGAGGTCGGTGCGGACATCTCCGGCGCGGCGCGGAGCACCTCCCTACCCACGGGTAGACAGTCGTACGATCGACGCGCAACGAAGCGAACCCCGGAAGCAGGAGCACCATGACCGACGCGGCGCCCGTACTGAAAGTGCCCCAGGACGTGCTGGACCACTTCGCCAAGCTGGGGGTGAGCGCGGAGACCTTCTCCGGCGGGCACCTGGGCGAGAAGCTGGGCATCACCATCGTGGAGGCGTCCCCGGACCGGGTGGTCGGGACGATGCCGGTGGAGGGCAACCAGCAGCCGTACGGGCTGCTGCACGGCGGGGCGTCGGCGGCGCTGGCCGAGACGCTGGGCTCGATCGGCGCGATGCTGCACGCCGGCCCGGGCCGCTACGCGGTGGGCGTGGACCTGAACGCGACGCACCACCGCTCGGCGACCTCGGGCCTGGTGACGGGCGTGGCGACGGCGGTGTTCAAGGGCCGCACGGCCGCGACGTACGAGATCGCGGTGACGGACGACACCGGCCGCCGGATCACCTCCTGCCGGCTGACCTGCATGCTGCGCGACCTCTAGGCCCTGTCCGGCCGAGCGCGGCGGCACGACCGCGGCACACCGCCGCGGCGGCACCCCGCAGAGCACGGCCCCGCGCGCGCCCCCTCGGAGTTTGGCCGGTCCCCGCCAGGGGCAACCTCGGCTGGACGAGGGGGCGCCGCCATGTCCGGAGAGCGCGAACTGCCGAGCGGCCCAGGGGGGTTCCTCGGTCCGGTCGAGCCGGGCGAGGGCACCTGGACGCCGCTCGTGCTGCGCCCGGAGCGGCCGCCCGAGCGTCCGCCGCGCCTGCTGAGCAGACGTCAGAAGTGCGTGCTGGCAAGTTTGTTGCTGCTGTTGGCGCTGGGACTGACGATCCGGCACGCGGTGAACTACCCTGGGCGGGCGTCGGGTTCGCCCCCACCGGGGCAACTCCCGCCGTTCCCCTCGCAGTCGACCAGGTTCGAGTACGACGGTCCGGCCCCGGCCGGGTCGGACTCCTTCGCCCTGCGGCTGGCGGTGCGCAACACCGGGCCCGCCCCGGTGGACGTGCTGGGGGTGAGCCAGGGGTACCGGGGGCTGACCGTGCGGGTCTCGGGCTGGCTGCCGCGGACGGTGCCGCCCGGGGGGACGCTCTCGCTGCGGGTGGGGCTGGAGGTCGTGGACTGCTCGGGGGCGCCGGCGGACGCGAGCCTTCCTTTCCTGGATGTAACGCTGCGTAATACGCGCGCAATGGAGACCGTGAGTCAGATCCTGGGCACCCCCTACGCCCGGGACCTTTCCGCCGCTCTGCATTCCGCCTGCGACGTCACCGATTATCGGACGTCCGCGACCACCCCCCAATCTGCGGACAAACCTGTCCGATAATCGGTGAACCCAGGCGTGACCTGCGAGTTGAGGAAGGAGTCCATCCGCTACTCGGGACGGGTCCCGGAATTTCCGGCTCCACCTGGGGTTTTCGACCATGATGTGAGATCAGCCGACGCCGTGGTCATAACAAGAGAATCACAGCCTCACCCGCCCCACTGCCCGAGCAGCCAGCGGCGGTCTAGAGTCACGCCCAGTCACCGCTCTGTCCGGTTTTCGGGCTGGGCTGTCGCTATCCGGCACCGCCAGCCCTGTGCGCGTGTCCTCCAGATCCAGAAGGAGACCCTCGTCGTGCGAAAGAGCTCACTTCTTGTCGTCGCCATCGCGGTAACCGGGGCGCTCACCCTCTCCGCCTGCGGTTCGCGCGGTGGCAAGTCCGACTCCGGCGCGGACAACGCGAGCGGCGGCAGTGGCGGGACGAAGGTCGTGATCGGCGTCGACGCCCCGACCAGCGGCAGCCTCTCGGCGCTGGGCCTGGGCATCCGCAACTCGGTCGAACTGGCCACCAAGCAGGCCAACGAGAAGAACTACGTCCCCGGCGTGACCTTCTCCATCGAGGCCAAGGACGACCAGGCCAACCCGACCACCGGCAAGCAGAACGCCACCGCGCTGGTCGACACCAAGGGCGTCGTCGGCGTCGTCGGCCCGCTCAACTCCAGCGTCTCGCAGACCATGCAGAAGGTCTTCGACGACGCCAAGCTGGCCCAGATCTCGCCGGCCAACACCAGCCCCGAGCTGTCGCTCGGCCCGAAGTGGGGCGAGAACCAGTTCGCCCGCCAGTACAAGTCGTACTTCCGCACCGCCACCACCGACGTGGTGCAGGGCAAGTTCGCCGCCCAGTACCTGTACAACGACGCCAAGAAGACCAAGGTCTACGTCATCGACGACAAGAAGACCTACGGCGCCGGCCTGGCCGCCATCTTCCAGGCGGAGTTCACCAAGCTCGGCGGCACCGTGGTCGGCAGCGACCACATCAACCCGGGCGACAAGGACTTCTCCGCGGTCGCCACCAAGGTCGCCTCCTCCGGCGCCGACTCGGTCTACTACGGCGGCGAGTACCCGGACGCCGGCCCGCTCAGCGACCAGATCAAGAAGAACGGCGCCAAGGTCCCGCTGTTCGGCGGCGACGGCATCTACGACCCGGAGTTCATCAAGCTCGCCAACGGCAACGGCGAGGGCGACCTGGCCACCTCGGTCGGCGTCCCGGTCGAGGAGCTGGACACCGCCAAGGACTTCGTCGCCAACTACGCCAAGGCCGGCTACAAGGACCCGTACGCGGCGTACGGCGGCTACTCCTACGACGCCGCCTGGTCGATCATCGAGGCGGTCAAGGCCGCGGTCGGGCACAACGGCGGCAAGGTGCCGGACGACCTGCGCACCAAGGTGCTGGACGAGCTCGGCAAGGTGAACTTCACCGGCGTCACCGGCCAGGTCTCCTTCGACGAGTACGGCGACACCACCAACAAGCAGCTCACCGTGTACAGCGTCCAGGGCGGCGCGTGGAAGAAGGTCAAGAGCGGTACCTACACCGGCTGATCCGCACCACTCCCCCCCGCAAGACAGCCGTGTCGGCGGAGGGCACCACAAGTGCCCTCCGCCTCCTCGTACCCCCCTATCCACGGAGGCCCGCGGTGCACGAACTGCCGCAAAACCTGGCCAACGGACTGATGCTCGGCCTGATGTACGGCCTGATCGCCATCGGCTACACGATGGTCTACGGCATCGTCCAGCTCATCAACTTCGCCCACGGCGAGATATTCATGATCGGCGGCTTCGGAGCGCTGACCGCCTACGCGGCGCTGCCGCACGGCACTTCCCTCTGGCTGGCGCTGCCGGTCATGATCCTCGGCGGTGTGCTCGCCTCCGTGCTCACCGCCGCCGCCGCCGAGCGCTTCGCCTACCGACCGCTGCGCACCGCGCCCCGGCTGGCGCCGCTGATCACCGCGATCGGCCTGTCGATCGCGCTCCAGCAGGTGGTGTGGGCGTTCTACCCGGGCGGCAAGAAGGCGCTGTCCTTCCCGCAGTTCGGAGGCGACCCGGTCGGCCTGGGCGCCTTCCACCTGCAGCGCAACGACCTGTTCCTGCTGGTCGCCGCGCCGCTGTGCATGCTGGTGCTGGCCACCTTCGTGCGGCTTACCCGCACCGGCCGGGCCATGCAGGCCACCGCGCAGGACCCGGACACCGCGAAGCTGATGGGCATCGACACCGACCGGATCATCGTGGTCGCGTTCGCGCTGGGCGCGGCCTTCGCCGCCGTCGCGGCGGTCGCGCACGGCCTGCGCTACGGCCAGGTCGACTTCACGATGGGCTTCCTGGCCGGTCTGAAGGCGTTCACCGCGGCCGTGCTGGGCGGCATCGGCAACATCTACGGCGCGATGCTGGGCGGCCTGGTGCTGGGCGTGGCCGAGTCGCTGGCCACCGCGTACATCCAGGACGTCCCGGGCATGCACCAGCTCGGCGGCGGCGCCTGGGCCAACGTGTGGGCGTTCGTGCTGCTGATCGTGGTCCTGCTGGTGCGGCCGCAGGGCCTGCTCGGCGAGCGCGTCGCGGATCGGGTGTGAGGACGATGACCCTGACCACTGCCCCCGGCACCCCGGCCGCCGCCGCGGCCCGGGAGACCCACGAGACCTCCCCGGTCCTGCCGCTGCCCGCCCCGCTGGCCTCCGGCGCGGCGGTGCTCGGCGGCCTGCTGGCCGCCGCCTCGGCGGCGATGTCCTGGACCTGGACGTCGGACTTCCCCGGCGACCTGACGTACTACGGCTCCCCGGCCGGCCTGCAGTGGCTGGCGCTGGTCGGCGGCCTGCTGACCGCGCTGCTGGCGCTGGCCGCCCGCGGGCTGAAGGGCCTGCGCTGGCTGAGCCCGTCGGGCGGCAACAACGGCGTGCTGTTCGCCGCGCTGGGCACCCTGGCGGTGTGCTGGTACGCGGTGGTGGCGATCGCCGTGGAGCTGGACGGCCTGGTCAACCTGGACCCGGGCGGCTGGCTGGCCGCGGCCGGCTCGCTGATCGCCGTGCTCGGCGCGCTCGGCCTGCCGCTGGACCGCCGGCGCGCCGTCCGCCACCCCGAACTGCACTGGGGCCTGTACGCGGCCCTGCTGGTCTCGCTGGTGCTGCGGGTGGGCCTCGGCCAGGGCTGGGCGCTGCACGCGGTGCCGCCGGGCATCCGGCCGCTCTTCAGCGAGAACCTGTGGTTCTTCGTCGCCGTGCCGCTGGTGATCGCGGCGCTGCGGCTGTGGCGGCTGCTGGACGCCTGGCTGCGGCTGGGCCGGATCGAGCGTCCGCTGCCCGCTGCCCGGAAGCTGCCCGCCTGGGTGGAGATCCTGGTGGTCACCGCGGTCTTCGCGGTGGGCCTGGGCGTGGTCGAGTTCGGCGTCTCCACCGAGTACGGCGAGCTGTTCGTCGGCTTCCTGCTGCTGGCCGTCTTCGCCACCGCGGCACTGCTGGCCTCCGGCGCGGTGGCCCGGCTGCGCGAGCTGACCTCCCGGCACCGGGCGGTGACCACGGGCGCGGCGTTCGCCGCGGCGGGCGCGTTCCCGTTCACCCAGGGCAGCGAGACGTACGTGCTGATCGGCACCAACATCCTGATCTTCGCGACGGTGGCGCTCGGCCTGAACGTGGTGGTCGGCCTGGCCGGCCTGCTGGACCTCGGCTACGTGGCCTTCCTGGGCGTCGGCGCGTACGCGGCGGCGCTGGTCTCCGGTTCGCAGTTCTCGGTCTTCAGCGGCGTGCACCTGCCGTTCCCGGTCGCGGTGCTGGTCGGCGCGCTGGCGGCGCTGGTGTTCGGCGTGGTGATCGGCGCGCCGACGCTGCGGCTGCGCGGCGACTACCTGGCGATCGTCACGCTGGGCTTCGGCGAGATCTTCCGGATCGCGATGAACAACCTGGACGGCCGCTCCGGCCCGAGCCTGACCAACGGCCCGAACGGCATCGCGTCGATCCCGGACGTCAACCTGCTCGGCTTCGACTTCGGCGAGGCGCACGACTTCGCGGGCCTGCACCTGGGCAAGAACGGCAACTACCTGCTGCTGATGCTGGTGGCCACCGCGATCGTGGTGACGGTGTTCGGCCGGGTCGCCAACTCCCGGATCGGCCGGGCCTGGGTGGCGATCCGGGAGGACGAGACGGCGGCCGAGGCGATGGGCATCAACGGCTTCCGGGTGAAGCTGATCGCCTTCGCGCTGGGCGCGACGCTGGCCGGTCTGGCCGGTGCGGTGCAGGCGCACGTGTCGGGCGCGATCTCGCCCGACCAGTACCTGTTCAGCAGCCCGACGCCGCCCAACTCGGCGTTCCTGCTGGCCGCGGTGATCCTCGGCGGCATGGGCACCATCAGCGGACCGCTGGTGGGCGCGGCCCTGCTGTTCCTGATCCCGGCGAAGCTGGAGTTCCTGCAGCAGTACCAGCTGCTGGCCTTCGGCGTGGCGCTGATCCTGCTGATGCGCTTCCGCCCGGAGGGGCTGATCGCCGGCCGCCGGCAGCAGCTGGAGTTCCACGAGGCGGACGCGGAACTGCCCGCGCAGGCCGCCCCGATCGACGACGTACCGACCAAGGCTGGGGCGTGAGCACCGTGACGACCACCGACACCGCTCCCGCCGCCCCGGCGTCCGAGCCGCTCGCCGAACCCGTGCTGGAGGCTTCCGGCGTGGTGATGCGCTTCGGCGGCCTCACCGCCGTGAACGACGTCGACCTGACGGTCCGCCAGGGCGAGATCGTCGGTCTGATCGGCCCGAACGGGGCCGGGAAGACCACCTTCTTCAACTGCCTGACCGGGCTGTACGTCCCGACCGAGGGCACCGTGAAGTACAAGGGCACGGTGCTGCCGCCGAAGCCGCACCTGGTGACCCAGGCGGGCGTCGCCCGGACCTTCCAGAACATCCGGCTGTTCTCGAACATGACGGCGCTGGAGAACGTCCTGGTGGGCCGGCACACCCGCACCAAGGAGGGCCTGTTCTCGGCGATCCTGCGCGGTCCGGGCTACCGGCGGGCCGAGGCGGAGAGCCGCGAACGCGCCCGGGAGCTGCTGGAGTTCTGCGGCCTCGGCGCGAAGGCCGACCACCTGGCCCGCAACCTCCCGTACGGCGAGCAGCGCAAGCTGGAGATCGCCCGGGCACTGGCGTCCGAGCCGGGCGTGCTGCTGCTGGACGAGCCGACGGCGGGCATGAACCCGCAGGAGACCCGGGCCGCCGAGGAGTTGGTCTTCGCCATCCGGGACCTGGGCATCGCCGTGCTGGTGATCGAGCACGACATGAAGTTCATCTTCAACCTGTGCGACCGCACCGCCGTGCTGGTGCAGGGCCGGAAGATCGTCGAGGGCGACCGGGAGACCGTCCAGAACGACGAGCGGGTCGTCACCGCGTACCTGGGCGCCCCGCTCGAAGGAACCACCGCAGCTCAGGAGGACGGCCAGTGACCGCTCTGCTGGAGGTCGAGGACCTCCGTGTCGCCTACGGCAAGATCGAGGCCGTCAAGGGCATCTCGTTCACGGTCGCGGAGGGCGAGGTCACCACCCTGATCGGCACCAACGGCGCCGGCAAGACCACCACCCTGCGCACCCTGTCCGGGCTGCTGCGGCCGACCGCGGGCAAGGTCCTGTTCCAGGGCGCGGCGATCGACACCGTGCCCGCGCACCGGATCGTCGCGCTCGGCCTGGCGCACTCCCCCGAGGGCCGGCACATCTTCCCGCGGATGACCATCGAGGAGAACCTGCTGCTCGGCGCGTTCCTGCGCCGGGACGCGGCGGGCATCGCCGAGGACGTGGAGCGGGCCTGCACGCTCTTCCCGATCCTGGCCGAGCGCCGCAAGCAGGCCGCGGGCACCCTCTCCGGCGGCGAGCAGCAGATGCTGGCGATGGGGCGGGCGCTGATGTCCCGGCCCAAGCTGCTGATGCTGGACGAGCCGTCGATGGGCCTGTCGCCGCTGATGATGCAGAAGATCATGGCGACCATCGTGGAGCTGAAGGCCGCGGGCACCACCATCCTGCTGGTGGAGCAGAACGCGCAGGCCGCCCTCTCGCTCTCGGACCGGGCGTACGTGATGACCACCGGCCGGATCACCCTGTCGGGCACCGGCGCGGAGCTGCTGCACGACGAGTCGGTGCGCCGCCAGTACCTGGGCGAGGACTGACCCTCCGCACGCGCCGGTGCCCCCGCCCCCCGTCGAGGGGGGCGGGGGCACCGGCGCGTGCGCGCGGGGGCGGGCTCAGCCCTCGGCGGCCTCGGTCTTCTTGCGGTCCTGGGCGGCGCCCTCCTCGATCACGGCCTCGGCGACGGCGGCCATGGTCATCCGGCGGTCCATCGAGGTCTTCTGGATCCAGCGGAACGCGGCGGGCTCGTTGAGGCCGAACTTGGTCTGCAGCACGCTCTTGGCGCGGTCGACCAGCTTGCGGGTCTCCAGCCGCTGCGAGAGGTCCGCGATCTCCTGCTCCAGGGTCCGCATCTCGGTGTAGCGGGAGACCGCCATCTCGATGGCCGGGACGAGGTCGCTCTTGCTGAACGGCTTGACGATGTACGCCATCGCGCCGGCGTCGCGGGCCCGGTCGACCAGCTCGCGCTGGGAGAACGCGGTGAGCATCAGCACCGGGGCCAGGTGCTGCTCGTGGATGCGCTCGGCGGCCGAGAGGCCGTCCAGGACGGGCATCTTCACGTCCAGGATGGCCAGGTCGGGCTTGAGCTCCTCGACCAGCCTGACCGCCGTCTCGCCGTCACCGGCCTCGCCGACGACGGTGTAGCCCTCCTCCTCCAGCATCTCCTTGAGGTCGAGGCGGATCAGTGCCTCGTCCTCGGCGATGACGATTCGGGTGATCTGGGGCGAGTCGGTGTCAAGCGGCTGTGCCTGCTCGTCGGCGGTGCTCACGGGGCTCCTCGGTCCGGCGGGGTGCTGCATGCATGAGCCTACCCAGACGCGGTATGTTTGGTTCACCGCGGTGGGGGGTTGAACCTTCGTTCCGCTGGGCCCCGATAGCCCAATCGGCAGAGGCAACGGTCTCAAACACCGTCCGGTGTGGGTTCGAATCCCACTCGGGGCACTTTCTCTTCGAATCCAAGGCGGCGCCGGCCGCCGTTCCTCCCTGCGCGAGATCCGTCTCACCCGGCGCCTCACCCGGCGTCCCGCCCCGCGTCTCACCCGACGTCTCACCCGGCCGCGAGCGTGATCGACACCGGCCCGGCCGCGGCGCCCTCCGCCGAGCCGTCCGCCGCCTCCAGGGTGTAGGTGCCGGCGGTCTCCCCGTAGAAGTCGAACCAGGCCGCCAGGCTGACGGTGTCCGGCCGCCCGACGTAGGCGGTGGCGCCGATCGGGGCGCTCGGGGCGAGCCGGCGGCCGTCGGGCAGGGTCAGGTGCAGGTCCAGCCGGTCGGCGGTGGTGCCGGCCGGGGCGTCGAACAGGATCTCCGCGCTGTGCTGGCCGGGCTTCAGGGCGCGCAGCGCGCGGGGCACGAAGGGCGTGGTGCCGAGCGGCACCGCGGGGGCCGGGACGGGGCTGCCGGTGCAGTCCTCGCGCAGCCGGGCGGAGGCCAGCAGCAGCCGGTAGCGGCCGGTGCGCACCACGCCGGTGGAGGCGCGCAGCGGGGTCGGCCGGAGGTCGACCGCGTCCTGTCCGGCGCGGGCGCCCACCGGCAGCACCGCGCGGGCCGCGCCGGGGGCGGCCAGCACCAGGGCGAGGCGGTCCGGGTCCAGCGGCTGCCCGGGGGTGCCGACGTCCTGCACGGTGACGGTCAGCGAGGCGTAGCCGAACGGCGGCGGCCGGACCTCCAGCGGGCCGCTGACCGCGACGCCGTCGGACTCCAGCGCCACCCGGGGCAGGGCGGGCGCGGCCGGCACCGGCGACTCGACGACGACGCCCAGGACGAGTTCGACCGCGGTGCGGCCGTCGGGCTGCGCGGTCGCGGTGACCTTGGTGAGCCGGTAGGAGCTGCCGCCCCACCACGCCGTCCGGTCGACGGCCACGCTCCGGGCCGCGGGGCCGGTGGGGCTCCCGGACGCCACCTCCCGCAGGGTGTCCGCGCCGTAGGGGGTGCAGCCGGCGGTGAGGACGGCCGCGGCGCAGAGCACGGCGGTGCGGCGGCGTATCAAGCGGTTCCTTCCCCCGTTCCCGGCGCGGCCCGGCCCCGGGACCCCCGGGGCATGCTACCGACAACGCGCCGGGGGCGCGGGGGCCGCTGACGGCCCGTCACGCGGCGGCCGGGCCCGCCCCCGCGTCCGGTGCGCGGCGGGCGGGCCCGGCCGCGGGCCGTCAGTTGGCCGGTTCGCCGACGTGGTGCACCCGCACCAGGTTGGTGGAGCCGGCCAGGCCGGGCGGGGACCCGGCGGTGATGATCACGACGTCGCCGGGCGCGCAGCGGCCCAGGCTCAGCAGCGCGGAGTCGACCTGGGCGACCAGTTCGTCGGTGGTGGTGACGAACGGGCCGAGGAAGGTCTCCACGCCCCAGGTCAGCGCCAACTGGCTGCGCACGGCGGGCTCGTAGGTGAACGCCAGGACCGGGATCGGCGAGCGGTAGCGGGTCAGCCGGCGGGCGGTGTCGCCGCTCTGGGTGAACGCGATCAGGTACTTGGCGTCCAGGAAGTCGCCGATCTCGGCGGCGGCCCGGGCCACCGCGCCGCCCTGGGTGCGGGGCTTGCCGCTCGCGGTGAGCGGCGGCAGGCCCTCCGCCAGGACCTCCTCCTCGGCGGCCTCGACGATCCGGGCCATGGTCCGGACCGTCTCGACCGGGTACTTGCCAACCGAGGTCTCGCCGGAGAGCATCACCGCGTCGGTGCCGTCCAGCACCGCGTTGGCGACGTCGGACGCCTCGGCCCGGGTCGGCCGGGAGGCGTTGATCATCGAGTCCAGCATCTGGGTGGCGACGATCACCGGTTTGGCGTTGCGCCTGGCCAGCTTGACCGCGCGCTTCTGGACGATCGGCACCTGCTCCATCGGGAGTTCGACGCCCAGGTCGCCGCGGGCGACCATGATGCCGTCGAAGGCGTCCACGATGGATTCGAGGTTCTCCACCGCCTGCGGCTTCTCGATCTTGGCGATGACCGGGATCCGGCGGCCCTCCTCGGCCATGATCCGGTGCACCTCCTCGACGTCCTTCCCGCTGCGCACGAACGACAGCGCGACGATGTCGGCCCCGGTCCGCAGCGCCCAGCGCAGGTCTTCGACGTCCTTGTCGGAGAGCGCGGGCACCGAGACGGCGACACCGGGGAGGTTGAGGCCCTTGTGGTCGGAGACCAGTCCGCCCTCGACGACGGCGCAGCGCACCCGGGGGCCGTCGACGCGGGTGACCTCCAGGGTGACCCGGCCGTCGTCGACCAGGATGCGCTCGCCGGGCGAGACGTCCGCGGCCAGGCCCTTGTAGGTGGTGCCGCAGACCTCCCGGTCGCCGGGGACGTCGTCGACGGTGATGGTGAACTCGTCGCCGCGTTCCAGCAGGACCGGCCCGTCGGCGAAGGTGGCGAGGCGGATCTTCGGGCCCTGGAGGTCGGCCAGCACCCCGACGCTGCGGCCCGTCTCGTCCGAGGCCTTGCGGACCCGGTGGTAGCGGTCCTCGTGCTCCGCGTGGGAGCCGTGGCTGAGGTTCAGTCGGGCGATGTCCATGCCGGCGTCGACCAGGGCCTTGATCTGGTCGTACGAGTCTGCGGCAGGCCCGAGAGTACAAACGATTTTTGCTCGGCGCATACAGCAGAGCCTAGGCATTACCGGGTCGTAACAGCGCGGTTCCGGCCAGTCCCGCCATGGCAGTTGGCAGAAGATTCGGTGAACGGACCCGCACCGTGCGAACGGTGGCGCGCGGGGTGAGCGGCCGCCGCCCGGATTGACGCACGGGAGTTCGCCGGGGGACGGGCCGGCGGCCACCGGACGGGCCCGCGACGGGCCCGCAGTCGGCCACCGGACGGGCCCGCGGTCGGCCCGCGGCAGACCCGCGATCGGCACGCGGCGGACGGCCGCGGACGGCCGCGTCGCCCGGGGGTCACCGGGATCTCACCCGTTGGACGGCGGAGGGGTCTGGCCCCGGCGGCCGGAAAGCGGCAGACTGCCAGTCGCGTTTTCTACGCGCGTCACCACGGGTGGCGGGGTGTCACCTGCCCCGCCCCGGACGCCGGCTGACCTCCCGTACCGCCGACTTGGAGTCCTCGATGTCCCTCAACCGCCGTGACTTCGTCACCCGCTCCGCCGCCACCGCGGCCGGCGCCGCCCTGGTCGGCGGCCTGTCCGCCGCCGCGGCCACCCCCGCCGCCGCCGCGGACCACGACCGGGACGAGTCCCACGGCAGGGGCCCCGTCCCGTTCAAGGGCGCCTTCACCGTGATGGGCACCACCGACCTGCACGGCCACGTCCTCAACTGGGAGTACTTCACCGACTCCGAGTACGACGACGCCGCGCACAACGACGTCGGCCTGGCCAAGATCTCCACCCTGGTCGAGCAGGTCCGCAAGGAGAAGGGCCGCGGCCGCACCCTGCTGATCGACGCCGGCGACACCATCCAGGGCACCCAGCTCTCGTACTACTACGCCCGGATCGAGCCGATCACCGGCAAGCGCCCCCCGCGCCACCCGATGGCCGCCGCCATGAACGCCATGGGCTACGACGCCGCCGCGCTCGGCAACCACGAGTTCAACTACGGCATCCCGCTGCTGCGCGCCTACCAGCGGCAGCTGGACTTCCCGCTGCTCGGCGCCAACGCGGTCAACGTCAAGGACGAGAAGCCGGCCTTCCCGCCCTACGTCATCCGCGAGCTGCACCTCGGCCACGGCCGCCCGGTCCGGGTCGGCATCCTCGGCCTGACCAACCCCGGCATCGCCATCTGGGACAAGGCCAACGTGCAGGGCCAGCTGGCCTTCCCGGGCATCCCCGAGATCGCCGCCAAGTGGGTCCCCAAGGTCCGCGCGGCCGGCGCCGACGTGGTCGTGATCACCGCGCACACCGGCGTGGACGGCTCCTCCTCCTGGGGCGACCAGCTGCCGTACGCGGAGAACGCGGGCGCCCAGATCGCCGCGACCGTGCCCGGCGTCGACGCGATCCTGGTCGGCCACGCCCACAAGGAGGTCCCGCAGCGGATCGTGGTCAACACCGCGACCGGCAGGAACGTCGTCCTGTCCGAGCCCGCGCTCTGGGGCGAGCGGCTGACCTGCTTCGACTTCGAGGTCGAGTACGCCCGCGGCCAGTGGACCGTCACCGGCGTCAGCGCGCGGCTGCTGAACTCCAACACCGTCGCCGAGGACCCGAAGGTCGTCAAGCTGGTCAAGGACCAGCACCGGAAGGTCGTCGCGTACGTCAACCAGGTCATCGGCACCTGCAAGGAGACCCTCTCCATCGCCGAGTCCCGCTTCCGGGACACCCCGATCATCGACCTGATCGGCCGGGTCCAGGCCGACGCGGTGCGCGACGCGCTGGCCGGCGGCCCGTACGCGGCCCTGCCGGTGCTCGCCCAGGCCGCGCCGTTCAACCGCACCGCGGTCATCCCGGCCGGCCAGGTCAAGCTGCGCGACGCGGCCGGCCTGTACATCTACGAGAACACCCTGGAGGCCCGCGTCCTGACCGGCGCCCAACTCAAGGACTACCTGGAGTACTCCGCCAAGTACTACGCCCAGGTCGCCCCCGGGGCCCCGGTCGACCGGGACGCGCTGACCAACCAGGCCGACAACACCCCCGACTACAACTACGACTCGATCTACGGCCTGTCCTACGACATCGACATCGCGCAGCCGGTCGGCAGCCGCATCACCAACCTGTCGCACCAGGGCGCGCCGGTCGACCCGGCGGCGGAGTTCGTCCTCGCCGTCAACAACTACCGCGCCAGCGGCGGCGGCAACTTCCCGCACGTCGCGGCCGCCCGGCAGGTGTGGGCCGACTCCGACGAGATCCGCAACACGATGATCACCTGGGTGAAGGCCAAGGGCGTCATCGACCCGGCCGACTTCTCCGGCGGCGCCAACGGCGGCTGGCGCCTGGTCCGGGCCGGCGTCCCGGTCTTCTAGCACCCGGCACGCCGTCAAGGACGCGGGGCCGCCCGGGAGTCACCCTCCCGGACGGCCCCTTCCGCTGCCGCCGGAGCCGCGCGGGCGGCCCGGCTCAGAACGGGAAGCGCGAGCGCCCGTGCTGGATCGAGATCCACTTGACGGTGGTGAACGCGTCCAGGCTGCTGTCGCCGCCGAGCCGGCCGACCCCGGAGTTCTTCTCGCCGCCGAACGGCACGATCGGCTCGTCCGCGATCGTGCCGTCGTTGACGTGGATCATGCCGGTGTCGATCCGCTGGGCGAACCGCACGCCGCGCTCGACGTTCGCGGTGTGCACCGCGCCGGACAGGCCGAACGGGGTGTCGTTGGCGATCCGGACCGCCTCGTCCTCGCCGTCGAAGGGGATCAGCAGCGCGACCGGGCCGAACACCTCCCGGCGCAGGATCGGGTCGTCCGCCGGGATGTCGGTGAGGACGGTGGGCCGGACCAGGGTGCCGACGGTGGTGCCGTGCAGCAGGGGGCGGGCGCCGGCCGCCACCGCGCGCTCGACCTCGGCGGTGATCGCCTCGGCCTGGGCGGCGTTGATCAGCGGACCGAGCTGGGTGGCGGGGTCGCCGGGGTCGCCGACCACCAGCGAGGCCACCTTGGCGGTGAACTTCTCGCTGAACTCGTCGAACACCGCGCGGTCGACCAGGATGCGGTTGGCGGCCATGCAGATCTGGCCCTGGTGGACGAAGCGGCTGGCGACGGCGGCGCCCACCGCGTAGTCGACGTCGGCGTCGTCGAGGACCACCAGCGCGCTGTTGCCGCCGAGTTCGAGGACGACCCGCTTGAGGTGGCTCGCGGCGACCGTGGCCACGTGCCGGCCGACCCCGTCGGAGCCGGTGAAGGCGATGACCTTGGGCACCGGGTGCTCGATGAACGCGTCGCCGATCTCGGCGATGTCGGTGAGGACGACGTTCAGCAGGCCGGCCGGCAGCCCGGCCTCCTCGAAGATCTTCGCGATCAGGGTGCCGCCGGCCACCGGGGCGTCCTGGTGCGGCTTGAGGACGACCGCGTTGCCGAGGGCGAGCGCCGGGGCGACGGCCTTCAGCGAGAGGAAGACCGGGGCGTTGAACGGGCTGATCACGCCGACCACGCCGACCGGGAGCCGGTAGAGCCGGTTCTCCTTGTCCGGCATCGGCGAGGGCAGGATGCGGCCCTCGGCGCGCAGCGCCAGCGCGCCGGCCTCCCGGATCATGTCCTTGACCAGGGCGAGTTCGAAGCCGGACTTCATCAGGGTGCCGCCGAGTTCGACGGTCATCACCCGGAGGATCTCCGCCTCGCGCTCCTCGACCACCCGCAGGGCGCGCTCGAAGACCAGGCGCCGCTGGTAGGGGCTGGTGGCGGCCCAGGCGGGCTGGGCGCGCTCGGCGGCGCGGTAGGCCTGGTCGATCTCCTCGGCGGTGGCGACGGTGAAGGAGGCGAGCTTCTCCCCGCTGAAGGGGTCGAGGTCCACGATGTCCCAGGAGCCGGTCCCCTCCCGCCACTGACCGTCGATGTACTGCTGGGCGAGTTCCGCGATCAAGGACATCAGATCCCTCTCGGCACTAACGACCACCTACTGACGGATCATCATCTTAATTGCGGTTCAGGCGTCTTGGAGGATCTCCGCCAGAAGCGACCGGGTCTCCTCCTCGGACAGCGCCGCCGCCGACACCCGTTCCAGCGCGGTCGTGTACTCGGCCACCTCGACCGGCTTGTCCAGGTACAGCGCGGTGGTGAACTGCTCGACGTAGACCACGTCCGCCAAGTCCGGCTCGGGGAAGCCCAGCACCGTGAACGCCCCGCTGTCCGCCGCCAGCGCGCCCATGCCCAGCGGCAGCACCCGCAGGCTGATCGTCTCGCGCCGGGAGAGCTCGGCCAGCCTGGCCAGCTGACCGCCCATCACCTCGGGGCCGCCGCACGGGCGGCGCAACGCCGTCTCGTCCACGATCAGCTCCAGCCGGGCGGTCGCCCCGGGGGCCAGGAAGCGCTGCTGCCGGCGCAGCCGCACCGCGGCCCGGCGGGCGATCTCCTCGTCGGGGGCGGTCGGGCTGCCGGCCCGCATCACCGCGTGCACGTACTCGGGGGTCTGCAGCAGCCCGGGCACGAACTGCACCTCGTAGCTGCGCACCAGGTTCGCCGCGTCCTCCAGGTTGAGGTACGTCTGGAACCAGCCGGGGACGACGTCCCCGTAACCGTGCCACCAGGACGGGGCGTTGGTCTCGCCGACCAGGCCGAGCAGCGAGGCCCGGGACTCCTCGTCGTCGACGCCGTAGAGCGTCAGCAGGTCCGCCACGTCGCGCTGCTTGAAGCCGACCCGGCCGAGCTCCATCCGGCTGATCTTCGACTCCGAGGCCCGGATCGAGTACCCGGCGTCCTCCCGGGTCACGCCGCGGGCCTCGCGCAGGCGCCGCAGCTGGGCGCCCAACTGGATGCGACGCGCGGTCGCACCGCTGCCCGTCTGCAGGCCCGTCATGCAAACCTCCGCCCCAGGAACGCCAAGTGGACCCCGTGGGATGCAGTCTGCCACTGGGCGACGACACTCCGCGAGGTCCTTCCGGTATTTGGCCAATCCGTTGTACGAGCCCGGGTTTCGACTCCGCCCCGGACAGCCCGGCCGGCCCGGGCCGCACGTCACGGCCCGGGCGGCCCACCCGGTCACGACCCGGACAGCACGTCCGCCAGCTCGGCCCGGGAGCCCACCCCGAGCTTCGGGTACGCCTTGTACAGGTGGTGCCCGACGGTGCGGGCGCTCAGGAACAGCTGGGCGGCGATGTCCCGGTTGGACAGGCCCTGCGCGGCCAGCCGGACGATCTGCGACTCCTGCGGGGTCAGCCCGGCCACCGTCCGGTCCGGGCCGGACGCGGCGGCGGGCGCACCGGTGGCGTCCAGCTCCAGCCGGGCCCGCTCCGCCCAGGGCGCGGCGCCCAGCCGCCGGAAGGCCAGCTCGGCGGAGCGCAGCGGCGCCCGGGCCTCCGCCCGGCGCCGGGCCCGGCGCAGCCACTCGCCGTACAGCAGCTCGGTGCGGGCCTGCTCCCAGGGGCGGGGCTGCTCGGCGTGCGCGGCCAGCGCCTGCCGGTAGAGGTCCTCGGCGAGCTGGTCGGGGGCCAGCAGCGCGTGGCAGCGGTGCACCAGGGCGCGGGCCCACGGCCGGTCGGCGCGCTCGGCCCAGCGTTCGAACCGGGCCAGCGGGTCGGCGCACCCCTCGTCCCGGCGCAGCCGCACCGCGGCCTCGACCAGGTCGGGCACCGCGCGGACCGCGCTCACCTGGTGGCCGTGCGCGCCGCCGGTGAGCGCGGCCAGCTGCCCGTGGGCGTCCTCGGCCCGGCCGGCGCCCAGGTCGAGCAGGCCGAGCGCCCAGCGGGCCCAGGAGGTGCCCGCGCCGCCCCGGTCGAAGGCCGCGGCGGCCTCCGCCCGGCACGGGTCGCTCTCGCCGCGGGCGGCGGCCAGGTAGGCCAGGAAGCCGTGCACCTGGCCGGTCCACAGCGGCTGTCCGGTGTCCCGGGCGAGTTGCAGCGCCTCGGCGGCGTGGTCGGCGGCCAGGCCGGGGCGGCCGTCGAAGAGCTCGGCCTCGGCGAGGAAGAACAGCAGGGTGGGCAGCGTCCCGAAGGAGCCCGTCTCGCGGGCCTCGCGGACCAGGCGGCGGGACAGGTCGAGCACCTCGGCGTCGTGGCCCGGCACCAGCCCGGCCCCGCACGGCAGCACCAGGTCGACCGGGACGGCCGCGCCGGCCGCCCGGGCCGCCCGCTCCGCCTCCGCCAGCGCGGGGCCGTCCGCCTCCCCCAGCGCGGCGTCCAGGTAGCGGGCCACCGGGGCGAGCGGGTCGCCGTCCGGCAGCCGCAGCGCGGTGAGCGCCGCCAGGGTCCGCCGCACCTCCGGGAGGCCGTCGTACCAGGCCACGTGCAGGGCCTGGACCAGCACCCGGGCGGCCGGGCCGGGGTGGTCGGCGGCGACCAGCGCGGCGGCCTCGGTCAGCCGCCGGTGCGCGGGGCGGTGCTCGCCGCGCCAGAACTCGGCCACCCCGCGGGCGAACAGCAGGTGCGCCCGGGTCACCGGGTCGGCGTCCGGTCGGTCGGCGGCGGCGGCCAGCCGCTCGGCCCGCTCGACCTCGCCCGCCTCCAGCGCGGCCTCCACCGCCGCCACCGTCCAGCGGCGGGCCGCCACCGGGTCGGGGCTGAGCCGGGCGGCCCGCTCGTACGCCGCCGAGGCCCCGGTGTGCCCGCCGCGCGAGGCCGCCGCGTCGGCCGCCGCCGCCAGCTCCCCGGCCGCGTCCGCGTCCCGGCCGGTGGCGGCCAGCGCCCGGTGCCAGGCCCGCCGCAGCGGCTCCCCGGGCCCGTAGGCGGCGGCGAGCGCCCGGTGCGCGGCCAGCCGGTCGGCCAGCGGGGCCCGGTCCACCAGCGCGGAGCGCAGCAGCGGGTGGCGGAAGACCGCCCGGCCCGCCGTCAGGTCGACCCGGAGCAGGCCCTGCGCCTCGGCGGGCGCCAGGTCGGCGGCGCTCAGCCCGCTGTGCTCCGCGGCCCGCAGCAGCACCTCCAGGGCGCCGGTCTCCTCCAGGGCGGCCAGCAGCAGCCAGCGCTGCGCGGTGCCGGGCAGCCGGCTGACCTGGCCGTGGTAGGCGAGCCGGAGCCGTCCGGCGGGCGGCAGGGCGCCGGAGGCCCCGGCCGCCGGGAGTTCGCGCAGTGCCAGCGGGTTGCCCCGGGCGGCGGCCAGCACCCGGGCGGGGTCGGCGAGTTCGGGGGCCAGCTCGGCCAGCAGGGCGGCGGCGTCCGGCTCGGCCAGCGGTTCGACCCGCAGTCGGGGCAGCCCGGCCGGGTCCGGCCCGTCCTCCCGGGTCGCCAGCAGCAGGGCCAGGCGCTCGGCGCCGAGCCGGCGGGCCGCCAGCCGCAGCGCCGCCGCGGACTCCGGGTCGGCCCACTGGAGGTCGTCCACCAGGGCCAGCACCGGCCCGTGCTCCGCGAGGTCGCCGAGCAGGGTGAGCACCGCCAGGCCGACCAGCAGCCGGTCCCCGGGCGGGCCCTCGGCCAGTCCCAGGGTGCGTTCCAGCGCGGCCCGTTGCGGCCCGGGCAGGCCGCCGATCCGGTCCAGGGCGGGTGCCAGCAGCTGGCTGAGCAGCGCGTACGGCAGCCGGGCCTCGCTCTCCACCCCGGCCGCCCGCAGCACCCGCCACCCGTCGGCCCGCTCGGCCGCCGCGTCCAGCAGCGCGCTCTTGCCGATGCCCGGCTCCCCGCACAGCACCAGTGCCCCGGCCCGTCCCCCGCCGGCCGCCGCGAGCAGCCGGTCGACCGCGGCCCGTTCCGTCCCCCGTCCGTACAGCATGGGTCGACCCTACCCATGCGCGACCGATTCCCCGGGCCCGCGATCTCCGTAACTTCTTGTCCCGCAAGGAGAGACCACGCAACACAGCGAACCCAAGGAGCCGTCATGGACCTGCAGCACCTCGCCGAGCGCTACCTCGCCGCCTGGAACGAGACCGACCCGGCCGCCCGCCGCAAGCTGGTCGAGGAGACCTGGGCGCCCGGGGGCGCGTACACCGACCCGCTGGTGGAGACCCGCGGCCACGAGCAGTTCGACGCCGCCCTGGCCGCCGTCCAGGCCCAGTTCGCCGGGCTGGTCTTCCGCCTCGGCCCGGTCGACGCGCACCACGACGTCGCCCGCTTCACCTGGGAGCTGGCCGCGGACGGGACCGCGGAGGCCCTGGTGGTCGGCTTCGACGTGCTCACCGCCACCGCGGACGGCCGGATCGCCACGGTGGTCGGCTTCCTGGACAAGGTCCCGTCGGCCTGAGCCGCCCGCCACCCGCCACCCGCCACCCGCCACCCGGAACGCCGCCGGGAACGACAACGACGCCTGCCCTTACCTGGTCGGGGAGTGGGCAGGCGTCGCGATGACCGGGTCCCGGCGGCTCTGGCGGGTCGGTGTTTGTCGGCCGTACCCCCCTCGCGGGGGGCGTGGGCGTTCTGGGGCCGGTGGTCGTCGGACCACCGACTGGCGGTCGGTCAGACCACCAGCGGACGGTCGGTCGGCTTGATCGGGGCGGGGAGCGCGGTCTTGCCGCCCAGGTACGCGTCGACCGCCGCGGCGGCCGAGCGGCCCTCCGCGATCGCCCAGACGATCAGCGACTGACCGCGACCGGCGTCACCGCAAACGTACACCCCGTCGACGTTGGTGCCGAACTTGCCGTCCCGGGCGACGTTGCCGCGGGCGTCGAGGTCGACGCCGAGCTGCTCGACCAGGCCGTTCTTGACGTCGGTGCCGGTGAAGCCCATCGCCAGGGTGACCAGCTGGGCCGGGATGACCTTCTCGCTGCCGGGGACGGTCTCGAACTTCCCGTCCTTGAACTCGACCTCGACCAGGTGGAGTTCCTGGACGTTGCCGTCCTCGTCGCCGACGAAGTGCGAGGTGGAGACCGAGTAGACCCGCTCGCCGCCCTCCTCGTGGGCCGAGGTGACCTTGTAGGTCATCGGCATGGTCGGCCACGGCTGGTGGGCCGGCCGGGCGTCCGACGGCCGCGGCATGATCTCCAGCTGGGTGACCGAGGCCGCGCCCTGGCGGTGCGCGGTGCCGACGCAGTCCGCGCCGGTGTCGCCGCCGCCGATGACGACCACGTGCTTGCCCTTGGCCGAGATCGGGGAGTCGACGTAGTCGCCCTCCTGGACCTTGTTGGCCAGCGGCAGGTACTCCATCGCCTGGTGGACGCCGTTCAGCTCCCGGCCGGGGACGGGCAGGTCGCGGGCGGTGGTGGCGCCGGCCGCGATGACCACCGCGTCGAAGCGCGAGCGCAGGTCCTGGCCGCTGATGTCGACGCCGGCCTCGACGCCGGTGCGGAAGCGGGTGCCCTCCGCGCGCATCTGCTCGATGCGGCGGTTGATGTGGCGCTTCTCCATCTTGAACTCGGGGATGCCGTAGCGCAGCAGGCCGCCGATCCGGTCGGCGCGCTCGTACACCACCACGGTGTGGCCGGCCCGGGTGAGCTGCTGGGCGGCGGCCAGGCCGGCCGGGCCGGAGCCCACCACGGCGACGGTCTTGCCGGACAGCCGCTCCGGGACCTGCGGGGTGACCCCGCCGCGGTCCCAGGCCTTGTCGATGATGGTGACCTCGACGTTCTTGATGGTCACCGGGTCCTGGTTGATGCCCAGCACGCACGCCGACTCGCACGGAGCCGGGCACAGGCGGCCGGTGAACTCCGGGAAGTTGTTGGTGGCGTGCAGCCGCTCGATCGCGCCGGACCAGTCGTCCCGGTAGGCGAGGTCGTTCCACTCGGGGATCAGGTTCCCGAGCGGGCAGCCGCTGTGGCAGAACGGGATGCCGCAGTCCATGCAGCGGCCGGCCTGCTTGGTGATGATCGGAAGGAGGCTGCGCTCGACGTAGACCTCGTTCCAGTCGCGGAGCCGGACGTCCACCGGACGGCGCTCCGCCAGCTGCTTGGGCGTGGTCAGGAAGCCCTTGGGGTCAGCCATTTGCCGCCTCCATCATCTTGCGAGTGGTCTCCACCTCGGAGAGGCCATCGCGCTCAGCGGCGTCCTTGGCGGCGAGCACAGCCTTGTAGTCGGTGGGCATGATCTTGGAGAAGCGGGAGACCCCGCTGCCCCAGTCGGCCAGGAGCGCGGCGGCGACGGTGGAGCCGGTCTCCTCGTAGTGCTGCTGGACGGTCTCGCGCAGCCATTCGCGGTCGGCCGCACCGGGGGCCTCGATGCCCACCATGCCGCTGTTGACGTTGGCCGGGCGGAGGTCGAGCACGTAGGCGATGCCGCCGGACATGCCCGCCGCCAGGTTGCGGCCGGTCTCGCCGAGGATCAGCACCCGGCCGCCGGTCATGTACTCCAGGCCGTGGTCGCCCACGCCCTCGACCACCAGGGTGGCGCCGGAGTTGCGGACCGCGAAGCGCTCGCCGGCCTTGCCGCGCAGGTGGATGCGGCCGGAGGTGGCGCCGTAGCCGATGGTGTTGCCGGCGATGACGTGGTTCTGCGCGTCGGCGCCGATCGCGGCGGCGTCCCGGGCGGGACGGACCACGAGCACGCCGCCGGACAGGCCCTTGCCGACGTAGTCGTTGGCGTCGCCCTCCAGGCGCAGCGTGACGCCGCGCGGGACGAAGGCGCCGAAGGACTGGCCGGCCGAGCCGGTGAAGGTCACGTCGATGGTGCCCTCGGGCAGGCCCGCGCCGCGGTACCGCTTGGTCACCTCGTGGCCGAGCATGGTGCCGACGGTGCGGTTGACGTTGCGGATCGGCAGCTGGATGCGGACGGCCTCGCCGCGCTCCAGGGCGTCCTCGGCCAGCTCGATGAGCTGGTTGTCGAGCGCCTTGTCGAGCGCGTGGTCCTGGCCGGTGGTGCGGTGCAGGGCCGCGCCCTCGGGCAGCTCGGGGACGTGGAACAGCGGGGCCAGGTCGAGCCCGGCGGCCTTCCAGTGGTCGATCGCGGCCTGGGCGTCGATGTGCTCGGCGTGGCCGACGGCCTCCTCGATCGAGCGGAAGCCCAGCTCGGCGAGGAGCTCGCGGACCTCCTCGGCGATGAACTCGAAGAAGTTGACCACGAACTCGGGCTTGCCGGAGAAGCGCTCGCGCAGCACCGGGTTCTGGGTGGCGACGCCGACCGGGCAGGTGTCCAGGTGGCAGACCCGCATCATGATGCAGCCGGAGACCACCAGCGGGGCGGTCGCGAAGCCGAACTCCTCGGCGCCCAGCAGGGCGGCGATCACCACGTCGCGGCCGGTCTTCAGCTGGCCGTCGGTCTGCACCACGATGCGGTCGCGCAGGCCGTTGAGCAGCAGGGTCTGCTGGGTCTCGGCGAGGCCGAGCTCCCAGGGGCCGCCCGCGTGCTTGAGCGAGGTCAGCGGGGAGGCGCCGGTGCCGCCGTCGTGGCCGGAGATCAGCACCACGTCGGCGTGCGCCTTGGAGACGCCGGCCGCGACGGTGCCCACGCCGACCTCGGAGACCAGCTTCACGTGGACGCGGGCCTGCGGGTTGGCGTTCTTGAGGTCGTGGATCAGCTGGGCCAGGTCCTCGATGGAGTAGATGTCGTGGTGCGGCGGCGGGGAGATCAGGCCGACGCCCGGGGTCGAGTGCCGGGTCCTGGCCACCCACGGGTAGACCTTGTGGCCGGGCAGCTGGCCGCCCTCGCCGGGCTTGGCGCCCTGGGCCATCTTGATCTGGATGTCGTCGGCGTTGACCAGGTACTCGGAGGTGACGCCGAACCGACCGGAGGCGACCTGCTTGATCGCCGAGCGGCGCTCGGGGTCGTACAGGCGCTCCGGGTCCTCGCCGCCCTCGCCGGTGTTGGACTTGCCGCCCAGCCGGTTCATCGCGACGGCGAGCGTCTCGTGCGCCTCCATCGAGATGGAGCCGTAGGACATCGCGCCGGTGGAGAACCGCTTGACGATCTCGGAGACCGGCTCGACCTCGTCGATCGGGACCGGGGTCCGGCCCAGGGCGTCCAGCTGGAACAGGCCGCGCAGCGTCATCAGGCGCTCGGACTGGGCGTTCACCCGGCCGGTGTACTGCTTGAAGACGTCGTAGCGCTTGGTGCGGGTGGAGTGCTGGAGGCGGAAGACCGTCTCCGGGTCGAACAGGTGCGGCTCGCCCTCGCGGCGCCACTGGTACTCGCCGCCGATGTCCAGCGCGCGGTGCGCGGCGGAGATGCCGGAGGCCGGGTACGCCTTGGCGTGGCGGGCGGCGGTCTCCTTGGCGATCTCGTCCAGGCCGATGCCGCCGAGCTTGGTGGTGGTGCCCGCGAAGTAGGCGTCCACCAGCTCCTGGGAGAGGCCGATGGCCTCGAAGACCTGCGCGCCGCGGTAGGAGGCGACGGTGGAGATGCCCATCTTGGACATCACCTTCAGGACGCCCTTGCCGAGCGCCTTGATCAGGTTCTTGATCGCCTTCTCGGGCTCGATGTCCGACACGAACACGCCCTGGGCGACCAGGTCCTCGACCGACTCCATGGCCAGGTACGGGTTGACCGCGCCGGCGCCGTAGCCGACCAGCAGCGCGACGTGGTGCACCTCGCGGACGTCGCCCGCCTCGACCAGCAGCGACACCTGGGTGCGCTGCTTGGTGCGGATCAGGTGGTGGTGGACGGCCGAGGTGAGCAGCAGCGACGGGATCGGCGCGTGCTCGGCGTCCGAGTGCCGGTCGGAGAGCACGACGATGCGGGCGCCGTCGGCGATCGCGGCGTCGGCCTCGGCGGCGATCTCGGCCAGCCGGGCGGCCAGGCCCTGGCCGCCGGCCGCGACCTTGTACAGGCCGGACAGGGTGACGGCCTTCAGGCCGGGCTGGTCGCCGTCCTTGTTGATGTGGACCAGCTTGGCCAGCTCGTCGTTGTCGATCACCGGGAAGGTGATGCCGACCGAGCGGCAGTGCGCCGGGCTGGCGTCCAGCAGGTTGCCCTCGGGGCCGAGGTTGCTGTGCAGCGAGGTGACCAGCTCTTCGCGGATCGCGTCCAGCGGCGGGTTGGTGACCTGGGCGAACAGCTGGGTGAAGTAGTCGAACAGCAGGCGCGGCTTCTCGCTGAGCGCGGCGATCGGCGAGTCGGTGCCCATCGAGCCGAGCGCCTCGCCGCCGGTCCTGGCCATCGGCGCGAGGATGACCCGCAGCTCCTCCTCGGTGTAGCCGAAGGTCTGCTGGCGGCGGGTGACCGAGGCGTGGGTGTGGGCGATGTGCTCGCGCTCGGGGAGCTTGGCGAGCTGGATCTGCCCGCCCGCGACCCACTCCTCGTAGGGGTGCTCGGCGGCGAGGGCGGACTTGATCTCGTCGTCCTCGACGATGCGGTGCTCGGCGGTGTCGATCAGGAACATCCGGCCGGGCTGCAGGCGGCCCTTCTTGGCGACCTTCTCCTGGTCGATGTCGAGCACGCCGACCTCGGAGGAGAGCACGACCAGGCCGTCCTCGGTGATCCAGTACCGGGCCGGGCGCAGGCCGTTGCGGTCCAGGACCGCGCCGATCTGGGTGCCGTCGGTGAAGGTGACGCAGGCCGGGCCGTCCCAGGGCTCCATCAGGTTGGAGTGGTACTGGTAGAACGCGCGGCGGGCCGGGTCCATGGTGGCGTGGTTCTCCCACGCCTCCGGGATCATCATCAGCACCGAGTGCGGCAGCGAGCGTCCGCCGAGGTGGAGCAGCTCCAGGACCTCGTCGAAGGACGCCGAGTCGGAGTGGTCCGGGGTGCAGATCGGGAAGATCCGGTCCAGGTCGCCGGGGATCAGGTCGGTGGCGAGCTGGGACTCCCGGGCGGTCATCCAGTTCCGGTTGCCCTTGACCGTGTTGATCTCGCCGTTGTGCGCGACGAAGCGGTACGGGTGGGCGAGCGGCCAGCTCGGGAAGGTGTTGGTGGAGAAGCGCGAGTGCACCAGGCCGATCGCGGAGGCGTAGAGCCGGTCCGACAGGTCGGGGAAGAAGGGCTCCAGCTGGCCGGTGGTCAGCATGCCCTTGTAGACCAGGGTGCGGGCGGAGAGCGAGGGGAAGTACACCCCCGCCTCCCGCTCGGCGCGCTTGCGCAGCACGAAGGAGACCCGGTCCAGCGCGATGCCGGTGCGCTCGCCGTGGGTGACGAAGACCTGCCGGAAGCGCGGCATGACGCTGCGGGCGGTGGCGCCCAGCAGGTCGGGGGTGACCGGGACGTCGCGCCAGCCGAGGACGGTCAGGCCCTCCTCGGCGGCGATGGCCTCGATCCGGGCGGCCGCGGCGGCGGCCTCCTCGTCGCCGTCCGGGAGGAAGGCGATGCCGACCGCGTAGGAGCCGACGGCGGGGAGCTCGAAGTCCGTGTTCGCACGCAGGAACGCGTCCGGGATCTGGGTCAGGATGCCCGCGCCGTCACCGGAGTCCGGCTCGGCGCCGGTGGCGCCCCGGTGCTCCAGGTTGCGCAGGACGGTCAGCGCCTGCTCGACGATCTTGTGGTCGGCGATGCCGGTCAGCGTGGCCACGAAGCCGACGCCGCAGGCGTCGTGCTCGTTGCGCGGGTCGTAGAGACCCTGGGCCTGGGGACGCGCGTCCGGAACGAGGGCGTAGGGGCCGGTGGCCTTGGCGTCCTCGTGGCCGGAGTGCATGGATGCAGACAGCATCGGCTCTCCCGTCGTCGTAAACAGTTGCTTCATGCAAAGGGACGACGTTGGCCCTGATGCGATTTGTCGGTGCAGGTTACATGATGCCGCCTGTACCGGGAAGTGGATTCATGCGTCCACATCCCGGACTGATCCCCAGGTCAGGGGGCGGATGGGGGAAAGGCGCAGCGTCGCGCGTTCCCTCCAGTGTGCCCCCTGCCGGAGGCCGGGAAACAGGGGCGAAACGCCCTCGCCACACGCGCCTCAGGAGTCCCACCTGGGATTCTTCGAAGTCGACGCCGCCCCGCTTGCGATTCCCGGGGTCGACAGCCGGATGTCGAGACTAGGGCAAGGCGCAGGCTCGGGCCCATGTGCGGAACATCACGCGCTCCATGGCATAACTATACAGAGGTCTGGATTTTCGTACAAGGCCGTCCGGGTGACGGCCGGTCGGCGGGTCAGCCGACGGCCCCGCCGATCAGCCGTCCCAGCAGGTAGGTGACGCCCGCCGCGGCCCCGCCCAGCACCAGTTGCCGCAGGCCGGAGAACCACCAGCTGCGGGCCGTCACCCGGGCCACCACCGCGCCGCAGCCGAACAGGCCCAGCACCGCCAGCAGGGCGGCCGGCCGGAGCGTGGTCGCGCCCAGCAGGTAGGGCAGCACCGGCAGCAGCGCGCCGAGCGCGAAGCAGCCGAACGAGGAGAGCGCGGCGACCAGCGGCGAGGGCAGGTCCTCCGGGTCGACGCCGAGCTCCTCGCGGGCGTGCACGGCCAGCGTGGTCTCCGGGTCGGCGGAGAGCTGCCGGGCCACCTCGCGGGCCAGCTCCGGGTCGACGCCCCGGGCCGCGTACAGCTCGGCCAGCTCGGCCAGCTCGCCCTGCGGGTTGCGCCGCAGCTCGATCCGCTCGACCTCCAGCTCGGCCTCCACCAGCTCGCGCTGGGAGGCCACCGAGGTGTACTCGCCGGCCGCCATGGAGAACGCGCCGGCCGCCAACCCGGCCAGGCCGGTGAGCACCACGGTGCCCGGCGCGGCGGCGCCGCCGACCACGCCGGTCATCAGCGCGAAGTTGGACACCAGGCCGTCCATCGCGCCGAACACGGCCGGGCGCAGCCAGCCGCCGTTGACGTCCCGGTGGTGGTCGGCGTCGGGTATCCGGGGCTGCGGGCTGTCGGTGTGCGGGTCTGCGGTGATGGTGCTCATGCGGACGGCTCCCCTTCCGGGCACGGCGGTTCCCCCCGGGCCGCGGATCGGCCGGGCTTGCTGGTGCCCTTCGAACGTAGCCGTTTGACCTGCGCGTTTCCAGCAAAGTAAGCCTGCCCAAAGGCAGTTGGGGCCGCCTCCGCCGGTCTCGGCGGGGGCGGCCCCAACGGGGGTCGGGAGCCTCGGCTCAGGAGGGCCGCTCGGCGTCCCCGGGCACCTTGGCGGCCTTGACGGCCTCGGTGTCCTTGGCAGCCTCGGCGTTCTCGGCGGCCTCGGGGGCCCGCGCGGGGGCGTCGGCCGGGGCGTCCTGCGGCTCCGGCTCGTTCCCCGGCTCGGCCTCCGCGGCGGCGGCCCCGGCCTCGGCGCGCTCCCGGGTGGCCTGCGGGTCGATCGCGTCCGGGTCCTCGCGGCCGGGGCGGAACCTGGCGGAGAGCACGAGGGCGACGATCGCGCCGACGAAGACCAGGATCGCGGTCCAGTCGTTCAGGCGCAGGCCGAAGAAGCGGTGCGCCTCGTCGATCCGCAGCCACTCGGTCCAGAACCGGCCGAGCGTGTAGGCGGCGACGTACAGCGCGAAGGCCCGGCCGTGGCCGAGGGTGAAGCGCCGGTCGGCCCAGATCACCAGGACCGCGACCAGCACGCACCAGATCGACTCGTACAGGAAGGTCGGGTGGTAGACGCCCTGGACCACGGTGCCGTCCGGGAGCGTCTTGTCGATCTTCAGGCCCCAGGGCAGGGTGGTGGGGCGGCCGTACAGCTCCTGGTTGAACCAGTTGCCCCAGCGGCCGCAGGCCTGGGCCAGCGCGATGCCGGGGGCGATCGCGTCGGCGTAGGCGGGCAGCGGGACGCCCCGGCGGCGGGCGCCGATCCAGGCGCCGACCGCGCCGAAGGCGATGGCGCCCCAGATGCCGAGGCCGCCCTCCCAGATCTTCAGCGCGTCGATCGGGTGCTTGCCCGCACCGAAGTACAGCTGGTTGTCGGTGATGACGTGGTAGAGCCGACCGCCGACCAGGCCGAACGGCACCGCCCAGACCGCGATGTCGCCGACCGTGTGGCGGCCGCCGCCGCGGGCGACCCACCGCCTGCTGCCGAGCCACACGGCCACGACGACACCGATGATGATGCAGAAGGCGTAGGCGCGCAGCGGGATGGGCCCCAGGTTGAGGACGCCCCGCGACGGGCTCGGAATGTATGCGAGATCCATGGCACTCTCGACGCTACCGTGTCCCACCGGCACCACCGGCACCGGAGCGGGTCACGGTAGCGTCACGCGGCCAGGTCCGGGCCGGGCGCGGGGAGGGATCAGGGCGGGGGCGGTCAGGGCGAGGGCGGGTTGTTCGACTCGCCGGCGGTCGAGCCGGGCGCCGGGCTCTGCCCGTGCGAGCCGGGGGTGCCGAGGGTCTTGCCCTGGTTGGCCGCGTCCACCCACTTCACCAGGTTCTCCGGGCTGATCTGCTCGTCGCCCTTCTTCGGGTAGATCGCCTCGCCGTTCAGCAGCACCGTCGGGGTCGACTTGTAGCTGGACTTGTCGAAGTCCTGCTGCACCGCCGAGACCCAGCCGCCGAACGTGTTGTCGTTGACGCAGGACTGGAACGCGGGGGTGTCCAGCCCCGGGACCTGCTTGGCCAGGTCGATCAGGGTCTGCTTGCTGCCGAAGGAGTCCGCGGTCTCGTCCGGCTGGTTGCGGTAGAGCACGTCGTGGTAGTCGCGGAAGTGCCCGGCGTCCTGCGCG
Source organism: Kitasatospora sp. NPDC088783 (assembly GCF_044750705.1). NCBI lineage: Bacteria > Bacillati > Actinomycetota > Actinomycetes > Kitasatosporales > Streptomycetaceae > Kitasatospora > Kitasatospora sp. NPDC088783. Next base: position 91,847 of record NZ_JBIVKJ010000010.1, read on the forward strand.
CAGGCCAGCGCGTTGGCGCCGTACTTGGAGCCGTTGCCGCCCAGCGAGCGGTCGATGAACGAGACGAGGTGGTAGTCGACGCGGACCTTGCCCGCGTCCTCCAGCTGGTCGACGGTCGGCGAGAAGCTCCGCTCGAAGCTGCCGCAGGCCGGGCAGCGCGGGTCCTCGTAGACCGTCAGCGTGGACGGGGCGTCGGCACCGCCGACCGGGATGACCAGGTTCTTGTCGCCGCTCGCGCCCGCCGGGGCGGCGGTCGGGGTCTCCGGCTTGGAGCGCTGGTTCTGCACCACCACGCCGACCACCACGGCCGCCGCGATCACCACGGCCACCACGCCGCCGACCGCCAGCTTCTTGTTGCGCCGTGCCTTGGCCTCCTCGACGGCCCGGGACTCCCGCATCTTGTCCCGGGCGTTGCGCTTGCCTTCTCGGTTCTTCTCGCTCATGGGGTGCTCTTGCCAGTCTAGGGGTCGGTTTCGTCTGATCGGTGGCGGTGGACGTGCGGCGTCAGGCGGCCAGCCAGGCGTCCGCCGAGAGCTTCGTCCGGGGCCGGTAGACCAGCCACGCCGACAGCAGCAGGAACCCGGAGTCGCGCAGGATCTCCTGGAGGTACTCGGTCTGCGACTCGTCCACCGCGCCGCCGCCGCCGAAGCAGCCGCAGTCGATCGAGATGCCGCGCGCCCACGCGGAGGAGATCCCGGCGATGAAGACCAGCAGCAGCAGACCGGAGACGACCGCGACGATCCTGGTCCCGAGGCCGAGCACCAGCAGCAGCGCCAGCGCCAGCTCCAGGAACGGCAGCCCCCAGCCGACCGGCTTCACCAGCGACTCGGGCAGGATCTCGTACGCCCGCACGGCCTGCGCCGCCTCCGCCGGGTCGGAGACCTTCGCCAGGCCCGCCCAGCCCCACACCACCGCCAGGCCCAGCCGCACCGCCAGGCCGAACCACTCGGCCGCCGCGCCGTCCACCGCCCGGCGCAGCCCGCCCACCCGGCCGTGCTCGACCTGCTGACTGGCCATCAGTTCGGTTCCCCCTCGGGCGCGTTCCACCGTTTCCTGCCTGATGAACCGTAGGGGATGGCGGGGGGTTCCTCCACATTGGCGAGTTACGCCGTATGAGCGACCTTAAACGGTCATACGTCCGATTTTCCGGATCATCGTCCCGGCGATGCGCAGACCGCGTCCGCCGACCGGCACGGCACCGCCCGCTCGGCCCCCCGCCGGGCCAACTCCCGCTCCACGCCGCCGCTTCCGACCAGCGCGACGGCCAGCGCCAGCCCCGCGGCCAGCGCCCGCAGCAGCACCTGCCGGTGGACCCACGCCATCCGGACACCCTCTCGCCGACGAACCACCGGAGGGTCCAACGGCGCCGACGGGCCGGGCCGCACCGGTGCCGCCCGGTTTTTCACCCTCGCGGAGTAGGTCCTCCCTCCCGGATCCCGCCGGGCCCCCGGCGCCGCGCGCCGATCAGGCGGGATCCGGGAGGGAGGACCCGGCCGGAAACGCGGAGGACCGCCCGGGGAGCGGCGGCCGCTCCCCGGGCGGTCCCCGGTCGGTCCGTGGTTACCTGCGGCGGACGCCCCGCGCCAGCTCGCCCGCGAGCGCGCGGACCGCGGCGACGCCGTCGGCCGGCTCCGCGGCGTCCAGCAGGCGCTGGACGAACGCCGAGCCGACGATCACGCCGTCCGCGAAGGCGGCGACCTCGGCGGCCTGGTCGGCGTTGGAGACGCCCAGGCCGACGCAGACCGGCAGCGCGGTGGTGGCGCGGGTGCGGGCCACCAGGTCCTCGGCCAGGTTCCCGACCGCGGCCCGGGTGCCGGTCACGCCCATCACGGCGGCCGCGTACACGAAGCCGGAGCCGGCCGCGGTGACCTCGGCCAGCCGGTGGTCGGTGGAGGACGGGGCGACCACGAACACGGTGTCCAGACCGTGCTCGGCGGCGGCCTTGCGCCACTCCCCGGACTCCTCCACCGGCAGGTCCGGCAGGATGCAGCCCGCTCCCCCGGCCGCGGCCAGGTCGGCGGCGAACCGGGCGGTGCCGTAGCGGTCCACCGGGTTCCAGTACGTCATCACCAGCACCGGCACGGCCGGGTGGGCGGCGGCGACCTCGGCGACGGTGCGCAGCACGTCCTTGATCTTCACGCCGCCGCGCAGCGCGATGTCGTCGGCGGTCTGGATGACCGCGCCGTCCAGCACCGGGTCCGAGTGCGGCAGGCCGACCTCGACGACGTCGCAGCCGCCCTCGACCAGGGCGCCGATCGCGGCGATGCCGCCGTCCACGGTCGGGAAGCCGGCCGGCAGGTAGCCGATCAGGGCCGCGCGGCCCTCCGCCTTCGCGGCGGCCAGGGCGGTGGTGAGCTTGGTGTCGGCCATGGTCAGTTGGTCCCCTCGGCGTCGTAGAGGCCGAAGTACTCGGCGGCGGTGTGCATGTCCTTGTCGCCGCGGCCGGAGAGCGAGACCAGGATCGTCCCCTCCGGGCCGAGCTCGCGGCCGAGTTCGAGCGCGCCGGCCAGGGCGTGCGCGGACTCGATCGCCGGGATGATGCCCTCGGTGCGGGACAGCAGCCGCAGCGCCTCCATCGCCGCCCGGTCGGTCACCGGGCGGTACTCGGCCCGTCCGGTGTCCTTCAGCCAGGCGTGCTCCGGGCCGACGCCCGGGTAGTCCAGGCCGGCCGAGATCGAGTGCGACTCGATGGTCTGGCCGTCCTCGTCCTGCAGCACGTAGGTGCGCGAGCCGTGCAGCACGCCCGGGTCGCCCTTGGTCAGGGTGGCGGCGTGCTTCGGGGTCTCGGCGCCCTCGCCGGCCGCCTCGCAGCCGATCAGGCGGACGCCCGCGTCCGGGATGAACTCGTGGAAGATGCCCATCGCGTTGGAGCCGCCGCCGACGCAGGCGACCACCGCGTCCGGGAGCCTCCCGGTGCGGTCCAGCACCTGCTGCCGGGCCTCGACGCCGATCACCCGGTGGAAGTCGCGCACCATCATCGGGAACGGGTGCGGGCCGGCCACCGTGCCGAACAGGTAGTGGGTGGAGTCGACGTTGGCGACCCAGTCCCGGAACGCCTCGTTGATGGCGTCCTTCAGGGTGCGGCTGCCGGAGGTCACCGGGATCACCTCGGCGCCCAGCATCCGCATCCGGGCCACGTTCAGCGCCTGGCGCTCCGTGTCGACCTCGCCCATGTAGACGGTGCAGTCGAAGCCGAACAGCGCGCAGGCGGTGGCGGTGGCCACGCCGTGCTGGCCGGCGCCGGTCTCGGCGATGATCCGGGTCTTGCCCATCCGGCGGGTCAGCAGCGCCTGGCCCAGCACGTTGTTGATCTTGTGCGAGCCGGTGTGGTTGAGGTCCTCGCGCTTGAGCAGGACCCGCGCCCCGCCGGCCTCCGCGGAGAACCGGTGGACGTCGGTCAGCGGGCTCGGCCGACCGGTGTAGTCCTTGAGCAGGGCGTCCAGCTCGGCGGCGAACGCCGGGTCGTTCTTGGCCTTCTCGTACTCCTCGGCGACCTGCTCCACGGCGGCGACCAGCGCCTCCGGGATGAAACGGCCGCCGTAGGCGCCGAAGTAACCACGGGCGTCGGGCACCTGGGCGCCCGGAAGGTAGTGCTCGGACATGATCCGTCCTCGGATGAAGGATTGACGGCGTGGACGTGGGGACCGCGGCGGGTGCCGGCCCCCTCGCGAGGGGGCCGGGTCCTCTGGCGAGGAGCTAGCCGCGGGGCCCGCGCCATCGGCGTCCGGGGACCTGTCCGGGCTCGCAGCCGATCACGTACCGCACCCGCCGCCCCAGCACCCGGCGCGCGGGCGCGCGGCAGCCGCGCGGGCGGCAGCCGGGGGCGAGACGGGTGGCGATCGACACGGCGGAGGTCAGCCCCGCCCGTTGTTGCGCAGCGCCGGGTGCGCCCCGGCGGCGACCAGGTCGGCGACCGCGGTCCGCGGGTCCCGGCCGGTGACCAGGGACTCGCCGACCAGCACTGCGTCGGCGCCCTGGTTGGCGTAGGTGATCAGGTCGTGCGGCCCGCGCACCCCGGACTCGGCGACCTTCACCAGGTGCGCCGGGATGGCGTCCACCACGTTGCCGAAGGTGTTCCGGTCGACCTCGAGCGTCTTGAGGTTGCGGGCGTTGACGCCGATGATCCGCGCGCCGGCGTCCACCGCGCGGGCGATCTCCTCCTCGTCGTGCACCTCGACCAGCGGGGTCAGGCCGATCGACTCGGCCCGCTCGATCAGCGAGACCAGGGCCGGCTGCTCCAGCGCGGCGACGATCAGCAGCGCCAGGTCCGCGCCGTGCGCGCGGGCCTCCCACAGCTGGTAGGCGGTGACGATGAAGTCCTTGCGCAGGACCGGGGTGTCCACGGCGGCGCGCACCGCGTCCAGGTCGGCCAGCGAGCCGCCGAAGCGGCGCTGCTCGGTGAGCACGCTGATCGCGGCGGCCCCGCCGGCCGCGTAGTCGGCCGCCAGCGCGGCCGGGTCGGCGATCGCCGCGAGCGCGCCCTTGGACGGGCTGGAGCGCTTGACCTCGCAGATCACCCGGACGCCGTCGCCGCGCAGCGCGGCCACGCCGTCCTTCGCCTCGGGCGCCTTGGCGGCGAGCTCCTTGAGCTCGTCCAGGGAGACCCGGGCCTGTCGCTCGGCGAGGTCCTGCCGGACCCCGTCGATGATCTCGTCGAGCACAGTCACGCGTGCGCCCCCATCGTGTTTCGCTGGTGCGGCCGGGGGCGTCGAGCGCGGTCCCGGCCTTTCGATTCGATGGTATCGGGCGCGGGGGGCGCACTCCGCATCCGCACGGCGCGCGTCTCGATCGGCGGACCGCCCGGCGGGCGCTCCGGCCCCTCCGTACGCCCGGTGCGCGCCGCTCACCCGACGGGCGGTGCCAGGCCCGCGCCGACCGGCAGGTTCCGCACCACCGCGAACAGCAGCACCGCCAGGACCAGCACCCCCGCCTGCCGGCCGGTGAGCCGCCACCCCCCGCCACCCGGCCGTCCGCGCACCGCCCGCACCGTCCAGGCCGCCCAGAGCGCCAGCAGCCCGAACGCCAGCACCGTCACCAGCAGGTTGTCGTGCACCGCCGTCGGCACGTCCCCCCGGACCAGCGCGTGCACGCAGCGCAGCCCGCCGCAGCCGGGACACCACCAGCCGGTGGCCCGCAGGAACGGGCAGACCGGGTAGTGGCCGGGCGTGTTCGGGTCCACCAGGGCGACGAACCCGGCCGGCAGCGCGACGGCCGCCAGCGCGGCCAGCGGACGGACCAGCCGGCGCGCCGCGGAGCCCTCGGGCCGGGACGGGGCGGCGGGAGCGTTCACGGGGACGATTGTGCCCCCGGGCGAACCGGGCCCGGCCCCGAAACGCCGGACGGCGGGCCCGAGGGCCCGCCGTCCGGTGCGCCGCTGCGCGACTCCGCCGCGATCAGCCCGCGGTGACCGCGCTGCGCTCCTCGGCGGTGACCGGCGCGAAGTTCTTGCTGGGCTGCCGGCCCATGCCCGCCATCGACATGGCCTTGCCGACCACGCCGCCGATCAGGACCACGGCGAGGCCCGCGATGACCAGCACGACGTTCGGCATGATCATCGCGACGCCCGCGACGCAGAAGCCGACGAAGGAAATGACCACGCCGGTCCACGCGGCGGGGGTGTGGCCGTGCGCTGCTGCAGCCATCTTGTTGGTGCTCCTTGTTTCTCCGGGGCCCGGTCGGGCGGGCCTGGGGCGGCGCTCGACGGGTTGACGCTCTCCATTGTGCCGGGCCGAACACGGCGCCCCCAAGCCGGGTCGGGGTGGTGCCGCGCACATCCGGCCGCGGCCGGACCGGGGGGCGGACGGCCGGGCGGGACGGACGGCCGGGCCGGGGACGGACGGCCGGGCCGGGGACGGACGGCCGGGCCGGGGACGGACGGCCGGGCCGGGGACGGACGGCCGGGCCGGGGGCGGACGGCCGGGTAGGGGGCCGGGCGGGCCCTCCGGTCGGGCCAGCCGTTCGGCCCAGTCGATCGGCTCAGGCAGCTCAGCCAGGTCAGTGGGCCGGGACGGCCGGTGGGCCCAGCCCGTCGGGTCAGCCGGTCGGGTCCTCGCCACGGTCCCACGCCTTCCACGGATCGGCCGGGCCTGGTGGTCGGACCAACCGGTCCGATCGGGCCGGGCCTGCGGGAGAGCCAGTCGGTCGGGGCGGTCGGCTCGGCCGAGTTGACCGGTCGGCTCGGCCTGGTGGCTCAGGTAGCTCAGCCAGGTCAGCGGGCCGGTTCAGCCCGTCGAGTCCTCGCCCCAGTCCCACGCCTTTCACAGGGCGGCCGGACCAGCTGGTCGAGTCAGCTGGTCGGCTCAGCCAGGCCAGTGGGCCGGTTCAGCCGGTCGGGTCCTCGCCGCGGTCCAGCGCCTTCCACCGAGCAGCCGGACCAGCTGATCGAGTCAGCCAGTCAGGTCGGTGGGCTCAGCCGAGTCGACCGGTCGGCTCGGCTTGGCGGCACAGCCAGGCCAGTGAGCCGGTTCAGCCCGTCGGGTCCTCGCCGCGGTCCAGGGCCTTCCACAGGTCGGCCGGGCCGGCCGCCCTCCCCGGGGCTGCCGTCTTGCGGGTCGGTGCCTCGTAGCGGGAGCCCATGGCCGGCCAGCCGCTGCCGAACCGGGTGGTCAGTGCGCCCGCCGCCACCAGCAGCAGTCCGCCTGCCAGGGCCACCCAGGGCCATGCCGTCCGGGTGATCTCCTCGGCCCGGCCGCTGCTCAGGGCGAGCTGGCCCGCCGCGACGGCGTGCAGCCCCGCGGTGTCGGTGTACCCGATCACGGCGCCGGCGACCGCGCCCGCGCCCGCCAGCACCGTCAGGGCGCCCACCAGCATCCGCGTCCGGCCGCGTACCGCGAAGACCGCGACCGCCGCCGCCATCGCCACCAGTGCCATCCCGGTCGGCAGCGCCGTCAGTCTGCTCCCGCTCGCGCTCACCGCGATCCGGCTGCCGCCCATCCCGGGCGCCACCCCCTGCGCCCAGGTCCGGCCCACCGACGTCAGGACCAGTACGGCGCCCAGCGCGGTCAGCAACAGCATCAGCCCCAACGTGCCGCGGGACTTCGGGGAAGCAGGCGTCTCACTCACTCCCCCAGTGTCCCCGACCTCACCCCGCGTCCCGCCCCCGCCCCCGGTCCGCGCGTCCTGTCCCTCCGGGTACCAGGGTCGGCGGGGCGTGGTGGCGGGGGCGCCCGCAGGTGAGGGTGGGGGCACGGCACACGTGCCCGTCACCGGCGGAACCGGCTTCCTCGGCGCGCACGCCCTCACCCGGCTGCTCGCGGAGGGCCGCCGGGTGACCACCGCCGTCCGGTCGCAGTCCCGGCGCGGCGACATCGCGTCCGTGCTCGCGACGGCCCGAGCCCCCGGCCTCAGCGCAGCGTGTTCGCCGTGGCGACGGCCCGGAGCACCGCCGCCGCCTTGTTGCGGCACTCGGTGTCCTCGGAGTGCGGGTCGGAGTCGGCGACCACGCCCGCGCCCGCCTGGACGTACGCGGTCTCGTCGCGGATCACCGCGGTGCGGATGGCGATCGCCGTGTCGGAGTCCCCGGCGAAGTCCAGGTAGCCGACGCAGCCGCCGTACAGGCCGCGGCGGGTGGGCTCCAGCTCCTCGATGATCTGCATGGCGCGCGGCTTGGGCGCGCCGGAGAGGGTGCCGGCCGGGAAGCAGGCGGTGAGCACGTCGAAGGCGCTGCGGCCCTCGGCGACCTTGCCGGTGACGGTGGAGACGATGTGCATGACGTGGCTGTAGCGCTCGACGGTCATGAACTCCACCACCTCGACCGAGCCCGGCGCGCAGACCCGGCCCAGGTCGTTGCGGCCCAGGTCGACCAGCATCAGGTGCTCGGCCCGCTCCTTGGGGTCGGCGAGCAGCTCGGCGGCCAGCTCGGCGTCCTCGTGCGGGGTGGCGCCGCGGTGCCGGGTGCCGGCGATCGGGTGCAGCATCGCCTCGCCGCCGGCCACCTTGACCAGCGCCTCGGGGCTGGAGCCGACCACGTCGAAGCCGCCCTCCGCGCCGCCGTCCGGCCCGGGGAAGCGGAACAGGTACATGTACGGGCTGGGGTTGGTGGTGCGCAGGACGCGGTAGACGTCGAGCGCGGAGGCCGGGCAGGGCGCCTCGAAGCGCTGCGAGGGGACGACCTGGAACGCCTCGCCGGCCCGGATGCGCTCCTTCACCACCTCGACCGCCTTGCGGTACGGCGCGCCGCCGAACGGCGAGTGCGCCTCGACCGCGGTCGGGGTGTAGGTGGCCAGGCCGGGGTCGACCGGGCGGCGCAGGTCGGCCTCCATCGCGTCGAGGCGGGCGACGGCGTCCGCGTGCGCCTCGTCGACGCCGGTGGCCAGGTCGTTGTGGTTGACCGCGTTGGCGATCAGCAGCACGGTGCCGTCGGCGTGGTCCAGGACGGCCAGGTCGGTGGCGAGCAGCAGGGTCAGCTCGGGCAGCCGCAGGTCGTCCGGGGTGAGGTTCGGCAGCTTCTCCAGGCGGCGCACCACGTCGTAGCCGAGGTAGCCGACCAGGCCGCCGGTGAGCGGCGGCAGGCCGTCGTCCGGGTGCCGGGGGGTGTGCAGGGCGGCCAGGGTGGCGCGCAGCACCTCCAGCGGGTCGCCGCCGGTGGGGATGCCGACCGGGGGCTCGCCCAGCCAGCGGGCGCCGCCGTCCTCGCCGACGGTGAGCACCGCGCCGGAGCGCACCCCGACGAAGGAGTAGCGGGCCCAACTGCGGCCCTGCTCGGCGGACTCCAGCAGGAAGGTGCCGGGCCGCTCCGCGGCGAGGCTGCGGTAGACGCCGATCGGGGTGAGGCCGTCCGCCAGGAGCCGGCGGGTGACGGGAATGACCCGGGTGTCAGCGGCGAGCGTGCGGAAGGCCTCAAGGTCCATGGGGCACCGATCAGATGAGAGGAGCGGACGGGCGGAGGGACGGTCCGGGGACGGTCGGGGGACAGGCTACTGGGCGAGCGGCAGCACGTCGGCGTCGAAGCAGGTCCGGTCGCCGGTGTGGCAGGCCGCACCGACCTGGTCGACCCGGACCAGCAGGGTGTCGCCGTCGCAGTCCAGCGCGACCTGCTTGACGTGCTGGACGTGGCCCGAGGTGTCGCCCTTCACCCAGTACTCGGCCCGGCTGCGGCTCCAGTACGTGCAGCGGCCGGTGGTCAGCGTGCGGTGCAGCGCCTCGTCGTCCATCCAACCGAGCATCAGCACCTCGCCGGTGTCGTACTGCTGGGCGACGGCGGGCAGCAGCCCGTCCGGGGTGCGCTTGAGGCGGGCGGCGATCGCCGGGTCCAGGGCGGTGCTGCCGGGGGCGGCGGGAGTGGTCGACATGCCCCCATTCTCGCAGGCCGCCACCGGCCGACGGCTGCCGGGCGGTGCTCCGGCGGCCGTCGGGCGGGGCAGTGCTGCGGCGGTCAGCCGAACGCCGTCCGGATCCGCGAGCGGTCCACCCGGTAGGGCGTCGGCTGCTGCTCCAGGCCGAGGTCGCCCAGCAGTTCCCGCTCGACCGCGTTCTTGTTGACGTCGCTCCTCAGGCCCTCCTTGGCGACGCCCAGGGCCGACTGTCCGGCCGCCCTGAGGTTGCCCTTCAGGGTGCCGTCGCCGATCCGGACGCCCTCCCGGTCGTCCTCGTCGATGCCCAGCCCGGCCTTGATCCGGTCCTGGGCCCAGTCGCCGACCTTCTCGGTGGCCTTCTCGTCGAGCTTCCGGGCGATCCTGGCGGCCTTGCCGGTGCCCTCCTCCAGCTTCCGGACCTCGTTGAAGGCCGTCTCGACCTTCTTCATCTTCTCCATCACCTTGGCGACGTCGCTGAGCTTGCGGGTGGCCTTGACCGCCTTGCCCATCTCCTGGAGCGCCTTGAGCAGCTCCTCCAGCGCCTTCGCCAGCTTGGTGGACACCTGCGCCACCCGGGCCACGAAGGTGGCGATCTCCGCCTCGTCGATCAGCGCGCCGACCAGCGCCGCCGCGCCGAAGGTCACCACCGAGAGCACCGCCTCGGCGGCCAGCGAGGCGATCAGCGCCTCGATCGCCTCGGTGATGATCTGGATCACCATGCCCTCGGCCGTCGCGCACTCCTGCGCGGCCGAGTTGATGATCTGCGCGGTCTGTAGCATCTCCTCGGCGGTCTGGTCGAGCGCGTCCGCGACGTCGCCCATGTGACCGCCGAACGCGTCGCTCGCCGCCCCCTGCCAGCTCGCCGCCACCGGCATCGCGCCCGAGCGCAGCTCCACCGCGACCGAGTGCACCGCGGCCGCCTGGGCCTGCCACTGCGCGGTGGCGTCGTTCAGCTCCGCCAGGTTGCCGGTGACCTTCTCCAGCATGTCCAGCAGGCCGGACTCCTCCAGCGCCCACTCGACCGCCTCGTCGAGCGCCCCGCTCAGGCCGCCCCGCGACTCGTGCTCGGCCTCCGGCAGCTCCTGGAACGTCCGCTCGATCTGCGCCCGGGCCCACGCGTACGCGTCGGCCGGGCCGCCCGGCGCGCCCGGCAGGCCGTACCCGGGCAGCGTGCTCGCTCCGGCGGCCCCGACGGCCCCGCCGATCCCGGCCCCCACGTACCCGGGCGATGGGGCGGGCAGCGTGCTGACGCCCTCGGACCCCGCCGACTCACCCGGTTCGCCCGGTTCGGCCGGCTCACCGGTCCCTTCGGGTTCCTCCCCGGAGCCGAACAGCTTCTCCCCGACGTAGTCGCCGGCCCTGCCGCCCAGGCTGCCCGCCGCGCTGGTCCCGGCCTCCTTGAGCGCCCCGCTGAACCAGGACTGCCGCGGGTCCACCAGCGCCGCGTCCTCGCCGCCGGTCTCACCGTTCCCGCCGGTCTCACCGTTCCCGCCGTTCCCGGCGGGCGTGCGCGCGCCGGTGCGGATCTGGTTCGGGTCCCCGACGTGCGGTGCCGGACCGGTGCCGTGGCCGGGCGCGGGCGCGGGTGCGGTCGGCTGCCGCGGGTGGTCGGCGCCGTGCGTCGTGCCGGAGGCTCCCGAGCCGCCGGAGCCGCCGGAGCCGCCCGAGGTGTGGTGCCTGGTCCCGTGCGCCATCACCGGCCCCCGCTCATGGTGCCCGCGACGTACTCCTCGTGGTCGGTGTAGTTCCGCGACACCCCGGACAGCCCCTGCGCGCTGCCGTGCAGCGCGTCACCGAGCAGCCCGACGTTCTCGCGGCCGGCACCGGCGTGCTCCTGGAACGCCGACGCCAGGTGCTGGGCGTTCGGCAGGTGCCCGAACGCGTCCGAGGAGAGGGTGATCGCCGCGGTGGCCTCCGCGATCCGCCTCAGCTGCTCCGCCTGCTCGGCCAGCAGCGACGAGTACCGGTCGAGCACGCTCGGCTCGACCTGAAACCCGCTGTCCCCCATGGCAGTTGCCTTTCTCGTACATCCCGTCCGACAGGCCGGTCATCCTACTGATCAGCATGCAAAGGATGAGCAAACCGATGCCCGGAAAGGACTGACGTGACAGCTGTTGTGCCCTCAGAATGTCCTTGAACGGAGGGGGTCCGCATGAGCGGTCGACAGAAGGCTTTCCTGGCAGGCCTGGTGGCCGCGCTCGTCGTGGCGGCGGCGGTGGTGGCGCTGCTGTGGCCTGCCCCGAAGAAGCCCGCCGCCGCGCCGCCGCCCCCGAGCCCCTCCCCCAGCCCGAGCCCGAGTCCGAGCCCGTCGAAGACGTACCCGTACCCCTTCTATCCGCCGGGCACCTGCCTGACGGTGCCGTGGCTGAGCGACGTCACGACCACCACGGTGGTGCCGTGCGACCAGCCGCACGACTCCGAGACGATCTCGGTGGTGGTGCTGCCGGAGGGGCTGACCACCGACGGGACGATCATCCAGGCCACGCTGGGGCTGTGCAAAGAGCAGTACACCGCCGTCCAGCAGCGGCAGGAGGGGAAGACCCCGTACTACAACAGCCCGCTCTCCCCCGGCGCGCAGTACTACCAACAGGGCTACCGGGACGCGAGCTGCGCGGTGACGGTCAGCAACCAGAACGACGACCGCAAGATGACCGGACCGCTCAAGTAGGCCGCCCGCGCCGTACGCTGGGCGCATGGTGAGTCTTGCGCAGGGCGAGCGGGCCCGGTTGAGTCGGTTGTTGGCGGCGGCGGGCCCGGAGGGGCCGACGTTGTGCGAGGGGTGGGTGGCGCGGGACTTGGCGGCGCACCTGGTGGTGCGGGAGGGGCGGCCGGACGCGGCGGCGGGCATCCGGGTCGGGGCGCTGGCCGGGTGGACGGAGCGGGTGCAGGGGAAGGTCGCGGGGCGGGGGTACGAGGGGGTGGTGAAGTCGTTCCGGTCGGGGCCGCCGGCCTGGTCGCCGTTCAACCTGCCGGGGGTGGACGGGGCGGCGAACCTGGTGGAGTTCTTCGTGCACGCGGAGGACGTCCGCCGGGCGGTGCCGTTCGAGCCGGAGCCGGTGGGTGCGGAGCTGGCGGAGGCGCTGTGGAAGCGGGTGCCGGCGGTGGCCCGGTTCAGCGACGCCAAGGCGCCGGTCTCGCTGCGGCTGGTGCACCCGGACGGCCGGGAGGTGACGGTGCGTCGGAAGGGCGCGCCGGTGGTGACGGTGAGCGGGGAGCCGGGCGAGCTGGTGCTGTTCCTGTACGGGCGGGGCGCGCAGGCCGCGGTGGCGGCGGAGGGCGCGCCGGAGGCGGTGGAGACGCTGGCGCACGTGCTGCCGCTGCCGAAGGCCGGGGCCTGACGGGGATCGGGGCCTGACGGAGACCGGGGCCCTGACGGCGGCCGGGGCCTGACGGCGCGTCGGCCCGCTCCGTCCGGTCGGTGTGCCAGCCTGGGCTCCAGGCCCCTCCCCCGCCCCTCAGGAGCGCACACCGTGGTGAGCAGCGACTTCCGACCAGGCTCGCCGAACTGGATCGGCCTGGGCAGCCCGGACCTCGCCGAGTCCGCGTCGTTCTACGGCGCGGTGTTCGGCTGGACGCTGGACCGGTCCAGCCCGGACGGCCACGGCTCCTTCCGCCGCGCGGGCCGGACGGTGGCGGGCGTCGGCCCGCTGACCGAGGCGGAGGCGCTGCCCGCCTGGACGGTGTACTTCGCCGCGGCGGACCCGGCCGGCGTCGCGGCGGCGGCGGAGCGCTCCGGCGGCACGGTCCGCGCCCCGGCCGCCGAGGTGCCGGGGCGGGGCCGGTCCGTGCGGCTGGCCGATCCGACGGGCGGCCGGTTCGCGGTGTGGCAGGACGCCGGGGCGGCCGGGCTGGAGGCGGTGGGCGGGCCGGGCGCGCTGTGCCGGGCGGAGCTGCGCACCCCGGACGTCCCGGGGTCGCTGCGGTTCTACCGCGGCCTGTTCGGCTGGCGGAGCCGGGACTCGGAGCCGTCGGGGGCGGAGTGCGCGGCGCTGGGCCCGGCGGACGGCGGGGCCGACTTCGGCGCGGTCGCCCACGTGCACCCGCGGGTGGACGCGGGCTGGCTGGTGCACTTCGCGGTGGCGGACGCGCTGCTGGCCACCGACGAGGTGCGCCGCTCGGGCGGGAGCGTCCTGCTGCCGCCGCGGCCGGTGCCGACGGTGGGGCGGGTCGCGGTGCTGGCGGACCCGTTCGGCGCGCAGTTCGCGCTCCTGGAGCCGGAGTCGGGGCCGGAACCGGAGCCGGGGCCGGGGCCGCGCCGGTGACGCACCGGCACGGCCCCGGACGGGCGCCTCAGCGCACGGGGGACGTCAGCGGACGGGGTGCCCGGTGGCCCGGAGTTCGTCCTTGACCTGGCCGATCGTCAGGTCGCCGAAGTGAAAGACGCTGGCGGCGAGGACCGCGTCGGCGCCGGCGTCGACCGCGGGGGCGAAGTCGGCGAGCTTGCCGGCGCCGCCGGAGGCGATGACCGGGACGGAGACGGCCTTGCGGGCGGCCCGGATCATCTCCAGGTCGTAGCCGTCCTTGGTGCCGTCGGCGTCCATCGAGTTGAGCAGGATCTCGCCGGCGCCGAGTTCGGCGGCGCGCGCCGCCCACTCGATCGCGTCGAGGCCGGTGCCGCGCCGGCCGCCGTGGGTGGTGACCTCGAAGCCGGAGGCGGTCTCGGTGCCCTCGGGGCAGCGCCGGGCGTCGACCGACAGGACGAGCACCTGGCGGCCGAAGCGTTGCGCGATCTCGCGGACCAGCTCGGGCCGGGCGATCGCGGCGGTGTTGACGCCGACCTTGTCGGCGCCGGCCCGCAGCAGCCGGTCGACGTCCTCGACGGCGCGGACGCCGCCGCCGACGGTGAGCGGGATGAAGACCTGCTCGGCGGTGCGGCGGACCACGTCGTAGGTGGTCTCCCGGGAGCCGGACGAGGCGGTGATGTCGAGGAAGGTCAACTCGTCGGCGCCCTGGGCGTCGTAGAGCTTGGCGAGCTCGACCGGGTCGCCGGCGTCGCGCAGGTTCTGGAAGTTGACGCCCTTGACGACGCGTCCGGCGTCCACGTCCAGGCAGGGGATGACGCGTACTGCGAGTGTCACGGCTGGGTGCCTTCCGAGGTCTGGGGGCCGGCCGGGTCCGGGGCGTCGGCGGAGGTCCGGACGTCGGCCGGGTCCGGGGCGTCGGCGGAGGTCCGGTCGCGGGCGGCGGCCAGGGCGCGGGCGAGGCCCGGCCGGTGGGCCTCGACCTCGACCTCGACCATCATCCGGGAGTCGGTCAGGCCCTGGACGACCACCATGGTGGTGACCGGGCGGACCTCGCCGAAGAGTTTCCTGTGCGCGCGGCCTACCTCGTCGCAGTCCCGGACGTGGGTGAGGTACATCCGGGTGCGGACCACGTCGGCGGCGGTGAGTCCGTAGGGGCCGAGCGCTTCGAGGGCGACCTCGAAGGCGGCCAGCGTCTGCTCGTACGGGTCGCCCTCGAAGACGGCGACGCCGTCGTCGTACGCGGTGCAGCCCGCCACCAGGACGGAGTCCCCGGCCGCCACCGCCCGGGAGAATCCGTACTGGTCCTCGTAGGGGGACCGTCCGGACTGGCGGGCGACGGCGGCGGCCGGGGTTTCGTCGGTCATCGGGACACAGTCTCCAGGGCCTCTTCGAGGGTGAACTTCTGCTCGTAGAGCGCCTTCCCCACGATCGAGCCCTCGACGCCCTCCGGTACCAGGGTGGCGATCGCGCGCAGGTCGTCGAGGGACGACACGCCGCCGGAGGCGACGACAGGCCGGTCGGTGGCGGCGCAGACGTCGCGCAGCAGCTGGAGGTTGGGGCCGGTCAGGGTGCCGTCGCGGTTGACGTCGGTGACCACGTAGCGGGCGCAGCCCTCGGCGTCGAGGCGGGCCAGCACGTCGTAGAGCTGGCCGCCGTCGCGGGTCCAGCCGCGGCCGCGCAGCGTGGTGCCGACCACGTCGAGGCCGACGGCGATCTTCTCGCCGTGCTCGGCGATGACCTTGGCGACCCACTCGGGGCTCTCCAGGGCGGCGGTGCCGAGGTTGACCCGGGTGCAGCCGGTGGCGAGGGCGGCGGCCAGCGACTCGTCGTCGCGGATGCCGCCGGACAGCTCGACCTTGATGTCGAGGCGGCCGGTGACCTCGCGGAGCAGCTCGCGGTTGCTGCCGGTGCCGAAGGCGGCGTCGAGGTCGACCAGGTGCAGCCACTCGGCGCCGGCGTTCTGCCAGGCGAGGGCGGCGGCGAGCGGCTCGCCGAAGGAGGTCTCGGTGCCGGAGGCGCCCTTGACCAGGCGGACCGCCTGGCCGTCGCGGACGTCGACGGCGGGCAGCAGTTCGAGGCGGTTGGTCATGTTCTGAAGGACTCTTCCGTCGTCAGAGGGTGTCGACCCAGTTGGTCAGCAGGGCGGCGCCGGCGTCGCCGGACTTCTCGGGGTGGAACTGGGTGGCCCAGAGCGGGCCGTTCTCCACGGCGGCGACGAACGGCTGCCCGTGGGTGGCCCAGGTGACCCTGGGGGCGCGGATCTTCTCCGAGTGGGTCTCCAGCACCCAGTGCCGCACGCCGTAGGAGTGCACGAAGTAGAACCGGGTGTCGGCGTCCATCCCGGCGAACATCCGGGTGTCGGCGGGCGCGTCGACGGTGTTCCAGCCCATGTGCGGGACGACCGGCGCGTCCAGCGGCTCGACGGTGCCGGGCCACTCGTCGCAGCCGGCGGTCTCCACGCCGTGCTCGACGCCCTTCTCGAACAGGATCTGCATGCCGACGCAGATGCCGAGCACCGGGCGTCCGCCGGCCAGCCGGCGGCCGATGACCTGCTCGCCGCGGACGGCCTTCAGGCCGCGCATGCACGCCTCGAAGGCACCGACGCCGGGCACCAGCAGGCCGTCGGCGTCCAGCGCCCGCTGGAAGTCCGAGGTGACGGTGACGGTGGCACCGGTGCGCTCGACGGCGCGCTGGGCGGAGCGCAGGTTGCCGGAGCCGTAGTCCAGCACCACGACGTTCTTGGACATCTGTGGGGTCTCCTAGAGGCGCATGATGCCGGCGGCCAGGCACATGGCCGAGGCGAAGGCGAGGACGAGGACGACGCCCTTGGGCAGCTTCTGCTTCCAGAACGACCAGACGCCGCCCGCGAAGAAGAGCCCGAGGACGATCAGCAGCGTCGCCATCAGAGCGCGCCCTTGGTGGAGGGCAGGATGCCGGCGGCGCGCGGGTCGCGCTCGGAGGCGTAGCGCAGCGCCCGGGCCAGCGCCTTGAACTGGCACTCGACGATGTGGTGCGCGTTGCGGCCGTACGGGACGTGCACGTGCAGGGCGACCTGCGCCTGGGCGACGAAGGACTCCAGGATGTGCCGGGTCATCGTGGTGTCGTACGAGCCGATCATCGGGGCCATCTGCTCGGGCTCGGTGTGCACCAGGTACGGGCGGCCGGAGAGGTCGACGGTGACCTGGGCCAGCGACTCGTCCAGCGGGACGGTGCAGTTGCCGAACCGGTAGATGCCGACCTTGTCGCCGAGCGCCTGCTTGAAGGCGGCGCCGAGCGCGAGGGCGGTGTCCTCGATGGTGTGGTGGGTGTCGATGTGCAGGTCGCCCTCGGTCTTGACGGTGAGGTCGAAGAGGCCGTGGCGGCCGAGCTGGTCGAGCATGTGGTCGTAGAAGCCGACGCCCGTGGAGACGTCCGTCTTGCCGGTTCCGTCGAGGTCGATCTCGACCAGGACGGAGGTCTCCTTGGTGGTGCGTTCGACGCGGCCGATGCGGGACATGCGGGGTTACAGCTCCTTGGTTGCAAGCGAGACGGCGCTCAGGAACGCGTCGTTCTCGGCGGGGGTGCCGGCGGTGACGCGCAGCCAGCCGGGGACGCCGTTGTCGCGGATCAGCACGCCCTGGTCGAGGATCGCCTGCCACACCGCGCGGGTGTCGGCGAAGCGGCCGAACTGGATGAAGTTGGCGTCGGAGTCGGTGACGTCGAGGCCCAGCCCGCGCAGCGCGAGCACCACCCGGTCGCGCTCGGACTTGAGCCGGTCGACGTAGCCGAGCAGGGTGTCGGTGTGCTCCAGGCAGGCCAGCGCGGTGGCCTGGGTGACGGCCGACAGGTGGTAGGGCAGCCGGACCAGCTGCACCGCGTCCACCACGGCCGGGTCGGCGGCCAGGTAGCCGAGCCGCAGCCCGGCCGCGCCGAACGCCTTGGACATGGTGCGGCTGATCACCAGGTTCGGGCGGCCTTCGAGCAGCGGCAGCAGCGAGGCGCGGTGCGAGAACTCGACGTACGCCTCGTCGACCACCACCATGCTGGGCCCGGCGGCCTGCGCGGCCTCGTACAGGGCGAGCACGGTGTCGGCCGCGACGGCGGTGCCGGTCGGGTTGTTCGGCGAGCAGACGAAGACCACGTCCGGGCGCAGCTCGGCGATGGCCGCCCGGGCCGCGTCCAGGTCGATGGTGAAGTCCTCGTTGCGCGGGCCGGAGACCCAGCCGGTGCCGGTGCCGCGGGCGATCAGGGCGTGCATCGAGTACGAGGGCTCGAAGCCGATCGCGGTGCGGCCGGGCCCGCCGAAGGTCTGCAGCAGCTGCTGGAGCACCTCGTTGGAGCCGTTGGCGGCCCACACCTGGTCCTTGGTGACCGGGAAGCCGGTGGTGTCGCTCAGGTACGCCGCCAGGCCGGTGCGCAGTTCGACCGCGTCCCGGTCCGGGTAGCGGTTGAGCTGCCGGGCGGCTTCGGCGACCCGCTCGGCGATCCGGGCCACCAGCGGCTCGGGAAGCGGGTACGGGTTCTCGTTGGTGTTCAGCTGGACGGGCACGTCCAACTGCGGTGCGCCGTACGGGGACTGGCCGCGCAGCTCGTCGCGGACGGGGAGGTCGTCGATCTTCGTCACGAGGTGGGAACCGTCCAGTCGCTGTGCCAGTGTTGTTCGTCTCCGACGAAACGCGCCTTCACGGCGTCGCCGTGGCCGGGCAGGTCCTCGGCCTCGGACAGGTTGACCACGTGCGCGGCGATCCCGGCCAGCGCTTCGCGGTCGTACTCGACCACCTGGACGCCGCGCAGGAAGGTCTGCACGGACAGGCCGGAGGAGTGGCAGGCGCAGCCGCCGGTGGGCAGCACGTGGTTGGAGCCGGCCGCGTAGTCGCCCAGCGAGACCGGGGTGAAGCGGCCGAGGAAGATCGCGCCCGCGTTGCGGACCCGCTCGGAGACGGCGTGCGGGTCGGCGGTCTGGATCTCCAGGTGCTCGGCGGCGTAGGCGTTGACCACCGCGAGGCCCTGCTCCAGGTCGTCGACCAGGATGATGCCGGACTGCGGGCCGCCGAGCGCCTCGGCCACCCGCTCGGAGTGCCGGGTGCGGGCGACCTGCGCCTTGAGCTCGGCCTCGACGGCGTCGGCCAGCAGCGGGGAGGCGGTGACCAGCACCGAGCCGGAGGTCGGGCCGTGCTCGGCCTGGCTGATCAGGTCGGCGGCGACCTCCGCGGCGTCCGCGGTGTCGTCGGCGAGCACCATGATCTCGGTCGGGCCGGCCTCCGAGTCGATGCCGATCCGGCCGGCGAACAGGCGCTTGGCGGCGGCGACGTAGATGTTGCCGGGGCCGGTGACCAGGTTGACCGGCGCGCACTCCTCGGTGCCGAGCGCGAACATCGCGACCGCCTGGGCGCCGCCGACCGCGTACACCTCGTCCACGCCGAGCAGCGCGCAGGCCGCCAGGATGGTCGGGTGGACCCGGCCGCCGAACGCCTTCTGCGGCGGCGAGGTGACGGCGATGCCGGCCACCCCGGCCTCCTGGGCGGGCACCACGTTCATCACCACGGAGGACGGGTAGACCGCCAGGCCGCCCGGCACGTACAGGCCGACCCGGTCGACCGGCACCCAGCGCTGGGTGACGGTGCCGCCGGGCACCACCTGCGTGGTGTGCCCGACCCGGCGCTGGTCGGCGTGCACGGCGCGGGCCCGGCGGATCGACTCCTCCAGCGCGGCGCGGACCTTCGGGTCCAGCTGCTCCAGCGCCTCGGCGATCCGCTCCGCGGGGACGCGGGTGGACTCCAGCCGGACGCCGTCGAAGCGCTCGGTGATCTCGATCAGCGCCGCGACCCCGCGATGGCGCACGTCCTCGGCGATCGGCCGCACCTTCTCCAGGGCGGCTTCGACGTCGAACTCGGCACGGGGGAGCACGTCGCGCGGGTCCGTGGAGGAGCCGCGGAGGTCGATTCGAGAGATCACAGGCCCAAGTGTAAGGAGTGGCGAAAACCGGCAGCCCGGCATTTCAGTCCGTGATACGAAGGGTGAGACGAGACCAAGATCATCGGGGGACGCGGTGGAGCAGGCACCGGACGACTGGACCGACACCGAGCGCGGCCTGTGGGACGCCTTCCGGCACGGCGAGGTGTACGACCTGCGGGCCGGGAGCGGCCCGGTCGAGCTGCTGCTCCCCGCCCCCGCCGGGCGGGCCGTCCGCCCGGCGGGGGCGGACGGCCCCGGCCACGGCCCGGACGACCCGTTCACCGGCGCGCCGTGGGGCCCGGAGCGCACCGTCCGCGCCGAGGTGATCGCCCGGCTGCTGCTGCACGGCCCGGAGGCCGCCCCCGGCAAGGTCACCGCGCTCAAGCTCACCGGCGCCCGGATCACCGGCGAGTTCACCCTGGCCGGCGGCCGGATCGGCTGCTACGTCGAGTTCCAGCTCTGCCGCTTCGAACGCAAGCTGCTGCTCTCCGAGGCCACCGCCGGCACCCTGCGGATCGTCTCCTGCGCCCTGCCCCGGCTGGAGGGCTCCCGGCTGGCCACCGAGGGCGACGTGCACCTCGCCCGCTGCGGCATACCCGGCGGCATCCGGCTCACCGACGCCCGGATCGGCACCGACCTGCTGCTCAACCAGTCCGCCGTCGGCCCCGACGCGTACGGGCGGGCGGTCTCCGCCGACGGGCTCACCGTCAACCAGGACTGCGAGGCCGAACGGATCGAGCTGCTCGGCGAGCTGAGCCTGCGCTCGGCCCGGATCGGCGGCCGGCTCTCGCTGCGCGGCAGCTCGCTGCGGGCCGTTGGCCCGGACAACCCGAACGCGCTCAACGCGGCCCGGATCACCGTCGGCCACACCCTGTACCTGTCCGGCTCGGAGGACGCCAACTGGGCCGGCTCGCGCACCGTCTACGGCTCCGGCTACGGGGAGCCCGCGGGCACCGGGCACTACCGGGACACCACCCACACCCCGTTCCGCGCCCGGGGCCGGATCCGGCTCTCCGACGGGCGCTTCGACAACGCCTGCCTGATCACCGGTGCCGAGTTCCACCTCGGCCCAGGCGAGGAACTCGCGCTCAGCCGGATCCAGACCCCCGAACTCCGCTTCGCCTGCGACGCCCCGCCCACCGGCCCGGTCACCCTCAACCGGGCCCGGATCGGCAACCTGGTCGACTCGCCCGACGCCTGGCCCACCGCGCACCACGTCTCGCTCACCGGCTTCACCTACGAGTCGCTGCGCCCCGTCGGCCCCTTCCCGCTGGAGCGCCGGATCGCCTGGGTCGACTCCGGCCGGGAGTTCCGCCCCGAGGCGTACGAGCAGCTCGCCGCCGCCCTGCGCCGCGACGGCGCCGACGAGGACGCCCGCGCCGTCCTGCACGCCAAGCAGCGCCGCCGCCGGCACACCCTGCCGCTGCCCGGCCGGATCTGGGGCCACCTCCAGGACGCCGCCGTCGGCTACGGCTACCGCCCCGGCCGGGCCGCCGCCTGGCTGGTGCTGGCCTGGGCACTGGGCACCGCGTACTTCGCCGGGCACGAGCCCGCGCCGCTCAAGGCCGACGAGAAGGTGGTCTGGAACCCGGCCCTGTACGCGGCCGGCAAGGTCCTCCCGCTGATCGACCTCGGCCAGAACGGCTGGAACCCGGACCGCACCGGCCAGTGGGTCGCCACCGCCCTGGTGCTGACCGGCTGGGTGCTCGCCACCACCGCCGTGGCCGGCGTCACCCGGCTGCTCCAGCGCGGCTGACGCCCCCGGCCGCGAGCGAACCGCGGCGCGGCGGCGGCCCGCCGCCAACTACGCTGTCCGCCGTGACTGATCGGCTCCCGCTCTTCCCGCTCAACACGGTCCTGTACCCGGGCCTGGTGATGCCCCTGCACGTCTTCGAGGAGCGCTACCGCCACCTGGTCGCCGATCTCCTGGAACAGCCCGAGGACGCACCGCGCCGCTTCGGCGTGGTCGCCGTCAAGGACGGCCGGGGAACCACCCCGGTCCGCGAGAGCGAGGGCCCGGCGGGCCCGCTGGAGGGCCTCGGCGCCCCCGGCGGCGATCCGCTGGACGCCCTGTACGCGGTCGGCTGCGTCGCCGACGTCGCCTCCGTCCGCGAGCAGCCCGAGGGCCGGTACGAACTGCTGATCACCGGCACCACCCGGTTCCGGCTGCGCGCCCTCGACGCCACCGGCCCCTACCTGGTCGGCGAGGTCTCGGTGCTCCCCGAGGAGCCGGGCGAGGGCTCCGGCGCGCTCGCCGCCGGCGTCGAACGCGCCTTCCGCACCTACCAGAAGCGGCTGGCCGGGGCCCGCGAGGCCACCCTCAGCGGCGAACCCGAGCTCCCCGACGACCCGCAGGTGCTCTCCTACCTGGTCGCCGCCGCCACCTCGCTCTCCACCAAGGACAAGCAGGAACTCCTCGCCTGCCCCGACACCGCCCAGCGCCTGACCCGCGAACTCGCCCTGCTCCGGCACGAGAGCGCGGTGCTCGCGAAACTCCCCTCGCTGCCCGCCGCCGAACTCACCCGCCAGGCGTTCAGCCCCAACTGAGGACCTCCGTGGCCAAGAAGAAGTCCCCCGGCGGCACCCCCGCCACCGTCGCCCTCGACACCGCCGGCGTCCCGTTCACCGTCCACGAGTACGCCCACGACCCGGCCGCCGCCTCCTACGGCGCGGAGGCCGCCGAGGCGATGGGCGTCTCCCCCGGCCGGGTGTTCAAGACCCTGCTCGCCGAGACCGACGGCACCCTCGCCGTCGCCGTCGTCCCGGTCTCCGGCCGGCTCGACCTCAAGGCGCTGGCCGCCGCGCTCGGCGCCAAGCGCGCCGCCATGGCCGACCCGGCCGCCGCCGAGCGCTCCACCGGCTACGTGGTCGGCGGCATCTCCCCGCTCGGCCAGCGCCGCAGGCTGCGCACCGTCATCGACTCCGGCGTCCTCGCCCACCCCACCGTCTTCGTCTCCGCCGGCCGCCGCGGCACCGAGGTCGAACTCGCCCCGGCCGACCTGGTCCGCCTCACCGACGCGCTGACCGCCCCCATCGCGCGGAAGTGAACCCCGGGAGCCCGGGGGCCGGGGCTCAGGCCCGGTCGGCCGGGGGCGGCCCCGGCACCGGCCCCGGGGTCTCCCAGTACGGGGGGCGGTCCGGCTCGCGCTTGCCGAACGTCGCGGAGAGGGCGAGCAGCAGGATCATGGCCGTCATCGGCCAGACCATCAGCGCCCCCTTCGCGGTGAGCTCCAGCGGCCCGTCGAAGGTGCCGCCGTTGCCGACGGACAGCGCGTGGGCGCGCAGGTCGGAGGTGGCACCGAGGTGGGTGCCGAGCTGCCAGGCGATCACCGAGCCGAGCAGGCCGCCGACGGCCAGGCCGACGGCGACGGCGACACCGCCGCCGCGGGCGCGGGTCCACAGGAAGGCGCCGAGCGAGGTGAGCAGGCCGAGGCCGAGGCCGAGCAGCGAGAAGACGCCGACCGCGCCGATCAGCTCCTCGCCCTCCGGGTCCCGGTAGAGGATGTGGTCGTCCTGGACGGCGTAGCCGACCCGGGGGGCGAGCCAGAACCAGAGCAGGCCGAGCACCACGCCGAGGACCGCTCCGACGAGGGTGATGATCGCTCCGATCCGCAGTTCGGGGCCGATCGGCGGCCGCTTCGCGCGGTCGGACGGCTGCGGCGGGAAGGGCGGGGCGAAGGGGTCCGGCCCGGGCGAGCTACCCGCGGGTGTGTTCGGTACGGTCACGGGCCCATCGTTTCATGTCGGCCCGGGCGGATGTCGATCTCGACGGGACAACGACCACGGCGAACGACCCACCCGCCGGCCGGGCGGTGTCCCGCCCCCCGTCCCGGCCGGGTCAGCTCGCGGCGCGCCGGTACGCCCAGGTGGCGAGGGTGAGCGAGACCAGGCCGACCGCGCCGCAGACGCCGAGGTCGAGGGTGATCCGGGCCCAGTCGGGGTGCGGGGCGAAGGTGAGCGCGAAGGCGTCGACGCCGTAGCTGGAGGGCAGCAGGTCGCGCAGCCACCGGACCGGCTCGGGGAGCCGGGAGGCGGGCAGGACGCCGAGCAGCAGGGCGGCGGACATGCCGAGCTGTCCGGCGAGGGTGGCGAGCTCCTGGCGGGGGGCGAGCAGGCCGAGGGCGGCGCCGAGGCCGGCCAGCGCGGCGCCGGCGAGCGGGATCACCGCGAGCAGGACCCACAGCCGGGCGAGGGGCAGTCCGAACATCCAGCAGCCGGCGCCGGCGGTGACGAAGACCCCGGGCACGGTGAAGGAGGCGTAGGCGGCGGCGGTGCCGAGCACCACGGAGGCGGGCGGCACCGGCAGGGTCGCGTAGTGGTCGAGGCCGCCGGTGGCGCGCAGCCGGCCGAAGTACTGGGCGAGCAGGTTGAGCGCGACGAAGGCGACCACCAGGACGGCGGAGCCGGCCACCACGGCGTGCGCGGAGGGGTTGTCGCCGGCGTCGACGACGCCGCGCATCATCACCAGGATGCCGATCGACTGGAAGGTGGCGACGAACAGCAGCGGGATCCGGGAGACCTTGGCGCGGGCCAGCTGGGCCCGGTAGACGGCGGCCAGCGCGGGCAGCAGCCGGGCGGCGGGGGCGAGCGGCGCGGGCGCGGTGGTGACGGCGGGGGCGTCGAGCAGGGTCATCGGGCGAGTCCTCCGGGCCGGCCGCCGAGCCGGAGGTAGGCGTCCTCCAGGGTGGGGGTGGCGAGGGTGAAGTCGTCGAGGGCGGCGAAGGCGGGTCCGGTGGTGACGGCGGCGACCAGTTCGCGGGCCTCGTCGGGGGTGGTGCGCAGGGTCCAGCGGCGGCCGGTGCGTTCGGCGCGCTCGGCGAGGGCGGCGACGGCGGGGACGGTCAGCGGGGCGTCGGTGCGCCAGACCAGGTCGAGCCGGACGTGGCCGTCGACCAGGGCCTTGAGGCCGCCGGGCGTGTCGCAGGCGATGACCTTGCCGGCGTCGATCACGGCGACCCGGTCGAGGACGGTCTCGGCCTCGATGACGTTGTGGGTGACCAGCAGCACGGTGGTGCCGCGTTCGGCGCGGCGGCGGTCGACGGCGCTCCAGACGGCGCGGCGGGCGAGCGGGTCCATGCCGGTGGTGGGTTCGTCCAGGACCAGCAGCGGGCGTTCGCCGATCAGGACGGCGGCGAAGCAGGCGAGCCGGCGCTGGCCGCCGGAGAGTTTGGCGAGCGGGCGGTGGGCGAGCGGTTCGAGGCCGAGTTCGGTGATCACCTCGGCGGTCTCGGCCCGGGCGGCGGCCCGGGACAGGCCGCGCAGCCGGCCGGTGGTCTCGGCGGCCAGGGCGACGGTGAGCTCGTCGAGGGCGGTGGACTCCTGCCCGAGGTAGCCGAGCAGCCGGGCGGCCCGTTCGGGGTGCCGGACGACGTCGTGGCCGAGCAGGTCGACCGTCCCGGCGTCGGGGCGGAGCAGGCCGGTGAGCTGGCGCACCAGGGTGGACTTGCCGGCGCCGTTGGGTCCGAGCAGGCCGAAGACCTCACCGCGGCGGACGGCGAGGTCGATGCCGTCGTTGGCCCTGACCTCGGTGCCGCCCGTCCGGTAGGTCTTGACCAGGCCGCTGACCGTGCAGCAGCCCTGAGGTGCCTTGCTCACGACGGAAGACTCTACGCGCCGTAAAGGGCGTTCCGGACACGCGGGGTGGGCAAGTCGGCCCGGGCGTCAGCTGTCCTGCCGGGCCTGCGCGGTGGGCCGGGTGTCGGGGACGCGGGCGGCGAGCTCCTTCCAGAAGCCCTCCCGGATGGCGTACCTGTCCTGCTCGTCGATCTGGTCCTCCTTGTGCGCGAGCAGGCCGAACCGGGCGGCGTAGCGCAGCAGTTCGCCGTCCAGGCGGTGCGGGATGCGCGGGTGGTCGGTCCACAGCAGGGCGGGGCGCTCGGTGGCGGCGAGGCGGTCGAGCCAGCGGCGGGCGAAGACCTGGCCGACCTCCTGCGGGTCGCCGCCGACGCTGGTGATGTCCTCCTCGCGGTCGGCCCAGCGCTGGGCGGAGGTGGTGATCCGGTCCAGGGTGGGCAGCGCGTCGGCGGCGGTGGCGGTGTCGGCGCGCTCGACCCAGCCGCGCTCGGAGGACCAGCGCAGCACCGGGCCGGCGGCGGCCGGGGCGGGGTCGGGGGGCGGGCCGGGGGCGGCGCGTCCGGCCAGGTCCTTGGGGGTGGGGATGACCCGCAGCGGGGCGCTGCGGGCGGCCGTCGCGGCGGCCGTCGCGGCGGCGGGTGCGGGGACGGCCGCGGCGGCGGGCAGCAGCGGGACGGGGCGGGGCCGGGGTGCGGCGGGCAGCACCGCGACGGGGGCGACCGGCTCGGCGGCGGCCTCCCGGGGGCGGGCCCAGCGCTGGATCCAGGCGCGGTCCAGCACCCGGCGCTCGTCGGCCTCGCCGACCAGTTCCTCGGACTGGTTGAAGTCCCCGTCGGCGGCCTCCAGCGCCCACAGGTGGACGGCGACGCCGTGCTCCTTGGCGGAGGCGACGCCGGGCAGCAGGTCGCCGTCCCCGGTGACCAGCACCACGTCGGCGCAGGCGTGGTTGCGGGCGAGTTCGCTGAGTTCGGCGTGCATCGCGGCGTCCACGCCCTTCTGCACCCACCGGCCCTCGGCCCGGGTGAGCGCGCCCAGCCGGACGGTGACCCGGGGCAGTACCCGCAGCCGGCGGTGCTCGGGGGCGGGGCGGCGGTCGACGGCGGCGTCGAACCAGTAGATCCGCAGCAGCGGCAGGCCGGTCTCCGTCTCGGCGCGCTCGCGCAGCGCGGTGATCAGCACCGGGTGGTCGACGGCGATCCGGGCCCGGCCGGGCTCCCCCGCGAGCAGGCTGGCGGCCGCGCCCAGCAGGTAGCCCGCGTCGACCAGGACGACGCAGCGGTCCATCTCCGGCACCTCCTCCTCGGCCCGGGCCCCGGCGGTGGGGCGCCGCCCGGCGGCCCGGCGACCGTTGGGCACACCTTTCCCCTCCGTCCGCCCGCCGAACCGCGCCGCGCCCGCCGCGCGCCGACCCTGGATACTGGGACACCGTGCGGAAGAGTGCGGTGGTGCTGTGCGCGGTGGCGGCGATCGGGGCGGTGGCGGTCGTCCTGGTCCCGGCGACCTCGCCGGAGACCTCCAGCGGGGACACCGAGCTGGTGTCGGTGGTGGTCAACCACGGCCGCACGGTCGAGCTGGGCCCGGCCGAGACCCGCTCCGTCCCGGTGGAGGTGACGGCGAGCGACCGCTCGGGCATCCGCGCGGTGGACCCGATCGGCCTGTGGGGGCCCAACTACGGGACGTTGAAGGTCGGCCCGATGTCCTGCGTCCCGCTGGACGCGGCCGGGACCACGGCCCGGTGCAGCGGTGAGGCGGTGATCGCGGCCGGCTCGCGGGCGCTCTTCGACGACCAGGCCGGGACCTGGTTCGTCGACCTGCGGATCCGGGCCGCCGACGGCGACCGGTACGTGTCGAAGAACGCCGCCGGTTTCTCGCTCAAGCGCACCGCCGGGTTCGACCTGGCGTCGGTGGTCCCGGCCCGGGCGGCGGTGGGCGAGGCGGTCACCGTCCGGGGGCGCCTGCGGCGCGCGGACTGGGACCGCGACGCCGAGGTGCCCCAGCAGGGCACCACCGCCTACCTGCAGTTCCGGCCGGCCGGCAGCAGCACCTGGAGCACCCTGGCCAGCACCGGCACGGACGCCGACGGGCTGCTGTCGCTGAACGTGCCGGTGCGCGGCCCGGGCGCGTTCCAGTGGTACGCGCCGGGCGACAAGTGGACGGGGAGCGCCCTGTCGGAGGTGCTGCCGCTGCGGGTCGACGCGCCGGAGTCGCACCCGGGCCGGTGAGCCCGGCCGCGGGCGCGAGGGGCCGCGGCCCGCGGACGCGACGGGCCCCCGGGCGGGTGCCCGGGGGCCCGTCGGGGCGGGGGCGCCGGGGTCAGCCGCGCAGCTCGGCGGCGACCAGCTCGGCGATCTGCACGGCGTTGAGCGCCGCGCCCTTGCGCAGGTTGTCGTTGGACAGGAACAGCGACAGGCCGTGCTCCACCGTCTCGTCGGCCCGGATCCGGCCGACGTAGCTCGGGTCCTGGCCGGCGGCCTGGAGCGGGGTGGGGATGTCGGTCAGCGCGACGCCGGGGGCGCCGGCCAGCAGCTCGACGGCGCGCTCGGGGGCGAGCGGGCGGGCGAAGCGGGCGTTGACCTGGAGCGAGTGGCCGGTGAAGACCGGGACGCGCACGCAGGTGCCGGAGACCTTGAGCCCGGGGATGCCGAGGATCTTGCGGCTCTCGTGGCGGAGCTTCTGCTCCTCGTCGGTCTCGTTGCTGCCGTCGTCGACGATCGACCCGGCGAGCGGGACGACGTTGAAGGCGATCGGGCGCTGGTAGACGCCGGGCTCGGGGTACTCGACGGCGGCGCCGTCGTGGACCAGCGCGGTGGCGCCGTCGACCACCTTGCGGGCCTGCTCGTGCAGCTCGGAGACGCCGGCCAGGCCGGAGCCGGAGACCGCCTGGTAGGTGGAGACCACCAGCGCGACCAGCTCGGACTCCTCGTGCAGCGGGCGCAGCACCGGCATCGCGGCCATGGTGGTGCAGTTGGGGTTGGCGATGATGCCCTTGGGGCGCTCGGTGATCGCCTCGGGGTTGACCTCGGCGACGACCAGCGGGACCTCGGGGTCGCGGCGCCAGGCGGAGGAGTTGTCGATGACGACGGCTCCGGCGGCGGCGACCTCGGGGGCCAGCGCCTTGGAGGTGGCGCCGCCCGCCGAGAAGATCACGATGTCCAGGCCGCTGTAGTCGGCCGTGGCGGCGTCCTCGACGGTGATCTCGGTGTCCTTCCAGGGCAGGGCGCGCCCCGCCGAGCGGGCCGAGGCGAACAGCCGCAGCTGCTCGACCGGGCCCAATGGACCGTTCAAGTCGGCCCGCTCCGCCAGGATCTCGCGGACCACGCCGCCGACCTGACCGGTGGCACCTACGATGCCGATCCTCATCCGTCTCTCCTCCTGCTACCGGTTGGGCCGGTTGTCCCGGCCCATCATGCCTTGTCAGGGCGGGTTCCGGCGGGGGCGTCCCAAAGCGTGAACGCTTCCCGTCCGAGGCGGAAATCCCTCCTGCGCAGGTGCCCGCCCACCGGAAATCCTGCGCGTGGTCGCGCGGTTCTCAGGCGTGCGCGAGCAGCGGCAGCCGCACCGCGGGCGTCGGGATGCGTCCGGCGCGGTGCAGCAGCGCCTTGAGCGCGGTCGGGTTCGGCCCGGTGAAGGCCGACCGGGAGACCTCGGCGAGTTCGGCGCCGAGGGTGCGGGCGCGGGCCGCGTCGCCGTCCGCCCAGGCCCGGTGCAGGGCGGCGAACCGGGCGGTCTCCAGGTGGGCGGAGGCCAGGATGCCGCCGTCGGCGCCGAGGGCCAGCAGCGGGGAGAGGAACAGGTCGTCGCCGGCCAGCACGCCGCGCGGGGCGGCGGCCAGCAGCGCGATCGTCTGCTCGTCGATGCCGCCGGCCGAGTACTTGACTCCGGCCACGCCGGGCAGCGCGAGCAGGTCCAGCAGGGCGGCGGCGCCCAGCGGCTGACCGGTGCGGTACGGGATGTGGTAGACCACCAGCGGCAGCGGGCTGGTCGCGGCGAGGGCCCGGAAGTGGGCCAGGACGCCGGCCTCGCCGGGCCGGACGAAGGCGGGGACGGCGACCAGCGCGGCGTCGGCCCGGCCGTCCAGGGCGGCCAGTGCCTCGGCGGTGCGGGCGGTGCCGCCGTGGCCGGCGCCGACGGTGAGCGGCGCGCCGTGCGCGTCGCAGGCCCGGCGGCAGACCTCGACCACCGCGTCCTGCTCGGCGGTGGTCAGCGAGCCGGGTTCGCCGGTGGTGCCGAGGGCGACCAGGCCGGCGGCGCCGTCCGCGAGCAGGTCGCGGGCGAGCCGTTCCAGGGCGTCGAGGGCGACGGCGCCGTCGGCGGTGAAGGGCGTGACCAGCGGGACGTGGATGCCGTGCAGTTCCATGCGGGGAAGCCTGCCGGGCGGCGACCGTGCGGGTCCAGTTCACATTTCCGATGCTTCTCGTAAGCTGGGCCGATGCTCGAGGTGCGAAGGCTGCGGTTGCTGCGCGAACTGGCCCGGCTGGGGACGATCGCGGCGGTCGCCGAGGCGCTGGCGTTCAGTCCTTCGGCGGTGTCCCAGCAGCTGTCGGTGCTGGAGCGGGAGGCGGGGGTGCCGCTGCTGGAGCGGACCGGGCGGCGGGTGGCGCTGACCCCGGCGGGGCGGAACCTGGTGCGGCACACCGAGGCGGTGCTGGAGCTGCTGGAGCGGGCGGACGCCGAGCTGGCGCACGCCCGCAGCGGGCCGGCCGGGCCGCTGCGGATCGGCGCCTACCCGTCCGCGGTGCGCGCCCTGGTGCCGGCGGCGCTGGCCGAGCTGGCGGCCCGGCACCCGGAGCTGGAGCCGATGGTGAGCGAGGTGGACCCGGCGGCGGTGGCCGGGGCGCTGCGGGCGGGCGAGCTGGACGTGGCGCTGGTGCACGAGTACGACCTGGTGCCGGGCGAGCCGGAGGAGGGGATCGCGCTGACCGGCCCGGTGTTCGCCGAGCCGCTGTACCTGGCGGCCCGCTCCGGCGGCGCCCTGGCCGAGCACCGGGACAGCCCGTGGATCACCGCCCCGGCCGGGACGCTGTGCCACGCGATGGTGCAGCGGGTCTGCCAGGCGGCCGGGTTCGCGCCGCGGGTGCGCCACCTGGTGGACGACTTCGCGGCCCAGCTGGCCCTGGTGGCGGTGGGCCAGGGGGTGGCGCTGGTGCCGCAGTTGGGCGTGGACCGGTGCCCGCCGGGCGTGGCGCTGACCCGGCTGCCGCTGTACCGGCGCACCCGGACCGCGTTCCGGGCCGGCGGGGCCGCGCACCCGGCGGTGGCGGCCTTCGCGGCGGCCCTGCACGCGGCGGTCCCGGCCGGGCTGCGCTCCTCCTGACGTCCCGGGGCGCGGGGGCGGTCGATAGCCTTCCGCCATGCATCAGTTGAACGAGCAGCAGGAGCAGCCGGGCCGGTTCGGGCCGGACGCCACGGTGGAGGTCCGGGCCGAGCAGGTGGGGGCGGTGCGCACCGAGTACGCGCCGGACCACGACGGCGACCCGGACCCGGGCGAGATCGTCTGGACGTGGGTGCCGTACGAGGAGAACGACGGGCGGGGCAAGGACCGGCCGGTGCTGGTGGTGGCCCGGGAGGCGGGCGGTTCGCTGCTGACGGTGATGCTCTCCAGCAAGGGCCACGACGACGACCGGGACTGGGTGCCGCTGGGCCCCGGCCCGTGGGACCGCAGCGGGCGGGACTCCTGGGTGGCGCTGGACCGGGTGTTCCGGGTCCGCGACGGCGGGATGCGGCGCGAGGCGTGCGCCCTGGACCGGGCCCGGTTCCAGCGGGTGGTGGACTCGCTGCGGCTCCGTTACCGCTGGCGCTGAGTAACGATTATCCGATCATTCTTCCCAGCTCTCCCCGGTACCGGTACAACAACTCCAGGATTCCCACCAGTTGAGCTGGAGTCGTACGCATGAGCAGCAACACACCTCCCGGCTACGAGCCCTCGAAGGACCCCTACGGCCAGTACGCGCAAGGCGGGCAGTCGGGCTGGCTCGGCCCGACCCCGCCGCCCGGCGCGCAAGCCGCCCCCGGCACCCGGGTGCTGGCCGCCCCGGTGGACCGCTTCCTGGCCCGCCTGGTCGACGTGGCGGTCCTGATCGTCCCGCTGATCATCGTCAACCTGATCTCCCCCGGCGTGCTCCTCTACTACGTGCTGGCCGCGGTGGTGGTGGTCGGCTACGAGGGCGCCATGCTGACGACCCAGCACGGCCAGACCGTCGGCAAGAAGGTCCTCAGGCTCCGGGTGGTCGACGCGGCCGGCGGCGGCCGCCCGGCCGACGGCCAGTTCTGGACCCGGGCCGCCATCTACGGCGGCCCGAACCTGGTCCCGGTCGTCGGTGGCCTGTTCTCGCTGGTCAACTGCCTGTCCCTGCTGTGGGACAAGCCGCTCCAGCAGTGCTTCCACGACAAGGGCGCCAGGACCGTGGTGGTCAAGGAGCACTGACCGCCCCTCGGCGGACGGGCCCCGGCGGAGTGCGACTCCGCCGGGGCCCGTCCGCGCGCACCGCCGTCAGCTGGCCAGGCAGCTCGGCCCGAGCAGCTGCTTGAGGTCGCCGAACAGCGCCGGGTCGGACTTCACCCGGTGCCGGTCCAGCCGCAGCACCACCGTCCTGGTCCGGCCGCGCAGGTGGACGTGGACCTCGGTGCTGCCCCGGTGGCTGCCCAGCACCTCGCCGAGCCGGGAGACGATCGGCGGGGTCAGCTTGTTCTCCGGCACGGTGATCACGATCGGCAGCTGCGCCCCGACGTTGCTCAGGTCGGGCACCGCCAGCTCCATGCCCATCAGCCGCGGCACGTCCTCCCGCTTGTCGAGCTTGCCGCGGACGAACACCACGGCGTCCTCGACCAGTTGCGAGGAGACCAGCTGGTAGCTGGCCGGGAAGAACATGCAGTCGATCGAGCCGGCCAGGTCCTCGACGGTGGCGATCGCCCAGGCGTTGCCCTGCTTGGTCATCTTGCGCTGGAGGCCCGAGATGATGCCGCCGATGGTGACGATCGTCCCGTCGGGGCGCTCGGCCAGGTCGGCGACCGCGCAGTCGGCCTTGTCGGCCAGCACGTGCTCGATGCCGTTCAGCGGGTGCGAGGAGACGTACAGGCCGAGCATCTCGCGCTCCTGGGTGAGCAGGAAGGACTTGTCCCACTCCTCCTCGGAGAACACCACGTCCAGCCCGAAGGACGGCTCGTCCGAGACGCTGTCGCCGCCGAACAGGTCGAACTGCCCCTCGGCCTCCTTGCGCTTGATCCCGACCACGTTGTCGATCATCGGCTCGAACTGGGCGGTCAGGCCCTTGCGGGTGTGCCCGAGCGAGTCGAACGACCCGGCCTTGATCAGCGACTCGACGGTGCGCTTGTTGCACACCACCGACTCGACCTTCTCCAGGAAGTCCGGGAACGAGGCGTACTTCCCCTTGGCCTTGCGGGTGCGGATCATCGACTCCACCACCGGCCCGCCGACGTTGCGGATCGCGGTCAGGCCGAACCGGACGGTCTCGCTGCCGTGCGGGGTGAAGTCGGCGTCGGACTCGTTGACGTCCGGCGGCAGCACCTGGATGCCCATCTTGCGGCACTCGTTGAGGTAGACCGCCGACTTGTCCTTGTCGTCCTTGACCGAGGTCAGCAGCGCCGACATGTACTCGGCCGGGTAGTTGGCCTTCAGGTACGCCGTCCAGTACGAGACCAGCCCGTAGCCGGCGGTGTGCGCCTTGTTGAAGGCGTAGCCGGAGAACGGCACCAGCACGTCCCAGACCGCCTGGATCGCCGCGTCCGAGTAGCCGCGCTCCCGGCAGCCCCTCTGGAACGGGACGAACTCGGCCTCCAGGATCTCCTTCTTCTTCTTGCCCATCGCGCGGCGCAGCAGGTCGGCCTGGCCGAGCGAGTAGCCGGCCAGGATCTGCGCGGCCTTCTGCACCTGCTCCTGGTAGACGATCAGGCCGTAGGTGGGCTCCAGGATCTCCTTGAGCGGCTCCTCCAGCTCCGGGTGGATCGGGGTGATCTCCTGCTGGCCGTTCTTGCGCAGCGCGTAGTTGGTGTGCGAGTTGACGCCCATCGGGCCCGGCCGGTACAGCGCCAGGACGGCGGAGATGTCCTCGAAGTTGTCGGGCTTCATCAGGCGCAGCAGCGAGCGCATCGGGCCGCCGTCGAGCTGGAAGACGCCGAGCGTGTCGCCGCGGGCGAGCAGTTCGTAGGCGGGCTTGTCGTCCAGCGGGAGCTGGAGCAGCTCGATCTTGACGCCCTTGTTCTTCTCGATCGCCTTGACGGCGTCGTCCATGATCGTCAGGTTGCGCAGTCCGAGGAAGTCCATCTTGAGAAGGCCGAGGCCCTCGCAGGTGGGGTAGTCGAACTGGGTGATGGTGACGCCGTCGGTGTGCCGGGTCCAGACCGGGATGTGGTCGGTCAGCGGCTCGGCGGACATGATCACGCCGGCCGCGTGCACGCCGGGCTGGCGGATCAGGCCCTCGATGCCGCGGGCGGTGTCGATCACCTTGCGGACGTCGGGGTCGTTCTCGTACAGGCTGCGGATCTCGCCCGCCTCGCCGTAGCGGGGGTGCGAGGAGTCGGTGATGCCGGACAGCGGGATGCCCTTGCCCATCACGTCCGGCGGCATCGCCTTGGTGATCCGGTCGCCCATCGCGTACGGGTAGCCCAGGACCCGGGAGGAGTCCTTGATGGCGGCCTTCGCCTTGATGGTGCCGTACGTGACGATCATGGCGACCTTGTCGGCGCCCCACTTCTCCGTCACGTAGCGGATCACGTCGCCGCGCCGGCGCTCGTCGAAGTCGATGTCGACGTCGGGCATCGAGATGCGCTCGGGGTTGAGGAAGCGTTCGAAGATCAGGCCGTGCGGGATCGGGTCGAGGTCGGTGATGCCCATCGCGTAGGCCACCAGCGAGCCGGCCGCGGAGCCTCGGCCGGGGCCGACCGCGATGCCCTGGCTCTTGGCCCACATGATGAAGTCGGCGACCACGAGGAAGTACGCCGGGAACCCCATCTGGATGATGGTGTCCATCTCGTACTCGGCGAGCTTCTTGTGCTCCTCGTCGTAGCCGCCCGGGAAGCGCCAGTCCATGCCCTCCCAGACCTTGGACTTGAAGAAGTCCGCCTCGGACTCGAAGCCCTCCGGGATCGGGAAGCGCGGCATCAGGTTCTTGAACTCGAACATGCCGGCGGTGTCGACCCGCTGGGCGACCAGCAGCTGGCTGTTGCGGCAGCCCTCCTGCCAGGCGTCCGAGGAGTCCAGGCCGTACATCTCGGCGGCCGACTTGATGTAGTAGCCGGTGCCGTCGAACCGGAAGCGGTCCGGGTCGGAGAGGTTCTTGCCGGTCTGCACGCACAGCAGCAGGTCGTGGGCGCCCGCGTCGCCCTCGGTGGTGTAGTGCGAGTCGTTGGTGACCACCGGCGGGATGTTCAGCTTCCTGCTGATCTCCAGCAGGCCGTCGCGGACCCGCTTCTCGATGTCCAGGCCGTGGTCCATCAGCTCCAGGAAGTAGTTCTCCTTGCCGAAGATGTCCCGGTACTCGGCCGCCGAGCGGACCGCCTCGTCGAACTGGCCCAGCCGCAGCCGGGTCTGCACCTCGCCGGAGGGGCAGCCGGTGGTGGCCATCAGGCCCGCCGCGTGCTCGGCGATGATCTCCTTGTCCATCCGGGGCCACTTCACCAGCCAGCCCTCCGCGTAGGAGCGCGAGGTCAGCTTGAAGAGGTTGTGCAGGCCCTCCTTGTTCCGGGCCCAGATGGTCTTGTGGGTGTACGCGCCGGACGCCGAGACGTCGTCCTTCTTCTGGTGCGGCTGGCCCCACAGGACGCGCTTGGTGTTGGACCGGGAGTCCGGGGCGACGTACGCCTCGATGCCGATCACCGGGGTGATCCCGGCCGCGGTGGCCTGCTTGTGGAACTCGGCGGCGCCGTACATGTTGCCGTGGTCGGTCATCGCGACGTGGGTCTGCCCGAGCCGTTCGACCTCCTTGAACAGCTGCTTCAGCCGGGCGGCGCCGTCCAGCATCGAGTACTCGGTGTGGACGTGCAGGTGCGCGTACGGCTGGTCGCTCAAGGCGGGGCCTCCGGGGTCCTGGGAGAGGGCTGAAACACGTGAGGCCCGAGCCACCACCAGGGCTCGGACCACGGCTTCCGGGATCGCGCCCCCGAGTCTAATCCCCTCCGCTACCCTCCGATCCACCACACGCGCACCGGGAGGGAACCCGTCATGGCCTACGCCCCACCACCCCAGGTCCCGCCTCGGCCGGGCGGGGGCGGGCTGCCCGGGATCGGCGTGCTGATGCTGCTCCAGGTCCTCGTCCAGAGCGCCGTGCTCGGCTCCTGCCTGGTCCGCGGCGGCCTCGGCTACCTGCCCGACGCGCTCGGCCTCTCGTACGCGCACCCGGTGCCCGGGCCGGTGGGCTTCGCCGGGGCGGACATCGCCTCCCTGCTGGCGACGGCGGTGCTGATGTGCGGCGCGTTCGCCGGCGGGCGCTGGGTGCGCGGCGCAGCCGTGCTGCTCGGCGCGGTGAACGGGTACGCGGCGCTGTCCCAGCTGGTGAACCTGTTCGGCGGGGACCGGCCGTCGCGCGAGTTCGCCTACCGGCCGGTCGGGAACCTGCTGCTGACCTGCACCCTGGTGGTGACCGTGCTGGTCGCGGCGGCCACCGCGGTCGTCGTCGCCGCCACCCGCGCCCCCGCCGTCCCGGCCGCCCCGCCCGCGCTGTTCCCGCCGCCCGGACCGCCCGGCTACCGGCCGCCCTACGGCCCCGGCCCGGTGCCCGCGCCCGTGCCCGGCCCGTGGGGCGCCGCGCAGCCCGCGCCCCCGGCCGTCCCGCCGCCCCGGCCGCCCGCCGACGGCCACGGCGCCGCGTACGCCTACCCCCCGCCGCCGCCCGTCCCGCCGGTGTCCTGACCGGCTGTGAGGTGGGCCCCCGACGAGCGCGCCCGAAAGGCCCGGCGATGCCCGAGATCCGCACCCTGACCGACCGCGAGCTGACCGTCGGCTACTTCGAGCGCCAACTGCTGGACCGCGCCGGGGGGTCGACCGCCGCCGCGGCGGTCTCCCGGCTGGCCGCGCTGCAGGCGCAGTACTCGCCGTCGCCGCACCTGGCGCTGTGGGCCCGGCTGCCCGGGTTCCGGCCGTCGGAGCTGGAGGCCGCGCTGCTGGACGGCACCGTGGTCAAGTCGACGCTGATGCGCGGCACCCTGCACCTGGTCCCCGGCGCCGACTACGGGCACCTGGCGGCGGCCTGGCGCCGCCGGTGGCTGACCGACCTGCGCGGCCGGCACCGGGACGCCGACCTGGACGAACCGGCCCTGGAAGCCTCGCTGCGGGCCTTCGCGGCCGTCCCGCGCAGCGCCCGGGAGCTGCGCGAGCACACCGCCGCGGCGTCCGGCGGCCGGGTCCGCACCGAGGACCTGCTGAACTACCCGCGGGCGCTGCTCCCGCTGGTGCACGTCGCCCCGTCCGGGCACTGGCGGGCGCACGGCCGGCCGCGGCTGGTGCTGTGGCCGGGCGAGCTGCCGCCGGAACCGGCCGCCACCGCCCGCCTGGTGCGCCGCTACCTGGCGGGCTACGGCCCGGCCTCGCGCGCCGACGTCGCGCACTTCACCGGCCTGCGGCTGCGCCAGGTCGACCCGGCGCTGGCCGAGCTGGGCGAGCTGGTCCGCCACCGGGCCGAGGACGGCCGCGAGCTGCTCGACCTGCCCGGCGCCCGGCCGCCGTCCGACCCGGGCCGCGAGCTGCCGGTGCGCCTCCTGCCGAAGTGGGACGCCGCGCTGCTCTCGCACGCCGACCGCACCCGGATGCTGCCCGCCGCGATCCACCACCAGGTCTACCGGGCGGCCAACGGGACGCTGCTGGCCTCCTACCTGGTGGACGGCCTGGTCGCGGGCGTCTGGGAGCACCAGCGCACCCGCGGCGCCGCCGTGCTCACCCTCACCCCGCTGCTGCCGCACGGCCGCCGCGCCGAGCTGGAGCGGGAGGGCGGGCGGCTGCTGGCCCTCCTGGAGCCGGACGCGGAGAGCCGGACGGTGGCCTTCGCGTCCTGACCCGCCCGGGCCGCCCGGGCCGCCCGGCCCCGCCCGCCCCGGGCGGCCCTCAGCCCTCGCCGTCCAGTTCGGCCAGGAAGGCCAGCGCGGCCGCCCAGGTCCGCTCGGCCGCCTCGGCATCGTGGTCGGGCAGCTCGGCGTCGGTGTACAGGTGCCCGGCGCCCCGGTAGCGGTGCACCTCGACGTCGGCCCCGGCCCGGGTCATCAGCAGGTACCAGGTGTTCAGCCAGTCCTCGGACTCGAACGCGTCCGGCTCGGCGACGTGCAGCTGCACCGGGATCCGGGTGGCGGCGTCCTCCCGCAGGTCGGAGGTGCCGTGCAGGAGCAGCAGCCCGCGGGCCTGCTCGTCGGCCAGCGCCAGGTTCTGCGCCAGCGACCCGCCGAGCGAGAACCCGGCGTACACCAGCCCGCCCGCCACCGGCAGCAGCGGGGCCACCGCCCCCACCGCCCGCCGCAGCAGCTCGTCGTTGCCCACCTCGTCCCGGTACGCCATGCCCTCCTCCAGCTCCTCGAAGACCCGCCCCTCGTACAGGTCGGGGGTGTGCACGGTGTGCCCGGCGGCGCGCAGCCGCCCGGCGGCCTCGGTGACGGCGGGGCGCAGGCCGTACGCGGAGTGGAACAGGACGATCTCGGCCACGGGTCGGGCTCCTCGGTGCTGCGGGTGGTGCGCTGGTGCGGACCCTCCATGATCGCCCATCCCGGGACGCGCGGGGGCCCGGCCCACCGGTGGGCGGGCCGGGCCGTTCGGCGCGGGGGCGGTCAGTACGAGGTGCTGACGGAGACTCCGCCGAAGGACTGCTGCCCGTAGAGGCTGACGTAGTGGTAGCCGGCGTGCGGGTTGCTGACGGTGAGCGTCTCGGCGTTGCCGGCGCCGGTGGACCTGGCGGTGTAGGAGCCGGTGGTGGCCCAGTTGGCGCCGCTGTAGTAGAGGTCGGCGTTGCCGGTGCCGCCGGCGGCGGTGATGGTCAGGCTGGTGGTGCCGGCCGGGACGTACAGGTAGAAGTAGGCGTAGTTGCCGGCGGTGGCGGCGACGTCGGAGCGGCCGCAGCCCCGGTCGAGCTGCCGGGTGTCGGCGCCGGTGCACTCGGGGACGGAGGGGGTGGTGGGGGTGCCGCAGTTGCCGCCGTTGCAGGCCGTCAGCCAGGCGTTGAAGTCGGCGTCGTAGCGGGTGCCGATGGTGGTCTTGAGGATCGTCCGGGCCCCGTTCCAGTCCCCGGCGCGGTACTCGGCCAGCACGGCGTCCAGGTCGGCGCGGTGCGACTGGAGCATGTAGCGGACCGCCAGGTAGCCCCAGTTGTAGATCCGGGTCTGGTCGGCGTTGTCGTAGGTGGTGTCGAACAGGGTGGACAGCGCGTAGGTGTGCTGCCCGGCCTGGGTGAGGGCGTCGGTGTACTCGACGCCGCGGTACGAGTAGGAGACGTACTCGGCGAAGCCCTCGACCCACCAGACGGTCGGGGTGGCCATGCCGGCGTCGAAGTCGCCGGCCATGTCGAAGCGGCCGTCGAGGTAGTGGGTGTACTCGTGGTTGAGGTTCCAGATCTGGAAGTCCGGGCGGACCCACTCGGCCTCGTAGGCGACGAACCGGGGCTGGTTGCCCGCCGCGGCCGGGTCGCCCTCCAGGTACATGCCGCCGTTGTCGGTGGAGATCCCGAAGATGGTGCCGGCGTAGGTCTGGTAGTCGGCGCTGGAGTGGAAGACCACCACGTCGATGGTGGAGTTGTGGTCGTTCGCGACCGCGCCGCCGTCCCGGACCACGCCGTGGAAGTAGGCGTCCTGGCCCTTGAGGCTGGTGCAGGCGGTGATCAGCTGGGCGGCGGTCAGCGCCTGGGCGACGATCCTGATGCTGGGGCTGCAGGTGTAGTCGACCGTCAGCACGGCGGCCTCTAGGCGGTTCGCCAGGTCGCAGGTGCCGTAGTACGAGCAGTCGGCCCGGTCGTAGCTGTCGGTCATCTCGGCCAGGCCGACCCAGAGCGCGGCGGTGCGCCCGGTGATCGCGCTCTGGTCCAGCAGGCCCTTCACCAGCGGCCGGACCTTCGCCCGGAGCGCCGGGTACTGGAGGAAGCGGCCCAGCTCGCGGCCGGCGTTGGAGACCAGGTAGCCGTTGTCGCCGCCGAGCAGCGCGCCGTTGCGGGAGGCGAAGGACTGCAGGGCGTCCAGCACGCTCGGGTCGGCCTGCACGGCGGGCGGGAAGTCGCTGTTCTGGTGGCCGCGCCACAGCACCGTGTAGACGTTGTTGACGGCGTTGAGCATGTACCAGGACGCGTCGTAGGAGCTGTCGTAGCCGTTCAGCAGGCGCTTGACGACGTTCAGGTAGCGGGCGTTCTCGGCGGCGCTGTCGATCAGGGTGACCGCTTCGGAGAGCGTGGCGCCGTTGGCGTCGGTGACGTCCCGCGAGTGCGCGCTGTTGAAGAAGGCGTCCAGGCCGCCCTCGATCGCGCTCTTCAGGCCGCTGCCGTAGCTGCCGACCACGTCCGGGTTGTACCACTGCACGTAGTAGCCGGCCCGCAGGTACAGCACGATCTGGGTGGCCGAAGTGGAGTCGTCGCCCGGGTAGGTGGCGGACAGGTCGCGCAGCGCGTTGGCCACGCCGACCATCTGCGACTCCTTGAACGCCAGCTTCGCGTCGTTGCCCTTGAGCAGGAACAGCGAGTTGACGCAGTCCACCGAGGCGGACTTGATCTGCGTCACCAGGGCGCTGCCGGTGCGGCCGGTGAAGTCCGAGGCGTTGCAGGTCGCCGCGGCGGCCGTCGCCCCGGCCGTCGCCGTGGCCCGGGCGGTGGCGGGCTCGGCCTTGAGCGTCAGCGGCGGCCGCTTGCTGGCGTCCGCCCGCACGTCGCGGTCGGAGTCCTTGCGGCGCTCGGCCGCCTGGGTGCTGCGGGGTGCAGACCGGGACGACTTCGCCGCCCGGTCGGAGTCGGTCGGCCGCTGTCCGGCCGGGGCGGCGGCCCCGGCGCTCGGCGCCAGGGCGCCGAGGAAGCCGAGGGCCAGGCTGAGGGAGAGCAGCAGACTCGTCGCCCGTCCGGTGGGCGCGGCTGTTTTCCGGAAGGTTCGCACGTGGGGGCCTCCGGGCCGGTGTGGCGCCGCGGTTGGGGGGCCGCGGCCGAGGGTCGGAGGCCGTCGAGGTGCCCCGACGGCCAGGTGACATGTACAATTGCACATGTCACCTGTCACTGGAAGACCCCGTCCGCAAGTCAACCGCCCCGGACGGCCCCCCGGTCCGCCAGCCGCCCGGCCAACTCCGGCAGGTCCTCGACGAACCACAGCTGCCGACCGCGGTTGCTCTCCCGGACGAAGTCGCGCAGCGCGTCCGACTCCGCCGCCCACGCCGCGACGTCCCCCACCACCGCCAGGCCCGTCCGGTACTGCGCGAACTTCTGCACCACCGCCCCCGCGACCCCGCTGCGCAGCCGGAAGAACTCCGCCCCCAGCCGCTCCACCGGCAGCGCCACCCAGGACGCCTCCCGGTGGTACGCGTCACCCAGCAGGTCCAGCGCCGCGCGCTCCCCCGCCACCACCTCCCCCTCGGCCGCGGCCACCAGCACCCGCGCCCCGCCCAGCTCCCGAACGTCCGTCACCGCACCTCTCCCGTCAGGTCGTCGACCAGCGCCAGCACGTCCGCCACCCGCCGCGGCGGCCCCATCACCACGAAGCGCAGCACGCTCCGCTCCTCCTCCCGCACCGCCTGCACCCACAGCGGCCGCGGCCCGCCGGACCACGCGTTCGCCGCCGCCAGCACCCCCGTCACCAGCCGATCGGCGTCCCGCGCGCCCACCCCCTCCACCTGCACCACCGCCGAGGCGTCCACCCGGGCCGGCTTCAGCGGCACCCCGCCCCCGGTGAACGCCTCCACCTCCGCCCGGGCGATCCGGTACTGCTTCCCGATCCGCACCGCCTTGAGCTTCCCGTCCCGCACGTACCCCCGCACGGTCTTCACGTGCAGCCCGAGCAGCTCGGCCACGTCCTCGACCGAGTAGAAATCGTTCATTCCCCATCCTTCCCTATCCATCCCAACCGTACAGCCAGATAGGGGACTTTGACGCCCACCACGCCGAGCGTTCAAGAAACCCCTCCCGGCCCCGTCAGCGGCGCGGGGAACTGCGCGCCCGGCCACGCACCCCGCCGCCGCCCGCCCCGCCGAAAAACCCCTTGCGTCGCGCGCAGCCCTCGCTAGGGTGGTCACCGTCCCGCCGCGCCGCCGTGCGCCCGCGGGCCCGACGAGAGGGGGTGCAGACCGATGGTTGCCGCCGTGACGCGGCGCGCCTTCGTGTGCGCGCCATCCGCCTCCCCCCGTCTTCGTCCCACCGGCTGACCGCGCGGCACTCCGCGCCCCGGTGGGCCACCCCACCAGGAGCCACCGCAGTGCGCGAGCGCTTTGCCGACAGCGATTCCTTCTCCCGCATCCGCCCCAAGGGCGCTTCCCGTCGCGGCCGCCGGGCCGACCGCTTCGACGACTCCCAGCCCGAGTACGACTACTTCGCCTCCTACCGGGCCGCCGACGACGAGCACGACACCGCCGACGGGACCCGCACCGACGCAGAGCAGGAGTTCTCCGCCCCCGTCGCCGACGGCCCGGCCGTCGGCGACCGCTGGTCCACCTGGGACCAGTCCACCCCGACCGAGAAGGGCCCCGAGCCGCGCCCCGACTGGGTCGTCACCGAACTCGCGGCCGTCGACACCGAGTTGGGCATCGTGAAGACCGGCAAGGAGGCCGACGTGTTCCTGCTGGAGCGCGCCGTCCCCGGCACCGGCCGCCGCACCCTGATGGCCGCCAAGCGGTACCGGGACGCCCAGCACCGGATGTTCCACCGGGACTCCGGCTACCTGGAGGGCCGCCAGCACAAGGAGACCCGGATCAGCCGGGCGATGGCCAAGCGCACCGCCTTCGGCAAGGAGGCGATCGCCGGCCAGTGGGCGGCGGCCGAGTTCGGCGCGCTGTGCCGCCTCTGGTCGGCCGGCGTCGCCGTGCCGTACCCGGTGCAGATCACCGGCACCGAGATCCTGATGGAGTTCGTCGGCGACGAGGACGGCACGGCCGCACCCCGGCTGGCCCAACTGCGCGCCGAGGAGGCCGACATCGAGGACCTCTGGGGCCAACTGGGCCGCAGCCTCGCGCTGCTGGCCTACGACGGCTACGCCCACGGAGACCTCTCGGCCTACAACATCCTGGTGCACCGCGGCCGCCTGGTGATCATCGACGTCCCGCAGATCGTCGACGTGGTGGCCAACCCGCGCGGCCTCTCCTTCCTGGAGCGGGACGTGCGGAACGTCGGCGCCTGGTTCGTCTCCCGCGGCCTCCCGCCCGCGAGCGTCGAGGCCCTGGTCGACTCCCTGGCCGCCGACGCCCGCCTGCGCCGCTGACCGCTCCCCC
Organism: Kitasatospora sp. NPDC088783; assembly: GCF_044750705.1. Lineage (NCBI taxonomy): Bacteria > Bacillati > Actinomycetota > Actinomycetes > Kitasatosporales > Streptomycetaceae > Kitasatospora > Kitasatospora sp. NPDC088783. The sequence continues at coordinate 134,263 of NZ_JBIVKJ010000010.1, forward strand.
GCGGCCTGACCTCGCCTCATCTCGCCCCGCCCGACCGGCAGTTGCTCCGCACCACAGGTGTAGAGTCGCCGCGGTCGGGCGGGACGGGGGGCGGTACCGGCTTCCCAGCGCGCGTTCGAACGGTCAGAATCGTTACTGACAAGCCATACAACATGCTCGGGGGACTGCGGGACATGTGGGGTCGGGGGACCGTGCTCGGGGGCCGCTACGCCCTCTCCGAACGGCTGGGCAGCGGCGCCATGGGCGAGGTCTGGCGGGCCGAGGACCAGGTGCTGGGCCGTCAGGTCGCGGTGAAGATCGTGCTCCCGGCGCTGATGGAGGACGAGGTCTTCGCCGCCCGGTTCCGCCGCGAGGCGACGGTGCTGGCCGCGATGAACCACCGCGGCGTGGTGCACATCCACGACTACGGCGAGGACGACGGCGAGCCCGGCGCGCGGACCGCGTACATCGTGATGGAGCTGCTCACCGGCAAGCCGCTCGACAAGGCCCGCGGCCGCACCGCGTTCCCGCCCGACCGGGCGCTGGACGTCGCCGCCCAGGTGCTGGACGCGCTGCACGCCGCGCACCGGCAGGGCATCGTGCACCGGGACATCAAGCCGTCCAACCTGATGATCGACCAGGACGGGCGGATCACCGTCACCGACTTCGGCATCGCCCGCACCCTCGCCGACACCCGGATCACCACCGCCCACGCGGTGATCGGCACCGCCCTGTACATGGCCCCGGAACGCGCCGAGGGCAAGGACGCCTCGGCCGCCTCCGACCTGTACTCGGTCGGCGTGGTGCTGTACGAACTGCTGTCCGGCGCCGTGCCGTTCACCGGCGGGACGCCGCTCGAAGTGGTGCTCAAGCACGTCCGCGAGCCGCTGCCCGACCTGCCCGCGGAGGTGCCCGCGCCGGTCCGGGCGGTGGTCGCCAGGGCGCTCGCCAAGCAGCCCGGGGAGCGCTACCCGGACGCGGCGGCGATGGCGCTCGCCGCCCGGCAGGCGATGTCCACCCCGACCGGGCTCGGCGCGGTGCTCGACCCGCCCGAACCCGTCGAGGCCCCGCCGCTCGTCCCCGCACCCGTACCCGCGCCCGCACCCGTCCTCGCCCCCGCCCCCGTCGCGGCCCTCGCGCCCACCGCCCCCGCCGCGGCCGGGGACAAGCGGGCCGCGCGCCGCCGGCTGGCCACCCTGATCCTGCCGGTGGTGCTGGTCACCGGCGGCGGCGTGACGGCCCAGCAGCTCGACCTGCTGCCCTGGCAGCAGAAGCAGGACCAGCAGCAGGTCGCGTCCGGCTCCACGCCGGGCCCCGGCGGGCCGGCCACCGGCACCGCCGACGGCGCCGCCCCGTCCGCCGCCGCCTCCGGCACCGTCCAGGCCGACCCCACCCCGCCCGCCTCCGCCCCGGCCACCGACCCGGCGGGCAACCCCGTCCCGCCGAACACCGCCCCCGGCGCGGACACCGGCAGCAACCCGGGCACCGCGAACGGCGGCGGCAGCGGCGGCGGTTCCGGCAACGGCGGCAACTCCGGCGGTACCGCGAACGGCTCGGGCGGCGGCAGCAACCCGGGCACGGGCAGCGGCTCAGGCTCCGGAAGTGGCACCGGCTCCGGCTCCGGCAGCACCCCGAACCAGCCCAAGCCGACCACCCCCGCCACCCCCGCCGCCACCACCCCGCCCGCCTCCTCCTCGGGCCCGGCCAAGGGCTGCGGCGGCAGCGGCTGGGGCCACCTGGTGAACGTCGGCAGCGGCCGCTCCGTCGGCCTCGGTGCCGACGCCGTCAGCGCGGGCGTCCCGGTGGTGTCCGGCGGCCACACCGCCTACGGCTGGGTCATGAGCACCAGCAACGGCGTGACGGTCTTCACCGCCTGCGCGGCCAGCAGCGGCGTCAGCCTCGGCGCCCCCTACGCGGGCAGCCCCAACACCACCGAACTCGCCGGGGCCAGTTCCTACGGCGACATGGCCTACTGGACGCTCGCCGACGCCGGTTCCGGCACCTTCCAGCTGAAGTTCGGCTACGGCGTCCAGAGCTGCCTGACCGACAGCGGCAGCGGCAACGCCCTGAACGTCGGCACCTGCACGCCCGGCGCCAGGACCCAGCTCTTCCGCTTCTCCTGACCTAGCCCCGCACCCCCGGCCGCCAGCCACCCGCCGCCCACCCGCTCCACGCCCGCGCCGCACCCACTTCGCGCCCGCACCGCCCGCCCGGCACACCGCCCCCCGACCGGTGCGCCGTCCAACACCGCTACCCGCCAATGGAGTTGTCGCCCGGCCGGGGCAGAATGCGGGGCATGGCCGAACAGTACTTCTCCGCCTTCGCGGTGGACGCCGCCGTCCTGCACCGCCTCCCCGGCTCGGGCGAGCGCGCACTGCCCGGCGTGCCGTCCTCCGCCGCGCTCACCGAGCTGCTCTCCGGCCGGCTGCGCGCCGACGCGGACTCCCGCTACACCGCCCTGCTGCCCGCCCTGGCGGGCGCGTTCGGCACGCCGCTGGGCGCGGTCTCCGTCCCGGGGCGGCACTGGGACGAGCTGACGGAGGTCTTCACCGCGCTCGAACTGCCCGCCCTGGCCGCGCTCTGGTCCCGCCCGTGGCCGTTCCCGGCCGACGCCGCCTACGACTGGCCGTGGCCGTACCCGACCCTCGCGGCCCGCACCGACACCGCCGACCTGCTCGCCGAACTCTCCCTGCTGGCCTCGGAGTCGATCCACGAGCAGGACGTCGAGGCGCTGGACGAGGACGACCTGGAGGAGGCCGCCTGGTTCCTCACCGAGCACCTGCCCGTCTGGGCCTCCCGGGCCCACGCCCTCGACCTCGACCTGCTCCTGGTCCGCGACGGCGCCCGCTGACCGGCCGCACCCGGCGCACCCCCGTCCCGCCCCCTCCCCTCCCACGGCCACGGCCACGGCCCTCAGGACACCACGTCCTTCGCCGCGAACCCGCGGAACGCCAGCGCCAGCAGCACCACCGCGTACGACAGCGACAGCACCACGCCCTGCACCATGCCGCCCCACTCCAACTGCGGTTGCAGCGCGTCCGCCCAGGCGTACTGCCAGTGCGCGGGCAGCCACTCGCGCAGCGAGCCGAGCGCGGTGACGGCGTCCAGCACGCCGGTGATGATGGAGGCGAAGACCGCGCCGCCGACCGCGCCGAGCGGGGCGTCCGTCGCCGTGGAGAGCCAGAACGCCAGTGCGCCGACCACGATCTCGGCCAGGAACACGTACAGCACGGCGACCGCCAGCCGGGGCAGCGCCTCGGCGGCGGAGAGCGTCGCCCCGGTGGGGAGCCTGAGGTCGCCCCAGCCGTACGCGGCGGTGCCGACCACCAGTCCGACGGCGGGCAGCAGCACCACCGCGGCGGCCGAGAACACCATCGCCACGGTGAACTTGCGCACCAGCAGCCGGGCCCGGGGCACCGGCGCGGCCAGCAGGTAGCGCAGCGAGGACCAGCTCGCCTCGGAGGCCACCGTGTCGCCCGCGAACAGCGCGACCGGGATGACCAGCAGGAAGCCGGTGCCCATGAACAGCAGCGTGGCGGCGAAGTTCGCCCCGGACGCGGTGGCCAGCTCGATGAACGTGGTGCGGTTCTCCCGTCCGGGCGTGCCGCCGATCTGGAACGCCGCCAGCACGACGAACGGCAGCGCGGCCAGCACCCCGCCGACCACCAGGGTCCGGCGGCGGCGCAGTTGGCGCATCGCCTCGACCCGCAGCGGCAGCGTCCGGCCGGGCCGGTAGCCGGGCGCGACGGTGTCCCGTTCGACCCCGGGACCGAGCACGGTGCCGCTCATGCCACCCCTCCGATCACAGTCCCGCTCACAGTCCCGCTCGCAGTCCCGCTCGTCCCGCTCGTCCCACTCGCAGTCCCGCTCATGCCGCTCCTCGGATCAGGGACAGGAAGGCGTCCTCCAGTCGTCGCTGCGGCCCGATGCCGGTCACCGGCACGCCCAGCCGCACCAGTTCGGCGGTCAGCCGGCTCGCGGGCAGGCCGTCCAGCCGGACCAGCAGCCCGCCGTCCACCGCCTCCGCGGCGCCGACGCCGACCAGCTCGGCCAGCTTCTCGGCGACCGCGGCGGTCCCGTCGAAGCCGTCCTCGACGGAGACCAGCAGCTGTTCGCCCGCGCCGGTGATCTCGGTGGTCGGTCCGGCGACCACCAGCCGTCCGCGCTCCATCACCACCAGGTGGGTGCAGGACTGCTCGACCTCGGCGAGCAGGTGGCTGGAGACGATGACGGTGCGTCCGGCGGCGGCGTACCGGACCATCACCTCGCGCATCTCGCGGATCTGCGGCGGGTCGAGCCCGTTGGTGGGTTCGTCCAGGATCAGCAGGTCGGGCAGGCCGAGCATGGCCTGGGCGATCGCCAGGCGCTGGCGCATGCCCTGCGAGTAGGTGCGCACGGCGCGTTCCAGTGCCTCGCCGAGGCCGGCGATCTCCAGCGCCTCGGCGAAGTGCGCGTCCTCGACGGGGCGTCCGGTGGCCGCCCAGTACGACTCCAGGTTGGCCCGGCCGGAGAGGTGCGGCAGGAAGCCCGCGCCCTCGACGAACGCGCCGACCCGGGAGAGCACCGGCGCGCCCGGCCGGATCGCGTGGCCGAAGACCCGGATCTCGCCCGCGTCGGGGCGGATCAGGCCCATCAGCATCCGCAGCGTGGTGGTCTTGCCCGCGCCGTTGGGGCCGAGCAGGCCGAGCACCTGCCCGGCCTCCACCCGGAAGGAGAGGTCCCGCACCGCGTACCGGTCGGTGGCGCCCTTGTACTTCTTCGTCAGGCCGGTGATCTGCAGCGGCACGTCGGCGAGTTCCGGTTCGGGCGCGGGGGTGGTGTCCCGGCGCCGCCGGGCGAAGACCAGCAGCGCGCCGATCGCCAGCGCGACCAGCGGCAGCACCCAGGTGCGGGCGGGCAGCGGCGCCGACTCGGTGCGCAGCCCGGGCACGGTCGGCACGCTCAGCGGCCCGGCCGCGGCGACGGTGTACGTGGCGGCCTGGGCGGGCGAGGCGTACGCCAGGTCGGTGGCGGCCAGCACCAGCCGCAGCCGGTGCCCGGCCGGGAACTCGTGGTCGACGGCGGGCAGCGCGACCTGGACCGTCCGCCCGCCGTCGGCGTCCGCGCCGGTCACCCGCAGCGGGGCGACGAGCTGCTGCGGCAGGCTCTGCTTGCCGTCGGGGGCGACGTCGTACAGCTTGGCGAACAGCACCGCCTCGGGGGTGTCGGCGCGCACCCGCACCGACACCGACGGGGCGCCGGTCAGGTGCAGGGCGCCGGTCAGCGGGGCCGAGTCGAAGGAGGCGAACTGGCCGGGGAAGTCGATCGACAGGCCCGCGCCGACCGAGGACAGCTGGGCCAGCGCGCCGATGCCCGGCAGGGTGGAGATGTTCGGCGGCGCGCCGCCGGGCGGGTTGGCGATCCGCTGCTCCGGGCCGGTCAGTTCGACGCCGCGCCGGGCGGTGCCGTCCAGGCCGGGGTAGGCGTCGGCGTCGGCGCCGCGCAGCACCGCCTGGAAGCCGGTCGAGTCGACGCCGCCGGTGCGGGTGACCCGGAAGGCGGGGCCGGTGTCCGCGCCGTCGCCCTTGAGGTAGTGGTCGAACCAGGCGGTGACCCGGGCGTCCGCGCGGGTGCTGGTCTCCTGGCCGCCGTCGTGGCCCGCGCCGAACCAGTCCACCGCGACGGGCGCGCCGTTCGCGGCCACCGCCCTGGCGATCCGGTCGCCCTGGTCGAGCGGGAAGAGCGAGTCCTGCTGGCCCTGGACCACCAGCGTGGGGACCTTGATCCGGTCCGCCACCGCGGCGGGGCTGGAGTGCTCCAGCAGCGCCACCGCGTCCGCGTCCGGCCGCCCGGCGGCAGCGACCCGGTTGTACATCGCGCACAGCTCGGGCCGGAACCGCCCGCAGCCCACCGGGCCTGACCCCGGAGCGGCCGTCCCCGCCTCAGCGCCGGAGCCGGAACCGGAGCCCGGGCCGGAGCCGGAACCGGAACCCTGGTCCGAACCGGAGCCGGAGCCGAGGCCGGAACCCAGCCCGGAACCCAGCCCGGACGACGAGCCGGTGGTGAAGAAGATCCCGGCCCAGAGCTTCTTGAACACCCCGTCGGCGGCCGAACTCCCCTGCGCGGCCTGCGGGAAGAGCGCGTCGGCCAGGTCGAACCAGGTGATCTGCGGGGCGATCGCGTCGATCCGGCGGTCGTACCCGGCGGCCAGCAGCGACACCGCCCCGCCGTACGAGGCACCGGTCACGCCGACCTTCGGGTCGCCCGGCCCGTCGAGCTGCACCTCGGGACGCTGGGCCAGCCAGTCCACCAGCCGGGAGACGTCGGCGACCTCGCGCTCCGGCTGGTTCAGCCCGATCTGCCCGGTCGACTTCCCGAACCCGCGCGCCGACCAGGTCAGCACCGCGTACCCGTGCCGGGCCAACTCCTCGGCGCGCCCACGCAGTTCGTCCTTCGAGCCGCCGAAGCCGTGCGCCAGCAGCACCGCCGGCCGCCGCCCGGAGCCGCCCGCGGTGAAGAAGGAGGTGTCGATCCGGACGCTCTCGGCGCTGCCCGCGACCTCCGGCAGCTCCAGGAACCGGTCCTCCCGGTGCACCCGCTGCGGCTGCCCGGCCACCGCGACCGCCCCGCCGCCGACCAGCAGCGCGGCCGCCACTCCACCGGCCAGCACCGCCCTGCGCCGGGTCAGCCACCTTCGCCACGCCCCACCGAAGCCCATGGCAGGTGATCCTAACCGGGCGGCAGGTAAGGAAACCATCAGCCCGCCGACGCGGCCCGACCCGACCCGGCCCGGCACGTCTCGACCCGCCCCGGCACGGCTGCCGGAACCCCGCCGCACCCCACGATAAGGTGCGAATCCCCCGCTACCGGACTCCCCGTACCGGACTCCCCCGTACCGGACGCCACCCGAGGTGCCCCGTGCTCTGGCCGCTCGCCAGCCTGCTCACCGCCGTCCTCGCCACCCTGTTCGCCGGCTGGCTGGTCGACCAGGTCCTCCAGCGCCTGGCCGCCCGCCGCCCCGACGCGCCGGTCTGGGGCCTGCTGCGCCGCTGCCGCGTCCCGCTCCAACTGGTGCTGCTCGCCGCCCTGCTGCTCACCGCCCGGCCGGTCCACCGCGTCCTGCACAGCGACGACGCCGCGGTCCGGCACGGCGTCCTGCTGGTGCTGATCGCCTCGCTCGGCTGGCTGTCCGTCCGGGTGCTCGCCGCCGTCCTGGAGGCGTTCCTCAGCCGCTACGAGACGGTCACCGAGGACGCCTCCCGGGTCCGGCGGGTGCGCACCCAGCTCGGCCTGGTCCGCCGGGTCGGCTCCGCCGCGGTCTGGACGGTCACCGTCGGCGCGCTCCTGCTCACCTTCGACACCATGCGCACCGTCGGCACCAGCCTGCTCGCCTCGGCCGGCGTCATCGGCATCATCGCGGGCATCGCCGCCCAGTCCGCCCTGGGCAACTTCTTCGCCGGCCTGCAGATCGCCTTCAGCGACACCGTCCGGATCGGCGACACCGTCGTCGTGGACGGCCAGCAGGGCACCGTCGAGGAGATCACCCTCTCCTACCTGGTGCTGCGCCTGTGGGACTACCGCCGCCTGGTCGTCCCGGTCTCCTACTTCGTCGCCCGGCCGTACGAGAACTGGACCCGCCGCGACCCCGGCCTGCTCGGCTGGGCGCTGCTGCACCTCGACCACCGCACCCCCGTCGACGAGCTGCGCGCCGAACTGGAGCGCTACCTCGCCGGCAGCGGGCTCTGGGACGGCCGGGAGTGGTCGCTCACCGTCACCGACACCACCCCGTCCACCATCGTCGTCCGCGCCGCCATGACCGCCCGCGACCCGGACACCACCGCCGCCCTGCGCCTGGCCGCCCGCGAACACCTGCTGGCGTACCTGCGCGACCACCACCCCGAGTCGCTGCCCCGGGTCCGGACCGAGTGGGACCGGGCCTAGTGCCGCGACCGGGCGAAGGTGGCCTGCCGCGGCACCAGGGCCTGTCTTCGAACCCCCGTCGTAGCCCTGCGGCGTCTGGTGCGTGCTCTCGGCGTGCCGGGCGGAGGGCCTCGTACTGGATGTACTCGGCTCTCTGCCCGGTGCGGCGAGAGTGGGTGCCAGGCGCTGCGGGGCAGACGGGGGTTCGAAGACAGGCCCGAGGAGGACCGGCCCCGGGGCGGCGACCGGCGGGGCCGCTACAGCACCCGCGTCATCGTCCGGTGCGGAATCCCGGCGTCGTCGTACACCGGCCCCTCCGCCACGTAACCCAGCCGCTCGTAGAACCCGAGCGCCTGCACCTGCGCGTGCAGCTCCACCTCGCGCGCCCCGCGCTCGCGGCCCAACTCCTCGACGGCGCGCACCAGTCGCGCACCCAGCCCGGTGCCCCGGGCGGACCCGACCACGGCCAGCCGCCCCAGCAGCACCCGGCCCTCGACCCCGCCGGTGAGCCCCAGCGCCTGCGCGCCGGAGATCAGCCGGGCGGTGCCGAGCGCCGCCCCGCCCGGACCGACGGCCAGCAGGTGCGCGGAGGTCGCGTCGTACTCGTCGTACTCCAGCTCCGCGGGCACCTGCTGCTCGACCACGAACACCTCGTGCCGGACGCTGCGCGCCAGCGCCAGGTCCGGCTCCCCGTCGACCACCCGGATCGAGACGTCCATCTCAGCTCTCCGCCGCAATGACGTCCAGCGCGTGCTGGAGGTCCTCGGGGTAGGTGGAGCTGAACTCGACCCAGCGCCCGTCCTCGGGGTGCTCGAAGCCGAGCGAGACGGCGTGCAGCCACTGCCGGGTCAGGCCCAGCCGCTTGGCCAGCGTCGGGTCGGCCCCGTAGGTGAGGTCGCCGACGCAGGGGTGGCGCAGCGCCGACATGTGCACCCGGATCTGGTGGGTGCGGCCGGTCTCCAGCTTGATGTCCAGCAGGGACGCGGCCCGGTACGCCTCGATCAGGTCGTAGTGCGTGACGGAGGGCTTGCCGTCCCGGGTGACGGCCCACTTCCAGTCGCTGCTGGGGTGCCGGCCGATCGGCGCGTCCACGGTGCCGGACAGCGGGTCGGGGTGGCCCTGGACCAGCGCGTTGTACTTCTTCTCGGTGACCCGGTCGTGGAACTGCCGCTTCAGGTCGGTGTAGGCCCGCTCGGACTTGGCGACCACCATGATCCCGGAGGTGCCGACGTCGAGGCGGTGCACGACGCCCTGCCGCTCGGCGGCGCCCGAGGTGGAGATCCGGTAGCCGGCCGCGGCCAGGCCGCCGATCACGGTCGGTCCGGTCCAGCCGGGGCTGGGGTGCGCGGCGACGCCGACCGGCTTGTCGATGACCACGACGTGGTCGTCGTCGTGGATGATCCGCATGCCCTCGACGGCCTCGGCGACGATCTGCACCGGCGCCGCGGGGGCCGGGATCTCGACCTCCAGCCAGGACCCGGCGGTGACCCGGTCCGACTTCCCCGCGACCGCGCCGTCCAGCGTCACCTTGCCCTCGGCGGCGAGTTCGGCGGCCTTGGTGCGGGAGAACCCGAACATCCGGGCCAGGGCGGCGTCCAGCCGCTCGCCCTCCAGGCCGTCGGGTACGGGGAGGCTACGGGTCTGCGCTGCGATGCTCACCCACCCGAGTATGCCCGACCCGCACCTCCCCCCGACCCCACCGGGGCCCCCGCACCCCCTGGCCGCGGGCCGCTCCGGGACGCCTCCTAGCATCGCCCTGCACCACCACACGACGGCCCGGTCGACGGCGACGGGGCCGGACCCGAGGGGGGAACGCCCATGAAGGCCCGCACCATCGGCACCGCCGCCGCGGCCGCGGTGGCCGCGCTCGCGGCCCGCGACCTGATGCAGAAGCGCCACGCGCTGCTGCGCAACTTCCCGGTGGCGGGGCACGCCCGCTACCTGCTGGAGCGGATCGGCCCGGAGCTGCGGCAGTACATCGTGACCTCCAACGAGGAGGAGCGCCCGTTCAGCCGCGACCAGCGCAGCTGGATCTACGCCTCCGCCAAGGAGGAGAACAACTACTCCGGGTTCGGCACCGAGGTGGACGTCGCGCACGTCCAGGGCCACGCCTACCTGAAGCAGCGCACCTTCGCCGGCCCGCTGCCCGACGCCCACGACCCGGACGCCCCGCTGCCCTCGGCCAAGGTGCTGGGCGGCCCGCGCGGGCGCGCCGGGGCGTTCCGCCCGACCAGCGTGGTGAACGTCTCCGCGATGAGCTTCGGCTCGCTCTCCGGCGCCGCGATCACCGCCCTGAACGAGGGGGCCGCGCAGGCCGGCGCGCTGCACAACACCGGGGAGGGCGGCCTGTCCCCCTACCACCGCCGGGGCGGCGACCTGGTCCTGCAACTGGGCACCTCGTACTTCGGGTGCCGCGACGAGTACGGCCGCTTCGACCTCCGCCGGTTCAAGGAGGTGGTGGCGTCCGCCCCGGTCCGGGCGATCGAGATCAAGCTCTCCCAGGGCGCCAAGCCGGGCCTGGGCGGCATGCTGCCGGGCGCCAAGGTGACCCCGGAGATCGCCGGGATCCGCGGCATACCGGTCGGGAAGGACTGCGCCTCGCCGTCCCGGCACAGCGCGTTCGGCGACGCCGACTCGATGCTGGACTTCGTCGAGCTGCTGGCCGCCGAGACCGGCCTGCCGGTCGGGATCAAGAGCGCGGTCGGCGAGCTGGGCTTCTGGCAGGAGCTGGCCTCGATGATGGCGCGCGGCGACCGCGGCGTGGACTTCGTGACCGTCGACGGCGGCGAGGGCGGCACCGGCGCGGCGCCGCGGATCTTCGCCGACTCGGTGGCGCTGCCGTTCCGGATGGGCTTCTCCCGGGTCTACGGCACCTTCGCCGAGCTGGGGCTGACCGACCGGCTGACCTTCATCGGCTCCGGCAAGCTCGGCCTGCCGGAGAACGCGGCGGTGGCCTTCGCGCTGGGCGCCGACCTGGTCAACGTGGCCCGCGAGGCGATGCTGTCCATCGGCTGCATCCAGGCCCAGAAGTGCCATACCGACCGGTGCCCGACCGGCGTCGCCACCCAGAACCCGTGGCTGGCCCGCGGCGTCGACCCGGTCTCCAAGGCCGCCCGGGCCGCCGCCTACCTGCGCACCCTGCGCCGGGAGCTGACCAAGGTCTCCGCGGCGCTCGGCGTCGCCCACCCCTCGCTGATCACCCCGGACGACATCGAGGTGCTGAACGGCGACTACGAGGCCCGCACGCTGGGCGCGGTCTACGGCTACAAGGAGGGCTGGGGCCGGCTCGGCCCGGAGCTCGCCGCGGAGATCACCGCCCTGCTCACCGCCTGACCGGCCCCGCGCCGCCCGCGTCCCCCGGCGCGGCAGCACCGCACCGGCGGCAGCCGCCCGCGCCTCACCGCAGCAACAGCACCGCGCCGGCCCCGGCCGTCGCCGCCAGCAGCACGACGGCGATCACGTGCACCGCCGTGTCCCACCCCCAGGAGCGGCGGTCGGCCGCCGGGTCCAGGGTGAACTCGGCCGGGTCCGCGGGCGTGTGGTGCACCGTCACCTCGCGCCCGCGCGCCCTGGCCGGGTCCGCCAGGTGCGCGGTGCAGTGCGCGGTGACGGCGGTGCCGTCGCGGGTGGTGAAGGCCACCACCGGGGTGCGGGTGGTGAGGGTGGAGCCGTCGTCCGGGTCGACCCGGACGTCCCGGAACACCGCGACGATCCGGCCCGGCACCGCGTCCATCGCGGCCAGCCGCGCCCGCTTCCCGCGCCGGTCCCGGGCCGCCTCCGGCAGGTACCACAGGCCGGACAGCGCCCACGGCCCGGCGCCGCCGACCAGCGCCCACGGCCACGCCCAGCGGACCGCGGCCAGCGCCACCAGGCCCGCGTAGGCCGCGAACAGCGCGGCGGCCGGCCCGGCCAGCCCCCGGGCGGGCCGCTCCGGCGCGTCGGTGAACCGGAACTCCCGCGGTCGGCCCCGCGGGTGGCTGACCCCGATCTCCCGGCCCGCCCAGGCCGCGGTGACGCTCTCGCCGCGCCCCTCGTCGTCCGTCACGGTGACCCGCCGCCCGGTGTCCGGGTCCGGGTAGTCGACCACCAGCGGGATGCCGCCGGTCCGGGAGGCGCCGTGCCGCGGCTCGCCGACCTCCCTGATCCGCCCGGTCGACCGGACCGTCCGCTGCGCCTTCGTCACCCCGGCCAGCGACCTGGTCGCGCCGACCAGCGCCACCGCGCCCCACCCCGCGCACCACAGCAGCAGGAACCCGTCCCAGCCCATGCGTCCCTCCCCGGCCGCCGTCCCGTCCCGGAGCACTCTGCCCGATCGGACGGGCCCGGACACAGCGGTGCCCGCCGGACCGGGGGTCCGACGGGCACACGGGCTCGGTTCTCGCGGGCTCAGCCCTCGTGGTCCGGCTCGGCGGCCGGTTCCGGCTTCGCCGCCCCGGCGCGCGGGGCGCCGTGCACGCTGCCGTCCGGGTTGGAGCCGCGGAAGGAGAGCAGCACGACCAGGATGCCGCCGCAGACGATCGCCGAGTCGGCCAGGTTGAAGACCGCGAAGTGCTGGACCGAGATGAAGTCGACCACGTGCCCGCGGAACACCGCCGGGGAGCGGAACAGCCGGTCGGTGAGGTTGCCGAGCGCGCCGCCGAGCAGCAGGCCGAGGGCGATCGCCCAGGGCAGGCTGTACAGGCGGCGGGCGATCCGCCAGATCACCACGATGACGCCGGCGGCGATCGCGGTGAACAGCACCGTCATCGCCTGGCCCATGCCGAACGCGGCGCCGCCGTTGCGGATCACCTGGAAGGTCATCCAGTCGCCGATCACCTTGATCGGCTCGCTGCGGCCCTCCAGCCTGGAGACCACCAGCAGCTTGGAGCCGAGGTCGATCAGGTAGGCCAGCACCGCGACGGCCAGCAGCAGGCTGATCCGGCGGCGCCGGACCACCACCCGGATGCCCTCGGCGGCGGTCGCACCGGCGACCGGCGCGGCCGGTTCGGGCTCCGCGGGGGTCACCGGCTCACCCGCCCCGGTGGGCCGGGCGAGGGGGACGGCGTCGTCCTGGGTCTGGTGGGAACCTGGCGTGCTGATGATCCGCTCCGCTGCCGTGTGGAATGCCGGGTGGAATGCCGGTCGACGTACTTGGGGACGAGGGTACGGCACCACCCGCCCCGTTGGCCGCCGCGGCCGGGATTGTCCGGTCCGCGGGCCGGTCGACCGGCACCGGCGGTCAGCGGCGTTCCTGCTTGGCCTTGCAGCTGACGCAGAGCGTGGCGCGCGGGAAGGCCTGCAGCCGGGCCTTGCCGACCGGCTCGCCGCAGGACTCGCACAGGCCGAAGCCGGTGCCCTCCAGGCGGGCCAGGGCGCGCTCGGTCTGGGCGAGGCTGTCGCGGGCGTTGTTGGCGAGCGAGAGCTCGCTCTCCCGGTTGATGTTCTTGGTGCCGGCGTCGACCTGGTCGTCGCCCGCGCCGTCGTTGGAGTCCCGCATCAGGCCGGCGATGGCGGCCTCGGAGGCCTCGATCTCGGCGCGCAGCCGGACGATGTCGGCGGCCAGCTCGTCGTGCAGCTCGGCGACCTCCTCGGCCGTCCACGGGTCCTCCCCGGGGCGGACCGGCAGCTCGGCCGGGTCGACCGACTCGGCGCCGCCGCGGGCCCCCGTGCCCGCCGGCGCGTGGGTGCGGCTGGTCGCCTCGGTGTGTCCGGTGGTGCCGGTCTTTCGCCGCGCAGTAGTCACGGTCCCCTCCCCTGGGTCGCCCGCCACGGCCTCGCGCGACCCCTTGGTCACGGTTCCTGTCGCCTTCTCAGCCATGGCTTTCGACCTCATTCACGAATGATCAGAAGCGTCGGTTCCCGACGATCTTGCCGGTCCCGGAACGATAAACCCCATCGAATCAGCCCACAACGGGACATACCGAAGCGCCTCACCGATCCCACCCGCGCAGCCCCCGTCGGGTCCGCGCTGCACAGGTTGTGCCCAGATCGTCCCCGCCTAACCACCCGGCGCCCCGGCTCACGGATGCGCAAAGCCGCTTGCGGGGGCCGATACACTGGGCCGTGCAAGGCGCAGATGGGACGAGTACCGACGTACGCAGCCAGGAGCGACCCGGGGGCGGTGTGAGCCCGGGGGTGTGCGCGGCGGGAAGATCACCCCGGAGCCGCCGGAAGAAAGGCCCGCCACGGGCCCGGTAGAACCGGCCGCAAACCCAAAGAGAGGGCCGCAGCGCGCGCGGTCAAGGAGGGTGGTACCGCGGGGCGGCTCGCCGCCTCGTCCCTCCGTCGGAGCCAGTCCACGCATCCGCCGGAGGTACACGCCCCCATGTCGCCCACGTACAACGACGTCCCCAAGCAGGTCGACCTGCCCGCCCTGGAGCACCGGATCCTGTCCTTCTGGCAGGAGCGGCAGGTCTTCCAGCGCAGCCTGGAGCAGTCCGAGGGCCGCCCCGAGTGGGTGTTCTACGAGGGCCCGCCGACCGCCAACGGCATGCCGGGCGCGCACCACATCGAGGCCCGGGTCTTCAAGGACGTCTTCCCGCGCTACCGCACCATGAAGGGCTACCACGTCGCCCGCAAGGCCGGCTGGGACTGCCACGGCCTGCCGGTCGAGCTCGCGGTGGAGAAGGAGCTGGGCTTCTCCGGCAAGCCGGACATCGAGAAGTACGGCATCGCCGAGTTCAACGCCAAGTGCCGCGAGTCGGTGACCCGGCACACCGACGCGTTCGCCGAGCTGACCGAGCGGATGGGCTACTGGGTCGACCTCGACCAGGCGTACCGCACCATGGACCCGTCCTACATCGAGTCGGTCTGGTGGTCGCTCCAGCAGATCTTCGACAAGGGCCTGCTGGTCCAGGACCACCGGGTCGCCCCGTGGTGCCCGCGCTGCGGCACCGGCCTGTCCGACCACGAACTGGCCCAGGGCTACGAGACCGTGGTCGACCCGTCGGTGTTCGTCCGCTTCCCGCTCACCTCCGGCCCGCTGGCCGGCACCGCCGCCCTGCTGGTGTGGACCACCACCCCGTGGACGCTGGTCTCCAACACCGCCGCCGCGGTCCACCCCGGGGTGACCTACGTGGTCGCCACCGACGGCGCCGAGCGCCTGGTGGTCGCCGAGCCGCTGCTGGCCAAGGCCCTCGGCGAGGGCTGGGAGGCCACCGGCGAGTCCTTCACCGGCGCCGAGATGGAGCGCTGGGCCTACCGGCGCCCGTTCGACCTGGTCGCCGTCCCGGACGCCCACTACGTCCTGAACGCCGAGTACGTCACCACCGAGGACGGCACCGGCATCGTCCACCAGTCGCCCGCGTTCGGCGCCGACGACCTCGCCACCTGCCGCCGCTACGGCCTGCCGGTGGTCAACCCGGTGGAGACCGACGGCACCTTCGCCCCCGACGTGCCGCTGGTCGGCGGGGTGTTCTTCAAGAAGGCCGACGAGACCCTGGTCGCCGACCTCGCCGCCCGCGGCCTGCTGTTCCGCCACCTCCCGTACGAGCACAGCTACCCGCACTGCTGGCGCTGCCACACCGCGCTGCTCTACTACGCGCAGCCGTCCTGGTACATCCGGACCACCGCCGTCAAGGACGCGATGATCCGCGAGAACGAGGCCACCAACTGGTACCCGGAGACGGTCAAGCACGGCCGCTTCGGCGACTGGCTGAACAACAACATCGACTGGGCGCTGTCCCGCAACCGCTACTGGGGCACCCCGCTGCCGATCTGGCGCTGCGAGGACGACCACCTGACCTGCGTCGGCTCGCTCGCCCAGCTCTCCGAGCTGACCGGCACCGACCAGTCCGGCCTGGACCCGCACCGCCCGTACATCGACGAGGTCACCTTCCCCTGCCCGCAGTGCTCCGCCACCGCGGTCCGGGTGCCCGAGGTGATCGACGCCTGGTACGACTCGGGCTCGATGCCGTTCGCGCAGTACGGATACCCGTACCG
Organism: Kitasatospora sp. NPDC088783; assembly: GCF_044750705.1. Taxonomy (NCBI): domain Bacteria; kingdom Bacillati; phylum Actinomycetota; class Actinomycetes; order Kitasatosporales; family Streptomycetaceae; genus Kitasatospora; species Kitasatospora sp. NPDC088783. Next base: position 150,061 of record NZ_JBIVKJ010000010.1, read on the forward strand.
CAACAAGGAGTTGTTCGAGAAGCGCTACCCGGCGCAGTTCATCTCCGAGGCGATCGACCAGACCCGCGGCTGGTTCTACACCCTGATGGCCGTCGGCACCCTGGTGTTCGACCGGAGCAGCTACGAGAACGTCGTCTGCCTGGGCCACATCCTGGCCGAGGACGGCCGCAAGATGTCCAAGCACCTGGGCAACATCCTGCAGCCGATCCCGCTGATGGACCAGCACGGCGCCGACGCGGTGCGCTGGTTCATGGCCGCCGGCGGCTCCCCCTGGTCGGCCCGCCGGGTCGGCCACGGCACCATCCAGGAGGTGGTCCGCAAGACACTGCTGACCTTCTGGAGCACCGTCGCCTTCCAAGCCCAGTACGCCCGCGCCGCCGGCTGGGCCCCGTCCGCGGCCGACCCGGCCCCGGCCGAGCGGCAGCCGCTGGACCGCTGGACGCTGTCCGAACTGCACACCCTGGTGGGCGAGGTGGACGCCGCCTACGAGGCGTACGACACCCAGCGGGCCGGCAAGCTGCTGTCCGGCTTCATCGACGACCTGTCCAACTGGTACGTCCGGCGCAGCCGCCGCCGCTTCTGGCAGGGCGACGCCGCCGCGCTGGCCACCCTGCACGAGGCGCTGGAGACGGTCACCCGGCTGATGGCCCCGCTCACCCCGTTCATCACCGAGCGGGTCTGGCAGGACCTGGTCGTCCCGGTCGTCCCGGACGCCCCGGCCTCGGTCCACCTGAGCAGCTGGCCGGTCGCCGACGAGAGCCTGATCGACCCGGTGCTGGCCGCCCGGATGGTGCTGGTCCGCCGCCTGGTCGAGCTCGGCCGCGCCACCCGGGCCGGCAGCGGCGTCAAGACCCGCCAGCCGCTGCTGCGCGCGCTGATCGCCGTCCAGGGCTGGGAGGACCTCCCGGCCGAGCTGCGCGTCCAGGTCGCCGAGGAGCTCAACGTCGCCGCGCTCGAATCCCTCGCCGAGGTCGGGGGCTCGCTGGTCGACACCTCCGCCAAGGCCAACTTCCGCGCGCTCGGCAAGCGCTTCGGCAAGGGCGTCCAGGAGGTCGCCAAGGCGGTCGCCGCGGCCGACGCCGCCCGGCTCTCCGCCGAGCTGCGCGCCACCGGCGCCACCACGGTCGAACTGGACGGCGAGCCGGTCACCCTCTCCCCCGAGGAGGTGATCATCACCGAGACCCCGCGCGAGGGCTGGGCCGTCGCCAACGAGTCCGGCGCCACCGTCGCCCTCGACCTGACGATCACCCCCGAGCTCAAGCGCCTCGGCGTGGCCCGCGACGCGATCCGGCAGATCCAGGACGCCCGCAAGGTCTCCGGCCTCGACATCGTCGACCACATCCACCTGCAGCTCGCCACCACCGACCAGGACACCCTGGCCGGTCTCACCGAGCACCAGTCCCTGATCGCCGAGGAGGTCCTGGCCGACTCCCTCGGCCTGACCATCACCGACCCCGACGCCCCGCGCTTCACCGACGAGGACCTCGCCCTGGAGTTCACCCTCCGCAAGGTCTGACCTCCCGGTCCCCCGCACCCCCGGCGAAGGCCACGGCCGGGGGCGCGGGGAGAACGCCGGGCGACGGGGCCGGGGGCGCGGGGAGAACGCGGGCGGCCGGGCACCAGCGGCAGGACGGCGAGGAGGCGGCGAACCACCGCCCTCCTCGCCGTCCTGCCGACGTTCCCCACGCCGCCCGCGGGCTCCCCGCGCCCCCGGCCGCGCCGCTCCGCACACGGCGAAGGGCGCCCCCGGCCGCGATGGCCAAGGGCGCCCTTTCGGTTGCGCGTTCCGGAACCGCTAGTTGTCGCCGTCCTCGTCGATCAGGAAGCCCCGCATCGGAGCGGGCGCCTGCTGCATCGGCTGCGGGGGCTGCGGCCGCACGGCCGCCATCGGCTGGGTCATGCCCGCCGGCGCCATCGCCCCGTTGTTGCCCGCCGAGGAGCCGCCGCCGAAGGACGGGGCACCGGAGGAGCTGCCGAAGGAGGAGCCGCCGAAGGACTGGTTCCCGCCGAAGGACGGGCTGGAGCCGAAGGACGGCGCCGGGGAGGACATCGCGCTGGCACCGGCGGGGGCCATCGACGACGCGGCCGGCGGCAGCGACGCGGTGGCGGGGATCCGCGGCGGGGCGAGCGAGTCGTCCGCCTGCGACTCCAGCTGGCGCAGCTGGGTCTCCAGGTAGGACTTCAGCCGCGTGCGGTACTCGCGCTCGAAGGCGCGCAGGTCCTCGACCTTGCGCTCCAGGGTGGCGCGGGCGGACTCCAGCGAGCCCATCGCGACGCGGTGCTTCTCCTGGGCGTCCCGCTCCAGGGCGTCGGCCTTGGCGCGGGCGTCCCGCTCCAGGCCCTCGGCGCGGCTGCGGGCCTCGCCGACGATCTTGTTGGCCTCGGAGCGGGCCTCGGAGATGGCCTGGTCCGCGGTCTGCTGGGCGAGCGCCAGCACCCGGGCCGCGCTGTCGCCGCCGGGGTTCTGCTGCTGCTGCATCGGGTTGCCCATCGGGCCGCCCATCGGCTGCAGTTGGCCGCCCATGGGCTGGAGCTGCTGCCCGCCCATGCCCTGGCCCATCTGCTGCTGCATCGGGTTGCCCATCGGCTGCAGCATCTGGCCGCCCATCGGCTGGACCAACTGCTGCTGGCCGCCCATGGTCTGGCCCATCTGCTGCTGCTGCATCGGGTTGCCCATCGGGCCGCCCATGCCCTGCTGCGGGCCGGCGGGCAGCTGCGGGGCACCGGAGGGCAGGCCGAGCGGCTGGTTGCCCATGCCCTGCTGGTTCCCCATGCCCTGCTGGTTGCCCATGCCCTGCTGGTTCCCCATGCCCTGCTGGGGGCCGCCGAGCTGCTGCGGACCGGGGCCCTGCTGGCCGGGCACCGGCGGGCCGGATATGGCGGCGGGGACGGGCGCGCCGGGGCGGCCGCCGTCCTGCGGGGCCTGCTGCTCCTTGCGCATGTTGGCCTGGTTCTGCGCGGCGGCACGCGTGGCGGCGGCCAACTTGGCGCGCAGGTCCTCGTTCTCGCGCAGCAGGCGGGTCAGCTCGGCTTCGACCTCGTCGAGGAAGGCATCGACCTCGTCCTCGTCATAGCCTTCGCGCAGCCGGACGGTCGTGAACTGCTTGTTCCGAACGTCCTCGGGGGTCAATGGCATCTCTTCACCTCAACGTGATCGTCGGACCGGCATCCTGTCGCATCGTTCAGAACGACAGGCGCTGCACGAGCGAGATCAGGACATACACAATGATCATCAGTACGAAGAAGGACAGGTCGAGCGCCACGCCCCCGAGACGCAACGGCGGAATGAAACGCCGAAGAAGCTTGAGTGGCGGATCCGTGACAGTGTACGTGGCCTCCAGCACCACGACCATGGGCTTCCCGGGACGCCATGAACGGGCGAACTGGAACACCCAGTCCATGACGAGTCGGAAGAGCAGGATCAGCAGGAACACGGTCAGCACCCAGTAGAGCACCGAACCGAAGATCCCCATCGCGTCTCCCTCTCCCTGGCCGACGTACCGTCAGTGACGCTCTGTCAACAGACCCACACGTGCAGTCGTGGTCGGGTCAGCTCTGGTTGAAGAACCCACCCTCGGCGATCCGAGCCTTGTCCTCCGCCGTTACATCGACGTTAGCAGGCGACAGCAGGAACACCTTCTGTGTCACGCGCTCGATACTGCCGTGCAGACCGAAGACGAGTCCAGCGGCGAAGTCTACGAGCCGCTTGGCGTCCGTGTCGTCCATCTCGGTCAAATTCATGATCACGGGAGTGCCGCCGCGGAACTGTTCCCCGATGGTACGGGCCTCGTTGTAGGTCCTCGGGTGCAGCGTGGTGATGCGGTACGGCTCTCGTTCGTTGACGACCTTGGGCATGATCACCGGGGTGCTCTTCTCCAGGTTGCGGTGACGCTCGGATGTGATGGACGACACGGGTGCCATCCGCGGCTGCTCCTGCCGGATCGGGACCGCGGCGGGCACCGGCTGGGGCGCGATGTGCGCCACGGGCGCCGGCTGCGGGACGGGTGCGGCGGGGGCGGGGGCGGCCCGGAGGTCCTCGGTCCGACCGGTGCGGATCGGCTCCGGGTCCGCGTCGTAGTCGTCGTCGGGGTCGTACCCCTGGCTGTCGTAGGTCTCGTCCTCGACCAGACCGAGATAGACCGCCATCTTGCGCATCGCGCCGGCCATGCTGCTGTCTCCTCCGCTCATGCGCCCACCGTGTCGCCCTGCGGATGCCGCGGTCCTCCTACGACCTGTCAGGCCGACGGTCCGTCAGACCGCGGAGGTACGCTCGGAATGCGATCCACGGTTTACCAGCAGACTGATCATCTGCTAGGTTCTGTCCTATTTTGTCCTGCAGTCTGATCTACTTACTCGGTGACGTTACCCGAGCGGTGACCGCACTCCGAGCACCGCCGTACCGACGCGTACGTGTGTCGCTCCGGCGGCGATCGCCTGCTCCAAGTCCCCGCTCATCCCTGCCGAGACCATGGTTGCAGCCGGATGGGCCGCGCGTACGTCGCTTGCGATTTCCGCCAGCCGCGCGAAGGCGCGCGCCGGGTCGCCCGCCAGCGGGCCGGCCAGCGGTGCGACCGTCATCACACCGTCCAGCCGCAGGCCGGGCGTGTCGGCGATCCGGTCGGCCAGCGCGCGCACCTCGGCGGGGGCGACGCCCGCGCGGTGCTCGGCCTCCCCCGCCTCCTTCTCCAGGGCGACCTGCACCAGGCAGCCCAGCGGCGGCCGTTCGGCGTTGCGGACGGCGGCGGCCAGCGAGTCGACCAGGCGGTCGCGGTCCACCGAGTGCACGAGGTCGCTGTAGCGGACCACCGAGCGGGCCTTGTTGGTCTGGAGCTGGCCGACGAAGTGCCAGGTCAGCGGGAGCTGCACGCAGCGCTCGGCCTTGGGGGCGGCGTCCTGGTCGCGGTTCTCGGCGACGTCGGTGACGCCGAGGCCGGCCAGCAGCGCGGTGTCCTCGGCGGGGTAGGTCTTGGTCACCACGATCAGGGTGACCTCCGCGCGGCGGCGGCCGGCCGCCGCGCAGGCGTCGGCGATCCGGCGCTCGACCACGTCGAGGTTGGCGCCGAGCTGCTCGTAGCGGACGCGCTGACCCTCGGTCAGCGCGTCGGCGAACTCGGCGCGGCCCGGGAACGGGCCGTAGATGTCGTTCGTCATGAGTGTGTGGGCCCCAGCCAGACGTAGCTCGCGAGCCGGCCGGTGCGCTGCTCCCCGCGGTAGGAGTAGTGGTCGGCGGACTCGAGGGTGCAGACGGATGATCGCACCACATCCTGCACGCCCGCCTCGGCGAGCTGTGCGGCGACCCCCGCCGGGACGTCCAGCGCGGGGGTGCCCCAGGAGGTCTCGGCGTGCGCGGCCGGGACGAGCGCGGCGACCTCGGCGCGCATCGCCGCCGGCACCTCGTAGCAGCGGCCGCAGACCGCGGGGCCGATCGCGGCGAGCATCCGCTCGGGGCGGGCGCCCAGTTCGCGCATCGCGGCGACCGCGGCGGGGACCACCCCGGCGGCCAGGCCCGGGCGCCCGGCGTGCGCCGCGCCGACCACTCCGGCGGCCGGGTCGGCCAGCAGCACCGGGGTGCAGTCGGCGGTCAGCACGGCCAGCGCCAGCGGGCGGTCGGTGACCACCGCGTCCACGGTCGGGGCGGTGCCCTCGGGCTGGCGCTCCGTCACCACCGCGACCTCGGCGCCGTGCACCTGGTTCATCCAGACCACGGCGGCCGGATCGAGGCCCAGTTCCCGGGCCGCGAGGAAACGGTTCTGCTTGACGGATTCAGGCGAATCGCCCACCGCACCGCCGAGGTTGAGCTCCCCGTACGGCGCGGTGCTCACCCCGCCCCACCGGGTGGTGGAGGCGAAGTGAGCACCGTGTCGGGAGACCGTATGGATCACTTGAGGAAGTCCGGCACGTCGAGCTCCTCGGCGGGGCTCTCGACGTACGGCTGCCGGACCGGCTGCACCTGCGGCGGCACCGGCGGGGCGGTGGCCGTCGCCGGGGCCGGGGCCTCGGCGGCCCGGGCCGGCTCCTCGGCGCGGGTGACCGAGCCGATCGAGCCGTAGGACGGGCGGGAGGCCGGGCGCTCCGGGGCGGGGGCCGGGGTCGCGGACGAGGCGGAGGACGACGAGGAGGTCGACTTCACCACCGGCTCGCGGACGATGGCGGGCGGCTGGCCGCCGTCGAACCCGGCCGCGATCACGGTGACCCGGACCTCGTCGCCGAGCGCGTCGTCGATCACCGCGCCGAAGATGATGTTGGCCTCCGGGTGGGCGGCCTCGCTGACCAGCTGGGCGGCCTCGTTGATCTCGAACAGGCCGAGGTCGGAGCCGCCGGAGATGGAGAGCAGCACGCCGCGGGCGCCGTCGATGGACGCCTCCAGCAGCGGCGAGGAGATCGCCATCACGGCGGCGGCCTTGGCGCGGTCCTCGCCGCGGGCCGAGCCGATGCCCATCAGCGCCGAACCGGCGTCCGACATGACCGACTTGACGTCGGCGAAGTCCAGGTTGATCAGGCCGGGGGTGGTGATCAGGTCGGTGATGCCCTGCACGCCGGAGAGCAGCACCTGGTCGGCGGAGCGGAACGCGTCCAGCACCGAGACCTGGCGGTCGGAGATCGACAGCAGCCGGTCGTTGGGGATGACGATCAGGGTGTCCACCTGCTCGCGCAGGCTGGCGATGCCGTCCTCGGCCTGGTTGGCGCGGCGGCGGCCCTCGAAGGTGAACGGGCGGGTGACCACGCCGATGGTCAGGGCGCCGAGCGAGCGGGCGATGTTGGCCACCACGGGCGCGCCGCCGGTGCCGGTGCCGCCGCCCTCGCCGGCCGTCACGAAGACCATGTCGGCCCCCTTGAGGACCTCCTCGATCTCCTCGCGGTGGTCCTCGGCGGCCTTCCGGCCGACCTCGGGGTTGGCGCCGGCGCCGAGACCGCGGGTGAGCTCGCGGCCGACGTCGAGCTTCACGTCGGCGTCGCTCATCAGCAGCGCCTGGGCGTCGGTGTTGATCGCGATGAACTCGACGCCCTTGAGCCCGACCTCGATCATCCGGTTGATGGCGTTGACTCCGCCGCCGCCGATGCCGACGACCTTGATGACCGCGAGGTAATTCTGGGGTGCTGCCACGTCGGGGCCTCTCGCCTCGAATTTCCGGGTCGGCTCCCCTGGATTGTGAAGGCCGACGGATGTCGATGGGTGGGAAGCACGTGGTTCCAACCCGAACCCTAAACTTGAGGTTGAGGGTTATGGCTGTGCCCGTGCCACCTCAGTGTCGAGCACAGCTCGTTGACACAGGACAGTAGGTCGCAACCGGCGCGTGTTTCAACGAACACGCCGAGCTTCCCTTTTTCTTTTGAGCCTATGTGATCATCGACCCCGCGGTGAAACCGGGGTGACCACCAAGGGTCGGACCGGAGCCGTGGCCCCGTCAATACCGCCCCCGGGCACAGAACTTACCGGATCAACCCGACACCGCCGGAGCGTCCGGCGCACTCACGTCGTAATTCGACGCCTTCTGACCGAGCAGGGCGGTCAGCACCTTCGCCTTCCGGCCGGTGTCCTCCGCACTGCCCCAGCGCACGGTCGCGCCGGAGGCCAGCTTCAGCCGGATGTCGTCGTAGGAGTAGACCGTGAGCGAACCGGCCTGCTGCGCCACCTCCGGCGGGAGGCCCGCGGCCACCGTGATCGCCGAGCGGACCAGGGTCGGGCGGTCGATCACGGCCGCCGCGTCCTGGGCCGGCCGGCTCAGTTCGAGCGCCACCACCGGGACGCCGGCCGGGGGCTGCGGCTCGGTGGCGAACTCCACACCGTCCGCGTCGACCTGGACGAAGCCGCCGCCCTCGTGCTGGATCGCCGCCACCGGGCGACGCTCGGTGACCTTCACCCGCAGGGTGTGCGGCCAGCCGCGCCAGACCTCGGCGCCGGCCACCCGGGGCACCTTCGCCACCTCGGCCCGGGCCTCGTCCAGGTCGACCCGGGCCAGCGGGCCGCGGGCCGTGCCGCCGAGCGCCCGCTCGACGTCCTGCTGGGTCAGCCGGCCCGAGTCCAGGCCCTGGACGGCCACCCCGCGGACGTCCAGCGCGGAGGAGAAGAACACCGTCCAGCCGAGCGCCCCGGCCACCAGCGCGCCCAGCGCGACCAGTACCGCGACGCCCCGGCGGGAGAGTCGGAGCCGGGGCGGGCGGCCCGGGCCGCCCTCCTCCCCCAGCTCCTCCTCGTACTCCTCGTCAACCACGGCGGCGGCCGCCGCGGGCGGCCTCGATCGCCTCGTACACCATCTGCACCAGCAGGTCGTCGGCGTCCCGGCGGCCGAACTCGGCGGCGGAGCGCGACATCTCCCACAGCTTGGCCGGGTCGGTCAGCACCGGCAGCACGTTCTTCAGCACCCAGTCCGGGGTCAGCTCGGCGTCGTCGACCAGCAGGCCGCCGCCCGCCTTGACCATCGGCTGGGCGTTCAGCCGCTGCTCGCCGTTGCCGATCGGCAGCGGCACGAACGCGGCCGGCAGGCCCACCGCGGCCAGCTCCGCCACCGTCATCGCACCGGCCCGGCAGAGCATCATGTCGGCCGCCGCGTACGCCAGGTCCATCCGGTCCAGGTAGGGCAGCACCCGGTACGGCGGCATGCCCGGGATGTCGTCGATGGTCGGCAGCTCGTTCTTCGGGCCGACCGCGTGCAGGATCTGCACCCCGTACTGCTGGAGCCGGGGCGCGATCGCCTGCACCGTCTCGTTCAGGCGCCGGGCGCCCTGCGAGCCGCCGGAGACCAGCAGGGTGGGCAGCCGCTGGTCGAGGCCGAAGTAGTGCCGGGCCTCCGGGCGGACGGTGCCGCGGTCCAGGGTGGCGATGGTGCGGCGCAGCGGGATGCCGATGTACCGGGAGTCGCGCAGCTTGGAGTCCGGGGTGGAGACCGCGACGAAGTCGCTGTAGCGGGCGCCGATCTTGTTGGCCAGGCCGGGGCGGGCGTTGGCCTCGTGCACCACGATCGGCACGCCGGCCCGCTTGGCCGCCAGGTAGGCGGGCATCGCCACGTAGCCGCCGAAGCCGACCACCGCGTCCGCGTTGACCCGCTCGATCACCTCCTGGGCGGCGCGCACGGTGCCGCGCAGCCGGCCCGGGACGGTGATCAGCTCCGGGGTGGGCTTGCGGGGCAGCGGCACGGCCGGGATCAGCGCCAGCTCGTAGCCGCGCTCCGGCACCAGCCGGGTCTCCAGGCCGCGCTCGGTGCCGAGAGCGGTGATCCCGACGGACGGGTCGTGCCTGCGCAGCGCGTCCGCGAGCGCCATGGCCGGCTCGATGTGACCGGCGGTCCCGCCGCCGGCGAGTACGACATGCACCGAAATTCACCGCTCCCTGCGCGGCGGCCGGGGGGCCTTGCGCGCTGTGGTTTTCCTACCTGGCAGCACCCGGTCCAGGACGGGCCCGAACCGGGAGTTGGCCCCTTTTCGCCATCTGCGGGGCCGGGCAGCCAGCGCTGCCTTCGCCGCCGGGGAGCTGCGTGCGAAGCACAGCAGCAGCCCGACGGCGCACATGGCCGACAGCATCGCGGAACCGCCGTACGAGAACAGCGGCAGCGGGACGCCCGCGATGGGCAGGAGTCCCAGCGCCGACCCCAGGTTGACCACGGCCTGAGCCATGATCCACGTGGTGGCGGCGCCCGCCGCGTACCGCACGAACGGGTCCGTGGTGCCGAGGGCCACTCGGATACCCGCGTAGCCTAGTGCCGCGAAGAGGCCGAGTACCGACAGCGTCCCCACCAGTCCGAGTTCCTCGCCGGTCGCGGCGAAGATGAAGTCGGTGTGGGCCTCCGGCAGTTGCCCCCACTTCTCCACCCCGGCACCCAGTCCGGACCCGAACGGCCCGCCCGCGGCCAGGGCGTACAGGCCGTGCAGGGCCTGGAAGCAGTCCATCGAGGGGTCGGGCTTGGTGACGCCGACGCAGGAGAGCCGGCCGAGGCGGTGCGGCACGGTGATGATCAGCGCGGTGCAGGCGACCACCGCGATGCCCAGGGTGGCGGCGAACAGCCGCAGCGGGGCGCCGACCATCCACAGCAGGCCGAACAGCATGGCGATCAGCACCATGGTGGTGCCCATGTCGCCGCCGATCATGATCAGCATCATCAGCACGACGGTGCCCGGCACCAGCGGGACCAGCAGGTGCTTCCACCGGTCCAGCGTGTGGGTGCGCTGCTTGCGGGCCAGCAGGTCGGCCGCCCAGAGCAGCAGGGCGAGCTTGGCGAACTCGGAGGGCTGGATCTGGAAGAAGCCCAGGCTGATCCAGTTCCGGTTGCCGTTGATCCGCACGCCGACCCCGGGGATGGCCACCAGCACCAGCGCGCCCACCACCCCGAACAGCAGCGGGTAGGCGGCGGTGCGCAGCACCCGGACCGGGGCCCGGGTCAGCACCACGGCGATCGCCCCGCCCAGCAGCAGGGCGATCAGCTGCTTGCGGAAGAAGAACGTCATCGGCAGGCCGTACTCGACCACCACGCTCTGCGAGGCGGAGAACACCATCACCAGGCCCAGCACCACCAGCAGCAGCGCCGCGCCCAGGATCAGGTAGTACGGGGTCAGCGGGCGGGCCATCAGGTAGCCGAACCGCTCCCGGGCGGCCCGGAAGCGGGCCAGCGGGCCGGCCGACTTGAAGGTGGTGGTGGTCGCCGAGATCAGCTGGAGGCCCCGGGGCGGCTCCTTCTCCCTGGTCGGCACCACGGGCTCCTCACGGTTCGGGTCACGGACGGGAACGCGCCGGGGGTCCTCCGACGGCGAGGCCGCGCCCGGGCGGCGGACTACCCGCGGGCGCGACCTCGTGGTGCGTGCTTCAGGGCTGCAGGGCCCGGACGGCGGCGGCGAACGCGTCCCCGCGCTCACCGTAGTTGGTGAACATGTCCATCGAGGCGCAGGCCGGTGCCAGCAGGACGGTGTCGCCCTTCTCGGCGGCGGCGGCCGCGGCCGCGACGATCGCGGTCATCGCCCCGGCGCCAGTCTGGCCCGGGGCCGGCTCGAAGACCGGGACCTGCGGGGCGTGTCGCTCCAGCGCCTCGCGGATCAGCTGCCGGTCCTGGCCGATCAGCACGGCGGCCCGCAGCCGGGGGGCGGCGGCGGCGACCAGCTCGTCGAAGGTGGCGCCCTTGGCCAGGCCGCCGGCGATCCACACCACCGGCCGGTAGGCCGCCAGCGAGGCGGCGGCGGCGTGGGTGTTGGTGGCCTTGGAGTCGTCGACGTAGCCGACGCCGTCGATCTCGGCGACGTGCGCGATCCGGTGCGCGTCGGGCGTGAAGGCGCGCAGCCCGTCCCGGACGGCCTTGGCGTCCACGCCGTAGGCGCGGGCCAGCGCGGCGGCGGCCAGCGCGTTGGCGACGTTGTGCGGGGCGGGCGGGCGCACGTCGGCGACGGTGCCGAGCTCGGCGGCGGCGTTGGCCCGGTCGGCGACGAAGGCCCGGTCGACCAGCAGGCCGTCGACCACGCCGAGGTGGGAGACGGCGGGGGCGTCCAGGCCGAAGCCGATCGCCCGGCAGCCCTCCTCGACGTCGGCCTCGCGGACCAGCGCCTCGGTGGCCGGGTCGGCCAGGTTGTACACGCAGGCGACCTGGTTGCCCTGGTAGATCCGGCCCTTGTCGGCGGCGTACGCCTCCATCGAGCCGTGCCAGTCGAGGTGGTCGGGCGCCAGGTTGAGCACCGCGCCGGAGTGCACCCGCAGCGAGGGCGCCCAGTGCAGCTGGTAGCTGGAGAGCTCGACGGCCAGCACGTCGTACGGCTCCGCGGCGAGCACCGCGTCCAGCACCGAGACGCCGACGTTGCCGACGGCGGCGGTGCGCCTGCCCGCGGCGGTGAGGATCGAGGCCAGCATCTGGACGGTGGTGGTCTTGCCGTTGGTGCCGGTGACGGCCAGCCAGGGGGCGGGCTCGCCGGTGGCGGGGTGCGGGGTGCGCAGCCGCCAGGCGAGTTCGACGTCGCCCCAGACCGGGACGCCGGCCGCGGCGGCGGCGGTGAACAGCGGGCTGTCGGGGGCCCAGCCGGGCGAGGTGACGATCAGGGCGGTGCCGTCCGGCAGGCTCGCGCCGTCGCCGAGGCGGACGGCGACGCCCTGCTCGGTGAGGGCGGCGGCCTTGGCGGCGAGGCCCGGGCCGTCGCCGCCGTCCACCACGGTGACGTGCGCGCCGAGCCCGTGCAGGACGCGGGCGGCGCTGACCCCGGAGAGGCCGAGTCCTGCGACGACGACCGGAAGGCCGGCCCACTCCGGGTTGTTCATCCGGTCACCCACCCCGCGTAGAAGAGTCCGAGTCCGACGGCGACGCACAGGCCCTGGATGATCCAGAACCGGACCACGATCAGGACTTCGCTCCAGCCCTTGAGTTCGAAGTGGTGCTGGAGCGGCGCCATCTTGAAAACGCGCTTGCCGGTCATCCGGAACGACCCGACCTGGATGATCACCGAAAGGGTGATGATCACGAACAGGCCGCCGAGGATGGCGAGCAGCAGTTCGGTGCGCGAGACGATGGCCAGGCCGGCCAGCGCGCCGCCGAGGGCCAGCGAGCCGGTGTCGCCCATGAAGATCTTCGCGGGCGAGGTGTTCCACCACAGGAAGCCGAAGCAGGAGCCCATCAGGGCGGCGGCGACCACGGCGAGGTCCAGCGGGTCGCGGACGTCGTAGCAGGAGGCGGTGGCCTTGATCGCGTAGGCGCAGTTCTGGCCGTGCTCCCACAGCCCGATGAAGGTGTAGGCGCCGAAGACCATCACCGAGGCGCCGGTGGCCAGGCCGTCCAGGCCGTCCGTCAGGTTCACGCCGTTCGACATCGCGGCGATCATGAAGTAGGCCCAGATGACGAACAGCACCGGGCCGATCGCCCACTTGAAGTCCTGCACGAAGGACAGGTGGTCGGAGGCCGGGGTCAGGCCGCGGCTGTCGCTGAACTGCAGGGCCAGGATGGCGAAGGCCAGGGCGACGAAGGACTGGCCGAGCAGCTTCGCCTTGGCCCGCAGGCCCAGCGAGCGGCGCTTGACCACCTTGATGTAGTCGTCCAGGAAGCCGACCAGGCCCAGGCCCGTGGTCAGGAACAGCACCAGCAGGCCGGAGGCGGTGGGCATTTCGCCCGTTATCGCCTTGGTCCCGAAGTAGGCGATCAGTGTCGCCAGGATGAAGGCGATGCCGCCCATGGTGGGCGTGCCGCGCTTGCTGTGGTGCGCCTTGGGGCCGTCGTCGCGGATGTACTGGCCGTAGCCGTGCTTGGCGAGCAGCTTGATCAGGGCGGGGGTGCCGAGCAGGGTCAGCACCAGGCCGATCATGCCGGAGAAGAGGATCTGCTTCACTTCGCGGCACCGTCCGCGAGCAGCGCCTCGGCGACCTTCTCCAGACCCACCGAACGGGAGGCCTTCACCAGGACCACGTCCCCCGGCCGCACCTGACTGCGCAGCAGCTCGATCGCCGCGTCCGCGTCGGACACCAGCACCGACTCCTCACCCCACGAACCTTCGTTCCTCGCGCCCAGTTCCATCCGGGCCGCCTCGCGTCCGCCGACCGCCACCAGCTTGGTGATGTCGAGCCGTACCACGAGCCTTCCGATGGTGTCGTGCTCGTCGAGGCTGTCCTCGCCGAGCTCCCGCATCTCACCGAGCACCGCCCAGGTGCGGCGGCGCTCCGGGCCGGTGCCCGCCATCGTCGCGAGGGTCCGCAGCGCGGCCCGCACGGACTCCGGGTTCGCGTTGTAGGCGTCGTTGACGACGGTGAGGCCATCGGCCCGGTCGACCACCTCCATGCGCCAGCGGGACAGCGCACCCGCCTCGCTGAGTGCTTCGGCGACGCGGTCGACGGGCATCCCGAGCTCCACCGCCACCGCTGCGGCGGCGAGGGCGTTCGAGACGTGGTGCTCACCGTACAGGCGCAGCCGCACGGGTGCGGAACCGGCCGGGGTGCTGAGCGTGAACTGCGGCCTGCCGGTGGCGTCCAGGCGAACGTCGGTGGCCCGGACGTGGGCGTCCGGGGACTCGCCGAACAGCACCACCCGGGCCTTGGTGCGGCTGCTCATCGCGCGCACCAGCGGGTCGTCGGCGTTGAGGACGGCGACGCCCTCGGGCGAAAGGGCCTCCACCATCTCGCCCTTGGCCTCGGCGATCGCCTCGCGGGAGCCGAACTCGCCGAGGTGGGCGGTGCCGATGTTGAGGACGAGTCCGACGGTGGGCGGGGTGATGCCGGTCAGGTACTCGATGTCGCCCTTGTGCCGGGCGCCCATCTCCATCACCAGGTGACGGGTGGTCGGGGCGATCCGCAGCGCGGTCAGCGGGTGGCCGATCTCGTTGTTGTGCGAACCGGCCGGGAAGACCGTCTCGCCGTGCTCGGAGAGCAGTTGGCCGATCAGGTCCTTGGTGGAGGTCTTGCCGGCCGAGCCGGTCAGGCCGACGATCCGCACCCCGTCGGCGCGGGCCACCACGGCGCGGGCGAGCCGGCCGAGCGCGACCACCACGTCGTCCACCAGGATCGCGGGCACGCCGACGGGCCGGGTGGCGAGCACCGCGACCGCGCCGTCGGCGACGGCCTTCGCGGCGAAGTCGTGGCCGTCGACGCGCTCGCCGGCCACGCACACGAACAGGCCGCCGGGCTCGATCTGCCGGTTGTCGGTGACCACCGCGCCGGTGATCGGCGCCTGCGGGTCCGCGCCGTCGAGCGTCCCGCCGACGGCCTGCGCGGCCTCGGCCAGGGTGAGAGAGATCATCGCTCCGCCTCCATCAGCTGCTCAATCGCGACCCGCAACACCTGGCGGTCGTCGAACGGGCGGACCTCGCCCTTCACGTACTGGCCCAGTTCGTGGCCCTTGCCGGCCACCAGCACGGTGTCCCCGGTGTGGGCCCGGGCGACGGCCAGGGCGATCGCCTCGCCCCGGTCGGGGACGGCGAGCACCTCGCCGCGCTCCTCCTCGGGCACCTCGGCGGCACCGGCCAGCATGGTGGCCAGGATCGCCAGCGCGTCCTCGGAGCGCGGGTTGTCGCTGGTGAGGACGGCGGTGTCGGCGAGCCGGGCGGCGATCGCGCCCATCGGCCCGCGCTTGTACGGGTCGCGGTCGCCGCCGCAGCCGACCACCACGTGCAGCCGGCCCTTGGTGACCTCGCGCAGCGAGGCGAGCACGGCGCTGAGCGCGTCCGGCTTGTGGGCGTAGTCGACCACGGCGACGTAGTCCTGCCCGGCCTCGACCTTCTCCAGCCGGCCGGGCACCCCGGCCACCGCGGCCACGCCCGCCACCGCGGCGTCCAGGTCGATCCCGGCGGTGACCAGCGCGGTGATCGCGCCCAGCGCGTTGGCGACGTTGAACGGGCCGGGCAGCGGCACCGCGGCGTCGGCCTGCTCGCCGTTCGGGCCGAGCACCCGGAACGTCGAGCCGGACGGGCCGAGTTGGACGTCGACGGCGCGCCAGTCGGCGGCCGGGTCGCCGGACGCGGAGAAGGTGGTCATCGGGATGCGGGCCTCGCCGGCCAGCCGGCGGCCGTAGGAGTCGTCCCGGTTGGCGACGCCCCGGCGGGACTTGCCCTCCTGGAAGAGCCGGGCCTTGGCCCGGTAGTAGTCCTCCATGTCGGGGTGGAAGTCGAGGTGCTCGGGCGTCAGGTTGTTGAACAGCGCGACGTCGTAGACCACGCCGTCGGTGCGGCCGTACACCAGCGCGTGGCTGGAGACCTCCATCACCACCGCGTCGGCCCCGGCCTCGCGCATCACGCCGAGCACGGCGTGCAGTTCGGTGGCCTCGGGGGTGGTGCGCTCGGACTTGATCCGCTCCTCGCCGACCCGCATCTCGACGGTGCCGATCACGCCGGGCAGCCGGCCGGCCCCGCGCAGGCCGCCCTCCACCAGGTAGGAGGTGGTGGTCTTGCCGTTGGTGCCGGTCAGGCCGATCATCAGCATGCTCTCGCTGGGCGCCCCGTAGACCGCGGCGGCCAGCGGGCCCATCGCCTCGCGCGGGCTGTCCACCACCAGCAGCGGGACGCCGGCGCCGGCGGCCAGTTCGGCCCCGGCCGGGTCGGTGAGCACCGCGACCGCGCCGGACGCCGCCGCGCCGGCGGCGAACGCCGCGCCGTGGTGGTTGGCCCCGGGGAAGGCCACGTAGACGTCGCCGGGGCGCACCGCCCGGGAGTCGTGGGTGACGCCGGTGACCTCGGGGCCCTCCTGGGGGGCCAGGCCGAGCAGCCGGGCCGCCTCGGCGAGGGGCAGCGCCGCGGTGCGGCGGGGGCGGGGGGAGCTCGCGGGGGTTTGATCGGGTTTCGGCACGGCCGGAAGGCTATCGGCCCCGCGCCCCCCGGGGCCAAACCGGGCCTGCTCCGTGACGCTGCTCACAGGGCGCTGCGCGCGCCGGGGGGTGTCGCTCATCTCAGGGTTTCCAGTCGACGGGCAGGTTCGGCGCCTCGCTGCCGCTCGGCGGGACCTGGAGGGTCTTGAGGGTGAACTCCATCACCTGCTTGAAGACGGGCCCGCACAGCTGCCCGCCGAAGTGCCCGTTGACCGGGTCCTGGATGACGCAGGAGACCGTCACCCGGGGCTGGTCGGCGGGCGCGAAGCCGATGAAGGAGGCGGTGTACCCGGAGTACTTGCCGGTCTTCGGGTCCACCCGGTTGGCGGTGCCGGTCTTGCCCGCCACCCGGTAGCCGGGGATCTTCGCGGTGGTGCCGGTGCCCTGCTCGTCGGTGACGACGGACTCCAGCATCTCGGTCAGCGTCTTGGCGGTGCGCTCCGAGACCACCCGGTTCTGCGCCCCGGCCGCCGCGGGCGTGAAGGCGCCGTCCGGGCCGGTGGTCCCGGCCAGCAGACCGGGGGCGACCCGGACGCCGCCGTTGGCGATGGTGGAGAACACCGAGGTGGCCTGCAGGGCGTTCACCGACAGGCCCTGGCCGAACGGGATGGTGTACTGCTGCGAGCCGCTCCAGTCCTCGGGCTTGGCCAGGATGCCGCGGGTCTCGCCGGGGAAGCCCAGGCCGCTGGGCTTGCCGATGCCGAACCGGTCCAGGTAGTCGGCCAGCACCTTGTTGGACTCGGCCTGGGTGGCGCCCAGGTGCTCGGCCGCCTCGATGGTGCCGATGTTGGAGGACTTGGCGAGCACGCCCGCCAGGGTCAGGTACCAGGTCTCGTGGTCCACGTCGTCGTGGAACACCCGGTCCGAGCGCTGGAGCGTGTTGGGCACCTCGACGTGGGTGTCCCAGTCGGCCTTGCCGGTGTCCAGCACCGCCGCCATGGTCATCAGCTTCGCGGTCGAGCCGGGCTCGTACGCGTCCTGGAGGGCCGGGTTGCCGAGCTGGTCGGCGCGGGCCGAGGAGAGGTCGTTCGGGTCGAAGCCGGGCGAGGAGGCCATCGCCAGCAGCTGCCCGGACTTCACGTCCTGGACGATCACGTAGCCCTTCTCCGCCCCGGCGTTGGCGACCTGGTCGGTGATGGCCCGCTGGGCGGCCCACTGGACGTCGGGGTTCACGGTCAGCCGCAGGTCGGTGCCGGGCACCGGGTCCTGCCGGGCGCCGCCCGCGGTGGCGACCCGGTTGCCGCCCGCCGAGGCGTACGTGGAGTGGCCGTCCTGCCCGGCCAGCAGCTGCTGGTACTGGAGCTCCAGGCCGCCGGTGCCGACGCCCTCCGCGTTGACGAAGCCGACCAGGTTGGCGCCCAGGCCGCCCGCCGGGTAGCTGCGCCGGGTCGACTGCTCCCAGAACATCCCGGCCAGCGGGTTGACGCAGGCCGCGTCCAGGAACTGCCGGCCGCCCTTGTCGGCGGGCTTCTTGAGCAGCTGCACCTGGGCGCGGCAGGCCGCGGTGTCCACCTGCTTGGTGAGTGAGGACTTCAGGTCGGCGATCTGGTTCTTCGCCTCCGGGGTCTGCCGGGCCATCACCAGCGCGTACTGGCTCTTCGGGTTCTTGCTGTTCAGGTGCAGCTTCTCGGCCAGCTTCTCCTTCGGCTGCCCGAGGATCGGCGCGAGCAGCGCCGCGGCCTGCTCCGGCGCGTCCGGCAGGTGGGTGGCCTCCGGGGTGAACATGGTCGGGTCGGCGGTGATGTCGTACGCGTCGACCGAGGTGGCCAGCACGGTGCCGTCCGCGGCGGTGATCGAGCCGCGCTCGGCGGGCAGTGCCACCCGCACGTACTTGTTGGCGCCCGCGGCGGCGGCCAGCGCGTCGGAGTCCAGCAGCTGCAGCTGCACCAGCCGGCCCGCGAAGATCGCGAACACCAGCAGCAGGGAGACCGTCACCAGCCGCAGCCGGCGGCGCGGATCGGCCAGCTTGATGGTCCGCGACCCGGACGGGGCGGGGCGGCGCGGCGCGGCCGGGCGGCGGGCCGGGCGGGTGCCCGGGCGCGGCGGGGCGACCTCGCGGTGCCCGGCGGCGCGCGGCCGGGCCGGGCGGGCGGGGGCGCCGTCGGCGGCGCGGCGCGGTTCGGCGACCCGGCGGCGCGGCGGCTGCTGCTCGGTGGGGCGGCGGCGCGGCGGCTGTTCGGCGGGGCGGCCCGAACCGGCCCGGCCGGCGGCGGAGCGGCCCGAGCCGGAGCCGGGCGGGGTGCGGCGCGGGCGGGGCGCGTCCCCGGGCGGGCGGCTCACCGCTGCGCCCCGGCGGACGGGCTGCCCGAGGGGCTGCCGGAAGGACTGCCGGACGCGGCACCGGCCGGCGGGGCGGGCGCGAGGTCGATGCCCGGGTCGCCGGGGCTCGGGCTCGCGCCGGGCGAGGCGGCCGGGTCGGAGGGCGCGGCGCTGCTGGGGCGCGGCACCGGCGGCTTGTCCTCGGCGGCCCTGGCCTTGCCGGTGACCGAGCCGTCCGGGTTGAGGAAGACCGGGTCGCCGCCGGCCACCATGCCGAGCTCGCGGGCCCGCCGCTCCAGCGCGTCGGGCGCGGACTGCTCGGCGATCTGCTGCTGCAGGGTCTGCTGCTGGTCGGTGGCCTCGGTGGTCTGCCGCTTGAGCCGGGAGAGGGTGAACGATCCTTCGTTCAGGGCGGTGTTGAGCATCAGCAGGCCGAGCAGCCCGGCCGACAGCAGGGTGACCACCAGCACCGCGAACGGGGTGCGCCCCCGCATCGAGCGCGCTCCGGGCCGGACGGTGATCCGCGCCCTGCCCCCCTGCCCGGGGACGCTCCCCCGGGTCCGCTCGCCGGCCACCGGCACCGCTCCACTCCCCTTCGCTCCGCTGCTCCCGGCGGCTGGCTACCTCCGGGTCCGTCTGATCCTCTCCGCCACGCGCAGCCGTACGGGCGCGGCGCGCCGGTTCTCCTCGATCTCCTCCTCGGTGGCCAGTTCGGCACCGCGGGTGAGCAGTTTCAGCCAGGGCTGGAGCTCCTCGGGGATCACCGGCAGGCCCGGCGGGGCGGTGGAGGTCGCGCCCGCCTGGAGGTACTGCTTGACCAGGCGGTCCTCCAGCGACTGGTAGGACATCACCACGATCCGGCCGCCCACCGCCAGGGCGTCCAGCGCGCCGGGGACGGCCCGGTCCAGCACCTCCAGCTCGCCGTTGACCTCGATCCGCAGCGCCTGGAAGGTCCGCTTGGCCGGGTTGCCGCCGGTGCGCCGGGTGGCCGCCGGGATGGCGTTGCGGACCAACTCCACAAGACGAGCGCTGGTGGTGAACGGTTCCCGCTCGCGTTCCCGCAGAACGGCGGAGGCAATCTTCCCGGCGAACCGCTCCTCGCCGTACACCTTGAGGATGCGGGCCAGGTCGCCGTGGCTGTAGGTGTTGAGGACCTCGGCGGCGGAGATGCCGCGGGTCTGGTCCATCCGCATGTCCAGCGGGGCGTCCTGGGCGTAGGCGAAGCCGCGGTCGGCCTCGTCCAGCTGCATCGAGGAGACGCCGAGGTCGAACAGCACGCCCTGCACCTCGGGGACGTCCAACTCGTCCAGGACGCGCGGGATCTCGTCGTACACGGCGTGCACCAGGGTGGCCCGGTCGCCGAACCGGGCCAGCCGGGCGGCGGAGAGCTCCAGGGCGCGCGGGTCGCGGTCGACGGCGATCAGGCGGACGTCCGGGAAGCGGGTCAGCAGGGCCTCGCTGTGGCCGCCCAGGCCCAGGGTGGCGTCCACCACGACGGAGCCGGGCGCCGAGATCGCCGGGGCCAGGGCGTCCAGGCAGCGCTCCAGCATCACCGGGATGTGCCGGGGGGCGGGGCTGTCGGTACTCATACGGGGGCGGGGCCCTTCCTCAGGTGCGGTGTGGCCGGGCCATTCTCGCGCACCGGGCCGGCCGCGCCGCACACCGCCCGTGGTCCCCGCCCGCTCGCTCGGGGAAGGAGCGACCGCCCGGCACCGGGGAAGGTGCGCCAGGTGGGCACGGAGCGGGAGGAGGCCGCGGGCTGCGTGCGGGACGGCCGGCCCGGCGCGGAGAGCGGCCCGACCGCCCGTCCGCCGGGCGCCGTCCGCCGTGCTCCACTGCGCCTGCAGCCTATCGTCCGCGCCCCGTCAGTCAACGTTCCGCTCCGGCGCACCACCCGGCCGGCGGTATCGGTTCGCGCAGGTCGGACGGGTGGCCGGGCCGCCCGGGGGCCGGGGCGCGAGGGCGGGCCCCCGCGCCGGGTGAACCGGGGCGGAGCCGTCCGAACGGGCCCGGGGGCCGGGACCGCGGCGGTGCACCGCTCCGGGCACCCGCGCCGCGGTGGACGCCGGCGTCCGGCGGGTGCGCACCCCGCCGTTCCCGCCGCGCACCGGCGGCGTCCGGGGCTCCGGGTCCGACCTGCGCACCGGCCCGCTGCGGGAGATCCGCCGGGGCCGGGCGAAACCGCCCGGGCCGGCCGCTCGTCCCAAACCGGGACAGCCTTCGCGTCTCGCCCGGCCGGGTGACTTCTGGCCGTGGGACAGGGAAGAATGCGCCAGGTATTCGGGGTGGGCCGGGCTCGAACCAGCCGCCCGGCGACTGTGCAACATGGGAGCGTACGGGTGACGACGATCAGCGGGCAGGGCACGGACCAGCCGGAGCCGGACCGGTACGACCGGCGGGAACCGACCGGTCTGGCGGAGCTGGCGGCGGTGGTCGACCGGGTCCGGAAGTCCGTGGAGAGCGTGATCGAGGGCAAGCCGGAGGCGATCCGGATCGCCCTGACGGTGCTGCTCGCCGAGGGCCACCTGCTGCTGGAGGACGTACCCGGCGTCGGCAAGACCATGCTCGCCAAGACGCTGGCCCGCTCGGTGGACTGCACGGTCCGCCGGATCCAGTTCACCCCGGACCTGCTGCCCTCCGACGTCACCGGCACCAACGTGTTCGACCAGCACCAGCGGGACTTCGAGTTCCGGCCCGGCGCGATCTTCGCCCAGATCGTGGTCGGCGACGAGATCAACCGGGCCTCGCCGAAGACCCAGTCCGCGCTGCTGGAGTCGATGGAGGAGCGCCAGGTCACCATCGACGGCACCACCCACGAGCTGCCCTCGCCGTTCATGGTGATCGCCACCCAGAACCCGGTCGAGATGGAGGGCACCTACGCCCTGCCCGAGGCCCAGCGGGACCGCTTCATGGCCCGGATCTCGATCGGCTACCCCAGCGCCGAAGCCGAGTTCGCGATGCTCGACCTGCACTCCGCGGCCAACCCGCTGGACGACCTCCAGCCGGTCGCGCACGCCGCCGACCTGCTCAAGCTGATCGACCTGGTGAAGACCGTCTACGTGGCCGACCCGGTCCGCCGCTACGCCGTCGACCTGGTCGCCGCCACCCGCACCACCTCCGAACTGCGGCTCGGCGCCTCCCCCCGGGCCACCCTGCACCTGGTCCGGGCGGCCCGCGCGCACGCCGCCCTGGACGGCCGCGACTACGTGCTCCCGGACGACATCCAGGCGCTCGCCGTCCCGGTGCTGGCCCACCGCCTGCTCCCCACCTCGGAGACCCAGCTGAGCCGCCGCACGGTCGAGCAGGTGGTGCTCGACCTGGTGGCCCGACTGCCCATCCCGCGCCCGCAGGGCCGCTGAGGTGGCGCGCCCCGCCCGCGCCTCCGGGGTGCGCGCCGCGCTGCGCGGACTGACCACCCGGGGGCGCTCCTTCCTCGCGGCCGGCGCGACCGCCGCGGTCTGCGCGTTCGTGTTCGGCCAGACCGCGCTGCTCCAGGTCGGCGTGCTGCTGGCGGCGCTCCCGCTGGCCGCCGCCGCGCTGCTGGTGCGCACCCGCTACCGGGTGGCCTCCGGCCGCCGGCTCAGCCCGCAGCGGGCCGCGGCCGGGCAGGAGGCCCGGGTGCACCTGCGGCTGGACAACGTCTCCCGGGTGCCCACCGGCCTGCTGCTGCTGGAGGACAAGGTCCCGTACGTGCTGGGCCCGCGCCCGCGCTTCGTGCTGGACCGGGTCGAGCCGCGCGGCTTCCGCGAGGTGTCCTACCGGGTCCGCTCCGACCTGCGCGGGCGCTACCCGCTGGGCCCGCTCCAGCTGCGGCTGTCCGACCCGTTCGGGATGTGCGAGCTGACCCGCGCGTTCAGCACCGCCGACGTGCTGACCGTCGTCCCGCAGGTCCAGGACCTGCCGCCGGTCCGGCTGCCCGGCGAGTCCGGCGGGCAGGGCGACTCCACCACCCACACCCTGGCGCTGGCCGGCGACGACGACGTCATCCCGCGCGAGTACCGGCACGGCGACGACCTGCGCCGGGTGCACTGGAAGTCCACGGCCCGGTACGGCGAGCTGATGGTCCGGCGCGAGGAGCAGCCGCTGCAGGCCCGCGCCACCGTGCTGCTGGACACCCGGGAGGCCGCGCACCGCGGCTCCGGCCCGGCCTCCTCGTTCGAGTGGGCGGTGTCCTGCGCCGCCTCGGTCGCCGTCGACCTGGTGCAGCGCGGCTACCGCACCCGGCTGCTCACCGACACCGGCTTCTCGGTGCCCGGCCAGGGCGCCGGCGGCGGGGCGGGCGCCGCCGAGTCCGTCGGCCTGCTGCTGGACGCGCTGGCCGTGGTCGAGCACTCCGACGGCGGCACCCTGGCCCGCGCCGAGGAGGTGCTCCGGCTGGGCGGCGAGGGCCTGCTGGTCGCGGTGGTCGGCGAGCTCGACGAGGAGCAGGTCGAGCGGCTGGCCCGGCTGCGCCGCCGCACCGGCGGCGCCGTCGTCCTGCTGCTGGACACCGGCACCTGGTCGGGCCTGCGGCACCTCTTCCCGGAGAGCGCGGACGAGCCGGCCGCCGCCCGGGTCGCCCGGCTGCGCGAGTCCGGCTGGACGGTGCTCCCGGTCCGGGCCGGGGACTCGCTGCCCGCGCTGTGGCGGGCCGCGGACCGCACCCAGAACACCACCGTTCCCTACCGAGACGAGGTCGGCGCGTGACCACCCGGGCCAAGTTGACGCTCTGCGCGGCCCTGGCCACCGCCCTGGCGGCGCTGTGCCTGTCCCCGCTGTTCCAGGACCCGTTCGCGCTCGCCCCGCACGGCCTGCTGCTGATCGCCGTCACGGCCGGCGCCGGGGCCGGGCTGCGCGCCCTGCCGCTGCCCCGGGCGCTGGTGCCGCCGCTGCAACTGCTGGTCGTGCTGTACGTGCTGATGCTCACCACCGTGCAGTCCTCGATGAGCTTCGGCGTGCTGCCCGGCCCGGGCGCCCTGGACGCGGTCTCCACGCTGCTGAGCAGCGGCGGCGACGACATCCAGGCGTACGCGATCCCGGCCCCGGCCAGCGACGGCCTGCGGCTGATCGTGGTCGGCTCGGTCGCCCTGGTGGCCGTCCTGGTCGACACCCTGGCGGTCACCTACCGCCGGGCCGCCGCCGCGGGCCTGCCGCTGCTGGCCCTGTACTCGGTCTCCGGCGGCCTGGCCGACTCGCCCGGCGGCATGTGGCTGTGGTTCCTGTTCGGCGCCGCGGGCTTCCTCGCCCTGCTCTACACCGAGGGCCAGGACCGGCTCACCCGCTGGGGCCGGGTCTTCCACGGCGCCGGCCGCTCCGCCACCGCGCTGTCCAACGGCGGCCGCCGGATCGGCGTGATCGCGCTGGCCGCCGCCGTGCTGGTGCCGGTGTTCGCCCCCGCGGTCGGCCCCGGCCTGTTCGGCGGCCTGGGCGGCCACGACGGCGCGGGCGGCGGCAGCGGGAGCGGCAAGGGCGACGAGCGCTCGCTCAACCTGGTCGTCGCGCTCACCGCCAACCTGCGCTCCAACGACGACACCCCGCTGCTGAGCTTCTCCACCGACGCGCCCGACGCCGACCAGCTCTACCTGCGGATCGCCGCGCTCAGCGAGTTCAACGGCCAGGAGTGGCTGCCCGGCCAGCAGAGCCCCCAGGCGCTGCCCACCACCATGCCCGCCCCCGAGGGCCTGGCCCCGAACCTGCCCACCACCTCGGTCCGCACCAAGGTCACCGTCTCCGAGCAGCTGAGCACCGCCTGGCTGCCGATGCCGTACCCGATGTCCTGGCTGGAGCTGCCGAACACCGCGGACTGGCGCTTCGACCCGCAGGGGCGCACCGTCAGCGGCATCAACGGCCAGAAGAGCAAGGGCCTGACCTACTCGGTCGGCTCGGTCGACGTCAACGCCACCGCCGCCCAGCTGCGCTCCGCCGGCCCGGCCCCCGACGACATCGCCAAGCGCTACCTGGACCTGCCCGCCAACCTGCCGTCCGTGGTGGCCGACACCGCCCGGGACGTCACCAGGGGCAAGGACACCCCGTACGACCGGGCCGTCGCCCTCCAGCAGTACTTCACCAGCGGCGGCTTCACCTACAACACCAAGATCGACGCCCGCACCGGGCCGGACGCCATCGCCAAGTTCCTCCAGGACAAGGAGGGCTTCTGCGTGCACTTCGCCGCCACCATGGCCGCGATGTCCCGCTCGCTGGGCATCCCCGCCCGGGTCGCGATCGGCTTCACCCCGGGCACCGGCAACGGCACCGACCGGGTGGTCCGCAGCTCCAACTACCACGCCTGGCCCGAGCTGTACTTCAGCGGCTACGGCTGGATGCGCTTCGAGCCCACCCCGAACCGGGGCAGCACCCCGCTGTACTCCGTCCAGCAGGCCGCCCCCACCAACACGCCCAGCGCCGCCCCCAGCAGCGCCGCGCCGACCGGGCAGCCCTCCGCCCAGCCGTCCTCCTCCAGCAGCTGCCCCCCGCAGCAGCAGCACCGGATCGGCGACTGCGCCGACGAGGCCGCGCTGACCGTGCACCGGGACACCGCGGCGCCCTGGTGGCGGAGCTGGCCGGCCCTGCTCACCGCCGCCGCCGTCCTGCTGCTGCTGGCCGCGCTGGCCTTCCCGATGCTCTGGCGCACCAGGCTGCGCCGACGCCGCCTCGGCGCCGGCCGCCACCTGGCCGGCGCGGACGGGCCGCGGCTCACCGACCAACAGGTGCTCGCCGCCTGGGCCGAACTCGTCGACTCCGCCTGGGACCTGGGCATCCCCCCGGACGAGGCCCGCACCCCGCGCGGCGCCGCCCGCCGGCTCGCCGAGGACGCCCGCCTCGACCCCGACGCCGCGGCCGCCGCGGGCCGGGTCGCCCTCGCCACCGAGCGCGTCATGTACGCCCGCGAGTCCGACGCGCCCGCCCACCTCGGCGGCGACGTCCGCACCGCCCGCGCGGCCCTGCTGGTCCGGGCCACCCGCGCCCGCCGGCTGCGCGCCCTGCTGCTGCCCGCCTCCGCGGTGCGCCTGTGGTGGCGCGCCCAGGACCGCGCAGCGGCCCGCCGGGAGCGCACCGCCGAACGGGTGGCCGCGCTCCGGGCGGCCGTGGCCGGGCCGTTCCGGCGCCTCGGCCGGAACGGCGGGAGCGGCAAGGACGCCGGGAACGGCAAGGACGGCGGGAACGGCAAGAGCGGCGGGAACGCGAACGGCTGAGCGCCGGAGGGCGCACGCGCAAGGGTCCGCCCCGGGAGAGGAGCTCTCCCGGGGCGGACCCTTTCACGTTGCGTTTCCGGTCGCTGCTACAGGCCGCTCTGTTCGTCGCGGCGCCGCTGCCAGCGCTGTTCCATTCGGTCCATGACGCCGGTCTTCCGGCGTGGCGGTGGCGCCTGCCGTGGACCGTGCCCGGCCGGGCCGCGCCGCCACGCGGTGACCGCGAGGACCGCACAACCAAGCATGACCAGGAACCCGACGACACTGACCCAGATGACCTGCGTGACCAGGCCGCCCATGAGCAGCGCGATGCCCGCCACGAACCCCGCCACGGCCAGGTAGACCCGCCGACGGGTGTAGGTGCGCAGGCCGGTTCCCTCGAGCGCTGACGCGAACTTGGGATCTTCGGCGTACAGCGCTCGCTCCATCTGCTCGAGCAGTCGCTGCTCGTGCTCCGAGAGCGGCACGGAGTCCTCCTACTCGTCGGTCGCGGGGCGACCGGTCCGCCACCCCTGGCTCGGGCCTGTGTGGTCCATATGCCCCACCGGTCTGGCCGTCATGCTTACCGGCTTTACCCAGATCATACGGTCCACGGCCCTGGTTCGGCGTGGTCAATCAGGCGTGGCTGGGGCCACCGCGGCGGCGGTCCCACCACTGCAACGAGCGGACCCCCTCCTTGGTGCCCCCCGACCCGGATCAGATCGCCTCGGCGAGCAGGTGCAGCTGGGTGGCGACGGCGTGGAAGGCGGGCTGTTCGGCGGCCGCGAGTTCGAGCTTGAGCAGGGCGTCGAGCGCGCCGGGCTCGGTGTCGACCAGGACGCCGGGCACCAGGTCGGCGAAGACCCGGATGCCGTGCACGGAGGTGACCCGCAGCCCGGCCGCGGCGGCCAGCTCGTCCAGCTGCTCGCCGGTGAAGCGGCGCGGCATCGGGTCGCCCGCGCCCCAGCGGCCGTCGGCGGCGTCCAGCGCGGTGCGGGCCTCGGTGAACTGGCCGGCCACCGCGCGGGCCAGCACCGCGCCGTTGCGGTTGGCGGCGAGCAGGCTGACCAGCCCGCCCTTGCCGAGGGTGCCGACCAGGTTGCCGAGCGCCTCGGCCGGGTCGTCGACGACCTCCAGGACGCCGTGGCAGAGCACCGCGTCGACCGAACCGGCCGGGACCAGCTCGGGCAGCGTCTGGGCGTCGCCCTGGACGGCCCGGACCAGCTCGGTGACCCCGGCCTCGGCGGCCCGGCGCTCCAGCGCGAACAGCGCGTCCGGGCTCGGGTCGACCACCGTGACCCGGTGGCCCAGCCTGGCCACGGGCACGGCGAAGTTGCCCGTGCCGCCACCGGTGTCGACGACCTCCAGCACCGGCCGCCCGAGCTCGGCGGAGCGCCGCTCCAGCGCCTCCCGCACCACCTCCCACACCACGGCGGTACGCAGCGCACTGCGGGGACGAGTCGGATACAAGGCGGCACCCCTCTAAGCAGGTTCTTCCACGGCGGGAACGCCTCCACCTTATCCGCCGGGGCCGGGCGGATCAGGGGCGGCGCGGACGCCGGGGCGCCGGGTGCCGGGTCAGGGGTGCAGGGCCAGGATCCGCTCCACGATGCGCAGGTACAGGGCGGTGTTGCGGATCAGGTCGTCCGCGTCCCGCGGCCCGGCGGCGCCGGTGATGCCGGCCTCGGCGGCGGCCCGGCGGCGGGCCCCGGCCGCGAAGTAGGCCGCCCACTCCGCGAGTTCGGGGGCGACCTCGGGCAGCAGCTCCCAGGCCGGGCGGATCGCCTGGCGGCGGCGCGGGTGCCGCACCGGGCGGCCGCGGACGGCGAGCACGGCGGCGGTGGCCCGCAGCGCGGCGAGGTGGGCGGTGGCGTAGCGCTCCAACGGATCCTGCCGGCCCCGGGCGTGCACCAGGGTGCGGTGCGCGTGCCGGAGCAGCTCCAGCGCGGCGGGCGAGGCCGTGCTCCGGCGCAGCACCGGGTGGACGTCCCCGGCGCGGCCGGCGGGCAGGGTGGGCTGTTCGACGGTGGGCCGCTCGGATCGCTCGGGCCGTCCCGTCCGCTCCGCCCGTTCGGCGGCGGGGCGGCGGGCGGCGGGTCGCTCGGCGGGGAACTGGTCGGCGGCGGATTGATCGACGGCAGGGCGGGCGACAGGCTCAGGACGACTGATGGTCATGGGTCTCCCCCGTTCACTCCGGACCTTTGCCCGAACCGGTCGGTCCGCGCATGCATCCATCGTGAACGGGGGGTGTGACAACGCGGAACCCCCCGGTTCCGCGGGGCCCCGCCCCCGTCCCGCCGTCCCCGTCCGGCCGGCCCGCCCGGAACTCCCCCCGCGAGGGGCCCGGAGGGGGAGGGGACCGGGCTCCGCCGCCCCGTGTCGGCGGTGCCCGGCCCCCTCGCTCCGGCCGTTGGTCGCGCCCCGGGCCTGTGGTGCGGACCGCCGTTCCCCCTGGTCGGCGGCCTGCCCCGGGCGCTCCCGGGCGGCGCCGCCCGGCGGCGGCCTTCCCGGTGCGCACCACTCTGCCGCCGGCCGGGGCCGGCGGGTATCCGCGTAGGTACTCAACCGGCGATCTGAGTACGGATACTCAGCCCCCGCCGTCGGCGAACCCTGCCGCCCGGTCGGAGCGGCCGGGTACGGTGGCCGGGTCCCGTCCGAGGTCCGGGCGGGCACGGGAAGGGGGGCCGCCGTGGAGGCCGTTCCGCTGATCTTCACCAGCGGCTGGGCGAGCGGGATCAACGCCTACGCCGTGGTGCTGCTGCTGGGCCTGTTCGGCCGCTTCGGCGGGGCCGACTCGGTACCGCCCGCCCTGGAGCGCACCGACGTGCTGATCGCCGCGGGCGTGCTGTTCCTCTGCGAGGCGGTCCTGGACAAGATCCCCTACGTGGACAGCGTCTGGGACGTGGCCCACACCTTCGTCCGCCCGGTCGCGGGCGCGACGGTGGGCGCCCTGCTCGCCGCGCACGACCCGGGCTCACTCGGCGAGGTCGCCGCCGGAGCCCTCGGCGGCACCACCGCGCTGCTCAGCCACGGCGTCAAGGCGGGCCTGCGGATGGCCGTCAACACCTCCCCCGAACCCGCCTCGAACATCCTGCTCAGCCTCACCGAGGACCTCTCCGTCGCCGGCCTGGTCACCCTCGCCGTCTTCCACCCCTGGCTCGCCGCCTCCACCGCCGCGGTCCTGCTCGCCCTCGGCCTCCTGATCGTCTGGTTCGCCGTCTCCCGCATCCGCCGCTTCTGGCTCCGCCGCCGCGAACGCCGCCGGGCCCGGATGGCCGCCGCCTGACCGGCAGGGCCTGCCCGGCACGGCGCCGGCACGGCCGGGGAAGGCCTGCGGCGGGCAGTCGAACAGGGCCGAAAACCGCCCTCCGGCCGCGAGGCTCCGGGCAAGCCCGGACCGCGGCCGCCCGGCCGGGGCGGGTGTGGGCGGGCGGTGGACGGGGGTGCGGGGGCGCATAGGATCTGCTGCCATGGCTCGGATCATCGTCGTCGGTGCAGGGATGGGCGGTCTGGCCGCCGCTTCGCGGTTGGGTGCGTCGGGGCACCGGGTGGTGGTGCTGGAGGCGGCGGGGACGTACGGGGGGCAGGTGGGGGCGTACCGGCGGGAGGGGTTCGGGTTCGACACCGGGCCGGGGCTGCTCGCGTTGCCCGCCGTGTACCGGGACCTGGCGTTGAAGACCGGGCGGGAGCCGCTGGAGGAGCTGGTCGGGTTGCGGCCGGTGGACCCGGAGAGCCGGCACCTGTTCCCGGACGGGACGGAGCTGGTGCTGCCGAACGCCTCCCGGGGCGGGGTGGGGCAGGCGTTGGACGCCGCGTTCGGGGCGGGGGCGGGCGCGCGCTGGGGCGAGTTGGTGAACCGGGGGCGGACGGTGTGGGAGGCGACCCGGCGGCCGCTGCTGGAGGAGCCGCGTCCGGCGGTGGACCCGGTCGACCCGTACCCGGTGCCGCCGCGCCGCGGGCTGGCCCGGCTGCTGCCGCGCGGGCGGCACACCCTGGCCGACGCGGCCCGCGAGCTGGGCGGCGGCCCGGGCCCGGCCGCGCTGCTGGGCGAGTACGCGCTGCGGTACGGCCTGGACCCGCGGTCCGCGCCCGCCTCGGCCACGGTGCTGCCGTACATGGAGCAGTCGTTCGGCGTCTGGTACGTGGACGGCGGGCTGCGGGCGCTGGCCGACGCGGTGTTCGCGCGGTGCGGCGCGCGCAGGGTGGAGTTCCGCTTCGGCACCCCCGTGCGGGCCCTGGAGTCCGACGGCGGCCGGGTGGTGGGCGTGCGGACGGACGAGGGGGTGCTGGCGGCGGACGCGGTGCTCTCCGCCGTCCCGGGCCTGGGGGTCGCCGAGCCGGCCGCGCCCGCGCCGGGGCGGTTCACGGTGCTGCTGGCACTGGACGGCGCCCGCCCGGCCGGCACCGCGCACCGCACCGTGGTGCACGCCGCGGACGGTGCGGCCGAGGCCCGGGCGGTGTTCACCGAGCGGGCGCTGCCGTCCCGCCCCACCGTGCAGGTGCTGCGTCCGGACGACCCGTCGCTGGTCCCGGGGCCGGACGCGGAGGCCGTCGTGCTGACCGTCACGGTGCCCGCCGGCCTCGCCCTCACCGAGGCCGAACGGGACGCCTACGCCGGGGAGTTGCTCGACCACCTGGCCGCCGCGGGCCTCGACCTGCGGCCCCGGCTGCGCTGGCGGGAGACCCGGCTGACCGGCTCGGTGCCGGTGCCCTCGCTGGCGGGCGGGCACCTCGCGCAGGCCAACCGGCCGGGCCCGCCGGGCCTCTACCTGATCGGCGCGCACGCCCACCCGGGCGGCGGGCTGGCCCGGGTCGGGATGTCCGCCTCGATCACCGCCGGGCTGGTCGGCCCGGCCTGACGGTGCGTCAGTACTGCTGCTGGTAGTACCAGTTCTGGTCCTGCGGCTGCTGCTGGGGCTGCGCCTGCTGCGGGATGTGGGGCTGCTGGTACTGCTGCTGGGTGTACGGGTCCTGGTAGACCGGCTGGCCGTACTGGTCGTAGCCGATCAGCTGCCACTGCGGCTGCTGCGGCTGCTGGTACTGCGGTTGCGGCTGGTACTGCGGCTGGGCGGCCCACTGCTCCTGGTAGCCGTGGCCGGGGTCCTGCTGCTGGTAGCCGTACCCCTGCTGCGCCTGCCCGTACTGGGGCTGCGGCGGGACCTGGTAGGCGCCCGGGTCGTCGGCGTAGACGCCCGCGTCGAGCTGCTGGAACTCCTCGTAGGCGGCGGACCGCCCGTCGAGGGGCTCGAACGGCTCGAACGGCTCGTCCTCGACCGGGCCGACCTCGCCGACCGGCACGACCGGTTCCGGTACCGTCGCGGCGGCGGCCGGCGCGCCGGTGGCCGCGGCCAGCAGCGGGACCTTCGCCAGCGGGCCGGGCAGGGCGCCGTCGGGGCGGCGCAGCGACCAGCCGACCGGGCGGCCGCGTTTGACCGAGCCGGTCACCCTCACCTGGCCGAGCGCGAACGCGGCGGCGCCCGCCGCTATCACCGGCAGCGAGGAGGTGCGCATCCCGGCGACCACGCCGAGGAAGCCGAGCAGGGCGAGCGCCCGCCAGTGCAGCGGGGCCCGGTGCTGGAGCAGGAGTTCGGCGGTCAGCCAGAGCGCGACCAGGGCCAGCGCACCGTAGAGGAGCAGGTATCCGATGCCCATCCCGCAACCTCCAGACGCCACCCTCACCGCGCGGTTGCGGGCGACTGTACAGCCTCCGGGCGAACACCACCTCATCCCGGACCGCACCGTTCGCGCACCGGCCCGGCGGCCCGGCGCCGGGCTCGCGGCGGCCGGGCGCTCAGCGGGTGTGCAGGCCCAGGTTCTGGTAGATCTCCAGCGTCGAGGTGGAGTGGTTGAGTGTGATGAAGTGCAGGCCCGGGGCGCCCTCCGCGAGCAGGCGCTCGGCCATCGCGGTGGCGTGTTCGAGGCCGACCGCGCGGACCGCGGCCGGGTCGTCGGCGGCGGCCTCCAGCTTGCGCCGGAAGTCGACCGGGAAGTCGGAGCCGGACAGCTGCGGGAAGCGCACCAGTTGGCGGATGTTGGTGACCGGCATGATCTCCGGGATGATCGGCGTCTCGCAGCCCGCCGCGGCGACCCGGTCGCGCAGCCGCAGGTAGTCCTCGACCTCGAAGAACATCTGGGTGATCGCGTAGTCCGCGCCGGCCCGGCACTTGGCGACGAAGTGCCGGATGTCCTCGTCCCAGTCGGCCGAGCGCGGGTGCATCTGCGGGAACGCCGCGACGCCCACGCAGAAGTCGCCGATGTCCCTGATCAGTTCGACCAGTTCGGCGGCGTAGCTGACGCCCTCGGGGTGGCGCACCCACTCGCCCATCGGGTCGCCGGGCGGGTCGCCGCGGACCGCGAGCACGTTGCGCACGTTCTGGTCGGCGTACTGGCCGATGATGTTGCGCAGTTCGGCGACCGAGTGGTCGACGGCGGTGAGGTGGGCGACCGGGGTCAGGGTGGTCTCGGTGGCGATCCGGCCGACCAGGTCGACGGTGCGGCCGCGCGAGGAGCCGCCCGCGCCGTACGTCATGCAGACGAAGTTCGGCTCCAGGCACTCGACCCGGCGGATCGCGTCCCAGAGCCTGCGCTCGCCCTCCTCGTTGCGGGGCGGCATGAACTCGAAGGAGAAGGAGCGGTCGCCTGCCGCCAGCAGGTCGCGCACAGTTTGCGCGCGGTCGCTTCTGGTGGAGGGAATCCCGAGTGCCATGCAGGCAGGTTAGCCGTCGGCGGCGCGGCCCGGACAAACGACGTCCAGAAACTGAGACGGGACTTGAGATTTCCGGCCAGCCGGCTCCGGTGCCGCGGAGCAACGCCCGGAGCACGGGTCGCGGCGGGGTGGCGGCAGGGGTGAGGGCGGAGGTCGCGGCGGGGTCGCGGCGCGGGTGGGACGGGGCACCCGGGCGCGCGCGTTAATCTGACTGTCAGCCTCTTGATCCGGAGTCCCAGGTGCCCTCCTCCATCCGTCTCCCCCGCAACCCCGTCGACGCGGAGGACGTGCGCGACCGCGTGAACGACGCGCTCGGCGTGTTCATGGCCGAGCGGACGGCCCTGCTCTCCGGCATCTCCGACCAGCTCGGACCGGTCGCCGACGCGCTGCGCGACTTCCTGCTCGACGGCGGCAAGCGGCTGCGCCCCGCGTTCTGCTACTGGGGCTGGCGCGCGGCCGGCGGCGGCGCCGACGAGCCCGGCATCGAACGGGCGGCGGCCGCGCTGGAACTGCTCCAGGCCAGCGCCCTGGTGCACGACGACCTGATGGACCGCAGCGACACCCGGCGCGGCCTGCCCGCCGTCCACCGCCGCTTCGAGAACCTGCACCGGGCCGGCGGCTGGCGCGGCGACCGCGAACAGTACGGGGCGTCCGCCGCGGTGCTGCTCGGCGACCTGCTGCTGATCTGGTGCGACGAGCTGTTCCAGCGCTCAGGACTGCCCGCCGCCGCCGTGTCGGCCGCCAAGCCCGCCTTCGACCTGATGCGCACCGAGGTGATGCTCGGCCAGTACCTGGACGTGCTGGAGCCGGTCGCGGGCGACTCCACCGACGCCGGGGCGCTGGAGCGGGCCCGCACCGTCCTGCACTACAAGTCGGCGAAGTACACCATCGAGCGCCCGCTCCAGGTCGGCGCGCTGCTGGCCGGCGCCGGGCCGGACCTGGTGGACGCCCTCGGCGGCTTCGGGCTGCCGCTCGGCGAGGCGTTCCAGCTCCGCGACGACCTGCTGGGCGTCTTCGGCGACCCCGCCGTCACCGGCAAGCCGGCCGGCGACGACCTGCGCGAGGGCAAGCGCACCCTGCTGGTCGCGCACGCCATGCGCGGCCTGGGTCCGGCCGACGCCGCCCGCCTCGACGCCCGGCTCGGCGCGCCCGGCCTGGACGCCGAGGAGATCGCCGCCCTGCGCGACCTGATCACCCGCAGCGGCGCCCCCGCGCTCGTCGAGGCCCGGATCGACACGCTGCTCACCGAGGCCCTGGCCGCCCTCGACGCGGCCCCGATCGCCGACGGGCCGACCCGCGAGGTGCTCCGGGCGCTCGCCGACGCGGCGACGGTCCGCACGTACTGACGGGGCCGTCAGCCGGTCGGGCTCGGGCGCCCCCGCCACCAGCGGCGCGAGGCCAGCGCGGCCAGCGCGGCGCCGCCCGCGTTCAGCAGCACGTCGTCGACCGAGGAGACCCGGTCCAGCCGCAGCACGTACTGGGCGGTCTCCACCAGCACCGAACCGGCCGCACCCAGGGCCAGCACCCGCCACGCCGAAGCCAGCGCGGCGAACCGGACCGGGACGAGGAAGCCCAGCGCGGCGAACACCAGCAGGTTGCCGACCACCTGCGCCACCGCGGTGGCGGGCGGCCCGGCACCGACCACCTCCACGAGGTCGTGCAGCGGCACCAGGTTCACCCGGCGGCGCGGACCGCCCGGATCGGCCCCCGGCAGCAGGATCATCCACACCCACGGCACCGTGCCGTACACCATCCCCACCTCCGCCGCCGCCGAACGCCGCGCCCACCCCGGCTCGGCCCCCGCGGCCCGACGGCGGCGGGCCGACCCCCAGGCCAGCAGGACGGCCGCCGGCAGGGCGGCGGCAGCCAGGAAGACGATCCCGTTGACCGTGCCGACCCAGCCGTCCCACCCGGCGTGGTGGTGACGGCCCAACGGCCGCTGGGCGAGGAAGGCGACAGCGGCTGCGCCGAGCAGCACCGGAACGAGCAGCACGATCCGGCGGGCACGGCGGACGGCGGGAGCGACGGGGTCCATGCCCGCACGGAGTGCGAACGCCTCCGGCGCGGTTCCCGACCGGGGACGGGGTGGCGCCGTGACGCCCGGATCTTGCCGAGGTGCTCCCGCCCCGCACAGTTCCCCGCGCCCCTGTCAGGGCGAGGATGTGGGGGTGCGGGGGTGCTTCCCCGGCCGCCCTCATACCGCGCGCAGCCCGCACGGAGTGCGAACGGCTCCGGCACGGCTCCCGACCGGGAGCGGAACCACCCCGTGACGACCGGATCTTGCCGAGGTGCCCCCCGACCCCGCGCAGTTCCCCGCGCCCCTGTCAGGGCACGGGGGTGTGGGGGTGCGGGGGTGCTTTCCCGGCCGCCCTCATACCGCGCGCAGCCCGCACGGAGTGCGAACGCCTCCGGCACGGCTCCCGGCGGGGGGCGGGGTGGCCCCGTGACGACCGGATCTTGCCGAGGTGCCCCCCGACCCGCACAGTTCCCCGCGCCCCTGTCAGGGCGAGGGCGCGGGGGTGTGGTGGTGCTTTCCCGGCCGGGAGGGCGTCAGTGGAGGCGGGCGGCGAGGGTGGCGGCGGCGGTGGCCGGGTCTTCGGCGGCGGTGAGGGCGCGGACGACGACGATCCGGGTGGCGCCCGCGGCCAGGACCTGGTCGAGGTTGGCGGTGTCGATGCCGCCGATCGCGAACCACGGGCGTTCGGGGTGCCGCGCGGCGGCGTGGCGGACCAGGTCGAGGCCGGGGGCGGGGCGGCCGGGCTTGGTGGGCGTGGGCCAGACCGGGCCGGTGCAGAAGTAGTCGACGCCGGGTTCGGTGATCGCGGTGTCGACCTCGTCCGCGCTGTGGCAGGAGCGGCCGATCAGCACGTCCTCGCCGAGGATGCGGCGGGCGACGCGGACCGGCAGGTCGTCCTGGCCGAGGTGGAGCACGTCGGGCCGGGCGCCGTACGCGACGTCGGCGCGGTCGTTGACGGCGAGCAGCTTGCCGTGGCGGCGGGCCGCGTCGGCGAAGACCTCCAGGTACTCCAGTTCCTGCCGGGCCTCCAGGCCCTTGTCGCGGAGCTGGACGATGTCGACGCCGTTGGCGAGCACCGCGTCCAGGAACGCGGGCAGGTCGCCCTGCTCGCGGCGGGCGTCGGTGCAGAGGTAGAGCCGGGCGTCGGCCAGCCGCTCCCGGGCGGTGGGCACGGCCGTCACAGGGCCATGGCCTGGGCGCGGCGCTTGACCTCGGTGGCGCGGTTCTCGCGCAGGGCCTGGATCGGGCTGCCGGGCAGGGAGTCGTCCTCGGTGAACATCCACTCCAGGATCTCCTGGTCGGAGAAGCCGGAGTCGCGCAGCACGGTGAGGGTGCCGACCAGGTGCTTGACCGGGCCGTCGTCCTCGATGAAGTCGGCGGGGACCTGTAGGGAGTTGTTGGGGCCGCGGCGGACGGCCAGCAGGGTGCGGTTCTTCACCATGGCGCGGACTTCGGTGATCACCACGCCCCACCGCTCGGAGATGTCGGGCAGGTACAGCCACGCGGGGACCAGGGCGTCAATCTTGGGATCAATCTCGCTCACGGCCCCAGCCTACCCACCGGCTACCGCGCCGCGGCCTTCAGCTGGACGGCCGGGTCGGCGGCGCGCGCCGGGTCGAGCGGCGCGGCGCGCTCGATCAGGCGGCGGCCCTGGGCCAGGTCGCGCGGCCGGTCGACGGCGAGCAGGGCGACCAGGGCGCCGTCGCGCAGCCACAGCACCGTCCAGTCGGCCTCGGACGGGGAGCCGCGCCAGAGCAGGTGGTCGGCCCCGGCGTGGCGGCCGGCGTACTGGACCATGCGGCCGAACTGCTCGGACCAGAAGTACGGGACGGGGTCGTACGGGGCGTCGAGGGTGCCGAGCAAGGCGGCCGCGGCGGCGGCGCCGGAGTGCAGGGCGTGGTCCCAGTGCTGGACGGCGAGCCGGGTGCCGGCGCGGGCGGAGGGGTAGGAGGCGCAGTCGCCGGCCGCGAGGACGCCGGGCAGGGCGGTGCGCAGCCGGTCGTCGACCGGGACGGTGCCGTCGGGGGCGAGGGCGAGCGGGCCGCCGACCAGCCAGTCGGTGGCGGGGCGGGCGCCGACGCCGACCACGACCTCGTCGGCGGGCAGGTGGGTGCCGTCGGCGAGCAGCACCCCGCCGTCGGCGGCTCCGGCGACGGCGGCGCCGCAGCGCAGGTCGACGCCGGCGGCGGCGTACCAGTCGGCCATCAGGGCGCCGAGTTCGGCGGGCAGCGCGCCGGCCAGCGGGGTGGCGGCGGCCTCGACCACGGTGACCTCGCAGCCGAGTCCGCGGGCGACGGTGGCGGTCTCGGCGCCGATCCAGCCGGCGCCGACCAGCACGATCCGGCGGCCGGGGGTGAGCGCGGCGCGCAGCGCGTGGGCGTCGTCGACGGTGCGCAGGGTGCGGGCGCCGGGCAGCTGGGGCAGGGTGCGGGGGGCGGCGCCGGTGGCGATCACCAGGGCGTCGTAGGGCAGTTCGCCGCGGTCGGTGCGCAGGACGCCCGGGGCGAGGCCGGTGGCGCGGCGGCCGGTGAGCAGGTCGACGCCGAGGCCGTGCCAGTCGATCTCGAAGGCGGTGGCGTCGGCCTTGCCGAGCAGCACGTCCTTGGAGAGCGGGGGGCGGTCGTAGGGGAGGTGGAGTTCCTCCCCGACCAGGGCGAGCGGGCCCTGCCAGCCGCCCTGCCGCAGGTTGAGGGCGGTCTGG
Source organism: Kitasatospora sp. NPDC088783 (assembly GCF_044750705.1). NCBI lineage: Bacteria > Bacillati > Actinomycetota > Actinomycetes > Kitasatosporales > Streptomycetaceae > Kitasatospora > Kitasatospora sp. NPDC088783. The sequence goes on from NZ_JBIVKJ010000010.1 coordinate 187,136, forward strand.
GCGCCCGCCATGCCCGCGCCGACCACGACGACCCGGTCCGTTGCCTTCAGCTCAGCCACGGCGCCCACCCTACCCAGGGGCGGCGGGCGGTCACCCCGCGCACGCGCCTTCGGGTGCCGGTCGGCCCGGCGTTAAGGTGGAGGTACTACGTCACACGGGAGCCCGGTGCACCGGGCTGAGAGGCGGGCTGTGGCGGCCCGCGACCGTCCGAACCTGATCCGGGTCATGCCGGCGAAGGGAGAATCAGCCGCTGTGGCACCTTCCCGCGCGTTGGACGTGCTGGTGGTCGGCGGGGGCATCATCGGCCTCGGGGTCGCCTGGCGCGCCGCGCAGCGCGGCCTGTCGGTCGCGGTGGTCGACCCGCACCCGGGCGGCGGCGCGGCGCAGGTCGCCGCGGGCATGCTCGCCCCCGTCACCGAACTGCAGTACGGCGAGGAGCCGTTGCTGCGCCTGGGCCTGGCGTCGAACGAGCGGTACGCCGCGTTCGCCGCCGAGCTGACCGAGCTGACCGGGCTGGACACCGGCTACCGGCAGACCGGCACGCTGGCCGTCGCGCTGGACGCCGACGACCGGGCGGAGCTGCGCGAACTGCACGCCTTCCACGGCCGGTTGGGCCTGGCCTCGGAGTGGCTGACCGGCCGGGAGTGCCGCCGGCTGGAGCCGATGCTGGCCCCGGGCGTGCGCGGCGGCCTGCACGTCGCCGCGGACCACCAGGTGGACGGCCGCCGGCTGGCCGCCGCGCTGGTCGCCGCCGGGGAGCGGCTGGGCGTGGTGTTCCACCGGGCCGAGGCCGCCGAGCTGCTGGTCGAGGGCGGGCGGGCGGCGGGCGTCCGGCTGTCGGACGGGGAGCGGCTGACGGCGGGGCGCACCGTGCTGGCCGGCGGTTCGCGCAGCCACCTGCTGCCGGGCCTGCCGCCGGGGGTGCTGCCGGCGATCCGCCCGGTCAAGGGCCAGGTGCTGCGGCTGCGGATCCCCGGGCGGTACGCGCCGTTCCTGTCCCGCAACGTGCGGGCCGTGGTGCGCGGGCAGCACCTGTACCTGGTGCCGCGGGCCGACGGCGAGCTGGTGGTCGGCGCGACCACCGAGGAGCAGGGCCACGACACCACCGTCACCGCGGGCGGCGTCTACGAGCTGCTCCGGGACGCGCACGAACTCGTCCCGGGCATCACCGAGTTGCCGCTGGTGGAGACCTGCGCGGGCCTGCGCCCCGGCTCCCCCGACAACGCGCCGCTGCTCGGCCCCACCGCGCTGGACGGCCTGGTCGCCGCGACCGGGCACTACCGCAACGGCGTGCTGCTCACCCCGGTCACCGCCGACCTGCTCGCCGACTACCTGGCCACCGGGGAACTCCCCGCCCTGGCCGCCGACTTCACCCCCCGCCGCTTCACCCCGAAGGTCCCCGCATGAACACCATCGCCCTGACCGTCAACGGCGCGCCGCGCACCCTGCCCGCCGCCACCACGCTGGACGTGGTGGTGGCCGAGCTGTCGGCCGCCAACACCGGCGTCGCCGCCGCCGTCAACGAGGCGGTGGTACCGCGCAGTTCGTGGCCCGCCACGGCGCTCGGCGAGGGCGACCGGGTCGAGATCCTCACCGCCGTCCAGGGAGGCTGAACCATGGCGGACGACGCGCTGGTCATCGCCGGCACCACCTTCTCCTCCCGCCTGATCATGGGCACCGGCGGCGCCCCCAGCCTGGAGGTGCTGGAGCAGGCGCTGAAGGTCTCCGGCACCGAGCTGACCACGGTGGCGATGCGCCGGGTCGACACGGCCACACAGGGCTCCGTCCTGGAGGTGCTCTCCCGCAACGGCGTCCGGGTGCTGCCCAACACCGCGGGCTGCTACACCGCGGGTGAGGCCGTGCTGACCGCCCGGCTGGCCCGCGAGGCGCTCGGCACCGACTGGGTGAAACTGGAGGTGATCGCCGACGAGCGGACCCTGCTGCCCGACCCGATCGAGCTGCTGGACGCCGCCGAGACGCTGGTCGACGACGGCTTCACCGTGCTGCCGTACACCAACGACGACCCGGTGCTGGCCCGCAAGCTGGAGGACGTGGGCTGCGCGGCGATCATGCCGCTGGGCTCGCCGATCGGCTCCGGCCTGGGCATCCGCAACCCGCACAACTTCCAGCTGATCGTGGAGGCGGCGGGCGTCCCGGTGGTGCTGGACGCGGGCGCGGGCACCGCCAGCGACGTCGCGCTGGCGATGGAACTCGGCTGCTCCGCCGTCATGCTGGCCTCCGCGGTGACCCGCGCGCAGGACCCGGTGCTGATGGCGGAGGCGATGCGCAAGGCGGTCGAGGCGGGCCGGCTGGCCCACCGGGCGGGCCGGATCCCGCGCCGCTACTACGCCGAGGCGTCCTCCCCCGGCGCGGGCCTGGCCGACACCCGGGAGCGCCCGGCGTTCTGACGCCCGCCCGGGGGCGAACCGGCCACCGCCGGGGGGCGTCCCCGTGGTCGGGGCGGTTCGCCGATCCGCCCCGACATCCGGCCCCTCCCGGTGGGTGACCGGTCCGGCCCCTAGACTCCTCGGGTGGACATGACCCTCGACGACCCCCTGCACGGCGTGCTGCTCGACGGCCGCTACCGGATTGAGCAGCGGATCGCGGTGGGCGGCATGGCGACCGTCTACCGGGGCACCGACACCCGGCTGGACCGGACGGTGGCGCTGAAGCTGATGCACCCCTCGCTGATCGGGGACGCCGACTTCACCGCGCGCTTCATCCGGGAGGCCAAGGCGGTGGCCCGGCTCGCGCACCCGAACGTGGTGAACGTGCTGGACCAGGGCGCCGACCCGCGGGCCGTGTTCATGGCCATGGAGTACGTCCCCGGCCGGAACCTGCGCGACGTGCTGCGCGACCGCGGGGCGCTGTCGGTGCGGGCCGCGCTGGACGTGCTGGAGCCGGTGCTGGCGGCGCTCGGCGCGGCGCACCGGGCCGGTCTGGTGCACCGGGACGTCAAGCCGGAGAACGTGCTGATCACCGACACCGGCCTGGTGAAGGTCGCCGACTTCGGCCTGGTCCGGGTGCTGGCGGGCGCCGACTCGGCCGTCACCTCCGGCACCGAGGCCGGGCAGCTGCTGGGCACCGTCTCGTACCTGGCGCCGGAGCAGATCCGCCAGGAGCCCACCGACCAGCGGGTGGACGTCTACGCGGCGGGCATCCTGCTGTTCGAGATGCTGACCGGCGGCAAGCCGCACACCGGGGAGAACGCCGCCCAGGTGATGTACCTCCACCTGCACGAGGACGTCCCGCCGCCGTCCCGGACCGCCCCCGCGGTGGGTCCGGAGCTGGACGCGATAGTGGCCGCCGCGACCGCCCGCGACCCGCTGGCCCGGCCGTGGGACGCGGTGGAGCTGCTGGCCGCGGTGCAGCGGGCCCGCCGCTCGCTGCCGGACGCCGAGCTGGACGCCGAGCCGCCCGCCTCGACCCGGCCCACCCCGCGCCACAGCCCGGGCGAGGCCACCGCGGTGCTCCCGCAGGCCCCGGCGCTGGAGCGCACCAGCGTGCTGGAGGTCCCGCCGGAGCTGCTGCCGCCGGTGCGCCCGGCGGCGGAGGACGACGCCCCGGCGCGGGCCCGCCGTCCGCGCCGGGCCCGCCGTCCGGGCTTCGGCCGGCACCCGGCGGTCTGGACGGCGGTGCTGGTGGTGGTGCTGCTGGTGGTCGGCGCGGTGACGTACACGCTGTCCAACGCGGTGTACGCGACGGTGCCGAGCGTGCTGGGGCAGAGCCGGGAGCAGGCGTCGGCGACGCTGGACGGGCAGGGCCTGCACGGGGCGTTCAGCGAGCAGTTCAGCGAGTCGGTGGCGGCCGGGCAGGTGATCTCCACCGATCCGGGGGTGGGCGCCCGGGTCCGCAAGAGCGACTCGGTCAAGGTGCTGCTCTCGCGCGGCCCCGAGCGGGTCGGGGTGCCGGACGTGGCGGGCCGCCCGCTGGCGGACGCCGTCAAGGCGCTGGAGGGGGCCCGGCTGGTGGCGGGCGCGACCGGCGAGCAGTTCAGCGACAGCGTGCCCAAGGGCTCGGTGATCTCCACCGACCCGGCGGCGGGCGGCGGCCTGTCGCCCGGCTCGGCGGTGGCGCTGACCGTCTCCAAGGGCATGCACCTGGTGCCGGACGTCACCGGGATGAGCAGGGAGGACGCCTCGAAGGCCCTCCAGGACGCCGGGTTCGTGCCGCAGGTCTCCGGGCTGATCCCGATCGGCAAGGTCACCGGCCAGTCCCCGGCGGCGAACACGCCGGGCAAGCAGGGCAGCACCGTGACGATCAGCGTCAGCCTGTTCTGACCGCGCCGGCCGCGCCGGCCGTTCCGGGCGCGGGGTCCGCTCAGCGCAGCGGGCCCTCCCCGGGCCGCTCCTGGTAGGAGTAGCGCTGCTCGCGCCACGGGTCGGCCAGGTTGTGGTAGCCGCGCTCCTCCCAGAAGCCGCGCCGGTCGGCCCGCATGTACTCGACGGCGCGCACCCACTTGGGGCCCTTCCAGGCGTACAGGTGGGGCACCACCAGGCGGACCGGGAAGCCGTGTTCGAGGGTGAGCGGGCGGCCGTCGTGGTGGGTGGCGAAGACGGTGGCCGGGTCGGCGAAGTCGGCGAGCCGCAGGTTGGCGCTGTAGCCGTACTCGGCCCAGACCATCACGTGGGTGACGGTCGGGTCGGGCGGGACGAGGTCGAGCACGGTCTCGGCGGCGACGCCGGTCCAGGTGTTGCCGAGCATCGAGAACTTGGTGACGCAGTGCAGGTCGCCGCGGACGGTGGTCTTGGGCAGGGCGTGGAAGGCGGCGAAGTCCCACCCGGCCTTCTCCGCGTCGGCGGTGGCCCCGAACACCTGGAAGTCCCAGCTCAGCGGCTTGAACCGGGGCACCGGCCCGTAGTGCAGGACGGGCCAGCCGCGCTGCGGGCGCTGCCCCGGGGGGAGCCTCGGGTCAGTCGGCGGCTGCGGTTCCGGCTGGTGCTGACCCATGCCCCCATGGTGACAGACGGCGGGCGGCGAATCGCGCGCGCCCCCGTCGCGCGCCCCCGGGGAAATGCGTCCCGCCGGAGGGGGGCACGAAACCGGGAATCCGCGCACGCGTTCGGGCCGGATACCGCCGAACGGCCCAATCAGCCCGCCGTCACCGCAGGTCAGCGCGGTGCGGGGCGGGCGGGAAAACCCGTCGGCGCGGCGGCTGTAAGCGTGAACTTACTGGAAGTGCACCCGTTCAACTGCCACGATGCGGGGCATCCGGACACCGACCGGAATGCGGACAGGAAGGCAGGCCATGCAGGGCGACCCCGAGGTCATCGAGTTCCTCAACGAGCAGTTGACGGCCGAACTCACCGCCATCAACCAGTACTTCCTGCACGCGAAGATGCAGGAGAACTTCGGCTGGACCAAGCTCGCCAAGTACACCCGGCACGAGTCCTTCGACGAGATGAAGCACGCCGAGATCCTGACCGACCGGATCCTCTTCCTGGACGGCCTGCCGAACTACCAGCGGCTGTTCCACGTCCGGATCGGGCAGACCGTCAAGGAGATGTTCGAGGCCGACCGGCAGGTCGAGGTCGAGGCGATCGACCGGCTGCGCCGCGGGATCGTGGTGATGCGCGCCAAGAACGACGTCACCTCGGCGAACATCTTCGAGGACATCCTCGCCGACGAGGAGCACCACATCGACTACCTGGACACCCAGCTGGAGCTGCTGGACAAGCTCGGCGAGGCGCTCTACATCGCGCAGCTGATCGAGCAGCCCGAGAGCAGCTGAACCGGGACGGCCCGGCCGCTAGGCGGCCTTCGGCGCCCGGCTCGGGGCGGCGCCGGGGGCCGCGGCGGCCGGGCCGGCCAGGCCGAGCCGCTCGGCCAGCCGGGCGGTGGGGCAGGGGCGGGCGCCGTGCTCGCCGAGCAGCGCCTGGATGCGCCGCACGCAGGAACCGCAGTCGGTGCCGGCCTTGCAGCCCTGGGCTATCTGGCGCGGGGTGCTGGCCCCCTCGTCGATCTTCTGCCTGACCTGGGCCTCGGTGACCGCGTGGCACATGCACACGTACATGTGCGGCCCCTTCCACGATTGGTGCGGTTTGCTGAGGCTTACCTTACCCGGCGCTCCGGGTACGAAGAAGGCCCCTCCGCCTCGGATCACCCGAAAGCGGAGGGGCCTTCGTCACACCGGCCCCGGGGGCCCCGGTGCCCGCCGGTCCTACTGGCCGCGGTACATCTCGGCGACCAGGAACGCCAGGTCCAGCGACTGGCTGCGGTTCAGCCGCGGGTCGCAGGCCGTCTCGTAGCGCTGGTGCAGGTCGTCGACCAGCACCTCGTCGCCGCCGCCGACGCACTCGGTGACGTCGTCTCCGGTCAGCTCCACGTGGATGCCGCCCGGGTGGGTGCCCAGCGCGCGGTGCACCTCGAAGAAGCCCCGGACCTCGTCCAGCACGTCGTCGAACTTGCGGGTCTTGTGGCCGCTGGAGGCCTCGAAGGTGTTGCCGTGCATCGGGTCGGTGATCCACACCACCTGGGCGCCGGACGCGGTGACCTTCTCCACCAGGGCGGGCAGGTGGTCGCGGATCTTGCCCGCGCCCATCCGGGTGATGAAGGTGAGCCGGCCGGGCTCGCGCTCCGGGTCGAGCCGGTCGATCAGGGTCAGCGCCTCGTCCACCGTGGTGGTCGGGCCGAGCTTGACGCCGATCGGGTTGCGGATCTTCGACGCGAACTCGATGTGCGCGTGGTCGAGCTGCCGGGTGCGCTCGCCGATCCACACCATGTGGCCGGAGACGTCGTACAGCTCGCCGGTGCGCGAGTCGGTGCGGGTCAGCGCCGTCTCGTAGTCCAGGATCAGCGCCTCGTGCGAGGAGAAGAACTCGACCGTCTTGAACTCCTCCGGGGCCACCCCGCAGGCGTTCATGAAGGCCAGCGCCTGGTCGATCTCCCGGGCCAGCTGCTCGTAGCGCTGCCCCGCCGGGGAGTTGCGCACGAAGTCCTGGTTCCAGGCGTGCACCTGGCGCAGGTCGGCGTAGCCGCCGGTGGTGAAGGCGCGCACCAGGTTGAGCGTCGCCGCGGAGGCGTTGTACATCCGCTTGAGGCGCTCCGGGTCCGGGACGCGGGCCTCGGCGGTGAACTCGAAGCCGTTCACCGAGTCGCCGCGGTAGGTCGGCAGGGTCACACCGTCGCGGGTCTCGGTGCTCTTCGAACGGGGCTTGGAGTACTGGCCGGCGATCCGGCCGACCTTCACCACCGGCACGGACGCCGCGTAGGTGAGCACCGCCGCCATCTGCAGCAGGGTCTTCAGCTTGTTCCGGATCTGGTCGGCCGACACGGCGTCGAACGCCTCGGCGCAGTCGCCGCCCTGGAGCAGGAACGCCTCACCACGCGCGACGGCCGCGAGCCGGGCGCGCAGCTGGTCGCACTCGCCGGCGAAGACGAGGGGCGGATAGGAGGCGAGCTCCGCAAGGGTCTTGCGCAGAGCCTCTTGGTCCGGCCATTCAGGCTGCTGCGCCGCGGGCAGGGACTGCCAGGTGTGGTTAGTCACGGTCACAGGGCAAGGCTACGGGGTGGCGCGAGCGGACCGGTGCCGCCGCCCGCTGGGTGAGACGGGTCGTGGACAACTTCGCGGCCTCCTCCCGCACCGCCCTCCGGTGGGCTAGGGTCTGCTCCGTGACCGCGACGCACACCTTCTCCTGGTGGTGGGCCAGCCCGTTGGGCGGCCCACTGATCGCGCGTCCCTAGCGACGAACGACGGCCGCCCTCCGGGGCGGCCGTCGGCGCGTGTGTGCAGCGTCACGGCCTCCCGGAGGCGGCGGAACCCCGCAGCCACCTCCCGGAAGGAAACCCGCAGCCGTGACCCCCACCGCCGCCGACCTGCTCGCCCGGCTCACCGCCCCCGGCGCCCCGGCCTTCGCCCTGCTGCACCGCCGCGCCCCCCGGCTCGCCCCGGACACCGTCGAGCTGCTGATCGGCGAGGTCTCCGACCACGCGGCCCTGGCCGACCTGCCCGTCCCCGCCGGCGTCCCCGCGGACGGCCCGCGGCACGACCTGCTCGCCCTCGTCCCGTACGCGCAGATCCGCGAACGCGGCTTCGCCGCCCGGCAGGACGGCACCCCGCTGCGGGCGCTGTCCGTCGCCGAGCAGTACGCGCTGCCGCTGGCCGAGGTGCTGACCGCGCTGCCCGACACCCCGGTCGAGCTGCGCGGCGGCGAGTTCGACCTCGACGACGAGGAGTACGCGGAGATCGTCCGCCGGGTGGTCCGGGACGAGATCGGGCGCGGCGAGGGCGCCAACTTCGTGATCCGGCGCGACTTCCGGGCCGAACTGGCCGGGTACTCCACCGCCACCGCGCTCACCCTGCTGCGGCGGCTGCTGGAGCACGAGCGCGGCGCGTACTGGACCTTCCTGGTGCACACCGGCGACCGGGTGCTGGTCGGCGCCTCCCCCGAGGTCCACGTCCGGCAGTCCGGCGGCACCGTGGTGATGAACCCGATCTCCGGCACCTACCGCTACCCGGCCGGCGGCCCGACCGCCGGGTCGCTGCTGGAGTTCCTGCACGACCCCAAGGAGCTGGAGGAGCTCACCATGGTGGTCGACGAGGAGCTGAAGATGATGTGCGCGGTCGGCGACCTCGGCGGGCAGGTGCTCGGCCCGCGCCTGAAGGAGATGGCGCACCTCGCGCACACCGAGTACGAGCTGCGCGGCCGCACCTCGCTGGACGTCCGCGAGGTGCTGCGGGAGACCATGTTCGCCGCCACCGTCACCGGCAGCCCGGTGCAGAACGCCACCCGGGTGATCGACCGCTACGAGCGCGGCGGACGCGGCTACTACTCCGGCGCGCTCGCCCTGATCGGCCGCTCCGCCAGCGGCGGCCAGCAGCTGGACTCGCCGATCTGCATCCGGGCCGCCGACATCGACCCCGCCGACGGCTCGCTGGTGGTCCGGGTCGGCGCCACCCTGGTCCGGCACTCCGACCCGCACTCCGAGGTCGCCGAGACCCACGCCAAGGCGGCCGGCGTGCTCTCCGCGCTCGGCGCCCGCCCGGCCCGCTCCGCCCGGCAGTCCGCCGCCCGGCCCCGGCTCGGCGAGGACCACCGGGTGCAGGCCGCCCTGGACGCCCGCCGGGCCGGCCTGGCCCCGTTCTGGCTGCGGATGCAGCGGCCCGCCGCACCGCTGCCCGGCGCCGACACCCTGATCGTCGACGGCGAGGACACCTTCACCGCGATGCTCGCCCACCTGCTGCGCTCGCTCGGCCACACCGTCACCGTGCTCCGCTACGACGCCCCCGGCCTGCGCGAACGGGCCGCCGCCCACCCCGGTCCGCTGCTGCTCGGCCCCGGCCCCGGCGACCCGGCCGACCCCGCCGACCCGAAGATGGCGCTGCTGCGCCCGGTCGTCGCCGACGCGCTGACCGCCGCCCGCACCGGGACCCGCACCGCGCCGCTGCTCGCGGTCTGCCTCGGCCACCAGCTGCTCTCCGCGCGGCTCGGGCTGCCGCTGGTCCGCAAGGACGTGCCGTACCAGGGCGCCCAGGAGCGGATCGACCTGTTCGGCACCCGCCGCACCGTCGGCTTCTACAACACCTTCACCGCCCGCTGCGACGACGCGACGGCCGCCCGGCTGGCCGCCGAGGGCGTCGAACTCTCCCGGGACGCCCGCACCGGCGACGTGCACGCGCTGCGCGGGCCGGGCTTCGCCGGGCTCCAGTTCCACCCCGAGTCGGTGCTCACCCGGGAGGGCGTGCGGATCGTCGCCGACCTGCTGCCCGCCACCGCGGCCGTCGTCGGCTGAACCCACCGGGCGCGGACGGACGGCGCGGGCCGCCCGGCCGGGCCGCCCGCGCCGTCCGTTCCGCTTCCGTCTCGCTTCCGGAAAGGTCTGGATCTCACCGAACCTGACTGGTATTCATGACCTGCCGCACAGTCATGAATTGGGGGATGCATGACGTACTCGTCCGGGCCCGGCACCGTCGAGATCACCATGGACGACGGCACCGTCGTGCACGCCGCCGTCCGGGCGGGCTCCGCGCCCGCCGCGGGGGACGCGGGCGCGGTCGCCAGCGCGGTCACCCACAGCCTCGGCGAGGTGCGGCGCACGGTGCGCGCGGTCGGGCGGTGGGCCCGCGAGACGGCCCGCGAGGCGGGCGACCCGGACGGGTTCGAGGTGGAGTTCGGCCTGAACCTGGGGGTGAAGTCCGGCCGCCTGATCGGCGTCCTGGCGGAGGCCAGCGGCGAGGCGAGCCTGGTGGTCCGGCTGAGCTGGCAGCGGCCGGACGACCGCCCCGCCGAGTGAGCCCGCACACCGCACCCGCCGCCGCGGTACGGCTCACCGACCCGGACGGGGCCTTCCTCGGCAGCGGCTTCCACCTCGGCGCGGGCCTGCTGGTCAGCTGCGCGCACGTGGTGCACGGCCGCCCGGGGCTCACCGCCCGGCACGGCGCCGGCGCCCACCCGGTGCGCGCCGCCCGGCTGTTCCCGCCCGAGCCCGCGCCCGGCGCCGCCGCCTACCCGGCCCCGGACCTCGCGCTGCTCACCGCGCCCGGCCTGGCCGGCGCCCCGGCGGTGCCGCTGGGCTCCGCCGACCCGGCGGGCGACACCTCCGTCCTGGTGCACGGCTTCGCGGTCAACCCGGTGACCGGCGAGGTCGGCCCGGAGTCGGCGCTGCTGGCCGTCGCCGGGCCGTCCGGCCTCGGGCTGCGGGTCCAACAGGGCTGGATCCAGCGCGGGTTGAGCGGCAGCATGGCGGTCGACGGGCAGGGCCGGGTGGTCGGCGTGGTCAAGGCCACCGCGGACGGCGGCGGCCCGGCGGGCGGCTGGATCACCCCGCTGTCCGCGCTGCTGCCGCTACTGCCCCCGGCGCCGGCCCCGGCCCCCGCGCCCGCGGCCCGCCCGGCGGTGACGGCCGGCGGGATCGCCCGGCTGCTCGGCACCCCGGCGCTGTTCCAAGACCCGGCGGCCCGGCTGGAGCTGGTCCAGGCGGTCGGCGAACGGCTGGGCCCCGGCGAGGAGATCAGGGTCCCGTACCACCCGCTCGCCGCCCTGCACCTGCGCGCCGTGGCCAGCGCCTGCCTGCACCACCGCAGCCCCGACCGGGCGCTGCGCGCCCTGCTCGCCGGGGCCCGCGAACTGTGCGGCCCGCACCGGGCCCTGGACGAGCTCGGCGCCCTGCTCGACCCCGGCCCGGAGGAGTGAGGATGGACCGCTGCACCTGGGAGACCCGGCAGATGCTGCAGCGCATCCTGTCGGGCTGGCACGAACTCGCCCCCGTCCTGCCGGACCTGGAGCGGCACCTGGCCGAGACGGTCGGGTACCCCGTCCAGGTGCAGCACCACGAGCTGTCGGTGTCGGCCGCCCGGATCGCCCGGTTCCTGGCCGAGGAGCACGGGCAGCCGGCCGCCGCGATCGGGCACCTGCACGACTGGCTGGTCGGCGTCACCGGGGCGCAGCTGCGCGGCGACTGGGTGGCGTTCCTGGCCCGGGTCCAGGGCGCCCCCGGGCTGACCGTCCACGAGCGGGCCGACCTGGTGGTGATCGCGGGCGTGCTGTGCTTCCCGCCGGTGACGCCGGTGCGGGCCGACGGGCGGCGGCTGGTCGAACTGGCCACCCACGCCCTGGTGATCGGCAGCCCCACCCTGCTGCTGGAGGACCTCGCCGCCCAACAGGAGCAGCTGCTGGCGCAGTTCGCCCGGCAGGCGGTGGAGAAGTCCCGCACCGGCCCGCCGCCGCTGCCCGAACCGGAGCCGCCGCCGCCGAAACCGGACCGGCCGCGGCTGCCGCGGGTGCTGGCCGTCGGCGTGGCCCTGCTGGCGGCGGCCGCCCTGGGCACCGCGCTGCTCCGGCCGGACGGGCCGCCCCCGCTGGAGGGCCGGGACACCATCTGGGTCAAGCCCCGGATCGCTCCGGACGAGCAGGTCGCCACGGTGATCGACGTCCCGGAGGGGGCCGCCCGGCTGAAGACCCGCCTGCTGCTGAGCGACCCGAACCCGGACACCGGCACCTGCGTCGGCCTGAAAGCCCGGCTCAGCACCGACCAGGGGGGCCAGAGCGACTGGGCCGCTCCGGGCAGCGAGGTCTCCCTCCCCGTGCCCTCCGGCCGCACCAACCTGCGCCTGACCCTGGAGCTAAAGGGCGGCAGCGGCTGCGACCGGCAGATCGACATCCAGCGCGTCGAATTCACCCGCTAGGAGGCACCCCGTGCACAGCCCGCACTCCGTCCGCCTGGCGGCCGGCCTGCTCCTGCTCGCCACCGCCGCGTCCGGCTGCTCGGACGACACCTCGAAGCCGTTCGAGGACCTGCCGGTCAAGGTCGGCTTCAAGACCGACCGGCCCGGCATGTCCGAGTTCACCGACAAGGGCGTCTACGACGGCTTCGAGCCGCACCTGACCATGCGGGTGCTCGGCTCCCGCGCGATCGACTACACCTCGCTGACGGTGACCACCGCCAACTGGGAGGACGCCCTCACCGACGGCTCCGCCAACCACAACAAGGTCGACCTGGTGGTCGCCGACATCTCCGAGCGCGACAGCCTCAAGCAGGACTACGACCTGGCCGGGCCCTACCTGCAGACCCCGCTGGGCGTCCTGCTCAAGGCCGGCGACACCCGGACGGTCGCCAAGTCCGACGACCTCAAGCCGCTGCGGGTGTGCGTGTCGAGCGGCACCACCGCCGAGGCCCAGCTCAAGGACATCGGCCCCCGGGTCACCGTCACCGGCGCCGACCTCAAGGAGTGCCTGGCCCGGGTCGACGACGACACCGCCGACGCCGTGCTCTCCGACTACCTGGTCCTGCAGGGCGTCGCCGCCAACTCCGGCACCGGCGGCCAGCGCGCCTACCGGGTCGCCCGGGACGCGCACATCGGCAAGACCCAGTTCCTGATGATGGTGCTGCCCAAGGGCCACCGGAAGGCGTGCGAGCTGCTCCGCGAGGCCATCAACGACTACCTCCAGGACCCGGACTGGATGAACACCCTGCGCAGCTCCTTCGCCTTCGGCCCGGACTTCACCGACAAGGAGCTGCGCGACACCTTCAAGCCGGTCACCACCTCGGCCGGCGACCGCTGCTCGGCCTGAGCGCCCCGGCGGCCCGGCCTGGGCGCCCTGGCGGCCCGGCGGCTCGGCCTGGGCGCCCCGGCGGCGCGCACCGGCCCGCCGCTCAGCCCAGTTCCTCGTCCAGGCCCTGCTCGATCGCGTACCGGACCAGCTCGACCCGGTTGTGCAGCTGGAGCTTGCCCAGGGTGTTCTGGACGTGGTTCTGCACGGTGCGGTGCGAGAGCACCAGGCGGTCGGCGATCTGGCGGTAGGACAGGCCCTTGGCGACCAGCCGCAGCACCTCGGTCTCGCGCGGGGTGAGCTGCGGGGCGGCGGGCCGGGCGGGGGTGCCGGGCTCGGTGGCCAGGCGGCGGAACTCGCCGAGCACCAGGCCGGCCAGGCCCGGGGTGAACACCGGGTCGCCGACGGCGGTGCGGCGGACCGCTTCGAGCAGCTCCTCGCGGCCGGCCGACTTCACCAGGTAGCCGGTGGCGCCGGACTTCACCGCCTCCAGCACGTCCCCGTGCTCGCCGCTCGCGGAGAGCACCAGCACCCGCACCGCCGGGTCGGCGGCCACCACCCGGCGGCACACCTCTGCGCCGGACAGCGACGGCAGGTTGAGGTCCAGCACCACCACCTGCGGGGCGCTGGCCCGGGCCCGGCGGACCGCCTCCTCGCCGTCCCCGGCGGTGGCGACCACCGCGAACCCGGCCTCCGCCAGGTCCCGGGCGACCCCGTCGCGCCACATCGGGTGATCGTCCACCACCATCACCCGCACCGGCTGATCAGCCGTCATGTCCCCTCCTCGGCCACCGCAGTTCCACCTCGACGCCCTGGCCGGGCACCGCGTACAGCTCGGCGCTGCCGCCGAGGTCCAGCATCCGGCCGCGGATCGACTGCGCGACGCCCAACCGGCCGTCGCGCTGCGCCTCGGCCAGCCGGCCGGCCGGGAAGCCCGGCCCGTCGTCGCGCACCGAGACGGTGACCGCGTCCGGCTCGTCCTCGACCAGGATCCACGCCCGGGCCGCCTCCCCGGCGTGCCGCCGGACGTTGTCGAGCGCGGCGGCCACCGCGGCGGCCAGTTCGGCGGCGGCGGGCGCGGGCAGCAGCACGGGGGTGGCGGGCGCGGCGAGGGTGATCCGCTCGTCGGCGTGCCGGGCCAGCAGCGGGCGCAGGTCCTGCTCGCCGTCCGGTTCGGGCCGGCCGGGCAGCCGCCCGCCGGCCATCAGGGCCCGCAGCGCGCGCTCCTGCTCGCCGGCCAGCCGGCCGAGCTCGGCGGCGTCGCCCTGCTGGCGGTGGACCAGGGCGAGCACCTGGAGCACGCCGTCGTGGATGTCCCGGGAGAGGCGTTCGCGCTCCCGGGTGGCGGCCTCCACCTGGAGCGCCCGGGTGAGCACCGCCTCGCTGGCCCGGGCCAGTTCGATCACGTAGCCGATGGCGCAGCCCGCGAGCAGCAGCAGCACGATGTTGTGCAGGTTGTCGGGGCTGACCCCGCCGTGGCCGAGGATGTTGGCCGCGCCGATCACCGCCCCGGCGAACGCGGCGGCCCGCCAGCCGCCCTTGCCGGCGAAGCCCAGCACGGTGCCGGCCGCCCAGATGGTCGGCAGGGTCGGCGCGCCCGCGTGGATCCGGGCCGGGGTGTCGATGAACCCGCTCATCACGATGCCGGTGACGGCCGCGGTCAGGTCGGTGCCGAGCACGAGCCAGGTGCAGCGCTGCGGCCCGGCGAAGGCCCGGATCGAGGCCAGCGTCCAGAGGCTCAGCGCGCCCAGGAAGATCCAGCCGGACACCGGGTGCAGGAACTCCCGGTACGCGGTGAGGTACCGCAGCACCGCGTACGCCAGCGCGAGCACCCGGAAGTACCCCATGGCGCGCCAGAGCGGCAGCTCCACCGACATCCCGCCGGCCGCCACCGCCGCGGCCACCCCGGCCGGCGCGGCCGGGACCGGTACCCGGGCCGGGCCGCGGTGCGGCGCGGCGACGGGTCCGACGGGTCTGTGGTCCTCGCTCACCCCGAACCCCCCTCGTGACGGGCCGTCAGGCCCCGTCGTCCTTCGCGTCGCCCGGCTTCGCGTCGCCCGGCTCCGGGTCGTCCGGCTTCGCGTCGTCCGGCTTCGCGTCCGGGTCCGCCTCGCCCTCGCCGTCGGCCCCCGCCGCCGCGCCGGCCTTCGACTTCGCCCTGGCCTCGGCCTCCGCGTCCGCCTTCTGCTGGGCCTTGCGGTCGGCGTCCGCGGCCTTCTTCTCCTCGGCGAGCTGCCGCTTGGCGGCGGTCGCGTAGATGTCCACGTACTCCTGGCCGGAGAGCCGCATGATCTCGTACATCACCTCGTCGGTGACCGAGCGCAGGATGAACCGGTCGTTCTCCATGCCCTGGTAGCGCGAGAAGTCCAGCGGGCGGCCGATCCGGATGCCGGGCCGGACGCCGAAGTTGGGGACCACCTGGCCGGGCGGCTGCACCTTCTCGGTGTCGATCATCGCGACCGGGATCACCGGCGCGCCGGTGGCCAGCGCGACCCGGGCCAGGCCGCCGACCTTGCCGCGGTACAGCTTGCCGTCGGGCGAGCGGGTGCCCTCCGGGTAGACGCCGAAGACCTCGCCCCGCTCGATCACCGCGATGCCGCTGCGGATCGCCGCCTCGCCCGCGCCGCGGGCGCCCGAGCGGTCCACCGGCAGCTGGCCGACGCCCTTGAAGAACGCGGCGGTCAGCCGGCCCTTGAGGCCGGGCGTGGTGAAGTACTCGGCCTTCGCGATGAAGGTCACCCGGCGCTTGAGCAGCGCCGGCAGGAAGAACGAGTCGGAGAACGACAGGTGGTTGCTGGCGAGGATGGCCGGGCCCTCGTCCGGAATGTTCTCCTCGCCCTCCATCCACGGCCGGAAGAAGATCCGCAGCAGCGGCGCGACGATCATCTTCATCAGTCGGTAGAACAACCGGGGCCTCCTGTGGTGCGGACCGGACGATCCTAATGCCCCCGCCTCCCGCCCGGTGCACCGGCGAACCGCCGGTCCCCGCACCGGGCCCCTGTACGGCGCATCCCGCCCGTGGGACCATCGAGCCACCCTCACCCTGCCCGCACCTCCAGGAGTCCTGCATGCCGCTGCTACCGGGAGCCGAGCCGTACCGCCGAGCGGGCGGTCCGGTCGGTGTGCTGCTGGTCCACGGTTTCACCGGTTCCCCGCAGTCCATGCGCCCGTGGGCCGAACACCTGGCCGAGGCGGGCCTGACCGTCTCCGTCCCGCTGCTTCCGGGCCACGGCACCCGCTGGCAGGACCTCCAGCCGACCCGCTGGGAGGACTGGTACGCCACCGCCGAGACCGCCTTCGAGGAACTCGCGGCCGACTGCGAGCAGGTCTTCGTCTGCGCGCTGTCGATGGGCGCTTCGCTGGCCCTGAAGCTCGCCGCGAAGCACGGCGGGCGGATCTCCGGACTGGTGCTCGTCAACCCCTCGGTGCGTTCCGACAACCCCGCGACGGTACTTCTGCCGGTCCTGCGCCACCTGGTCCCCTCGCTGCCCGGCGTGGCCGGCGACATCGCCCTGCCGGGCGCCGCCGAGGTCGGCTACGACCGCCTCCCGCTGCACGCCGCCTGGTCGCTGGCCCGGCTGTGGGAGAGCGCCCGGGCGGGAATGCCGGCGGTGACCCAGCCGGTTCTGCTGATGCACAGTCCGCAGGACCACGTGGTCTCGCCGCGCAACTCGGCCATGGTGCTCGCCCGGATATCCTCGACCGATGTGACGGAGCTGCTGCTCGACCGCAGCTTCCACGTGGCCACGCTGGACCACGACGCCGGTCTGATCTTCGGGGCGAGCCTCGACTTCGTCCGGCGGCTGGCCCCGGCAGCGGCGGTCGATGCCGGGAACCACTCGGGCTGAAAGGCCGAATGTGAACGAGACCAGCAAGGCGAACGACGACGAGGACCTGCCCCGCGAGGACGCCCAGGCGGCCGGGTCGGAGGCCGCCGGGGCCGGGCCCGAACCGGCTCCGCGCCGCCCCGCCGCGGGCAGCCAGGCCGAGCAGGACGCGATCTTCGCCGCGCTGGTCGCCCAGTTCGACGATCCGGTCGACCTCACCGATCCGGCCTGGCCCGAGGTGGAGAACCTGCGGGCGCAGAACGAGCGGGAGCGGGAGCGGCGGGGCCCGACCGCGCCCACCACCAGCAACGGCGGCCTGGGCGACTTCACGCCGCGCCCGGTCCCCCGGCCGGGGGACGGACCGCGCGACTACACGCCGGCCGAGGACGAGGACGAGGGCCACTTCGTGCCGCCGGAGCCCCCGCCGCTGCCCGCCGCCGACACCACCGCCAAGTTCGCCTGGCTGGCGGTGCTGGGCGGCCCGGCGCTGCTGCTGTTCGACGCGGTGGTCTGGCGCGAGGTCTCCGGCTGGCCGGCCTGGGTCGGCATCCTGTCCTTCCTGGGCGGCTTCGGCACCCTGGTGGCCCGGATGAAGGACCGCGACGAGGACGAGCCGGAGGACCCGAACGGCGGCGCCGTGGTCTGAGCCGGCCGCGCCGCCCGGGGCCGGACGACCGCCCGGCCCCGCTCACCACGGCCCCGCTCACCACGGCCCGGCCCAGCGCGGCCCGGGCCCACCGCGGCTCACTGCGGCGCGGTCCGCTCCGGGGCGGGGATGCGCAGCGTCGCCAGCACCGGCAGGTGGTCGGTGGCCGCCCGCAGGTCCGCCTCCGTGACGCCCGGCAGCGGGTAGGGCACGCCGCAGCCCAGCACCTCGACGTCCGGGGTGGCGAACACCCCGTCGATCCGCTGGTAGGGCTGCTTGGGCACCGAGGTGTGCGTCCCGCCCCAGGGGGCCTTGGCGTGCGCGTCGGTGAGTTCCGCCGCGAGGGCGCGCCAACCCGGGCCCTCCGGGGGCTCGTTGAAGTCTCCGGCGATCACGCCCGGTTCGCCGGGGCGGAGTTGGGCCCGCAGCAGGGCGAACTGCCGCAGCCGCTCGGCCGGTTCGAGGCTCAGGTGGCAGTTGGTCACCGAGAACGGGCGGCTGCCGCCGATCCGCAGCAGCGCGCCGGCGAAGCCGCGCGCGTGCAGCCCGCGGGTCTTCGGCAGCAGCACGTCCCGCAGCTCCAGCAGGTCGACCCGCAGGTTCCCCAGCAGCAGCGGCCCCGCCGCCACCCGTCCGCCGCCGGCCAGGATCACCGTCCCGGTCCGGTGGGCGAGCCAGGCCGCCGCCTTCTCGGTCTTCCAGTACCGGGGCGACTCCTGCACGCACACCACGTCCGGCTCGCAGGCCCGGATCACCCGGGCCACCGCGGCCCGGTCGTCCCGCAGCGACCGCACGTTGTAACTCAGCACCCGCACCCGCCGCGCCCCGTCCGGCTCCACCCCGGAGGACGCCAACCCAGCCTCAGTGTCCGTCACCTGACCGACAGTAACAGGCGCCGGGCGCGCGGAGCGCGAAAAACCGGGCGCGCGGGGAGGGGCGCGGGGACGGGTGCGCGGCGGTGCACGAGCAGGGGCGCGGGGACGGGTGCGCGGCGTTCACCCGCCGCCGCGTGCCCGTCCCCGCGCCCCTGCTCTCCGCGCGGTGCGCCCGCGCGTCAGATCCGGGCCAGGTCGGCCGCGCCGGCGATGCCCGCGGCCGAACCCATCGACGCCAGCACCACGTTGGCGCGGGGCCGGGCCGGGCCGCCGGTCAGGTACTTCTCGAAGCTCGCCGCGACCGGGTCGAGCAGCAGGTTGCCGGAGTCGGAGACGCCGCCGCCGAGGACGAAGACGCCCGGGTCGAACAGCGCGGCGAGGTCGGCCATGCCGCGGCCGAGCCAGTCGGCGAGCTCGGCGTAGCAGGACAGCGCCAGCGCGTCGCCCTCCTCGGCGGCCTCGGTGATGTGGATGCCGCGGATGGTCTCGGCGACGCCGTCGTTGAGTTCGAGCATCCGCTTGCCGGCGATCGGGTCGGCGGCGGCGCGCTCGCGGCCGTAGCGGCGCAGCGCCCGCCCGGAGCCGTACTGCTCCCAGCAGCCGTGGCCGCCGCAGCCGCACTCCAGGCCGTCGGGGACCATGTTCAGGTGGCCGATCTCGCCGGCCACGCCGAACCGGCCGCGGTGCAGCCGGCCGTCGAGGACGATGCCGCCGCCGATGCCGGTGCCGACGGTGATCAGGACCATGTCCTCGTACTCGGCGGCGGCGCCGAACCGGAACTCGGCCCAGGCGGCGCAGTTGGCGTCGTTCTCGACGACGGTCTCCAGGCCGGTGAGTTCCTCGACGCGCTGCTTGAGGGGCTCGTTCTCCCAGGCGATGTTGGGCGCCATCAGGACGGTGGAGCGGTCCCGGTTGACGAAGCCGGGGGCACCGACGCCGACCGCCGTGACGTCGGGGTACTGGTCCTTCAACTCCCGTACGCCCTGGGCGATGGCGTCGACCGCCCACTGGGGGTCGGCCGGGGTGGGCACCCGGGTCTTGGCCAGAATCTCGCCGGACTCGTCGACCACGCCTGCTGCGATCTTGGTACCGCCGACGTCCACGCCGATGGTCAGAGCCATGTGTCCCTCAGCTATTCACTCGTTCCCGCTCAGCGGAACCGTACCCGCTGGGGGGTACCCACGTATACAGCCTGGCGTACATTATTCGAAGGCAATTCCCGACCCATTGGTCATGGTGCCTTCAGAAGTCATACCAACGGTACCGTTCGGTAATGAATTGTCACCATAGCGTGACGGCAGTATTCGGCCGCCTTAACTACTTGTCGGGGGCCTCCGCAGCCCCGTCCAGGTCCACCCGTTCGGTCTCGGCGTGTTGGGGCGCGGACCAGCTCCGTTCGTGCCCGGCCACGGCGGCCCGGTAGGCGGCCAGCAACTCCCCGCCGGCGGCGGCGAGGTGGCCGTACACCTCGGGGTTGGACTCGCGCAGCCGGCCGCCGAACTCCACGGCCTTGCCGCCCAGTGCGGTGGCGAACTTCCGCACCTCCTCCACCAGCGGTGCGAACTCCCCCGCGCCGCCAGGCCGTTCCCGTTCCCGGCCCTGCTCCTGGTCCTGCTGTTCCGTGCTCACCGCGCCACTCCTCGTCCCTCGGTACCGGCTAGCCCCGCGGCCACAGCGCGGGATCGGGCGTGAACCGCACCGACAGCACCCCGTCCGCCAGCCCGGCCCCGCTGACCGTGCAACGGCGCAGGGCGGACGGGAGTGCCAGGACCCGCCGGTAACCTCCGACGCCGAGCACCAACTCGTCGCCGCGGCGCAGCAGTTCCAGATCGCCCCGGTCGGCGCCGGGCAGCGGCAGGTGCCAGAGCAGCCGGTTCTCGGCGGCCAGCCGGTCCTCGACCCGCGGGTCGGCGGGGGCGGGCGGCCGGGGGGCGCCGGCGGCGTAGAGCCGTTCGGCCAGCGCCTCCGGGCCGCCGTCGGGCTGCCGGGCGACCAGCACCGGGACTTCGCCCAACTGCTCGGCGACGGCGGCCAGTTGCTCGTCCTGCCGGGCGGCCGTGGCGGCCAGCCAGGGGTCCGCGGAGCCGAGCGCGGCGGCGGGCAGCGCGCCGTGCGCGACGACGGCGTCCAGCGGCAGGCCGTGCAGGGCCAGTCCGGCCCTGATCCGGGCCAGCGCCCGGGGGGCGGGCCGGGCGGCGTCCAGCACCAGGCGGACGGTGGTGCCGGGGGCGGTGATCGCGGCGGCGGCCTCGGCGAGCGCGGCGGAGGCGGCGGCCCGGGCCTCGAACAGCCGGTCGGTGGGCATCGGGACGCCGGCCAGGTTGGCCAGCAGCGGGCGCAGCGCGCGGGCGGCCTGGCGCTGCTCGGGCAGCAGCCGGGCCAGGTAGCGCTCCAGTTGGGCGGGCAGCGCGAGGGTGGCGATCAGTTCGGCGGGCGGCGGGGCGGCGACCACCAGCACCTCGGCCTTGGCCCGGGGCAGGGCGCGCAGCAGGGCGAGGGCGCGGGTGCCGGGCAGCGGGGCGAGTTCGTCGGGGTCGAGCGGCTGGGCGCCGATCAGGTCGAGCGCGGGGGCGAGCCGGTCGCGGTAGCCGTCGAGGGCGGCCCGGAAGGCGGCCTGCTCGTCGAGCCGGGCGGCGGCCAGGTGCGGTTCCAGCTCGACGGGCTCGGGGCCGAGCCGGACGCCGAGCAGGTCGTCGGCGGCGCGGTGCGGGTCGTCGGCGGCCAGCAGCAGGGTGTCGCTGCCCTGCCGGGCGTGGTGCAGGGCGGTGGCGGCGGCGATCCGGGCGGACTCCGGGCCGCTGACCAGTACGGTGCGGGTGGCCACGAGCCGGATCAGCCCTCGACGCGCTTCTTGAGGCCGGCCAGGGCCCGGTCGATGATGACCTTCTCGGCCTTGCGCTTGATCATGCCGAGCATCGGGATCTTGACGTCCACGGCCAGCTGGTAGGTGACCTCGGTGCCCTTCCCGGCGGCGGCGAGCGCGTACGAGCCGTCCAGGGCGCGCAGCATCTGGCTGCTGACCAGCGTCCAGCCGACCTCGCGGTCGCCGTCCCAGGTGTAGGCCAGGGTGTGCTCGTCGCGGATCGCGCCGGCGTCCAGCAGCAGCCGCACCTTGGCGGCGCGGCCGTCGGGGCCGGTCTCCAGGACGTCGATCTCCTTCACCTCGCCGGTCCACTCCGGGTAGGCGGCGAAGTCGGCGATCACCGCCATGACCTCGGCCGGGGTGGCGTCGATGACAATGCTCGACCTGGTGTGCTCCGCCATTGCGGCCTCCGCGATCTCCCTGTGCTGCTGTGCGCCCAGCAGAGGCTATCGCGGGCGGGGCCGCCCGCTTCCCGCGCGGGCACCTACCGGCGGGTCACCTGCGCGCTGCCGTAGGGTTCGGTTCGGTCCACCCGCACTTCCGACCTGCGGTGTGACGATCGGAACACCCGGGTCGACCCCCCTGGCCGAATCCGCCTACCCGGCAGTAACGTCCAGTCGTCCCGCAGCGTCGCAGACGAGGAGCAGTCTTGCTCGACGAGTTCAGCCTTCCGGCCCGCTACCAGGTACCGAGCGACGGCAACCTCGCCGACCTGGTCCACCAGAACGCGGAGCGGCACCCGGGCGTCGCTGTGCTCAGCCGCAAGTCCGCCGGACAGTGGCAGGACCTCACCGCCGCCCAGTTCCTCGCTGAGGTGCACGCCGTCGCCAAGGGCCTGGTCGCCACCGGCGTCGCCCCCGGCGACCGGGTCGCCGTGATGTCCCGCACCCGCTACGAGTGGACGCTGCTCGACTTCGCGATCTGGACCACCGGCGCGATCACCGTGCCGGTGTACGAGACCTCCTCCGCCGAGCAGGTGCAGTGGATCCTCGGCGACTCCGGCGCCCTCGCCGTCGTCACCGAGACCGACCAGCACGCCGCCGTGGTCGCCGACGTCCGCGGCGCCCTGCCCGGGCTGGCGCACACCTGGCAGATCGAGCGGGGCGGCATCGCGGCCCTGACCCTGGCCGGCGCCGGCGTGGACGACGCGGTGATCGCCGAACGCCGGGCGCTGGCCGGGCCGGACTCGATCGCCACCATCGTCTACACCTCCGGCACCACCGGACGCCCCAAGGGCTGTCAGCTCACCCACGGCAACTTCCTCGCCGAACTGGGCAACGTCACCGCCCGGATGCCCGAGCTGTTCCGCACCGGCGAGTCCTCCGTCCTGCTGTTCCTGCCGCTGGCCCACGTGCTCGGCCGGATCGCCGAGATCGCCGCCGCCATCGCCCCGGTCAAGCTCGGCCACGTCTCCGACGTCAAGAACGTCACCGAGGAGCTCGGCTCCTTCAAGCCAACGCTGATCCTCGGCGTCCCCCGGGTCTTCGAGAAGGTCTACAACACCGCCCGCGCCAAGGCCCAGTCCGACGGCAAGGGCGGGATCTTCGACCGCGCCGCCGACACCGCCGTCGCCTACAGCCGCGCCCTCGACACCGGCCGCCCCCCGCTCGGCCTGCGCGTCCGGCACGCGGTCTTCGACCGGCTGGTCTACCGCAAGCTCCGCAACGCCCTCGGCGGGCGCTGCCGGTACGCCATCTCCGGCGGCGCCCCGCTCGGCGAGCGGCTCGGCCACTTCTACCGCGGCATCGGCTTCGTCGTCCTGGAGGGCTACGGCCTCACCGAGTCCTGCGCCGCGACCGCCTTCAACCCGCACGACAAGCCGAAGATCGGCACCGTCGGCCAGCCGCTGCCCGGCTCCGCGGTCCGGATCGCCGAGGACGGCGAGGTCCTGCTCAGGGGCCCGCAGGTCTTCACCGGCTACTGGAACAACCCCGCCGCCACCGCCGACGCCCTGCGGGACGGCTGGTTCGCCACCGGCGACCTCGGCTCGCTGGACGACGAGGGCTACCTGACCATCACCGGCCGCAAGAAGGAGATCATCGTCACCGCCGGCGGCAAGAACGTCGCCCCCGCGGTGATCGAGGACCGGATCCGCGCCCACGCGATCGTCGGCGAGGTCATGGTGGTCGGCGACCGCAGGCCCTTCATCGCCTGCCTGGTCACCGTGGACGACGAGTTCTTCCCGCGCTGGAAGTCCCTCAACGGCAAGCCCGCCGACGCCACCGTCGAACAGCTCCGCGACGACCCCGACCTGCTCGCCGCCGTCCAGGCCGCGATCGACGACGGCAACCAGGCCGTCTCGCACGCCGAGGCGGTCAAGAAGTTCCGCCTCCTCACCACCACCTTCACCGAGGCCGGCGGCCACCTCACCCCCTCCCTCAAGCTCAAGCGCAACGTCGTCCTCAAGGACTTCGCCGCCGAGATCGAGGCGCTCTACACCAGGTGAGGCGGACCCGGGGGCGCGGGGAACCGCGCGACCGGCCCACCGCCCGGGGCGGGGTCGCGGCACCCGACGAACCACCGTCCCGGGCCGCGACCCCCGGCAGGTTCACCGCTCGGGCGACAACAACCCCGTGAGCCGCTCCGCGAGCATGTCCCAGCGCCAGGCCGCGTGCACCCACGCGCGCCCGGCCCCGCCCATCTCGCGGCGCAGCCCCTCGTCGCCCAGCAGCCGCACCAACCGTTCCGCGAGCAGCGCCTCGCCGCCCCTGCCCGGCACCACGTACCCGGTCTCGCCCTCGCGGACCGCGTCCGGCGCCCCGCCCGAGTCCCCGGCGACCACCGGCAGTCCGGTCGCGGAGGCCTCCAGGTAGACGATGCCCAGGCCCTCGACGTCCAGGCCGCCCCGGCGGGTGCGGCAGGGCATGGCGAAGACGTCGCCGGCCCCGTAGTGCGCGGGCAGTTCCTCCCAGGGCACCGCGCCGGTGAAGACCACCGAGGAGCGGACGCCCACCGTGTCGACGAGCTTCTCCAGCTCGGCCCGGTACGGCCCGCCGCCGACGATCAGCAGCACCGCGTCGGGCTGGGCGGCCAGCACCCGCGGGAGGGCCCGGATCAGCGTGTCCTGGCCCTTGCGCGGCACCAGCCGCGACACGCACACCACCACCGGCCGCTCGCTGAGCCCGAGCCGGGCCCGCACCGCGTCCCCGCCGGAGTCCGGCCGGAAGGTGGACTCGTCGACGCCGGGCGGCAGTTGGACCATCCGGCGGGCGGCGGCCGGGCCGACCGCCCGGGCGATCCGGGCGCGGGTGTACTCGCCGAGGTAGGTCAGCACGTCCGTCCCGGCCCCGATCCGGCGCAGCAGCTGGGCGGAGACCGGGAGTTGGGCCCAGGCGGCCTCGTGCCCGTGGGTCATGCCGAGCAGCCGTCCGGCGCCGGCCCGGCGCAGCGCGGGGGCCATCAGGCCGAGCGGGGCGGCGGCGCCGAACCAGACCGAGGTGCAGCCCTCCGCCCGGAGGACCTCGGCGGCGCGGCGGGTCACCCGCGGCGTCGGGACCATCATCCTGGTCCGGTCCCGGACCACCGGGAAGGGCTGCCGGGCGTCGAACTCGGCGACCTCCCGGCCGTCCCGCCAGGTGGAGGCGTACACCACGACCGACCCGGCGGGCTGCCGGACGGCCATGTTGTGCACGAACGCCTGGATTCCGCCGGGCCTGGGCGGGAAGTCGTTGGTGACGATGAGGGTCTTGTGCATGCCGCGGCTCGCTCGGTCGGGGGGTGCTCGGACTACCTGTGAGTGGTCCGTACGATAGGACACCGTGCCCGTCCACCGGGAACGCGGGCCGCGCCGCCGGCCGCCCCGGCCACCGCACCGCCGACCGCACCGCCGGTCCGGCGGACGGGGGCCGGAACGGGACCGGACCGGAGCCGCCCGCCGCCCGGGCGGTTCGGACACGGTTCGGTGACGTTGGGAGCGCCGCCGCAACCGTCCGGGCCGGCCGGCGGTCCTCCCGGTGGGGCCCCGTCCGCCCGGTGTTCCGGCGTGCACGCGACGACCTGAAGGAGCGCAGTGGAGTCAGCCCAGGCCGAGAGGACCGGTGGCGCGGAGCCGTCGGCGCCGTCATCCCCGGCCGTTGCCGCGCCGAGCCGCCGTCCGCTGTGGGCGCTGGCCGGCGGCTGGGTGGCGACCAGGGTGCTGGTCGTCCTGATGGCTGTCAACGTGCTGAAGATCGGCGACGTGAGCTCCGACATCTCGGTGATCTACCACAGCTGGTACGAGGTGCTGCGCACCGGCACCTTCCCGCTGGACGACGTGACCTGGCAGTACCCGCCGGGCGCGGCGCTGGTGATCCTGCTGCCGGGGCTGCTGCCCTGGTCGTACCTGGTGTCGTTCTTCGTGATCTGCGGGGTGGTGGACGCGGCCGCGATGGCGCTGCTGATGCGGGCGGGCGTCCGCCGGGGCCGCAGCTACCTGGGCGGCTGGTACTGGGTGGTGGGCGTGCCGCTGCTGGGGCCGACGGCGTACTGCCGGTACGACATCATCGTGACGGCGCTGGCGGTCGCCGGCCTGCTGGTGATGCTGCGGCGTCCGGCGCTGAGCGGGGTGCTGCTGGGCCTGGGCGGCCTGTTGAAGGTGTGGCCGCTGCTGGCGCTGATCGGCTCGCCGCGCGGGCGGCGGACCCGGCGGGCGTGGACCTCGGCGGTGGCGTTCGCGGCGGCGCTGGGGTTCCTGCTGACGGCGGGCATGAACGGGGCGTTCGAGTTCCTGAAGTTCCAGTCGGAGCGCGGCATCGAGATCGAGTCGGTGGGCGCGCTGCCGCTGCACTTCGCCCGGCTGGCGGGGTCGTGGCACGGCACCGTCACGATGAACTACGGCTCGACGGAGTTCCTCGGGCCGTGGGTGCCGGTGATCTCCAAGGTGATGGTCGGGCTGTCGGTGCTGGGCTTCGGCTGGCTGCTGGTGTGGCGGCTGCGGGCGGCCCGCTGGACGGCGGCGACCACCTTCGACGCGGCGCTGTGCGCGCTGCTGGTCTTCGTCACGACCAGCCGGGTGATCAGCCCGCAGTACCTGATCTGGGTGGTCGGCCTGGTCGCGGTCTGCCTGACGGTGCGCGGCAGCAGCCAGCGCCCGGTGGCGGTGCCGGTGCTGGTGGCGGCGGCGCTGACCACCCTGGAGTTCCCGGTGATGTTCGGCTCGGTGAACCACAGCGAGCTGGACGGGGTGCTGGTGCTGACCGCCCGCAACCTGCTGCTGGTGGCGTGCACGGTGCTGTCGGCGTACCGGCTGTGGCGCTCGACCCGGCAGCGGGAGGCGCTGACCACGGTGGTGCTGCCGGCCGGGCAGGTGGGCCCGCAGTACCCGGTGCGCCCGGGCATCGCCTACGAGCAGGATCTGCTGGACGACCTCACCCCGGCCGACCGTCCCTGACCCGGCCCTCCCCTCAGCCCTCCCCCCGGCCCACCGCCTGCAAGTTTCTGAAACTCCTTGCAGTGCAGGTCCCGGGCTGCCACCATCGCCGGATGATCGACTACGACATCCTGATCGTCGGTGGCGTCGGCGTGGACACCATCGTGCGGGTGGACCGGCTGGAGGTCCCGCCGGGCCGCGACTCGCTGGCCGTCCCCCCGGTGCTGGACTACCCGGCGCACACCGGCAACGGCGTGGCCCTGGCCTGCCTGGCGCTCGGCCTGCGCACCAAGTTCGCCGACTTCCTCGGCGACGACCCGCAGGGCGCCCTGGTGCTGGCCGAGTACGCCCGCCGCGGCCTGGACTTCAGCCACCTGCCCGCCCCGGCCGGCACTCCGCGCAGCGTCAACCTGGTCGACCGGGACGGCCTGCGGTTCTCCTTCTACGACGGCCGGCACCCGGCGGACGCCCGGCTGCCGCGCGCGTTCTGGCTGCCGCTGCTGGAGCGCTCGGCGCACGTCCACCTGTCGATCACCGGCGTCAACCGGGACATGTACCCGGACATCGAGCGGCTGGGCCGCAGCAGCTCCACCGACCTGCACGCCTGGGACGGCGCCGACGAGCACCACCTGCACTACGCCCTCCGCTCGGACCTGGTGTTCCTCTCCGCGGCGGGCCTCGGGGGCCGCCCGGAGGCGGCGATGCGCGCGGTGCTCGCCCGGGGCCGGGCCGAGCTGGTGGTGGCCACCGCGGGCGCGGACGGCGCCTTCCTGCTGACCCGGGAGGACGCCGCGCCCCGGCACTTCCCGGCGGTCGACCCGGGCGCCCCGGTCGTGGACAGCAACGGCGCGGGCGACGCCTTCGTCGCCGGCTTCCTGCACCGGCGGCTGGCGGGCCGCCCGGCGGAGGAGTGCATGCGGGCCGGCGCGGTGGCCGGGGCGTACACCTGCACCGTCGCGGGCACCCACACCGCGTTCCTGGACGCGCCCGGCCTGGAGCGGGCACTCGACGCCTGAGCGCGGCACCCTGCCCGGCCCAGCCCGGCCCCGCCCGGCCCCGCCCGGCTCAGCCCGGATCAGCTCCGGAGCCGGGCCACCTCGGCCGTCCAGTCCTTGGTGAACTCCGCGACCCCGATCCCGAGTTGGGCCTTCATGGCGCGCTCCAGCCCACCCTCGCCGAAGGCCCCGACGGTGCGGTAGAGCGCCACCAGCCGGTCCTGCCCGT
Organism: Kitasatospora sp. NPDC088783; assembly: GCF_044750705.1. Classification (NCBI taxonomy): domain Bacteria; kingdom Bacillati; phylum Actinomycetota; class Actinomycetes; order Kitasatosporales; family Streptomycetaceae; genus Kitasatospora; species Kitasatospora sp. NPDC088783. Next base: position 214,907 of record NZ_JBIVKJ010000010.1, read on the forward strand.
ACCGGCGGGCGATCAGGTCGCAGGCCAGCCAGGCCAGCTCGTAGGCCTGGGCGATGCCGACCGCACCGGCCGTGAACGCCTCGTCGGCGGGCAGCGCGGCGGGCAGCCGCCCGGCCTGGACGTCCTTGGCCAGCTCGGGGGCGATCTGCCGGGCGGTGCGTCCGGCGTCCCGGTAGCCGGTGTAGTCGGCGACGCCCTCGGAGAGCCACAGCGGCGTCCAGGACCTGGTGTCGGCCCGGGTGGCGACGTGGGTGGCCTCGTGGGTGACCACCACCCGGCGGCCGAGTTCGCTGAGCTGCCGGTACGCGTCGGGGTTGACCACGATCCGGTCGGCGGGGGCGTGCACGGGGGCGCCGCCGACCGCCAGGGTGACCGCCGCTATGCCCTGGTAGGCGTCCGCGGAGACGTCCATCCGGCGGGCGAACTGCTGCTCGGTGAGCGGCAGTTCGAGTAGCAGCCGGCCCGTGAACGGCCCCCAGACCGCCTCCACCGCGGGCACCGCCCGGTCCGCCAGCTCGGCCAGCGCGGCCAGTTCCGCCGCCTCGCCGAGGCCGAGCACCAGGCCGCGCCTGCCCTCCGCGGTCCGGACGGTGCCCAGGTCCCAGGGCGCGGCCGCGCCGGTCGGCACCTCCCGGGCCACCCGCCAGCCGGCCGCCTCGCGCACCAGCTCGACCTGCCGCTCCAGCAGCACCGGGTAGTCGTCCACCCCGGCCAGCCGGTAGCCCAGCTCGGCGCCGACCCGCACCCGGTCCGCGTCGGCGGGCGGCTCGGCGAAGGAGGTCAGCTTCAGCGCGTACGCGGCGAAGCGCAGCCCGGCGGTCCGGGTCAGCAGGTCCCGGTCGGCCTCCTCGGCGCCGTCCGCGGAGCCCGCCAGCAGCCCGGCGGTGTCCCGGCCGGCCACCGCGCGGGCCCGCTGCTCCAGCAGCCGTACGGCGGTCTCCCGCAGCCCGGGCGGCGGCGCGGGCGGCGCGGCGGGGGCCGACCGGGCGGGCCGGACCGGCGGGAGCGAGAGCTGGGCGGCCCCGGCGGCGGCCAGCAGCAGGGCGGCCCGCCGGGACAGCGGAGCACCGGCCCGGCCCGGCCCGGTGGCCGTCGCCGGGTCGGTGACCAGGGGCTCGTCGACGAGGCTCAGACCCGCACCACCGTGTTGACCGGCATCGCGCCGACGCTCTCGTAGCGGACCCGGGCCCCGGGGTAGGGGGCGTGCACGACGACGCCCCCGCCGGCGTACATGCCGACGTGGTGCCTGTCGCTGTAGAAGATCACCAGGTCTCCGGGCCGGGCTTCGGCGAGGCTCACCCGCCGGCCGGCCGTGGCCTGTCCCTGCGAGGTCCGCGGCAGGGTCACTCCGGCCTGCCGCCACGACCAGTACATCAGACCGGAGCAGTCGAAGGTGCCGGGGCCGGTCGATCCGTAGACGTAGGGGGAGCCGATCTTGGAGATGGCGGCGGCCAGCGCGGCGGCGGCCCGGTCGGAGGAGGGCGGCTGGTCGCCGAGGTCGATCCGGTCGGTGCCGCGGGTGGCGCGCTGCCGGGCCGCCCGGGCGTCGTCGGCCGTCAGCCGGGCCCGCTCGGCGGGGGCGAGGCCGTTCAGCAGCCGCTGGGCCTTGGCCAGCCGCTCGCGGACCTCGTCCTTGGCGGCGGACAGCCGCTGCCTGGCCTGCTCCAGCTCGTCGAGCTTGGCGCCGGCCTCGTGCCGCCGCTCGTCGAGCCGCCGGGCCCGCTCGGCCAGCTCGCGCAGCCGGTCGCCCTGCCGGGCGGTGGCCTGTTCGAGCGAGCGGGCGCCGGTCAGGTAGCCGGCCGGGTCCTGGTCGAGCATCAGCCGGACGGCGGGGTCGATGCCCTGGGACCGGTACTCGGCGGCGGCGACGGCGCCCAGGTCGCCGCGCATCCGGTTGAGCTCCTCCTGCCCGGCGGCGACCTGGTCCTGGAGGGCGCCGGCCTCGGCCTGGAGCCGCCGCTGCTGCTCCAGCGCGGCGTTGCACTGCTCGGAGGCCCGCTCGGCCTCCTCGTAGAGCTGGTCGACCCGGGCCTTGACCTCGCCGCGGTTGGGCGGGTCGGCGGGGCTGAGCGGGGCCGCGGCGGCCCCGCCCACGGTCAGGCCGAGCGCGCCGGTGGCGGCGGCGGTGAGCGCCAGGGCGCGGGCGAGGCGCTGGACGCCGGGCAGTGGGGTGCGGCGGGGCACGGACACGCGCGACGGCTCCGTTCTGCGGCCGGCCTCCGCCGCCGCCCGCGGTCGGACGGCCGTCCTCGCGGGGGCCCGGGGGCAGAGGTTAGCGATTCCGACCGATCCAGTCCAAACCCTGACAGCACCGAATATTTGACCCCTAATCGGGCATCCGAACGAGAGCGGCCCGGCACCCCGTGCGGGGTACCGGGCCGGGGCCTCGACGGAGCGTCAGATCCGGACGATCCGGTTGATCGGCATCGCGGTCGCCGACTCGTAGCGGACCTGCGCGCCGGTGTGCGGGGCGTGGATGATCTGCCCGTTGCCGACGTACATGCCGACGTGGTGCTGGTCGCCGTAGTAGATGATCAGGTCGCCCGGACGGGCGTTGGCGATGTTGGTGCCGAGGCTGGTGCCGGCCCCGGCCTGCGCCTGCGAGGTGCGCGGGATGGACACCCCGGCCTGCTTGTAGGCCCACTGCATCAGCCCGGAGCAGTCGAAGGTGCTCGGCCCGGCCGCGCCGTAGGAGTACCAGCTGCCCAGCTTGGAGGCCGCCGCGCCGACCGCGTTGCCCGAGAAGCTGGAGGACGCCGGGGCGTTCAGCTCCGCCCGGCCGCTGTCGCGGGAGGCCCGCTGCTGCTGCTGTTGCTGCTGCTGCGCGGAGTCGGCCTTCGCCTTGGCGTCCGCGGCGGCCTTGGCCTCGGCGGCGGCGAGCTGCTCGCGCTCCTGCTGGGTCAGCGTGTTGAGCAGCTCCTGGGCCTTGGCCAGCTTCGCCTGGACGTCCTCCTTGTCGGCCTTGAGGGCCTTGGTGGTGGTGTCCAGTTCGGCGAGCTTGGTCTCGGCCTCCTTGCGCTGCGCGTCGAGCTTGGCCTGCTCGTTCTGGAAGGTCTTGAGCAGGTCGGCCTGGGTGGAGCCGACCGCGTTCAGCGCACCGGCCTGGCCGAGGAAGGTGTCCGGGCTGCTGGAGAGCATCAGCTGCATGGTCTGCGGCATGGTGCCGGTGCGGTACTGCTCGGCGGCGATGCCGGCCAGCGACTCCCGGGCGGAGGTCACCTGCTCCTGCTGCCGGGCGAGCTGGTCCTGGAGCTGGCCGACCTGCTTCTGCAGGTCCTGCTGCTTCTCGACCGAGGCGTTGAGCGCCTCCGTCTTCACCTCGGCCTGCTCGTTGAGCTCGTCGACCTGGGCCTTGACCTGGTCCTTGGTCGGCGCCGGGTCGGCGTGCGCCCCGCCCTGGGCGGAGAGCGCCACGGCAGCGGCGGCGGTGGCAGTGAGAATCGAGACCCGGGCACGGCCGACGGGCTTGGGACGGCGATGGGACGCCACGAAGGCGGACTCCTTCTTCCTCACACCGCCTACCGGGTGAGCTGACGGGTTCGGGCTGGAAGAGATGCCCTACGGCGCTTCACCGACCGCGCGCGGCGGTCGGCCCGGCGCCGATTCACCCCGGGGGAACGTGGTTCCCCGGCTCCGTTCGACAGCACCCCCGCAGGGGTATCCCCGTCGGCAGACCCGGTGTTGACGGTCTGCCCGCTGCGTCACGGACTCGGCGGCGACCTCCGCCGCCGCCCCCCTTGGGCGATCGACACTGCGGTGGTCGAAGCACGACCCTAGTAACCGATCCGTGATCCGTTCAAATCCTTGTCGGAAAAAAATCTGATTCTGAATCAAATACCTCGACACTTATGACCGAACGTGATCGGTTCACTACCCAGCACGGAGCAATTCTCACCCTGCGGCCGGGAAACACCACACCCGGGCGTGTCACGGATCACAGCAGGATCCCGACCCGCCCGGGCGTGTCACAGTGCGTCAGTTGTCGCCCGGTGGGGCGTTTGTCCGATTCGCCGGGCCGTCGACCAGCCCCGGCCGGACCCGACCCGCCCCGGTCAGACCCGGCGGATGGTGGAGATCGGCAGGGTGTCGACCTTCATCGTCTTCACCACGTCACCGGTGCGCGGCGCGTGCACCACCAGGCCGTTGCCGATGTACATGCCGACGTGGTGCCGGTCGCCGTAGTAGATGACCAGGTCGCCGGGCTGCGCGTTGTGCCAGTCGGTGCCCACGTTGGTGCCGTAGCTGCCCTGCGACTGCGAGGTGCGCGGCAGCGAGACGCCGGCCTGCTTGTACGCCCACACCATCAGGCCCGAGCAGTCGAAGGTGCTCGACCCGGTGGCGCCCCAGACGTACGCCGAGCCCTGCTTGCCGAGCGCGGCCGCCACCGCGGTCGCCGCGTAGCCGCTGGCCGGCGGCAGGGTGGACGGGTCGACCCGGGAGGCGCTGCGCGAGGCGGTGCCGCCGCCGGAGCCGCGGAGGATGGAGGCGCGGTCCGCGGCGTTCAGCTTGGAGAGCAGCTTCTGCGCCTCGGCGAGCTTGGCGTTCACGTCGTTCTTGGCGTCGTTGAGCGCCTGGGTCTGGCTGTCCAGCTCCTGGAGGACCTGGGAGGCCTCCTGCTTCTGCTGGTCCAGGCGGCGCTGCTGGTCCTTGAGCGACTTGAGCGTCTCGGCCTGGGTGCTGGCAGCCTGCCCGAAGGAGGTGGCCTGGGTGAGGTACTGGTCCGGGTTCGAGGAGAGCATCAGCTGCATCGACGGGTCGACGCCGCCCTGCCGGTACTGGTCGCCGGCCACCGCCGCCAGCCCGGAGGCCAGCTCGGTCAACTGCTCCTGGCCGCGGGCCACCTGGTCCTGCAGGTCGTCGGCCTGCTTGCGCAGCTGGTCGGCCCGCTCCTTGGCGCCGTTGTACTTCTCGGCGGACTGCTCCTGCTCCTCCAGCAGCTTGTCGACCTGTGCCTTCACCTCGTCCTTGTTCGGCTGGGCCGGGGCGGCGTGCGCGCTGGCCTGGGCCGTCAGGGCGACCGCGGTCGCGGCGGCAGCGGTGAACACGGAGATCCGCGCACGGCTCGGCTGCTTGGGACGGCGGTGGGAGGCCAAGGGGGAGCTCCTTCTTCCTGCTGGACTCACCCCGACGAGTGATGGTCCGGAATATAGGTTTGACGCCAGACCCTAGTGAAGTCCCTGCCTCCGCGTCCACTCCCGGGGGCTTCCGGATGCCCGCCCCCGCCCCCTTTCACGGGACCGTCACACTCCGGCCGCCCGGGGGCCCGCTGACCGCCCCTCAGCTGCGCGCCAGCCGGTTCAGCAGCAGCACCGAGGCCACCGGCCGCGCCCCCGCCGTGCGGACCCCGTCGGCGACCTCCCGGTCGGCGGAGACCACCACCACCGGACGGCCCTGCGGCTCGGCCCGCACCAGCCGGCGGATCAGCTCGTCCGCGGTCTCCCCGGTCCGGCTGAAACGCACCCGCACCCCGCGCGGCGGGGCCATGATCACCGGCACGTCCAGGTCCTGGCCGTCGAACACGCAGGTCACCTCGGCCTGGGTGCGCTGGGCCAGCATCGCCAGCCCGCCCAGCAGCCGCATCCGCTGCTGCTCCAGCGGCAGTTGGGGGTAGCCGGTCTTGGTCACGTTGTAGCCGTCCACCACCAGGTGGACCTGCGGGATGGCCAGCAGCTGGTCCAGCAGCGCCGGGTCGTCCTCGGCCAGGCCGCGCCGGGCCACGTCGTGCGGCGAGGCCGAGCCGGGCTCCACCGCCTCCACCAGGTCGGCCGGGCGCAGCGCGGTCACCGGCAGCGCCAGCTCGCGCTGGAGGCCCTGGGCCGACTGCAGCACGCTGTCCAGCAGCAGCCGCAGCCGCATGTCCTCGACGCTGCGGCCCTCCCGGGCGGTGCGCCGTCCGCTCTCCACCGCGGCCTCCAGCTCGGCGACCCGGTGCCGCAGCCGCCGGGCCTCGCTCTCGGCGGCGCTGCGCTCGGCGGCGGCGGCGGCCCGGGCCTCGGCCAGCTCCCCGGCCAGCCGGCGGTTCTCGGCCTGCGCCCGCCGGGTGTCCGCCTCCAGCGAGCGGACCTTCTTGCGCAGCGACTCCGCCTCCCGGCGCACCCCCTCGGCCTCGGCCCGGTGCCGCTCCAGCTCGCCGCGGGCCGCGGCCCGGGCCTCGGCCAGCTCCTCCTGGAGCTTCTCGGCCAGCCGGGCGGCCTCGGCGGCGGCGCCCTCGGCGTCGACCCGCTCGGCCTCCTCGCCGGCCTCCTCCACCAGCCGGGCCCAGCCGGACGGGCGGACCAGGTAGGCGGCGGCGGCCACGTCCATCGGGTCGGCGGCGGCCGGGACGGCGCCCGACTCCAGGGCCTGCACCAGGTCGGGCTGGCCGAGCCGCAGCCGTTCGGCTATCCGGACCCGGAACGCCGGGTCCGACTCCAGCGCGGCGGCCAGCGCGGTCCCCGCGTACTTGGCCCGCCGGGCCGGGGTGAACTTGGCGTACGGGCGCAGCGAGGCGGGCAGCTCGCCCGGGGCGATGCCGCCGAGCGCGTCCGAGGCGATGCCGACCACCCGCCGGCGCACGCCCTCGGGCAGGGGGCGCCCGGCCGTCTCCGCCGCGTCGTCCCGGGCCGGGGCGGGCGCGGTCCCGTCCGGGCCCGCCGGCGCGTTCGCTGCCTCCGCCACTGTCCTCGGCTCCGATCCTGGTCCTGGCGGGCCCTCCCGGCGGGTGCCGGGCGGGTGTTGGTGTCCGCCGCTGCTGCCAATTGTCCCGTCTACCGTGCCGCTCCGACAGCACCCCGCCGACGAGTGCGCCCCGCGCCCCCGTCCGGGCCGGACGGGAACGCGGGGCGGTGGGGACGGCGTCAGCCCTGCTGGGCCCCGCCCTCCGCGGACTCCTCGGCGCCGGGGCGGGCCACCAGCTCGACCTGGTCGACGGCGTTGCACCAGCGGCAGCGCACGGACTCGATGGTCTCCGCGAGCACCTGGGTCTCCTCGACCTTGGACTCGCCGGAGAGGTCGAAGTGCAGGAAGTCGGTCACCCGGGACGAACGGGTGACGTCGAACCGGGTCAGGTTGCCGCACAGGGTGCAGCGCCAGCGGGTCTCGGCGGTCGGCGCGGCAATGCTCATCAGTGGTCCCTCTCGGCTGGTCCCGGTTCCGGGCCTCCAGCCTATTGCCTGCCGCCGGACGGGCGGATCACCGGTCCACAGCCCGGACGCTCACCCGCCCGGAGCAGCGCCCGGTGTCGCGGGTGCGCCCCCGAGGAATGCTGACCGGCATGGTGCTCTCCGCCCCCGCCCGGGCCGGTTCGCCGGCGGCCGAGCGGGCCGCCCGCACCCCGGTCGCCAGCTACCTGCTGATCGCACTGGCCGCGCTGGCCATGCTGCTCGGCCCGTCCGGCCCGAACCCGCTGTACGGCAGCGGCGACGCCCGGGCCTGCGCCGAGCAGCGCTACGAGCACCGCTGGGGCGCCGTCCCGGCCGAGCTGCTGGGGGGCCGTCCGCTGACGGCGGCCCAGCTGTCGGCGCTCCCCCCGGCGGCGCCCGGCTGCGTGCTGCCGGCCACCCCCGGCAAGATCCCCGAACTGTCGGTGCTGACCGCGCTGTTCGTCCACGCGGGCTGGCTGCACCTGGTGGGCAACCTGCTGTTCCTGTTCGTCTTCGGCCCGGCGGTGGAGGCCCGGCTGGGCCGGGTCCGCTTCCTGGTCGGCTACCTGGCGATCGGCTACCTGGCCACCTACGGCTACGCCCTGGCCGAGGCGGGCACGCCGGACGCGGTGCGGGCGCTGGTCGGCGCGTCCGGCGCGATCGCCGGGGTGCTGGGCGCGTTCCTGCGGCTGTACCCGAGGGCCCGGGTGACCACGCTGGTGCCGGCCCTGCTCTTCCTCCCGCTGCGCTTCCCGGCCTGGCTGGTGCTCGGCCTGTGGTTCGCGCTGCAGTTCTGGTCGGTCACCTCCGGCGGCGACGGGGTGGCCTACCTGGTGCACGTGATCGGCTTCGTGACGGGCTGGCTGTTCGCGTGGGCCGCCCGTCCGGCGGGCGATACCCTGGGCGCACCTTCTCGAACAGGAGTCGTCCAGTGATCACCGCGATCGTCCTCATCAACACCGACGTCGACCGGATCCCCGAGATCGCCGAGGCGATCGCCGCCATCGAGGGCGTCAGCGAGGTCTACTCCGTCACCGGCACCTACGACCTGGTCGCGATGGTCCGGGTCCGCAACCACGAGGACCTGGCCGAGGTGATCCCCGGCCGCCTCAACAAGGTCCCGGGCGTCTCCAACACCGAGACCCACATCGCCTTCCGCACCTACTCCCAGCACGACCTGGAGGCCGCGTTCTCGCTCGGCCTGGACGGCTGAGCGCTCAGCGCTGCTGCTGGGTGTCGACCACGCAGCGGCCGCCCTCGTTGCGGTAGGTCCACTTCGCGCCGTCGCTGACCAGCTCGCGCACCGCGGTCAGGAACCGGTCCAGGTGCTCGACGGGCGTCCCGGCGCCGAAGCTGACCCGGATCGCGTTCAGGCTGCGCTCCCCCGGCAGCGAGGACTCCGGCGCCCCGCACTCGCTCGGGGCGCTTTCCTCACCGCCGAGCAGGGTGCGCACCAGCGGGTGGGCGCAGAACAGCCCGTCCCGGACGCCGATGCCGTACTCGGCGGAGAGCGCGGCCGAGAAGTGCGAGCTGTTCCAGCCGCGCACCACGAACGACACCACGCCGACCCGGTCGGAGCCCTCGCCGAACAGGCTGAGCACCCGCACCTCGGGGATCGCCGCCAGGCCCTCGGTCAGCTTCGCCACCAGCGCCCGCTCCCGGGCCTCCAGCACCTCGAAGCCGGCCTCGTCCAGCGCCCGGCAGGCCGAGGCGATCGCGTACGCACCGATCACGTTCGGCGAACCGGCCTCGTGCCGCGCCGGGCCGGTGTGCCACTCCACCGCCACCGAGCCGTCCAGCTCGCGGGCCACCGTCCGGCTCGCCCCGCCGCCGGCCAGGTACGGCTCGGCGGCGTCCAGCCAGTCCGAGCGGCCCGCCAGCACCCCGGCGCCGAACGGCGCGTACAGCTTGTGCCCGGAGAACGCCACCCAGTCGACGTCCAACTCCCGCACCGAGACCCGGTGGTGGGGCGCCAGCTGGGCCGCGTCCAGCACCACCCGGGCGCCGTAGCGGTGCGCGACGGCGGTCAGCTCCCCGACCGGCCACAGCTCGCCGGTCACGTTCGACGCCCCGGTCACGCAGAACAGCTTCGGCCCCTCGGCCGCCCCCAGCAGGGCCTCCTCCAGGGCCGCCACCGCCTCCGCGTGCGACCGCGGCGCCCGCAGGTAGCGCACCGTCAGGCCCTCGCGCCGCCACGGCAGCAGCGAGGCGTGGTGCTCGGTCTCGAAGGCGAACACCTCGGTCCCGGCCGGGACCGCCCCCGCCAGCAGGTTCAGCGAGTCGGTGGTCGCCCGGGTGAACACCACCTGGTCCCCGTCCCGCAGGCCCAGGAACTCGGCGACGGTCCGCCGGCTCTGCTCGAACAGGTCGGTCGACAGCTGCGACAGGTACCCGGCCCCCCGGTGCACCGACCCGTAGTACGGCGCGTACGCCGCGACGTCGTCCCACACCCGCTTCAGCGCCGGAGCGCTCGCCGCGTAGTCCAGCGCCGCGTAGCCGACCTTCTCGCCGGAAGCCAGCGGCACCTCGACGTCCCCGCCCAGCACCGCCAGCGGCTCGCAGATCTCGGTGGTCACAGACATGGGTGCACTCCTCCACGGGTCAGGACCCCGGAGGAGCTGCACCGGAAGTCCGCGCTTGCCGCGCGGACTGGTCGCCGCACGGCCTGGTCCTCACCCAGGGCACCCCGCCACGGACGGAGGGTTGCCGGACAGCCAGCTGGGGCTTCGCGCTGTCACTCATGACCTGGCGAAAACAGTACACGAGACGCGTCCCGTCTCAACACCCGTCCACATGGCGAGAAGGCGCGGGACGGCCGAGGGGCCGGGGAACGACGGCCCCGGCCCCCGGACGGGCGTCCGCTACGCCTGCGTCGCCTCCGCCCAGCGCTTCAGCAGCGCCCCCGCCGCCCCCGAGTCGATCGCCGCCGCGGTCCGCTCCATCGCCGTCGCGATCTGCGCGGTGAGCGGCGCCTCCGCGAGCTCCAGCGCGACCAGCGCGGCGGCGCTGTTGAGCAGGACGGCGTCCCGCACCGGCCCGCGCTCGCCGTTCAGGACCCGCCGGGCGACGTCCGCGTTGTGCTCGGCGTCGGCGCCGCGCAGGGCCTCGATCCCGACCAGCTCGATCCCCACCTCGCGCGGGTCGAACCCGGTCTCCGTCACCTCGCCGTCGCGGATCACCCAGACGTGCGAGGTGGTGGTGACGGTCAACTCGTCGAGCCCGTCGTCCCCCCGGAAGACCAGCCCCTGCGCGCCGCGCCGGGCCAGCACGCCGGCGATCAGGCCGGCCAGCCGGGTGTCGAAGCAGCCGACGGCGTGCGAGGTGACCCTGGCCGGGTTGGTGAGCGGGCCGAGGATGTTGAAGACCGTCGGGACGGCCAGTTCGGCCCGCGCCTGGGCGGTGTGCCGCATCGAGGGGTGGAACTTGGCGGCGAAGCAGAAGGTCAGGCCGACCTCCTCGGCCACCGCCGCGACCCGGTCGGCGGGCAGTTCCAGGTTGATGCCGAGGCGGCCGAGCACGTCGGAGGAGCCGGAGGCCGAGGAGGAGGCCCGGTTCCCGTGCTTGACCACCTTCGCCCCGGCGGCGGCGGCGACCACCGCGGACATGGTGGAGATGTTGACCGTCCTGGCCCGGTCGCCGCCGGTGCCGACGATGTCGACCGCCGGGCCGGGGACGTCCAGCGGCACCGCGTGCGCGTACATCGCCTCGACCAGGCCGGCGATCTCCTCGACCGTCTCGCCCTTGCCGCGCATCGCGATCAGGAAGCCGCCCACCTGGACGGGGCTGGCCTCGCCGCTCATGATCCGGTCCATCGCCCAGGCGGTGTCGGCCTGCGAGAGGTCGTTGCCCTGGAGCAGCGAGCTGAGCAGGTCGGGCCAGGTGCGGACCACCTGCGCGGGCTCGCTACCGCCGTTCGCAGAGTGCGCGTTCACCATGGCTGACTCCAGCTCTCGTCATCGTCCCGGAGGAATCCCGAAGAAACGACGTCAGCCTATCGAGCGAGCGGGGACGGCCGCCCCGGGTTGCCGCCCCCTTCTCTCCAGCTGAGACGCGGCGGCGCCGGTCAGCGTCCGGCGGGCGCCCGCCGGGCGAGCCGGGCCCGCAGCAGCGCGGTCGCGGCGTCGGCGAGGCCGACCGGGTCGACCGGGTGGGAGATCGCGGCGTCGGCCCGGCTCCAGGCGGCGAGCCAGGAGTCCTGCGGCCGGCCGATCACCACCAGGACCGGCGGGCAGCCGTAGATCTCGTCCTTCAGCTGCCGGGTCAGGCCGAGCCCGCCGACCGGGGCGGCCTCGCCGTCCAGGACGCAGAGGTCGACGCCGCCCTTCTCCAGGGCGCGCAGCACCGCGGGCGCGGTGGCGCACTCCAGGTAGTCGAGGGCGGGGACGTCCGCGGCGGGCCGCCTGCCGAGGGCGAGGGTCACCTGCTCACGGGTGTTGCGGTCGTCGCTGTAGACGAGAACGGTGAGCGTCTCGTCGGAGTGCTGCGCCATGGCCCCTGCTTCCTGGTGCTCGTCCTCTTATATGTGTGCCCACGCCGGGCGGCCCCGGCCGAACGGCCCAGTGTGACCCGGGCCACGTCCCTGGACGGATGCTACTCCCGCGCGCCCGTCCTGCGGAGACCCCGACGCGATCTCGCTCAAGCCGCCGCGCCCGGGAGTCACCCCGGCGGCCCAGCGCGCTCACCCGCTCGAACAACCGTCAGAAAACGGACGGTGCGCGAGGCGGGCATACCTCACGCACCGGACACTCCGAGGGAGACCCCCCGGCGTGAAGACGGAATAAGGGACCGACATAATGTCCGTCGTGGCGACAGCAACAGCAACAGAAACCGGACACGCGCACGGAGCGGTCAACAGGCCGAACCTGGTCAGCGTCGGAACCATTGTCTGGCTGAGCTCGGAGCTGATGTTCTTCGCGGCCCTGTTCGCGATGTACTTCACCCTCCGCTCGGTCAAGGGTGCCGAGTTCTGGCACGAGAAGGCCCATGCCCTCAACGTGCCGTTCTCCTCGGTCAACACCACGATCCTGGTGCTCTCCTCGCTCACCTGCCAGCTCGGCGTGTTCGCCGCCGAGCGCGGTGACGTGAAGAAGCTGCGCTCGTGGTTCACGATCACCTTCGTGATGGGCGCCATCTTCATCGGCGGCCAGATCTTCGAGTACACCGAGCTGGTCAAGAAGGACGGCCTGTCGCTGTCCTCGGACCCGTACGGCACGGTGTTCTACCTGACCACCGGCTTCCACGGACTCCACGTGACGGGTGGTCTGATCGCCTTCCTGCTGGTCCTCGGACGGACCTACGCGGCGCGGCGGTTCACCCACGAGCAGGCAACCGCGGCGATCGTGGTGTCGTACTACTGGCACTTCGTCGACGTCGTGTGGATCGGCCTGTTCGCGACCATCTACCTGATCAAGTAACAGCCGCCCCGCCCCTGACCCGGCGTCACCTTCGACGCCTGGGAGTCGGGGGCAGGCTGCTGCCGACCAGATCCTGACACCGGGGTTATTCCGTGAAAAAGCTCTCCGCACGACGGCGCCACCCACTGGCGGCGGTCGTCGTTCTACTTCTCGCCCTGGCGGCCACCGGGGGGCTGTACGCCGCTTTCGCGCCCGCCGAGAAGGCGCAGGCCGACAGCTCGGCGCAGTCGCTCGCCATCGACGAGGGCAAGAAGCTCTTCGCCGTCGGCTGCTCCTCCTGCCACGGCCTGAACGGCCAGGGCACTTCTGACGGCCCGTCGCTGGTCGGCGTCGGTTCCGCGGCGGTCGACTTCCAGGTCGGCACCGGCCGCATGCCGGCCCAGCAGCCGGGCGCCCAGGTCCCGCGCAAGAAGAACATCTACTCCCAGGCCGAGATCGACCAGCTGGCCGCCTACGTGGCCTCGCTGGGCCCGGGCCCGGTCGCTCCGGACAGCAAGCAGTACCAGCCCTCCGACGACCCGGTGACCAACGCCGAGCAGGTCGCCAAGGGCGGCGAGCTGTTCCGCACCAACTGCGCCCAGTGCCACAACTTCGCCGGCAAGGGCGGTGCGCTGACCAACGGCAAGTACGCGCCGTCGCTGGAGGGCGTGGACGCGAAGCACATCTACGAGGCCATGCAGACCGGCCCGCAGAACATGCCGTCCTTCCCCGACACCACCATGCCGGAGGAGCAGAAGCGCCAGATCGTGGCCTTCGTCCGCCACACGAACGACGAGCCCAACCCCGGTGGTCTCGCGCTGGGCAGCCTCGGTCCGGTGACCGAGGGCCTGTTCGGCTGGATCTTCGGTCTCGGCGCGCTGATCGCGATCGCGATCTGGGTCGCCGCCCACACCACCAAGGCCAAGAAGTCATGAGCCACGACATGTCAGAGAACCTGCCGGAGGCGCACGACGCCTCCCACGGCACGGCCGTCGCCACCCACGGCGACCCGTTCGCCGACCCGGGCCTGCCGGCCCACGAACCGCGTCGGACCGACATCGACGAGCGGGCCGCCAAGCGGGCCGAGCGCCAGGTGTCGCTGCTGTTCGTGGTCTCGATGCTGGCGACCGTCGGCTTCATCGCGTCCTACGCGTCGATCGACGCCGACAAGCTGGTCTACATCTTCCCGCTGGGCCACGTCAGCGCGCTCAACTTCGCCCTGGGCATGACCCTCGGCGTGGCGCTGTTCTGCATCGGCGCGGGCGCGGTCCACTGGGCCCGCACCCTGATGTCGGACCACGAGATGCCGGCCGAGCGCCACCCGATCGAGGCCGACGACGACGTCCGCAACGACGTCATCGAGCAGTTCAGGACGGGTGCCGCGGAGTCCGGCTTCGGCCGCCGCAAGATGATCCGCAACACCCTGATCGGCTCGATGGCCCTGGTGCCGCTGTCCGGTGTGGTGCTGCTGCGCGACCTCGGCCCGCTGCCGGAGAAGAAGCTGCTCCACACCAACTGGGTGGAGGCGACCCCGGCCCAGCCGATCAAGCTCGTCAACATGAACACCGACGAGCCGATGAAGCCCGAGGACATCGTCCAGGGCTCGCTCACCTTCGCGAAGCCCGAGGGCCTCGAGGAGTCGGCCGAGGACTTCCAGCAGCGGATCGCCAAGGACGCCCTGATGCTCATCCGGATCGCCCCGGAGGACATCAAGGACGACAAGTCCCGCGACAAGGGCTTCGAGGGCATCCTCGCCTACTCGAAGATCTGCACCCACGTCGGCTGCCCGATCTCGCTGTACGAACAGCAGACCCACCACGCGCTCTGCCCCTGCCACCAGTCGACCTTCGACCTGGCGGACGGCGCTCGCGTCATCTTCGGCCCGGCCGGCCACCCGCTGCCGCAGCTGAAGATCACCACCGATGAGCAGGGCTACCTGGTCGCCACCGGCGACTTCGACGAGCCCGTCGGCCCGAGCTACTGGGAGCGTCCGCGATGAGTTCCGCAAGCGGCACCAACACCGGCGCCTCCAAGCCGGCCAGCACCCGCGCCAAGCCCGCCAACAAGGCCGAGGCCGCTGCCGACTGGGTGGACGGCCGGGTCGGGATCTACTCCCTGGCCAAGGCCAACCTGCGCAAGATCTTCCCGGACCACTGGTCCTTCATGCTCGGCGAGATCTGCCTCTACAGCTTCATCATCATCATCCTCACGGGTGTGTACCTGACGCTGTTCTTCAAGCCGAGCATGGCCGAGACCGTCTACCACGGCTCGTACCTGCCGCTGAACGGCATCCGGATGTCGGAGGCGTACGCCTCCACGATGAACATCAGCTTCGAGATCCGCGGCGGTCTGCTGATCCGGCAGATCCACCACTGGGCCGCCCTGGTCTTCGTGGCCGCGATGCTCGTGCACATGATGCGCGTCTTCTTCACCGGCGCCTTCCGCAAGCCGCGCGAGATCAACTGGGTGTTCGGCTTCCTGCTGCTGGCGCTGGGCATGTTCGACGGCTTCTTCGGCTACTCGCTGCCGGACGACCTGCTGTCGGGCACCGGCATCCGCTTCATGGAGGGCGCGATCCTGGCGGTGCCGATCGTCGGCACCTACATCCAGATGTTCCTGTTCGGCGGCGAGTTCCCGGGCACCGACATCGTCCCGCGCTTCTTCACCATCCACGTGCTGCTCATCCCGGGCATCATGCTGGGCCTGCTGGTCGCGCACCTGATCCTGGTCTTCTACCACAAGCACACCCAGTGGGCGGGCCCGGGCAAGACCGAGAAGAACGTCGTCGGCATGCCGCTGATGCCGGTCTACATGGCGAAGGCCGGCGGCTTCTTCTTCCTGGTGTTCGGCATCATCGCGGCGATCTCCGCGATCGCCACGATCAACCCGATCTGGGCGTACGGCCCGTACCGTCCGGACCAGGTGTCGACCGACGCCCAGCCCGACTGGTACATGGGCTTCTCCGAGGGCCTGATCCGCATCATGCCGGGCTGGGAGATCTCGGTCTGGGGCGGCCACACCCTGAACCTGGGCGTGTTCGTGCCGCTGATGATCTTCCCGCTGGTGCTGGCCGCGATCGCGGTCTACCCGTTCATCGAGTCCTGGGTCACCGGCGACAAGCGCGAGCACCACATCCTGGACCGCCCGCGCAACGCCCCGGTCCGCACCGCGCTCGGCGCGGCCTGGATCTCGCTGTACCTGGTCCTGCTGGTCGGCGGCGGCAACGACCTGTTCGCCACCCACCTGCACCTGTCGATCAACTCGATCACGTACTTCGTCCGGGTCGGCTTCTTCGTGGTGCCGGTCCTCACCTTCTTCGTCACCAAGCGCTGGTGCCTCGGCCTCCAGCGCCGCGACAAGGAGAAGGTGCTGCACGGCCGCGAGTCCGGCGTCATCAAGCGCCTGCCGCACGGCGAGTTCGTCGAGGTGCACACCCCGCTGGCGCCGAAGGACCTGCACACCCTCACCGCCCACGAGCAGCCCCAGCCGCTGGAGCTGCCCGCCGAGACGGACGAGAACGGCGTGGCCCGCAAGGCCGGCGTGATCACCAAGACCCGGGTGAAGCTCTCCGAGGGCTTCTACGGCGAGGGCAACCAGATCGCCAAGCCCACCACCGAGGAGTACCACGAGATCACCAGCGGCCACGGCCACCACTGATCCCGGGTAGCTGTCCCGCCACGTCAGAACCCCCCTCCGGCTCCGGCCGGAGGGGGGTTCTGGCATCTCGGGCCGGAACCCGCCCTGACGCCCTGTTATGTTGACCGGGTGCACGTGGCGATCGATCACCAGTCCCCCACCCCGCCCTACGAGCAGGTCCGCTCGCAGATCGCGGCCCGGGCCCGTACCGGCGAGCTCCCGGTCGGCCTGAAGCTCCCCACCGTCCGCGCGCTGGCCGAACAGCTCGGCCTGGCCGCGAACACCGTGGCCCGCGCCTACCGCGAGCTGGAGGCCGACGGGGTGGTCGAGACCCGCGGCCGGGCCGGCACCACCGTCGCCCCCACCGGGGACACCTCGCACCGCCTGGCCGCCACCGCCGCCGCCGAGTACGCGGCCCGCGCCGCCCGCCTCGGCCTCACCCGCGACGAGGCGCTGGCCGCGGTCGCCACCGCCCTGGACGCGGCCTACCGCTGACCCGCCGGGCGGACAGCGGCGAGGTCCGCCCGGCGGGAGCCTCGCTCCCCGGGCGGACCTCGCCGCGCCTCACCGGCCCGTCGGGCTCGCGCTCGGACCCGGGTTGACGCTGGGGGCGGGCATCGCGTTCGCCGCGTCCCCGGACGCCGCCGTGCTGACCGGCTTGCCCAGCGCGCTGTGCTTCACGTACTCGTCGAAGCCGATGTTCCAGTCGCCGAACCCGTTGCCGAACGGCTCCATGTCGTGGCCCTTGCTGTTGACCACCTGCACGACGTCACCGACCCGGGTGTTGTCGAAGAACCACTTGGCCTCGTCGGTGCTCATCCCGGTGCAGCCGTGGCTGACGTTCTCCTTGCCCTGCGACGACACGGACCACGGCGCGGCGTGGACGTACTCGCCGCTCCAGGTGACCCGGGTCGCCCACTTCACGTCCAGGTCGTAGGCCTCGCTGCTGCCGGCCGCGATGCCGATGGTCTCGCTGCTCATCCGGACGTCGGACTCCTGCCCGAGCACCACCTTGACGCCGTTGCGGGTGTCGAAGCCGGGCTTGCCGGTGGTGACCGGGATGGTCTTCACCACCTCGCCGTTGCGCTTGTACGTCAGCTGGTCGGTGGCCGCGTCGACCAGCGCCTCGATCCGGTCGCCGGTCCGGAGGTCGAGGGTCTGCTCCTCGCCGCCGTAGACGCCGGCGGAGAGCGGGACGCCCGGCAGGTCGTAGGAGAGCTTGACGGTGGCGTTGGCGGGCCAGTAGTCCTGCGGCCGGAAGTGCAGGTTCTCGTCGTCGACCCAGTACCAGGCGCCGGTCACGGCGGGCTGCGAGGTGACGGTCAGCCCGCGTTCGATCTGCTGGCGGGCCACCGGGTCGGTGACCGGCTCGGAGAGCTTGACGGTGAGCGGCTGGCCGACGCCGTAGACGCCGCTGCCGGAGCTGTCGGGGCCGAGTTCGGCGGTGACGACGTGCTGCGCCTCGGCGGTGGTGAAGGTGGAGCCGGTCTCGCCGTGGCCGCCCTTGCCGTCCTCGGCCGCGACCTTGACGGTGTACGCGGCGCCGGCCCGGAGCGGGTCGGTGGTCCGCCAGTGCTGCTGGTCGGCGGCGAGTTCGCCGGCCACCGGCTTCCCGTCGGGGTCGGTGACGGTGACGGCGTCGAGTTTCGCGGTGCCGTCCGTGGTGACGCTGAACGCCTGTGCCGGGTCGGCCTGCTCCTCGGCGGCCGAGGTGTGGACCAGTGGGGTCACGTCGATCTGACGGGGCGACGAGTCCTTCTCCGCCGAGTCGTTGTCGGAGGAACAGGCCGCGGCGGGGGCCAGCACCAACATGGCGGCCAGCGCGGTCCGGGTACTGCCGGCTATCCGAGAGCCCTTCAACGGAACCTCCCAGGGGTGTGAACCTGCCTCAGAGCGTAGGAAGGCGTCACCCGGTCGGCACTCCGGGTAACCCGGTCGGGGGACGGAGGCGCGGCCCGCCCCGGGAACGACGGGGGCCGGGCACCCCCGAGGGGGGTGCCCGGCCCGCCGTGCGGCTGCGCGATCCGGAACCTACTGGTTCTGGTTCTCGCCGCGGTAGAACTCGAAGACCCAGCCGAACAGGCCGATCAGGATGATCGGGACCGACCAGAACAGCAGCCACCAGCCGAAGACCACGCCGAGGAAGGCCAGCGCGCCGCCGATCGCCAGCGAGAGCGGCTGCCAGCTGTGCGGGGCGAAGAAGCCCAGCTCGCCGGCGTCGTCCGCGACCTCGGCCTCGGGGTTGTCGCCCGCGCCGGTGTCCACCCGCTTGGCGGTGAACGCCAGGTAGAAGCCGATGAAGGCGGCCAGGCCGAAGGCCAGGAAGAGCGCGGTGGTGCCGGCGGCCTCCAGGCCGTGGTCCGACTTACCGGTCCAGACCATGTAGGTGATGGCGATGGCCAGGATGAACACGGCCAGACCGGCGAAGATCTTTCCCTGTTCCTTCATCGGGCGTCACCCTCATTCTTGCCCTTGCCCAGCGACGGACGGTCGTACTGCGCGGGGGTCACACCCTCGAAGTGCTTGGCCGGCTCACCGTGGTTCTCCAGGTAGTCCAGCGCGGCGATCTCCGGGTGGTGCAGGTCGAACGCCGGGGACTCGGAGCGGATCCGCGGCAGGGTGGTGAAGTTGTGCCGCGGCGGCGGGCAGGAGGTCGCCCACTCCAGCGAGCGGCCGTAGCCCCACGGGTCGTCGACGTTGACCTTCTCGCCGTACTTGGCGGTCTTCCAGACGTTGTAGAGGAACGGCAGGATCGACAGGCCGAGCAGGAACGAGCCGATGGTCGAGACGGTGTTGAGCGTGGTGAAGCCGTCCGAGGCCAGGTAGTCGGCGTAGCGGCGGGGCATGCCCTCGGCGCCCAGCCAGTGCTGGACCAGGAAGGTGGTGTGGAAGCCGATGAACAGCGTCCAGAAGGTGATCTTGCCCAGGCGCTCGTCCAGCATCTTGCCGGTCATCTTCGGCCACCAGAAGTGGAAGCCGGCGAACATCGCGAAGACGACGGTGCCGAACACCACGTAGTGGAAGTGCGCGACGACGAAGTACGAGTCCGAGACGTGGAAGTCGATCGGCGGGGAGGCGAGCAGCACGCCGGTCAGGCCGCCGAACAGGAAGGTGACCAGGAAGCCGACCGTCCAGAGCATCGGGGTCTCGAAGCTGAGCGAGCCCTTCCACATGGTGCCGACCCAGTTGAAGAACTTCACACCGGTCGGGACCGCGATCAGGAAGGTCATGAACGAGAAGAACGGCAGCAGCACCTGCCCCGTCACGTACATGTGGTGCGCCCACACCGTCACCGAGAGGCCGGCGATGGCGATGGTCGCGGCGATCAGGCCGGAGTAGCCGAACATCGGCTTGCGGCTGAACACCGGGATGATCTCGGAGACGATGCCGAAGAACGGCAGCGCGATGATGTAGACCTCGGGGTGGCCGAAGAACCAGAACAGGTGCTGCCAGAGCAGCGCGCCGCCGTTCGTCGGGTCGAAGACGTGCGCCCCGAACTTCCGGTCCGCCTCCAGGGCGAACAGCGCGGCGGCGAGGACCGGGAAGGCCAGCAGGACCAGCACGGCGGTCAGCAGGACGTTCCAGACGAAGATCGACATCCGGAACATCGTCATGCCGGGCGCGCGCATGCAGATGATCGTGGTGATGAAGTTGACCGCACCGAGGATGGTGCCGAAGCCGGAGAAGGCCAGGCCCATGATCCACATGTCGGCGCCGACGCCCGGCGAGCGGACCGCGTCGCTCAGCGGCGAGTAGGCGAACCAGCCGAAGTCGGCCGCGCCCTGCGGGGTCAGGAAGCCCGCCACCGCGATGATCGAGCCGAACAGGTACAGCCAGTAGGCGAACATGTTCAGTCGCGGGAAGGCGACGTCGGGGGCGCCGATCTGGAGCGGCATGATCCAGTTGGCGAAGCCCGCGAACAGCGGGGTGGCGAACATCAGCAGCATGATCGTGCCATGCATGGTGAACGCCTGGTTGAACTGCTCGTTCGACAGGATCTGGGTGCCCGGGCGGGCCAGCTCGGCACGCATGACCAGGGCGAGCACGCCACCGATCAGGAAGAAGGCGAACGAGGTCGCCAGGTACATCGTGCCGATCGTCTTGTGGTCGGTGGTGGTGAGCCACTTGATGATCGCGTTGCCCGGCTTGCGCACCCGCGGAGTCCCCGAGGTGACGGCCCCGGCTCCCCCACCGGCCGCGGCGGGCTCGTTGAGGATGGTCACTTCTCTTCACTACTTCCCGTGGTGGGGAGGATGCCTGCGGGAACCGCGCCGGCCTGGCCCTTGTCGCGGAGTTCCTTGAGGTGCTGCTGGTACTCGTCGGCCGTGACGACCTTGACGTTGAACAGCATCCGCGAGTGGTCCTGGCCGCAGAGCTCGGCGCACTTGCCGCGGTAGGTGCCGAGCGCGGTCGGGGTGACCTGGAACTCGTTGACCACACCGGGCACGACGTCCATCTTCATCATGAAGTTGACGGGCCAGAAGTCGTGGATGACGTCGTTGGAGGTCAGCCGGAACTTCACGGACTCATTGATCGGCAGGTAGAGCGTCGGAGGCTCCTTGGTCGTGCCGACCTCGTACGCGGCGGTGGTGCTCGCCGGGTCCGGGATCTCGGAGTTCTCGTAGTTGAACGCCCAACTCCACTGGAAGCCCACCACGTTGATCGTGTGCTGGGGCTTCGCGTCGACCTTCGTCAGGGTGGCCTCGTCGCGGGCGACGAAGTAGAACAGCACCGAGACGATGACGAGGGGGACCGCGGTGTACAGCGCCTCGATGGGCACGTTGTACCGGGTCTGAGCGGGGACCTCCACCTTGGTGCGGCTGCGCCGGTGGAAGATCACGCTCCAGAGGATCAGACCCCACATCAATGCACCAACAACCAGAGCCGCGATCCACGAGCCCTGCCACATGTGAAGGACCAGCGGGCCTTCCTTCGTGACGGGACTGGGGAGGCCAAGCCTGGGCAGGTCGTTGGCCGAGCAGCCGGTGGCGGTCGCGATGACGAGGCCCAGTGCCAGCGCCTGAGGCAGCTTCCGCCGCATCGTGCGCCGCGGCGAGCGGTCGGAGCCGTTGGGACTCACGTAGCGCCTTCCCGAAGTCTCGCCCGGGAACGCACCACCGTCCGGAGTCCGTTGTCAGGTCTCCTCGGTGATCCGGCCACGGGCACGGTTTGAATGCTTATGCGGGCCAAACGCTACTCCATCCTTATGCGGCGCTCACGGGCAGCCCCCGGTAACGCGCCGCCCGGCTACCCGATCAGCCCCCGTGGGGTGAACCGCCCCCGCGGGGCGGACGGAGTCGCAGGTCATGGCGGACATCCGAGCCTCCCACGGCCGAACGGGCGACCGTCCTGCGACACGCGGGTGACGGAGCGTCGGCTCCCTGACGGGCCGGGAGGAATCACCCCGTAAGGGGCACCGCGCGCGGTCGTCTACGGTGGCCCGGTGCCCTACTTCGACGCCGCCTCCACCGCCCCGCTGCACCCCGTCGCCCGGCAGGCCCTGCTCGCCGCCCTCGACGAGGGCTGGGCCGACCCGGCCCGGCTGCACCGCTCCGCCCGGCAGGCCCGGATGCTGCTGGACGCCGCCCGGGAGACCGTCGCCGAGGTGCTCGGCGCCCGAGCCGACGAGATCGCCTTCACCGGGTCCGGCACCCAGGCCCTCCAGTTGGGCGTCCTGGGCACCCTGCGCGGCCACCGCCGCCGCGGCGCCCACCTGGTGCACTCCGCCGTCGAGCACTCCGCCGTCCTGCACACCGCCGAACGCTGGGAGGCCGACGGCGGCAGCGCCACCGCCGTCCCGGTCGACCGCCACGGCCGGGTCGACGCCGGGGAGTTCGCCGCCGCGCTGCGCCCCGACACCGCGCTCGCCGTCCTGCAGTCCGCCAACCACGAGGTCGGCACCCTGCAGCCGGTGGCCGAGACCGCCGCGCTGCTCGGCGACGTCCCGCTGCTGGTGGACGCCGCGCAGAGCGCCGGGCGGCTGCCGGTGCCGGAGGGCTGGTCGGTGCTCACCGCGAGCGCGCACAAGTGGGGCGGGCCGGCCGGCGTCGGGGTGCTCGCGGTCCGCAAGGGCGTCCGCTACTCCTCGCCGCTGCCCGCCGACGACCGGGAGAACGGGCGGGTGCCCGGCTTCACCAACGTCCCGGCGATCGTCGCCGCCGCGGCCTCGCTGCGCGCCGTCCGGGACGGGGCGGCGGCGGAGAACGCCCGGCTGCGGGCGCTGGTCGAGGTGATCCGCCGCCGGGTCCCGGAGCTGGTGCCCGCCGTCGAGGTGGTCGGCCACCCCGAGCTGCGCCTCCCGCACCTGGTCACCTTCTCCTGCCTGTACGTGGACGGCGAGGTGCTGCTCACCGAGCTCGACCGGGCCGGCTTCGCGGTCAGCTCCGGCTCCTCCTGCACCTCCAGCACCCTGACGCCCAGCCACGTGCTGGCCGCGATGGGCGTCCTCACCGAGGGCAACCTGCGGGTCTCGCTCCCGGCCGGCACCACCTCCGCCGAGGTCGACGCCTTCCTCGACGTGCTCCCCCGGGTGGTCGCCGAGGTCCGCGCCCCGCTCGGCCTCGACCTGCCCCCGGCGGGCAGCGCCGACGCGCTGGTCCTGGACGCCCTCGGCAAGCGCTGCCCGATCCCGGTGATCGAACTGGCCAAGCACATCGGCGAGGTCGCCCCCGGCGGGCGCGTCGCCGTCCTGTCCGACGACGAGGCGGCCCGCCACGACATCCCCGCCTGGTGCGAGATGTGCGGCCACGCCTACGAGGGCGAGGCCCCCGCCGCGGAGTACGGGGGCGCCCGCGGCACCGCCTACCTGGTGCGCCGGGCCCGGCCGGAGCCGTCGGCCGGCGCGTAGCAGCGGGCCGGCGGGTGGGCCGGGCCCTGTCCGGCCTAGAGCGCGATCCTGGTGCGGATGTCGGCCGCCGCCTCGGCGCCGTAGGCGGTCTCGAAGCGCTCCAGGAAGTGGCCGCCGCGCAGCTCGTACTCCTGGGTGCCGACGGTCTCGATCACCAGGGTGGCGAGCATGCAGCCGAGCTGGGCGGCGCGCTCCAGGCCCAGCTCCCAGGAGAGCCCGGCCAGGAAGCCGGCCCGGAAGGCGTCGCCGACGCCGGTGGGGTCGGCCTTGCGCTCCTCGGCGGGGCAGCCGACCACGATGTCGGGCTCGCCCCGGCGCTGGATGCGGACGCCCTTGGGGCCGAGGGTGGTGACCCGGGTGGTGACGCGCTCCAGGATCTCGTCCGAGGACCAGCCGGTCTTGGACTCGATCAGGGCGGCCTCGTACTCGTTGGTGAAGAGGTAGGCCGCGCCGTCGACGATCTCCCGGATGTCGTCGCCCTCCAGGCGGGCGAGCTGCTGGGAGGGGTCGGCGGCGAAGGCGTAGCCGCGGGTGCGGCACTCCTGGGTGTGGCGCACCATCGCGGCCGGGTCGTCCGCGCCGATCAGCACCAGGTCGAGGCCGCCGACCCGGTCGGCGATCGGCTTGAGCTCGATGTTGCGGGCCTCGACCATCGCGCCGGTGTAGAAGGACGCGATCTGGTTGTGGTCCTGGTCGGTGGTGCACATGAACCGGGCGGTGTGCCGGGTCTCCGAGATGTGCACCGAGTCGGTGTCCACGCCGTGCCGGTCGAGCCAGCTGCGGTACTCGGCGAAGTCGCCGCCGGCCGCGCCGACCAGGACGGGGCGCAGGCCGAGGACGCCCATGCCGAAGGCGATGTTGGGGCCCACCCCGCCGCGGCGGATGTCCAGGGTGTCGACCAGGAAGGAGAGCGACACCGTGTGCAGCTGCTCGGGCACCAGCTGGTCGGAGAAGCGTCCGGGGAAGGTCGTCAGGTGGTCGGTGGCGATCGAGCCGGCGACGGCGATGCGCACGGGGTCTCCTCTGGCGGCCCGGCGGTGGCCGGAGCTGGGGGCAACAACCCGCCTACGGTACCGGCCCGACCGGGTGCTACCGAGCGGTAGGGCTGTCTTCCGGCCGCAGGTCGGCCTAGGGTCGCCAGTACGGGGGCCGGACGCGGCCCCCGTCCAGGTCCGCGGCAGCGTGGCCGCGGCACGGCGATCGGAGCTGGGTAGCCATGGTGATCGATCACTCCTCCGGGTGGCGGCCGGGCCGCCGCCGCGACGACGCCGACGCCGAGTCGCTGGCCGAACTGCTGGACTCCTCGCGCCGATTGGGCCGGTTCTGGCCGGTCGCCGGGCCGCTCCCGACGGTGTCGGCCCCGGCCGTGACGCGGGTGCGGGTGCCGATCGAGGCGCGCCGGGTGGTGGCGGGCATGCCGGAGTACGGCGGATAGGCCCGCTCCTCCGGATCCTGCCGGAACCGGTTTCCTCCGGGGCACGTCAAACCGGCGCGGTACCGCTCACCGCGGCGCCGCACGACCCTCGGGAGGAACGCAGATCATGGACGAGAGCACCGCAGCCGCCCCCACCAAGGCTCCGCACCCGCGCCGGGCCGCCGCCGCGCTGTTCGGCGCGGCCCTCGCGGCCGGCCTGCTGACCGCGTGCGGCGGCGCGGGTTCGCCCGCCACCGCCACGGCCCCCGTCAGCGCCACCGCCACCGCCTCGCCGAGTGCGAGCCCGTCCGCGAGTGGCGACCCCGGCGCCACCGCCTCCGCCCCGGCCGCGGCGAGCCCGTCGGCGAGCGCCAGTCCGCAGCCCTCGGCGGCCCAGCCGACCACGCCGGGGATAGCCGTCGGCGAGCGCCCGCCGACCGCCGTGAAGATCCCCGCGACCGGGTACCGGCAGGACGGCCCGACCCAGCTGACGGTGTTCTTCACCGCCGGGATCTGCGACAAGTACGGGGTCCGGGTCGAGGAGGCCGCCCCGCCGGTGGTGAAGCTGCGGGTGGTGATCACCCAGACCGCGGAGCCGGGCAAGGCGTGCCCGCAGCTGGTCAAGGAGCAGCAGGCGACCGTCACCCTGCCCGGGCCGATGACCGGCGGCGGCGTGGTGGACACCGCGACGGGCGAACAGGTGCCCGTGCAGAGCGGCGTCGCGGGCGGCGACCCGCGCTGAGAGGCCGCCCGACCGCTTCCGGAACGCCGCGAGGGCGGCTCCCCCGTGCTGGGGGAGCCGCCCTCGGCGTGCGTGCCGGGCCTCGGCGTGCGTGCCGGGCCTCGGCGCGGGGCCTAGCTGAACGAGTCGCCGCAGGCGCAGGAGCCGGTGGCGTTCGGGTTGTCGATCGTGAAGCCCTGCTTCTCGATGGTGTCCACGAAGTCGACGGTGGCGCCGCCCAGGTAGGGGGCGCTCATCCGGTCGGTGACGACCTTGACACCGTTGAAGTCCTTGACGACGTCGCCGTCCAGCGAACGCTCGTCGAAGAACAGCTGGTAACGCAGGCCCGAGCAGCCGCCGGGCTGCACGGCGACGCGCAGCGAGAGGTCGTCGCGGCCTTCCTGCTCCAGCAGGCCCTTGACCTTGGCCGCGGCGGCATCGGTGAGGAGAATGCCACTCTCGACGGTGGTCTCGTCCTGGACGGTCATGCTTACTCCCGGTCTGTGACGACTGTGATCCGCCAGTGCCAACCAGCGGCCTCCCGGATTCATTTCCGGAAGGTGGTGCGTTCGGGGGACATTTTTCGTCGCCCACTCCCCCACGCCCCCCATGCTCGCACACCGGGCCCGGCGGGTCACCGCCCGCTTCGGCAAACCGCTACCGCCCGCGCACCGGGCGCAGCAGGATGTGACGGGTGATCATTCGTCAGCTCAGGAACACCGCCGCCGACGCCGAGGCCGTCCAGCGGGTCTCCCGCGCCGCGTTCCGCGATCTCGACGGCCGGCCGCAGGACGATCCCGACCGGCCCGGCGACGCGGCCCACCGGGTCCGGGCGCTGGCCCGGACCCGGCACCTCGCGGTGACGGACCCGGACGGGTGCTGGATCGCCGAGCAGGACGGCGAGGCCGTCGGGGTGGCGCTGTCGCTGCGCCGCGAGGGCGTGTGGGTGCTGCCGCTGTTCGTGGTGCTGCCCTCCGCGCAGGGGCGGGGGGTGGGGCGGCTGCTGCTGGAGCGGGCCACCGCGTACGGGCGGGGCTGTCTGCGCGGCATGCTGTGCGCCTCGCCGTCGCCGGCCGCGGCCCGCCGGTACCGGGCGGCCGGGTTCACGCTGTACCCCACGATGCGGCTGGCCGGGCGGGTCGACCGGGGACGGCTGCTCGACCCCGGCGACATCCCGGTGCACCCGGGCGGCGCGGCGCACCTGCACCTGCTCGACTCGGTGGACCGCCGGCTGCGGGGCGCGGCGCACGGCCCCGACCACCCGTTCATGCTGGCCCACTTCGAGGAGCTGCTGATCGCCGACACCCTGGCCGGCACCGGCTACTGCTACCGGGACGGCGGCACCGTGCAGCTGCTGGCCGCGACCTCGAAGCGGATCGCGGTCCGGCTGCTGCGCGAGGCGCTGGCCCGGGTCCCGGCGGAGCAGGAGGCCGCGGTCTCCTTCCTGACCGCCGAGCAGGAGTGGGCCCTGGACGTCGGCCTCGACCTGGGCCTCTCCGTCACCAACCGCGGCTACCTGGCGCTGCGCGGCATGCGGCCCCCGGCGCCGTACATCCCCAACGGCGGCTACCTGTAGGCGTCCGCGGCCCCGCTCACTCCATCGTGGCGAGGATCTCCTCGACCATCTCCATCGTCGTGCCCGGGTGCAGGAAGGCGAAGCGGGCGACCGTCTCGCCGTCCCAGCCGGTGGGGGTGACGAAGCCGACCTGGTCGGCGAGGAGCTGCCGGGACCAGCGGTAGTAGTCGTCGCGGGTCCAGCCCTTGCGGCGGAAGCAGACGGCGGAGAGCTGGGGGTCGTGGAGCAGTTCGAGGTGCTCGCTGTCGCGGATGAGCCGCGCGGTGTCGCGGGCGAGGCGCAGGCCGGCCTCGATGGCGTCGGTGTAGGCCTGGACGCCGTGGACGGCGAGCGAGAACCAGAGCGGGAGGCCGCGGGCGCGGCGGGTGAGGTGGTAGGCGTAGTCGGTGGGGTTCCACTCGTCGCCCTCGGTGTGCAGGACGTCGAGGTAGGAGGCGTCCTGGGTGTGGACGGCGCGGGCCAGGCGCGGTTCGCGGTAGAGCAGGGCGGCGCAGTCGAACGGGGCGAACAGCCACTTGTGCGGGTCGACGACGAAGCTGTCGGCGTGCTCGATGCCGTTGTAGCGCTCGCGGACGGAGGGGGCGAAGAGGCCGGCGCCGCCGTAGGCGCCGTCGACGTGGAACCAGAGGCCGTGCTCGCGGGCCACCTCGGCGATGCCGGCGAGGTCGTCGACGATGCCCTCGTTGGTGGTGCCGGCGGTGCCGACCACGGCGATGACCGTCTCGGGGTGCGGGTCGGCGGCGAGGGCGGCGCGCAGGGCGGGGCCGGTGAGGCGGCGGTCGACGGCGGGGACGGGGAAGGCTTCGACGCCGATGATGTTGAAGGTGTTCTTGACCGAGGAGTGCACCTGGTCGGCGACGGCGATCCGGAGCCGGGCCTCGGGGCCGACGCCAAGGCGGCGGCGGGCGGTGTCGCGGGCGACGACCAGCGCGGAGAGGTTGCCGGCCGAGCCGCCGGAGACGAAGGTGCCGCCGGCGCTCGCGGGGAGGCCGGCCCGGTCCGCTATCAGGCGCAGCACCTGGTTCTCGGCGGCGATCGCGCCGGCCGCCTCCAGCCAGGAGATGCCCTGGAGGGAGGCGCAGGAGACCACCATGTCGAAGAGCAGCGCGGCCTTGGTGGGGGCGCAGGGGATGAAGGAGAGGTAGCGCGGGCTGTCGGCGGAGATGACGGCGCGGGAGAGCTCGTGGTCGTAGAGCTTGAGCACGTCGGCGGGGTCGTTGCCGTGGTCGTTCAGCAGTCCGGCGAGGGCCCGGCGCAGGTGGGTGCCGTCGCCGGGGTGGTCGAGCGGGACGGGGTCGTACTGCAGGCGTTCGCGCATGTAGTCGAAGACGAGGTCGACCAGCTCGTTGTCCGGCTTGTGCATGCGGTCGGGGGCTGCGTACACGGGTGTCCTCTTCGCTGCGGGCGGTGCTGGGGGCGTGATCAGCGTAGGCAGCGGGGGTGGGCGGGCGCGCGTCGGAACGCGGCCGTCCGGGGCCGGTTTCCTGCGTGTTCGGGCGGGGGCACGCAGGAAAGCTGCGTCAGATGAGCTGGGAGAGGACGACGGAGGAGCGGCTGCGCTGGACGCCGGGTTCCTTGCGGATGCGCTCGATGACGGCTTCCAGGTGGCGGGTGTCGGCGGCGCGCAGGTGGACCAGGGCGTCGGGGTCGCCGGTGACCGTCCAGGCGGCGGCGACCTCGGGGAACTGGCGCAGCGAGGCGAGCAGTTCCTCGGGCGAGGTGCGGGGGCGGCAGTAGACCTCGACGAAGGCCTCGGTGCGCCAGCCGAGCAGGGCGGGGTCGAGGACGACGGTGAAGCCGCGGACCGCCCCGCGCGCCCGCAGCCGGTCGATCCGGCGGCGGACGGCGGTGGCGGAGAGGTTGGTGAGCAGTCCGATCTCGGCGTAGGAGGCGCGGCCGTCGCGGCTGAGGTGTTCGAGCAGCAGGCGGTCGGTGTCGTCGAGGGCCGGCCCGTCCGGCCGGACGGGCCCGAGGTCGGGCGGCCGGTGGGTGCTCATGGCGGGGCTCCACGGTGGTGCGGGTGAGGGTGGTGAGCCGTGGGGGGAACGGCTCTGCGGAGCCCATTGTCGCGGACGGCCGGAACCGGGTCAGTCCACCAGCAGGACGATCTTGCCGCGGGTGCGGCCCTCGGCGTTGAGGGCCTGGGCGGAGGCGGCCTGGGCGAGCGGGAAGGTGGAGGCGACCGGGACGGTGAGCAGGCCCTCCTCGGCGAGCCGGGCGACGGCGGTGAGGTCGTCGTGGTCGGGGCGGGTGAAGACGTAGCGTCCGCCGCGGGCGGTGACGGTGTAGTCGACCGTGGAGGCGATCCGGGCGGGGTCCTCGACCAGCCCGAGGGAGACCTCGACGGCGTCGCCGCCGATCAGGTCGAGTGCGGCGTCGACGCCCTCGGGGGCCAGCGCGCGGACCCGGTCGGCGAGGCCGGGGCCGTACTCGACGGGTTCGACGCCCAGGCCGCGCAGGAAGGTGTGGTTGTGCTCCCCGGCGGTGCCGATGACCCGGGCGCCGAGGGCGGTGGCGACCTGGCAGGCGATCGAGCCGACGCCGCCGGCCGCGGCGTGGATCAGCACGGTCTCGCCGCGGCGCAGTCCGAGCGCCCCGACCAGGGACTGCTGGGCGGTGAGCCCGGCCAGGGGCAGGCCGCCGGCCTCGGCCCAGTCGAGGGCGGCGGGTTTGCGGGCCAGGGTGCGGACGGGGGCGGCGACGAGTTCGGCGTAGGTGCCGCCCTCGACGACGTCCTTGCGGACGTAGCCGATCACCTCGTCGCCGGGGGCGTACTCGGTGACGGCGCCGCCGACGGCCTGGACGGTGCCGGCCAGGTCGAAGCCCATGACCAGCGGGAAGTGGGAGTCGAGGACGCCGTCGAGGTGTCCTTCGCGGATCTTCCAGTCGACGGGGTTGACGCCGACCGCTCGGGTGCGGACGAGTACGGTGTCGGGGCCGACCTTCGGGTCGGGGAGCTCGGTGTACTCGACCACGTCGGGGCCGCCGTAGCGGTTGATCACGATTGCCTTCATGGGTCCAGCCAACCGGAGGGTACGGCGGGTCCTCGCGTCGGAAGCATCCATCCTGGTGAGCGGTTCTCGTCACATCGACAGGACGGCCATCGTCAGGCTGACGAGAACCGGTTATCATAGATAGCGTCAGATAGACGAGAAGGCTGGTGTCAATCCGGCCGCACCTGGAGGGCAGCCGCCCGTGACCACCACCACCGAAACCTACGGCGTGGACCCCACCCCTTCGCCGCTCGCCCTGCTGCTGCTCGGCCGGGAGGCCGACCCGAACAGCGAGCGCGGCGTGGAGTGCCCCGGCGACCTGCCCGCCGCCTCCGACCCCGACCTGGTGGCGCGCGCCCGCGCCGCGAAGGAGAAGCTCGGCGACCGGGTCTTCATCCTGGGCCACCACTACCAGCGCGACGAGGTCATCGAGTTCGCCGACGTCACCGGCGACTCCTTCAAGCTGGCCCGGGACGCGGCGGCCCGCCCGGAGGCCGAGTACATCGTGTTCTGCGGCGTGCACTTCATGGCCGAGTCCGCGGACATCCTCACCTCCGACCGCCAGCGGGTCGTCCTGCCGGACCTCGCGGCCGGCTGCTCGATGGCCGACATGGCCACCGCCGAGCAGGTCGCCGAGTGCTGGGACGTGCTGACCGAGGCGGGCGTCGCGGACGTCACCGTGCCGGTGTCGTACATGAACTCCTCGGCCGACATCAAGGCGTTCACCGGCAAGCACGGCGGCACCATCTGCACCTCCTCCAACGCGGAGCGGGCCCTGGAGTGGGCCTTCGAGCAGGGGGAGAAGGTGCTGTTCCTGCCGGACCAGCACCTGGGCCGCAACACCGCGGTGCTGCAGATGGGCCTCTCGCTGGACGACTGCGTGCTCTACAACCCGCACAAGCCCGACGGCGGCCTGACCGCCGAGCAGCTGCGGAACGCGAAGATGATCCTGTGGCGCGGCCACTGCTCGGTGCACGGCCGGTTCAGCGTGGAGTCGGTGGACGAGGTCCGCGCGCGCATCCCCGGCGTGACCGTGCTGGTGCACCCGGAGTGCCGGCACGAGGTGGTCACCGCCGCCGACATGGTGGGCTCGACCGAGTACATCATCAAGGCGCTGGACGCCGCCGAGCCCGGCTCGAAGTGGGCGATCGGCACCGAGCTGAACCTGGTCCGCCGGCTCGCCAAGGCGCACCCGGACAAGGAGGTCGTCTTCCTCGACCGCACCGTGTGCTTCTGCTCGACCATGAACCGGATCGACCTGCCGCACCTGGTCTGGGCGCTGGAGTCGCTGGTCGAGGGCCGGGTGCCGAACGTGATCACGGTGGACGCCGAGACCGAGAAGCACGCCAAGGCCGCGCTGGACCGGATGCTGGCCCTGCCGTAACGATTCGCCCCCGTCCGCGGGCCCGGACGGAGAGAGGGCGGGCACCCCTTCCGGGGTGCCCGCCCTCTCGTCACGTGTGGCGCCCGAACTACTCCGGGAGGCCGGGGATCAGGCCGTCGCCCTCGTCCCGCAGCAGCTCGCGGACCTGCTCCAGGGACGCCTCGGCGTCCGGCAGGATCAGGTCCGACGGCTCCAGCGACTCCGGCGCGAGCGGCGTGCCGACCTCCCGGACGGCCGCGAGCAGGCTGCCCAGCGCCGCCCTGAAGGCCGCCTCGTCGCCCGCCTCGACGGCCTGGAGCAGCTCGTCGTCCAGCCGGTTCAGCCGGTTCAGGTCGCCCTCGGCGACCTCGAACTGCCCCTCACCCAAGACCCGCATGATCATGCTGGTGCGTCTCCCCTGCTACCGGGCTCACTTGTTGTAGTTGATGGTGGGCGGCGGGGTGTCGTTCTTCCCCTGCTCGATCGCCTGCGGCTGGGCGGCGGGGGTGCCGCCGGTCAGCTCGGCCTTCATCCGGGCCAGCTCCAGCTCGACGTCGTTGCCGCCGGCCACCCGCTCCAGCTCGGCCTCGATGTCGTCCTTGCGGCCGAGGCCGCTGGCGTCGTCGAGCGCGCCGGAGGCCAGCAGCTCGTCGATCGCGCCCGCCCGGGCCTGCATCTGCGCGGTCTTGTCCTCCGCGCGCTGGATCGCCAGGCCGACGTCGCCCATCTCCTCGGAGATGCCGGAGAAGGACTCGGCGATCCGGGTCTGCGCCTGGGCGGCGGTGTAGGTGGCCTTGATGGTCTCCTTCTTGGTGCGGAAGGCGTCCACCTTGGCCTGGAGGCGCTGGGAGGCCAGGGTGAGCTTCTCCTCCTCCCCCTGCAGGGCCTGGTACTGCGTCTCCAGGTCGGTGATCTGGGACTGCAGGTTGGCCTTGCGGCTGAGCGCCTCGCGGGCCAGGTCCTCGCGGCCGAGGGACAGCGCCTTGCGGCCCTGGTCCTCGTACTTGGAGGACTGCTGCTGGAGCTGGGTCAGCTGGAGCTCCAGGCGCTTGCGGGAGGTGGCCACGTCGGCGACGCCCCTGCGCACCTTCTGCAGCAGTTCCAGCTGCTTCTGGTAGGAGTAGTCGAGCGTTTCGCGCGGGTCCTCCGCCCGGTCCAAGGCCTTGTTCGCCTTGGAGCGGAAGATCAGCCCCATACGCTTCATGATTCCGTCGCTCATGGGCCTCGATAGCCCCCTTCTTCGGGCCTGGGTTTGCGTCTCGTGACAGGTCGAGTGTATGCGCGGCACGGTCCCCGGCGCAGTGCACCAGCCTGCAACAATGCTGCTACGGCGGAGGCCCGTTCGGCATCGTCCTCAGGATCGATATCGGTTCGCGTCCGGGGGCGCGCCGGAAAGCGGCCGGTCAACCCGTACGCTGGGAGTGTGTTTCGACGCCGCTCTGATGAATCCGCCGCCTCCTCCTCCACCGTCACCCTGACGAAGGAGGACGAGAGGACGTCCCGCGACCCGCAGGCCCCCAAGGGTCGGCCCACGCCCAAGCGCAGTGAGGCCGAGGCCAACCGGAAGACCCGGGTCACCGTTCCCAAGGACCGCAAGGAGGCCGCCAAGCAGGCCCGCGAGCGGATGCGCGCGGAGCGCGAGAAGCAGCGCACCGCGCTGCTGGAGGGCGACGAGCGCGCCCTGCCGCCGCGCGACAAGGGGCCGGTGCGGCGCTACGTCCGCGACTTCATCGACTCCCGCTGGGCCGCGGCCGAGTTCTTCCTGCCGTACGCGGTGGTGGTGCTGGTGCTCAGCATCACCCGGGTCAACTACCTGCAGCTGCTCTCCACGCTGCTGTTCCTGGTCTTCTTCGTGGTGGTCATCCTGGACTTCGTCCGGATCGGCCTCCAGCTGCGCAAGGGCCTGGCCCAGCGCTTCCCGAACGAGGACACCCGCGGCGCCGTGATGTACGGCCTGATGCGCACCCTGCAGATGCGCCGGCTGCGGCTGCCCAAGCCGATGGTCAAGCGGGGCGAGCGGCCCTGACCGCGGAAGCCGTCCCGCCGTACTGGGCCCCGCCCGCGCAGCCGCCGGTCGGGGCCTTCGGTGCACCTGGCATCCCGGCGCAGCACGGGTACGGGGCGCCGCAGGGGCGGCACGGGCGGCTGCCGGCCCGCGGCGGGCCGTACCACAGCGGGGCCGGCGAGTGGCTGGAGCGGCACGGCGGGCTGCACAACCTGGTCCGGCAGGAGCTGGTCACCCGCCAGCTCGCCGAGCAGCTCACCCGGGGCGTCGCGCTGCGGGTGCTGGACGTGGGCTGCGCCGAGGGCACCCAGGCGCTGCGGCTGGCCCGGGCCGGGCACTTCGTCACCGGCATAGACCCCGACCCGGCCACCCTGGGCCTGGCGCACCAGGCGCTGGCGGCCGAGCCGCCGGAGGTCCGCGAGCGCGTCCAGCTGCTCACCGGCGACGGCCACCAGGTCGGGCGCTGGTTCGGGCCGCGCAGCTTCGACCTGGTGCTCTGCCACGGCACCCTGATGTACCTGCCGGACCCGGACCCGATGCTGGCCTCGGTGGCCCGCATCCTGGCCCCCGGCGGCCTGCTCTCGCTGCTGGTCCGCAACGGCGACGCGCTGGCCATGCGGCCCGGGCTGACCGGCGACTGGCGGGCCTGCCAGGAGTCCTTCGACTCCACCCGGTACACCAACCGCCTGGGCCTGCCCGCCCGGGCCGACCGGCTGGCCGAGCTCTCCGGCACGCTGTCCGGCTTCGCCGTCCCGGTCCGGCACTGGTACGGGGTGCGGGTGTTCACCGACACCGTGCCGGACGAGGCCGCCCCGGTCGACGGCCGGCAGCTGGGCCAGCTGCTGGACGCCGAGGAGCGGGCCGGCAAGCAGGACCCGTACCGGCGCGTCGCCGCGCTGCTGCACGTCGTCGCCGAGAAGTGACCGGGGAGGTCGCCCGGGCGGCGGCCGGGGGCCGCCGACAGAGCAACTGACGGGGCGTCAGCCCTCGTGCAGGCTCATCGGGTAGACGTCCTGCCCGTCCTCGACCAGGACCACCCGGTCCACCCCGTCCTCCAGCAGCGTCTTCCACTCCTCGCCGACCCAGGACTCGGCGTCGCCCTGGCTGGAGAACTCCTCGGCCCCGTTCGCCGGCTCCACCACGGTGCCGTCGTTCTTCTCGTACCGCCAGGTCCACACCATGCCGGGCTCCTCCGCGAGTCGTGCCACTGGGGTTGTGACGGTAGCGTGCCCACCCCGCGAGGGGGCGAAGCTCCGTCCGGCAGGATGATCGCATGGCACTCCCCCGCACCCTGCTCCTCGGCGGCGCCCGCTCCGGCAAGTCCACCCATGCCGAGCGACTGCTCGCCGACCGCTCCGACGTGCTGTACGTGGCCACCTCCGGGCACCGGGACGGCGACGCCGACTGGGCCCGGCGGGTCGACCTGCACCGGGCCCGGCGGCCGGCCTCCTGGCGGACCGCCGAGACCTGCGCGCTGGAGGCGGTGCTCGCGGACCGGGACGACCCGGCGCCGGTGCTGATCGACTGCCTGGCGCTCTGGCTGACCGCCGTCATGGACGAGCACCGGGCCTGGGAGGACGGGGTGTGGCTGGACGGGGGGCAGCGGGCCGTGGAGGAGCGCTGCGCGGCACTGGCGGCGGCCTGGGCCGAAAGCGGGCGGGAGGTGGTCGCGGTCTCCAACGAGGTGGGGATGGGCGTGGTGCCCGCCACCGCGTCCGGACGGCGCTTCCGGGACACCCTCGGCCGGCTCAACATGGCGGTGGCCGACGCCTCCGAACAGGTGCTGCTGGTGGTCGCCGGACAGGTGCTGACCATCAAAGCGGTGTCCGTGTAGATTGCCGAGCGATGGACACCACCGTGGATCTCGACACTTTCTCCTCGCTCGTCGAGCGGCCCGACGAGGGTGCGCGGCGCGGCGCCGAGGAGCGCTGGCAGCACCTGGCCATGCCGCGCGGCGGCCTGGGCCGGCTCCAGGAGCTGGGGGCCTGGCTGGCGTCCGCCCAGGGCGAGGCCCCGGTCCGCCCGCTGACCGGCGCCCGGGTGCTGCTGTTCGCCGCCGACCACGGCGTCGCCTCGCTCGGCGTCTCCACCCTGGACGCCCGCGGCGGCACCGCCGACCGGGTCCGCGCCGTGCTGGACGGCACCGCGCCGGTCGCCGTGCTCGCCCGCCGCTACGGGGCGGACGTCCGGGTGGTCGACATCGCCGTGGACGCCGACCCCGCCGAGTTCCCCGAGGAGGTCGTCCGCCACCGGGTGCGCCGCGGCTCCGGCCGGGTCGACGTCGAGGACGCGCTGAGCGCGGAGGAGGCCGCCCGGGCCTTCCGGGCCGGCATGGCCGTTGCCGACGAGGAGGCCGACGCCGGCACCGACCTGGTGCTGCTCGGCGACCTGGGCGTCGGCTCCACCACGGTGGCCGCGGTGCTGATCGGCGCGCTGTGCGGCACCGACGCCGCCGCCGTCACCGGCCGCGGCTCGGGCGTCGACGACCGGACCTGGATGGTCAAGTGCGCCACCGTCCGCGACGCGCTGCGCCGGGCCCGCCCGGTGCTCGGCGACCAGCTCGCGCTGCTCGCCGCGACCGGCGGCGCCGACTTCGCCGCGATCACCGGCTTCCTGCTCCAGGCCGCCGTCCGCAAGCTCCCCGTCGTGCTGGACGGGGTGGTCTCGGCGGCCTGCGCGCTGGTCGCCCAGCGGATCGCCTTCCGGGCCCCCGAGTGGTGGCGCGCCTCCGCGCTCACCGGCGAGCCCGCCCAGGCCAAGGCGTACGACCGGCTGACGCTGACGCCGCTGCACGAGGCGGGCGTCACCATGGGCGAGGGCGTCTCGGCGGTGCTGGCCCTCCCGCTGCTCCAGGCCGCGGGCGACACCCTCGCCGAGCCGGCCGCCGTCCCGAGCGCGAAGCCGCTCCCGCCGCGGGCCCCGGCCAAGCTGCCGACGGCCGCGGACCTGCTGGACCGCTACTGAGACTCCGTCAGGGCACGGGATGAACGGCGAGCACGGGCAACCGGGGGCGGGTCGGCCGGAGGCGGGTCGGCCGGAGGCGGGACAGTCGACGGGTCGGCCGGAGACCGGGCAGGCGGAGGGCGGGCAGGCGGCGGAGCTGTCGACGGAGGGCCTCGCGTCGCGGTCTTCCGGACCCGCGCGGTTCCCCGCGCCCCTGACGGGGCGGACGGCGGACGGCGAACGGACCGGGGCGGAGGCCGGGCAGGCAGAGGCGGGGCAGCCCGCGGCGGGGCAGGCGGAGGCCGGGCGGGCGGCGGAGCTGTCGGCGGAGGGCCTCGCGTCGCGGTCTTCCGGACCCGCGCGGTTGCCCGCGCCCCCGGCGGGGCGGGGGGCGGACGGCGAACGGGCCGGGGCGGGGGCTCAGCGGGCGGCCGGGGGTTCCGGGGCCGGGGTCGGTGCCGGGTTGCGGTTCGCGTTCGGGACGTTGACGGTGTTCCGGGTGCGGGTGGACCGGTGGGACCGGTCGGCGGGCGGGGCGGCGATGGTGCTGGCGCCGCTGGTCGGGCTGGTGGTGGGCGCGCTGGCCGGGGGCGTCGGCGCGCTGGTGGCCTGGCGGGGCGGGGCGGTGCTGGGCGGGGTGGCGGCGGTCGCGGTGGGCGCGCTGCTGACCCGGGGGCTGCACCTGGACGGGGTGGCGGACGTCGCGGACGGGCTGGGCAGCGGCAAGCCCGCCGAGGACGCGTTGCGGATCATGAAGCAGTCGGACATCGGGCCGTTCGGCGTGCTGACGCTGCTGCTGCTGATGCTGGCCCAGGTCGCGGCGCTGGCCGGGCAGTTCGGGGTCTCGCCCGGGCGCGGGGCGCTGGCCGCGGCGGTGGCCGCGACGGCGGGGCGGGCGGCGCTGGCCTGGGGGTGCCTGCGTCCGGTTCCGGCTGCCCGGCCGGGCGGGCTGGGGGCGATGGTGGCGGCCACCGTGCGGCCGGCGGCGGCGGTGGCGGTGACGCTGCTGGTGGCCGGGGCGGCGGCGGTGCTGCGCTGGCAGCTGGGGGTCGCGGTGCTGCTCGGCGTACTCGCGGCGGGGGCCGTGCTGCGGCGGTGCGTGCGCCGGTTCGGCGGGGTGACCGGGGACGTGCTGGGCGCGCTGGTGGAGACCGCGGCGACGGCGGTGCTGGTGGCGGTCGCGCTGCTGTGAGCGGGTCTCGGTCCGGCCCCCGCACACGAACTCACGCACCGTCACGGACCGCGGCGGTTCGTGCACGGGGCAGGCGGGGCGGCGGGATCCCAATATGCGGACTACCATGCGGTGAGCACCCTGGCCCTGCGCCCCGTTTCGCCGCGGAGTCTGCCTGGGTTTTGCCGGTCGGCAACGGAGCCGCCACCGGCTGTGGACCGCGAAAGAACAGGACGCATTTGTCGTGACTGCACTGTCTGTGAGCACCTCTTCCGCCGTGAGCCTGCGGGCGGACGCCCTGGTGGTCGGTGTGGCGAAGGGGCCCAAGGGCCTGGTCGTCGCCCCGGGCGCCGAGGCGGTCGTCGAGGCGTTCGAGGGCAAGCTGGCCGAGGTCCTCACCACCCTGGGCGCCACCGGTGCCGAGGGTGAGGCGGTCAAGCTTCCCGCTCCGGCCGGGGCCAAGGCGCCGCTGGTGCTGGCCGTGGGCCTGGGCCCGGCCGCCGACGGCGCGTACGGCGCCGAGGAGCTGCGCAGGGCGGCCGGCGTGGCCGCCCGCACGCTGGCCGGTTCGAAGAAGGTCGCGCTGGCCCTGCCGGCGGCGACGGCCGACGAGTTCGAGGCGGTCGCGCTGGGCGGCCTGCTCGGCGCGTACTCCTTCGGCAGCTACAAGGGCGAGGTGGCCAAGGCCCCGGTCGCCGAGCTGGTGCTGCTGGCGGACCGCAAGGGCTCGAAGGACGCCAAGGCCGCCGCGGAGCGCGCCGCGGCGATCGGCGAGGAGATGAACCGGGCCCGCGACCTGGTGAACACCGCCCCGAACGACCTGAACCCGAAGTCCTTCGCCACCCTGGCGCAGACGGTGGGCAAGGAGCACGGCCTCAAGGTCGAGGTGCTGGACGAGAAGGCGCTGGCCAAGGGCGGCTTCGGCGGCATCCTGGGCGTGGGCGCCGGTTCGGCGAACCCGCCCCGGCTGGTGAAGGTGGCCTACACCCACCCGAAGGCGACGGCCTCGCTGGCCTTCATCGGCAAGGGCATCACCTACGACTCGGGCGGCATCTCGCTGAAGCCGGCCGGCCACAACGAGACCATGAAGTGCGACATGGCGGGCGCCGCCGCGGTGTTCGCCGCCGTGGTCGCCGCCAAGCGCCTGGGCCTGCGGGTCAACGTGACGGCGTGGCTGGCGCTGGCGGAGAACATGCCGTCCGGCTCGGCCACCCGCCCGGGCGACGTGCTGCGGATGTACGGCGGCAAGACCGTCGAGGTGCTGAACACCGACGCCGAGGGCCGGCTGGTGCTGGCCGACGCGATCGTCCGGGCCGGCGAGGAGCAGCCGGACGTGATCGTCGACGTGGCGACCCTGACCGGCGCGATGGTGCTGGCCCTGGGCACCCGCACCTTCGGCGTGATGGCCAACGACGAGGCGCTGCGCACCCGTCTGCACGAGACCGCGGGCGCGGTGGGCGAGGCGTCCTGGCCGATGCCGCTGCCGGCCGACCTGCGCAAGGGCATGGTCGAGTCGACCGTCGCGGACCTGGCGAACATGGGCGAGCGGATGGGCGGCGGCCTGGTGGCCGGCCTGTTCCTGCAGGAGTTCGTCGCCGAGGGCGTCGACTGGGCGCACCTGGACATCGCCGGCCCGGCGTTCAACGAGGGCGGCCCGCACGGCTACACCCCGAAGGGCGGCACCGCGAGCGCGGTGCGCACCCTGGTCCGCTTCGCGGAGGACACCGCCGCGGGCGAGTGATCCGACGCGTGGGGCCCGGCACCGGTGGGTGCCGGGCCCCACGCGCATTACCAGCCGGTAGTGGGGCGGGCCAATTCGATGGCGTGTTCGCCTCCGGCGAAAATTGATTCCGCAGGGCGGAACCGGAACCGCGAAGACCCCCGGACGGAGTACCTCCGCTTGCCGATTTCCCGGCTGTGAGCTGCGACGATACCTCCGAGAACGGGTCGTACCGCCGCCACGCGAGCCGCCCCGGGTGCGCCCCGGGGCACCCGCCGACGTCACCTGCCGCCAACAAGTGCAAAGA
This sequence comes from Kitasatospora sp. NPDC088783, assembly GCF_044750705.1. Taxonomy (NCBI): domain Bacteria; kingdom Bacillati; phylum Actinomycetota; class Actinomycetes; order Kitasatosporales; family Streptomycetaceae; genus Kitasatospora; species Kitasatospora sp. NPDC088783. Next base: position 254,117 of record NZ_JBIVKJ010000010.1, read on the forward strand.
TGTATTTCCGGCACGACTGGGCGCTCTTACAAGGGCACTCACCCACCGGACCGCGACCGGCCCGGCGATCCGCACCTTTTGCATGGAGGACGTGACGTGGCGAACGACGCCAGCACCGTTTTCGACGTAGTCATTCTCGGAGGCGGAAGCGGCGGTTACGCCGCGGCGCTCCGTGGCGCTCAGCTCGGCCTGAGCGTCGCGCTGATCGAGAAGGGCGAGCTGGGCGGCACCTGCCTCCACCGCGGCTGCATCCCGACCAAGGCGCTGCTGCACGCCGCCGAGGTCGCCGACGAGACCAGGGAAGCCGCCGAGTTCGGCGTCCTCGCCACCTTCCAGGGCATCGACATCAACGGCGTCCACAAGTACAAGGACGACGTCGTCGCCGGCCTGTACAAGGGCCTCCAGGGCCTGGTCGCCTCCCGCAAGGTCACCTTCATCCAGGGCGAGGGCAAGCTCTCCTCGCAGACCTCGGTGGACGTCGACGGCCAGCGGATCGAGGGCCGCCACATCGTCCTCGCCACCGGCTCCGTGCCGCGCTCGATCCCGGGCCTGGACATCGACGGCAACCGGATCATCTCCTCCGACCACGCGCTGAAGCTGGACTACATCCCGAAGTCGGCGATCATCCTCGGCGGCGGCGTCATCGGCTGCGAGTTCGCCTCGGTCTGGAAGTCCTTCGGCGTCGACGTCACCATCGTCGAGGGCCTGCCCCACCTGGTGCCGCTGGAGGACGAGAACTCCTCCAAGCTGCTGGAGCGCGCCTTCCGCAAGCGCGGCATCAAGTTCGAGCTCAAGTCCCGCTTCTCCGGCGTGGAGTACACCGCCGACGGCGTCCGGGTCTCGACCGAGAACGGCAAGTCCATCGAGGCCGACGTGCTGCTGGTCGCGATCGGCCGCGGCCCGGTCTCGGCCGACCTGGGCTACGAGGAGCAGGGCGTCGCGATGGACCGCGGCTACGTCCTGGTCGACGAGTACCTGCGCACCAACGTGCCGACCATCTCCGCCGTCGGCGACCTGGTCCCGACCCTGCAGCTGGCCCACGTCGGCTTCGCCGAGGGCATCCTGGTCGCCGAGCGGATCGCCGGCCTCAAGGTCGTCCCGATCGACTACGACGGCATCCCGCGGGTGACCTACTCCAACCCGGAGGTCGCCTCCGTCGGCCTGACCGAGGCCAAGGCCGTCGAGCAGTACGGCAAGGAGAAGGTCGTCACCCTCAAGTACAACCTCGCCGGCAACGGCAAGAGCAAGATCCTCAAGACCGCCGGCGAGATCAAGCTGGTCCAGGTCAAGGACGGCGCCGTCGTGGGTGTCCACATGGTCGGCGCCCGCATGGGCGAGCAGGTCGGCGAGGCCCAGCTGATCTACAACTGGGAGGCCCTGCCCGCCGAGGTCGCGCAGCTCATCCACGCGCACCCGAGCCAGTCCGAGGCCCTCGGCGAGGCCCACCTTGCGCTGGCCGGCAAGCCGCTGCACGCGCACGACTGATCGCGCCCCGTCCCCCTTCATTCCTGTACGCAAGACTTGATAGGAGTCGCTGGAACCATGGCGGTCTCAGTAACACTGCCCGCGCTGGGCGAGAGCGTGACCGAAGGCACCGTCACCCGTTGGCTCAAGGCCGAGGGTGAGCGCGTGGAGATCGACGAGCCGCTGCTCGAGGTCTCCACCGACAAGGTCGACACCGAGATCCCGGCGCCGGCCTCCGGCATCCTGGCCTCGATCAAGGTCGGCGAGGACGAGACCGTCGAGGTGGGCGCCGAGCTGGCGATCATCGACGACGGCTCCGGCGCCCCGGCCGCCGCCCCGGCGCCCGCCGCCGAGGCCGCTCCGGCTCCGGCTCCGGCTCCGGCCGCCGAGGCTCCGGCCGCTCCGGCCGCCCCCGCCGCGGAGGCCCCCGCGGCCCCCGCCCCGGCCGCCGAGGCCCCGGCCGCCGCCGCGCCGTCCGGCGACGCCACCCCGGTCCTGCTGCCCGCGCTGGGCGAGTCGGTCACCGAGGGCACCGTCACCCGCTGGCTGAAGGCCGAGGGCGACAGCGTCGAGGTCGACGAGCCGCTGCTGGAGGTCTCCACCGACAAGGTCGACACCGAGATCCCCTCCCCCGTGGCGGGCACCCTGGTGAAGATCCTGGTCGGCGAGGACGAGACCGCCGAGGTCGGCGCCCAGCTCGCGCTGATCGGCGCCGCGGGCGCGGCCCCCGCCGCCCCGGCCCCGGCTGCTCCGGCCGCCCCGGCCCCGGCTCCGGCTGCCCCCGCCGCTCCGGCCGCCCCGGCTCCGGCCCCGGCTGCCCCGGCCCCCGCTGCCGCCGCTCCGGCCCCGGTCGCCACTCCGGCTGCGGCCGCCCCCGCTGCCCCCGCCGCTCCGGCCCCGGCGCCGGCTGCCCCCGCCGCTCCGGCGCCGGCTGCTCCGGCTCCGGTGGCCGCTCCGGCCGCTCCGGCCGCCCCCGCCGCCGCTCCGGCCGCGGACGCCGGTGACGCCTACGTCACCCCGCTGGTGCGCAAGCTCGCCGCCGAGCACGGTGTCGCGCTCTCCTCCGTCGCCGGCACCGGCGTCGGCGGGCGCATCCGCAAGCAGGACGTGATCGCCGCCGCCGAGGCCGCCAAGGCCGCGCCGGCTCCGGCCGCCGCCCCCGCCGCTGCCGCCGCCCCGGCGAAGGCCGCCGCCGCGCCGTCCGCGCTGCGCGGCCAGACCGTCAAGCTGACCCGCATGCGCAAGGTCATCGGCGACAACATGCTGAAGGCCCTGCACGAGCAGGCCCAGCTGACCAGCGTGGTCGAGGTGGACGTCACCCGGATCATGTCGCTGCGCGCGAAGGCGAAGGACACCTTCCTGGCCCGCGAGGGCGTGAAGCTGTCCCCGATGCCGTTCTTCGTGAAGGCCGCCGCCCAGGCGCTGAAGGCCCATGCGGTCATCAACGCCCGGATCAACGAGGCCGAGGGCACCGTCACCTACTTCGACACCGAGAACATCGGCATCGCGGTGGACTCCGAGAAGGGTCTGATGACCCCGGTCATCAAGGGTGCGGGCGACCTCAACATCGCCGGCATCTCGAAGAAGACCGCGGAGCTGGCCTCGAAGGTCCGCGACAGCAAGATCACCCCGGACGAGCTGTCCGGCGCGACCTTCACCATCTCCAACACCGGTTCGCGCGGTGCGCTGTTCGACACCGTCATCGTCCCGCCGAACCAGGTCGCGATCCTGGGCATCGGCGCGACCGTGAAGCGCCCGGTGGTCATCGAGGCCGACGGCGGCACCGCCATCGGCATCCGCGACATGACCTACCTGTCGCTCTCCTACGACCACCGCCTGGTGGACGGCGCGGACGCCGCCCGCTACCTGGTCGCGGTCAAGGAGATCCTGGAGGCCGGCGAGTTCGAGGTCGAGCTCGGCCTGTAAGGCGCCCCGCCCAGGAGCCCTTCCCGGGAGCCCCGCACCGTCCCCGGACGGCGCGGGGCTCCCGCGCGTTCCGGCCCGGTCGGCGGCCGGGCCGGCGGTCCGATCGGGTGCGCGCGGGGCGGCGATCGTGGAGGCTGGAGCGGTGATGGACGAGACGGGATTCTGGCAACTGGTCGACGAGGCCCGGGAAGCGGCCGCGGGCGACCCGGACGAACAGGCCGAGGTGCTGGTCGAGCGGCTGCTGCGGCTCACCCCGGACGAGGTGCTGGACTTCGCCCGGCAGTTCGAGGCGCGCTTCCAGCGGGCGTACACGGTGGAGCTGTGGGGCGCCGCGTACCTGATGCTCGACGGGGCCTCCGAGGACGGCTTCGACTACTTCCGCTGCTGGCTGATCGGCCAGGGCCGGGACGTCTTCGAGGGCGCCGTGCACGAGCCGGACGCGCTGGCCGAGCTGGTGCCGGACTTCGACGAGGCGGAGGACGGCGACGCGGAGGACCTCGGCTACGCCGCCGACGAGGCGTACGAGCGGCTGACCGGGCTGCCGCTGCCGGACCTGGGGGTGCGCCAGCCGCCGGGCCCCGAGGGCGTGTCCTTCGACTTCGCGGACGGGGCGGTGATGGCCGCCCGCTACCCGCGGCTGTGGGAGCTGTACGGGGACTGAGCGCCGCGCGGGGCGGGCCGGGCGGGCCTTTCGGGTGGCGGCCGTCCGGGTGCCGTCCGGGTGCCGTGCGGGGCCCGGCGGGGTGGTGCGCCGCGGGCGGGGCGGGGGTCAGGCGGGGGTGATGCCCTGGAGGATGCCGTCCAGGGCGGACGGGTCCGGGGCCTCGGGGTCGTCGTCCACGCCGCCGTGCAGGATGACGTAGCCGGGGCCGTCCCGGTCGGGGACGGCCGCCACCACCGCGTAGCCGGCCGCGCCCCGTTCGGGTTCGACGTACCAGCGGATCGCCCAGGCCGGGCTGCCCGCGATCTCCAGGGTGCCGGCGGGCTCCTCCCGGTGGGAGCGGAGGTCGCCGAAGGCGGCGGGGGCGAAGGCGGCCATCTCCTGTTCGGCGGCGGAGCGGGCGTCGGCGGCGGTGGCGCTGTCGACGGCGATCCCGAACTGGCCGCGCAGGCAGGGTGACCCGTCGGACCGGTCGCAGGCGTACCGGCCGGAGACCTCCAGCACGGTGGCGTCCGCGGTGGCCGGTTCGGCGGTCCAGCCGTCGGGCCGCGGGACGCGCCAGCCGTGCGCCCGGTCGGCGATGCCCGGGGCGGGGCCGGGGCCGGCCGTGCCGTCGTCGCTGTCGGGGTCCGGGGCGGGGGCGGGCGGCTCGGAGACCGCGACGGTGAGGGTCGTCGCGAGGGCGGGGCGGACCGGGTCGCCCGGCCGCAGGGCCCAGAGCCCGGCGGCGACCACGCCCGCCAGCAGCACGGCGGCGACCGCTCCGCCGGCGGGCGGTCCGGCCCGGCGGGGGCGGTGCGGGGGCTGCGGCCGGTGTGCGGGGGTGATCTCCCAGGACCGGGTGACTGCGTCGTTGAGCAGCCCGGCCGGACGGTACGGGTCCGTCCAGGCCGCGCCGTTCCACCAGCGTTCCGGCCCGGTGCCGGGGACGGGGTGCCGGCCGGGCGGCGTCGGGGTGCTCACGGCGGTTACCGTACCGCTCCGGCCGCCGCGCCCGGGAGGCGAGGGGCGGTCCCGGACCAGGCTCCCCGGAAGGCGTGCTGACGGGCCGTCGGCGGCCCGGTGGGCTGCTGACGGTCAGTCCAGGGCGCGGCCCATCCAGACGTCGTCCGCGTAGCCGCCCTCCAGCAGGAAGTGTTCGGGCAGGACGCCGAGGACCTGGAAGCCGTTGCGCTCGTAGAGCCGGCGGGCCGGGGTGTTGTGGGCGAGCACCCGCAGTGTCATCCGGCGGGCCCCGTCGGCGCGGGCCGCTTCGCAGGCGGCGGCGAGGAGGGCGTCGCCGACCCGGCGGCCGCGGGCCTCGGGCAGGACGCCGAGGCCCTGGATCTGGCGGACGTGCGCGTTCGACGGGAGCGGGATCTCCCGCACCTGGCGGACGTAGCCGACCACCCGGCCGTCCAGTTCGGCCAGCAGGTACTGGCCGGGGTGGTGGTCCTGGTCGAAGACCGGGGCGTCGGCGGAGCTGCGCGGGGAGACCTCGCTGAGCGGGGACCAGACGGCGTGGTCGACGGCGCGGATCGCGCGCTCGTCCTCGTCACGCGCCGGACGGATGATCACATCGGTGGAGGGCATGGCGGACATGGTAGACGCCGCTCCGGTCCGGGGTTTCTGACCGGATGCGCCCGGGCGGGCTGCGAGGATGGCCGCTATGCGAATCGCGGTGACAGGCTCCACGGGGTTGATCGGGTCCGCGCTGGTGGACTCCCTGCTGACGGACGGGCACGAGGTGCTGCGGCTGGTGCGGCGGCGCTCGCGCACCGGGCCGCAGCCGGACGGGACGGTCGGGGTCGGCTGGAACCCCCAGCTGATGCAGATCGACCGGCCCGCGCTGGAGGGCGTCGAGGCCGTGGTGCACCTGGCCGGGGCGGGCGTCGGCGACCGGCGCTGGACGGACTCCTACCGGCGGGAGATCCGGGACAGCCGGGTGCTGGGCACCGAGACGCTGGCCGCCGCGCTGTCCCGGCTGAAGGAGCCGCCGCGGGTGCTGGTCAGCGCCTCCGCGATCGGCTACTACGGGCAGACCGGCGACCAGGTGATCGACGAGGGCTCGCCGTCCGGCAGCGACTTCCTGGCCGAGGTCTGCCAGGAGTGGGAGCGCGCCGCGCGGCCCGCCGCGGACGCCGGGATCCGGGTGGTGCACCCGCGCACCGGGCTGGTGCTCGACCCGAAGGGCGGCGCCGGGGCGCGGCTGCTGCCGCTGTTCCGGCTGGCGCTGGGCGGGCGGCTGGGCAGCGGCGAGCAGTACTGGTCGCTGATCTCGCTGGCCGACGAGGTGGCCGCGCTGCGCTTCCTGATCGACCACCAGGAGCTGTCCGGGCCGGTCAACCTGGTCGGGCCCGATCCCGTCACCAACGGTGAGCTGACCGCCGAGCTGTCCCGGCAGCTGGGGCGTCCGGCGGTGTTCGCGGTGCCGGAGTGGGCGCTGCGCGCCGTGCTCGGGGAGATGGCCGTCGAGGTGGTGGGCAGTCACCGGGTGGTGCCGAAGGCGCTGCTGGAGGCGGGGTTCGAGTTCCGCGACCCCGACGCGGGGGCGGTCGTCGCGGCGGCGCTCGGGCTGCGGTAGGGGGCGCGCCGGGGCGGCGGGGAACGGCGGGGGGCGTCGGGCGCGCGCCGGGGGCGCGGGCGGACGGCGGGGGCGCGGCCGGACGGCGGGGGCGCGGCCGGACGGCGGGGTGCCGTCCGCGGGTGACGGGGCGTCAGCGGGGGGCGCACGGGTGCAGCCGGGCGGCGCGCAAGGTGCGGGCGGTGACGGTGCGCGCCCGCTCCCGTCCCGCGCGCCCGGTTTGGTGCACGGTGGGTGACCGGTCGGACTCGGTGCGTGCCCGTTCCGGTGTGATGAACCGATTGAGTGTCACCCGGCGGTCTGGAGCGGCGGATGACGGGGCATCACCAGTGCGGACCACGTCCGCCTCCCGCTGCCCGCCCCGGCACCGACCCGCGCGCTCGCCCGCGGGCACCGCCGCGCGCGGCGGCCACCGGGGGGCTCCGTCAGGGAGGGAGCACCCACTCGTGCCCGCACAGGACTTCACCGGCCGCGCCCGGCGCGGCCAGTCCGGCGAACCCGACGCGATCGTCGTCGGCGCCGGCGTCGCCGGACTGACCGCCGCCAGCGCACTGGCCGCCCGGGGCCTGGACGTCCAGGTCCTGGAGGCCACCGAGCGCGTCGGCGGCCGGATGGCCACCCGCGAACTCGACGGCTTCCGGCTCGACCACGGCGGCCACCTGCTCAACACCGCGCATCCGGAGCTGGCCCGCCGGCTCGACCTCGACCGACTGGACCTGCGCCCGCTCGCCCCCGGCGTCCTGGTGCACAGCGGCGGACGCACCTACCGGTCCGGCGACCCGCAGCTCACCCCCGCCCGGCAGGCCGCCGTCCGCGGGCCGCTCGGCACCCCGCTCGACAAGGCCCGGCTCGCCGCCGCCCTGGCCCGGCTCGCCGCGACGCCCACCGCCCGGATCCACGCCCGCCCGGAGACCACCGCCGCCCGCGCCCTGGCCGACCGCGGCCTGCCCGCCCGCACCGTCGACGGCTTCCTGCGCCCGCTGCTCGGCGCGCTGCTGTCCGACCCGGCGCTGGGCACCTCCAGCCGGGTCGCCGACCTGGTGCTGCGCGCGTACGCCCGGGGGCGGCTCTGCGTTCCGGCGGCGGGCAGCGGGGCCGTCCCCGCGCAGCTCGCCGCCCGGCTCCCGGAGGGCAGCCTCCGGCTCGGCGTCCGGGTCACCTCGGTCGGGACGGACGGCGTCGGGACCGCCGGGCACGGCCGGATCGGGGCCCGCGCCGTGGTCGTCGCCACCGACGCCGCGACGGCGGCCACCCTGCTGCCGGGCCTGCGCCAGCCCGGCTTCCACCCCGTCACCACCTACTACCACGCGGCGGGGCGCTCGCCGCTGGGCGAGGCGGTCCTGCTGCTGGACGCCGAGCGCTCCGGGATCTCGCACTCGCTGGTGCTCAGCGACGCCGACCCCTCGTACGCCGCCGACGGCCGCGCGCTGATCGCCACCACGGTGCTCGGCCGCCGCGCCTTCGACTCCGGCGGGGCGGCCGGCGACGAACCCGCCGTCCGGCGGCGGCTGGCGGAGCTGTACGGGACCTCCACCGCGGGGTGGGAGTTCCTGACCGTCCGCCACGTCTCCGACGCGGTCGTCTCGATGCCGCCGCCGCACCACTTCCGCCGCTCGGTCCGGCTGCTGGCCGGGCTGTACGTCTGCGGCGACCACCGGGACACGGGGACCGTCCAGGGCGCGCTGGTCTCCGGCCGACGGGCCGCGGAGGCGGTCCTGCACGACCTGGGCGTCCGCACCGGGACGGAGGCCGCGGAGGCGGCGGCGTAGGAGTGCGTCCGGGGGCCCGGGGAGCGCGCTCTCCCGGGCCCCCGGACGCCCCCTCAGATCACCCCCGCCTGGCGGGAGGCCTCTTCGAAGGCGCGGGCGGCGGGGGTCGTGCGGTAGGGGGTGAGGCGGCGGTGGAAGTCGCGGAGGTACTCGACGGTGCGGGCGGAGCGCATCTCCCCGGCGGCGCGGAGGGAGTCGGTGGCCATCGAGCAGGCTTCGTCGACGTCGCCCATGCCGAGCCGCGCGGAGGCGAGGACCAGGCGGCACAGGATGCGGCTGCGGGCGTAGGCGGGGGCCCGCAGCCGGAGGGACTTCTCGGCGTGCTGGGCGGCGGGGCGCCACTGCTGGAGGTCGCGGTAGCAGTGGGCGAACTCGTCGGCGAGCTGGGCGTCGTCGAAGTAGCGGGCCCAGGAGGGGACTTCGTCGGCGCCGCGGGCGGTGCCCAGGGCGCGTTCGCAGCGGACCAGGGCGGTGGTGCAGGCCCGGACGTCGCCGGCCAGGGCGTGGCCGCGGGCCTCGGCGGCGTGCATCAGGGCCTGGACGACGGGGGCGGCGGTGGTGCCGACGCCCTGCTGGGCGACCCGGGCGAGTTGGATGGCCTCGCGGGCGTGGCCGAGGTGGACGGCCTGCTGGCTCATGGTGGTGAGGACGAAACCGCCCAGGACGCGGTCGCCAGCGGCCTGGGAGAGCCGCAGGGCCTGGACGAAGTAGCGCTGGGCGAGGCCGTGCGCGGCGATGTCGAAGGAGGTCCAGCCGGCCAGCCGGGTCAGGTCGGAGACGGCGCCGAACAGGGCGCGGCCGATCTGTTCGCCGTACCGGCCGCGGAGCATGGGTTCGGCCTCGCTCTCCAGGTAGCGGACCAAGGCCTGCCGGGCGTGGCCGCCGCCGTAGGCGTGGTCGAGGGCGCGGAACAGGTCGCCGACGGCGCGGATCGCGGCGATGTCGCCGCGGCCGACCCGGACCGGGGGCCTGGACTCCCGGGCCTCGGCGCCCGGTTCGGCGCCGGAGGCGTTCGCCGGGCGGCGCGGTGCCTGCTGGGGGACGCGGGCGCCCTGCGGGGGCGTGCGGAGCTCCTCGGGGGTGAGGGTGGTGCCGTCCCGGGCGACGCGTTCGTCGGTGCGGCCGATCAGCCAGTCGCGGCTGGGGACGACGAGCCCGGCGGGGGTGAAGGCGATCTTGCGGAGCTCGGCGTAGGGGCCGTTGTCCTTGCGCCACATGGAGGCGACGATGTCGACGGCCTCCTGCGGGGTCTCGGCGAACTCCAGCCCGGCGTAGACCGGGGCGCAGGCGTCGAGGCCGACGTCCTGGGCGGTGAGGCGGCGGCCGAGGCGGCGGGTGAAGACCTCGGCGATCAGGGCCGGGGTCGCGCCGCGGGGCTGCTGGCCGCGCAGCCAGCGGGTCACCGAGGTCTTGTCGTAGCGCAGGTCGAGGCCGTGTTCCAGGCCGAGTTGGTCGACCCGGCGGGCGAGGCCGGCGTGCGAGAAGCCGGACTCCTCGATGAGCGCGGCGAGTTGGGGGTTCTGGGCGCGCCCGGCCGCGGGGGCCGGTGGTTCGGTTCGCTCGGGGGCGCGCGGAGGGGTCTCGGCCGCTCCGGTCGGGCGCGGGTCGAGCGGGTCGAGCGGTCGGTACGCGGGGCTGTCGATCACTGGCCGTTGGGGCATAGCAGTCCACACCTCTCAGGCACCGTTCCGGCCCCTCCTGCCCGGACGGCGCCCCCTGATCGGGAATCGGCGCGAATGTAGCGAGCATTGGGACGCTATGGGTGGATTCGGGCCACCCGTCCTCCGAACGGGTGAACCAGCCCCGCCCGTTGTGAGGAAGCACGGGCGTCGCGTGTTTGAGTTCGGGAGCCGCTGCCCGCGGTGCGGGCGCATGGCGGTGCGCACCACATGCCAGGGCGGTGCTGTGGTGTCCGACCACATCGTTGCGGGGCCCGCGGATTCCTACCGTTCTCGGCCATGGACACCACTTCTGCCCCGCCCCCCGCGCCGCCGCTGCTCGGCCGCACCGCCCTGGTCACCGGGGCCGCCTCCGGCATCGGCCGGGCCTGCGCGGAGGCGTTCGCCGCGGCGGGCGCGCACGTGTACGTCGTCGACCTGGCGGCCGGCCCGGCCGAGGAGTTGGCGGCCCGGATCGGCGGGACCGCGCACGTCGCGGACCTGTCGGACCCGGAGGCGGTGGAGGCGCTGCCGGCGGACGCGGACATCGTGGTCAACAACGCGGGCCTCCAGCACGTCGCGCCGGTGCACGAGTTCCCGGTGGAGCGGTTCACCCTGATCCAGCGGGTCATGGTAGAGGCCCCGTTCCGGATCCTGCGCCGCACCCTGCCGCACATGTACGAGCGCGAGTGGGGCCGGGTGGTCAACATCTCCTCGGTGCACGGCCTGCGGGCGAGCGCCTTCAAGTCGGCCTACGTGACGGCCAAGCACGCCCTGGAGGGCCTGAGCAAGACGGTGGCCCTGGAGGGCGCCCCGTACGGGGTGACCAGCAACTGCGTGAACCCGGCGTACGTGCGGACCGCGCTGGTGGAGAAGCAGATCGCCGCGCAGGCGCTGGCGCACGGCATCCACGAGGACGAGGTGGTGGAGCGGATCATGCTCGACCGCACCGCCGTGAAGCGGCTGATCGAGCCGGACGAGGTGGCGGAGCTTGCCGTCTGGCTCTGCTCGCCCGGCGCCTCGTACATCACCGGCGCGAGCCTGCCGGTGGACGGCGGCTGGACCGCGCACTGAGCTCCGCCCCCTCCCTCTCCCCCTCCCCCATCTCCCCTCACCTGCAAGGGAATTCGCCATGGCCGCCTCTCCCGACGACGTGAGACCCGCCTCCCTGCCCCGGGTGGTCGCCGCCTCGCTGATCGGTACGACCATCGAGTGGTACGACTACTTCCTGTACGGATCGGCGGCGGCGCTGGTCTTCGGGCACGTGTTCTTCCCGAAGGCCGACCCGCTGACCGGCACCCTGCTGTCCTTCCTGACCTACGCGATCGGGTTCGCCGCCCGGCCGCTGGGCGCGCTGGTGTTCGGGCACTTCGGCGACCGGATCGGCCGCAAGAGGCTGCTGGTGCTGAGCCTGCTGCTGATGGGCGGCGCGACCACGCTGATCGGCTGCCTGCCGACGTACGACCAGGCCGGCGTCGCGGCGCCGGTGCTGCTGACCGTCCTGCGGCTGGTGCAGGGCTTCGCGCTGGGCGGCGAGTGGGGCGGGGCGGTGCTGCTGGTCTCCGAGCACGGCGACCGGCGGCGGCGCGGCTTCTGGGCGTCCTGGCCGCAGGGCGGCGCGCCGGCCGGCAACCTGCTGGCGGCGGGCGTGCTCTCGCTGATGACGGCCGTCCAGTCGGACGCGGCGTTCCTGGCCTGGGGCTGGCGGGTGCCGTTCCTGCTGTCCGCGGTGCTGGTGCTGGTCGGCCTGTGGATCCGGCTCGCGGTGGACGAGTCGCCGCTGTTCAAGGCCGCGCTGGCGGCGGCCGGGCAGCGCGCCGAGCGGGAGAGGCCGCCGCTGGTGGCGGTGCTGCGCGACCACTGGCGGGACGTGCTGGTGGCGATGGGCGCCCGGATGGCGGAGAACATCTCGTACTACGTGCTGACCACCTTCGTGCTGGCGTACGCCGTCACCCAGACCCACCTGCCCAAGCAGACCGCGCTGAACGCCGTACTGATCGGCTCGGCCGTCCAGTTCGCGCTGATCCCGGCCTTCGGGGCGCTCTCCGACCGGGTCGGCCGCAGGCCGGTCTACCTGGTGGGCGCGGTCGGCGTCGGCGGCTGGGCGTTCGTCTTCTTCCGGATGGCCGACACCGGGAGCTTCGTCCAGCTGACCGCCGCCGTCACCGTCGGCCTGTTCTTCCACAGCATGATGTACGCCCCGCAGGCGGCGTTCTTCTCCGAGCTGTTCGCCACCCGCACCCGCTACTCGGGGGCCTCGATCGGCGCCCAGTTCTCCTCGGTGGCGGCCGGCGCGCCCGCCCCGCTGATCGCCACCGCGCTGCTGAAGGACTACGGCAGCGCCACCCCGATCGCGGTGTACGTGGCCCTCGCCGCGGTGGTCACGGTGGTGGCCGTGCTGTGCGGCCGGGAGACCCGCGGCGCCGACCTGGAGGACGTCGGGGCGGACGCTCGGGTGGACTCCGTGAAGGCGCCCGCTAGCCTCTGAGCACTTCGGCAGGATCAGGGCCGCGTCACCGGGCGACCGGGGGCGCGGCCCCGGCCCGTTCCCGCGGCGGGCGGGGGAGCACGAGGGCCACGGGGGCCACGGGGGCACTAGTGACAGGGAAGACCGCATGGACCGCCACACCACCGCCGCGCCGGCGCTGCGCAGACTCCTCGACCTGCTGGCGACCGGCGCCGCCACCGAGGACTTCGGCGAGGTGCTCGCCGACGCCCGCCGCCGGGGCGCGCCCGCCGAGGTGCTGACCGAGATCGACGACGCCACCTGGCAGGCGCTGCGGGTGCACCGGACCATGCGCCAGCACCGCCGCCGCGAGGCCGAGCTGACCGCCCTGTTCGACACCGCGGGCGACCTGGCCGCCTCCCGCGACCTGGACGCGGTGCTGCAGGCCATCGTCCGGCGGGCCCGGATGCTGCTGGGCACCGACACCGCGTACCTGACCCTCCCCGACGAGCGGGCCGGGGACACGTACATGCGGGTCACCGACGGCTCGGTCTCGCCGATCTTCCAGACCCTGCGGCTCAGCCTGGGCGACGGCCTGGGCGGCCTGGTCGCGCAGACCGCCCGGCCCTACGCCAGCCACGACTACCGGGTCGACGAGCGGTTCCGGCACACCGGGCAGATCGACGCGGGCGTGCTGGACGAGGGCCTGGTGGCGATCATCGGGGTGCCGCTGCTGCTCGGCGGCACCGTGATCGGCGTGCTGTTCGCCGCCGACCGCTCGCCGCGGGCCTTCTCCCCCGACGAGGTCGCGCTGCTGTGCACCCTGGCCGCGCACGCCGCGATCGCCCTGGACACCGCCAAGTCGCTGGCCGACACCCGGGCCGCGCTGGCCGAACTGGCCGCCGCCAACGCCGTCATCCGGGCGCACGCCGCCGCCGTCCAGCGCGCCGAGCAGGCCCACGACCGGCTCACCGACCTGGTGCTGCGCGGTGCGGAGGTGGCCGACGTGGCCGCCGAGGTGGCCGCGCTGCTGGACGGCGTGGCCTCGGTGCACGACGCCGAGGGCGCCCCGCTGACCGGCCCCGGCGGCGCCCCCGACGGCCTGGCCGAGGCGGTCACCGCCTCCCGCGCGGAGGGCCACGCGGTCCGGCACGGCACCGAGTGGGTGTGCGCGGTGCTGGCCGGGCAGGAGCTGCTGGGCGCGCTGGTGCTGCACGGGCGGCCCGAGCTGGACGACGCGGACCGGCGGGTGTTCGAGCGGGCCGGCGTCGTCACCGCGCTGCTGCTCCTGCTGCGCCGCTCGGTCGCCGAGACCGAGAACCGGGTCCGCGGCGAGCTGCTGGCCGACCTGCTGACCGCGCCCGGCCGCGACCCGGCCGGGCTGACCGCGCGCGGCCGGCGGCTGGGCGTCGACCTGAACCGGCCGCACCTGGCCCTGGTGGCCGTCGCCGAGGACGCCCTCGCCCAGGGCCGGCTGGCCGGGGCGGCGGCCCGGTACCTGTTCGGCTCGCGCGGCATCAGCGCCGAGTTCGGCGAGGGCGTGGTGCTGCTGGTGCCGCACGAGGGCGGCGGCGACGGCGCGGTGGCCGCGCTCGCGGCCGAGCGGCTGGCCCGGCTGGCGGGCGGCCCGGTCACGGTCGGCACCGGCCGCGCCGCGAACGGCCCGGTCGCGCTGGCCGCGGCGTACGCGGAGGGGGTGCGCTGCGTGCGGGCCCTGCGGGTGCTGGGCCGGGCCGGGGACGGGGCGTGCGCGGCCGACCTGGGCTTCCTGGGCGTGCTGCTGGGCGACGGGCACGACGTGGACGGCTTCGTCCGGGCCACCCTGGGCCCGCTGCTCGACTACGACGCCAAGCGCGGCACCGAGCTGGTGCGCACCCTGCGCGCCTACTTCGACTGCGGCGGCGGCCTGACGAGGGCCAAGGACCTGCTGCACGTCCACGTGAACACGGTGGTGCAGCGGCTGGACCGGGTGGAGGTGCTGCTGGGCCGCGACTGGAACCAGCCGGAGCGGGCGCTGGAGCTCCAGCTGGCGCTGCGGCTGCAACTGCTCGCCGGGGGCTGAGCGGACCGGCCCGCGCCGGGCGTGCAGCGGACCGGCCCGCGCCGGGCGTGCAGCGGACCGGCCCGCGGCGAGCCGGGCGTGCCCGGGCCGGGCGTACAGTGGCGAGGTTGGGCTGGTCGGCCGGCAGGGAGTGCTGTGGTGAGCGAGAACGTGCGGTTCGTGCGGATGGGGATAGGCGAGCGGACCGTCCCCTACCAGGAGGCGTGGGCGGAGCAGCAGCGGCTGCACGCGCTGCGGGTCGCGGACGAGATCCCGGACACCGTGCTGCTGCTGGAGCACGACCCGGTGTACACGATGGGCAAGCGCACCAACCCGGCCGACCTGCCGCTGGACGGGACGCCGGTGGTGGAGGTCAACCGCGGCGGGGAGATCACCTGGCACGGTCCCGGGCAGCTGGTCGGCTACCCGATCGTGAAGCTGCCGGACCCGATCGACGTGGTGGCGTACGTGCGGCGGCTGGAGGAGGCGCTGATCCGGGCCTGCGGCGAGTTCGGCGTGGAGACCACCAGGATCGAGGGCCGCAGCGGGGTGTGGAAGCTGGGCGCGGAGATCCCCGGCGCGGTGGTCGACCCCGCGCAGGTGGTGGAGATCGGCAAGCTGACCCTGCGGATGGGCCTGCCGCTGGGCATCGACCCGCGGCTGGCCGGACCCGAGTACGCGCCGTCCAACGCGGGCCAGCGCGGCGACGACCGCAAGCTGGCGGCGATCGGCGTGCGGGTGGCCCGCGGCGTGACCATGCACGGCTTCGCACTGAACTGCGACCCGGACATGACGTACTTCGACAAGATCGTCCCGTGCGGCATCCGGGACGCCGGGGTGGCCTCGCTGAGCGGGGAGCTGGCCCGGCCGTTCGGGGTGCCGGACGCGGTGGGGACGGTCGAGCGGAAGCTGGCCGAGGTGTTCGCCGAGCTGCCCGAGCCGGCGGTCGCCGTCCGGTAGCGGGCCGCCAGCGGGCTGGTGACCGTCCGGTAGCGGAATCGGCGCGGCGCGCCGAGCGTTGCCTTTCGAAGGCAAGCCCCGGGCCGGGTGCCCGCCGTTGAAGCGCAGGCGTACCCTGAGGGGTACCCCGTCTAGTTCTAGGAGTCGCACGTGTCCGCTGTCGCACCCGACGGCAGGAAGCTCCTCCGGCTGGAGGTCCGCAACAGCGAGACCCCCATCGAGCGGAAGCCCGAGTGGATCAAGACCAGGGCGAAGATGGGGCCGGAGTACAACGCCCTGCAGTCCCTGGTGAAGAAGGAGGGACTGCACACGGTCTGCCAGGAGGCCGGCTGTCCCAACATCTTCGAGTGCTGGGAGGACCGCGAGGCGACCTTCCTGATCGGCGGCGACCAGTGCACCCGCCGCTGCGATTTCTGCCAGATCGACACCGGCAAGCCCGCCGAGTTCGACCGGGACGAGCCGCGCCGGGTCGCCGAGTCCATCGTCACGATGGACCTGAACTACGCCACCATCACCGGCGTCGCCCGCGACGACCTGGCGGACGGCGGCTCGTGGCTGTACGCCGAGACGGTCCGCCAGGTGCACGCGATGACCGCCGCCCGCGAGGCCGGCCGCACCGGCGTCGAACTGCTCATCCCGGACTTCAACGCCGTCCCCGAGCAGCTCGCCGAGGTCTTCTCCGCCCGCCCCGAGGTGCTGGCGCACAACGTCGAGACGGTACCGCGGATCTTCAAGCGGATCCGCCCGGCGTTCCGCTACGAGCGCTCGCTGGACGTGATCACCCAGGCCCGGGCGGCCGGGCTGGTCACCAAGTCCAACCTGATCCTGGGCATGGGCGAGACCCGCGAGGAGGTCAGCGAGGCGCTGGCCGACCTGGTCGACGCCGGCTGCGAGCTGATCACCATCACCCAGTACCTGCGGCCCTCGCTGCGCCACCACCCGGTGGAGCGCTGGGTGAAGCCGCAGGAGTTCGTCGAGCTCCAGCAGGAGGCCGAGGAGCTGGGCTTCGCCGGGGTGATGTCCGGTCCGCTGGTGCGCTCCTCGTACCGGGCCGGGCGGCTGTACCGGCAGGCGCTGGAGCACCGGGAGCGGGCCGCCGCGGTCTGAGCCGCGCGCTGTGGTGCTTGCCGGTGGCGCGCCGTGCCGGGCCGGTGAGGGACGGGTCCGTTCGGGCCCGTCCCTCCGGCGCGTCCGGGCTAAGCGTCGACGTTTCACGTGGCATTGACGGGCGGGTCACCGTACGGTAACGGGCGTCCGGGACGCTGGAGCGGTACCCGGGTCGAGGAGTTGGTGTGGTCATGCGTACCGGAATCCGGATCGCCCTTCGGCGGGCCGAGCAGATGCTGTTGATCCGCGGCGCGCGCCGCAACGCGTGGGCCGCGGTGTGCGAGAACCGGCGGCTGGCGGGCGAACGCGAGCAGTCCGGGCAGGTGTTCGGACGCGGCGCCTGAACCCCTGGTGGGGGCGGGGGCGGACCCCCGGCGGGAACCGGGGCCCCCTCGGGGAAAGACCAGGGTCACGAACCGGCACCGCCTTGGATGATCGCGTGTGCCGCCACGTACCATGAGCGGTATGGCGAGGCAAAAATCCGATACTCCTGGGCGGCTCGCACAGATCCGCCAGGCATATGTCATGACCAAGCAGGTCGACACCAAGATCGGCCTGATCATCGCCGGCGTCGGCCTGCTGACCTTCGGCGTGTTCCTCGCCATCGGCTTCGCACTGGACCACCCGGTCTACCTGGGCATCCTCGGTTTCGTGGTGGCGGTGCTGGCGGTCGCGATCGTGTTCGGCCGGCGGGCCGAGCGGGCCGCGTTCGGGCAGATGGAGGGCCAGCCGGGCGCGGTCGCGGCGGTGCTGGGCAACATCCGGCGCGGCTGGAGCGCGAACCAGACCCCGGTGGCGGTCACCCGCAGCCAGGACGCGGTCTACCGCGCGGTCGGCCGGGCCGGCATCGCGCTGATCGGCGAGGGCAACCCGAACCGGGTGCGGCCGCTGCTGGCGTCCGAGAAGAAGAAGATGGCCCGGGTCGTCGGCGACATCCCGGTGCACGACATCATGGTCGGCAACGACGAGGGCCAGATCCCGCTCAAGAAGCTGCAGATCCACCTGATGCGCCTGCCCCGGTCGATCAGCGCCGCCCAGGTCACCGAGACCAACGACCGGCTGCGCGCCCTGGGCGACCTGCTCTCCAAGGCGCCGATCCCCAAGGGTCCGATGCCGAAGGGCGCCCGGATGCCCAAGGGCGGCATGCGCTAGGCGCGACTCCCCCGTTCCGCACCACGGCCCCGCCCGCGAGGTTCCCCTCCGCGAGCGGGGCCGTTCGATGTTCCGGTGCCCCTTCGAGGGCGCTTCCCCGGGGTGCTTCCTCGGGGGGTGCTTCCCCGGGGTGCCCCTTCGGGGGCGACTCAGATCCGGACCTCGACGGTGCCGACGGCCTTGTCGTGCAGGCCGCGGGTGTCGCGGTCCCAGACGACGGCCGGGACGACCAGGCAGAGCAGCAGGGTGCGCAGCAGCACCTGCGGGATGGTGGCGCGGGTGCCGTCCAGCCGGACCACCCGCAGGCCGAACAGGCGCTTGCCGACGGTGGTGCCGGTGGTGGCCAGGAACAGCGCCGTCACCGCGTAGAACAGCGGGGTGGTCCACAGGTTGGCGGTGCCCCGTTCGCCGCCCGCGAGCAGCCCGTACGCGACCAGGCTGACCAGCCAGCCGTCGACGAACAGCGCGCCGATCCGGCGGCCGGGGCCGGCCAGCGAACCGGGCCCGGTGCGCGGGAGGCCGAGGCGCTCGCCGCGGTAGCCGAATTCGGCGCCCATCTTCTCGGCGGCCGCCTTCGGGCCGTCGATCCACGATCCGAGTGCTTCTCTGGTGTCCACGAATCCACCCTAACCGGGCTTACGGCCGGGGCCGGTGGCGGCCCCGGGCGGCGGCGCGCCGCCGGGGTTTCCCGTCGGGGTGAACCCGGTGCGCCCGACCGCCACGAGTGGTCTGGACCAGTTGCGGATCCACGGCCCGGTGGGGCCGGGAATTTGCCCGGAACCGTACCGCTTTGCCGCCCGCCCGAATGGCCCGGTTAACATGTGGGAAACAAGCGAGTCACGAGCCGGAAACGGGCCGTTCCTATCGTGAGCCCCCTGCACCGGGGCTCCTGTCGCCCCTGACGGAGACTCAGACGTGCACGCCGAGGAGGAGTACGGATGTTCACCAACGCCGACGAGGTGAAGCAGTACATCGCGGACAACGACATCAAGTTCGTCGACGTGCGGTTCTGCGACCTGCCGGGCGTGCTGCAGCACTTCTCGGTCCCGGCCGCCACCTTCGACCCGTCCGAGACCCTGATGTTCGACGGCTCCTCGATCCGCGGCTTCCAGGCCATCCACGAGTCCGACATGGCCCTGGTGCCCGACCTGGCCACCGCCCGGCTGGACCCGTTCCGCGCCGAGAAGCACCTCAACATCAACTTCTTCATCCAGGACCCGATCACCGGCGAGGCCTACAGCCGCGACCCGCGCAACGTCGCCCGCAAGGCCGAGGCGTACCTGGCCTCCTCCGGCATCGCCGACACCGCCTACTTCGGGCCCGAGGCCGAGTTCTACGTCTTCGACTCGGTCCGCTTCGAGACCTCCGCCAACGCCTCCTACTACCACATCGACTCGGTCGCGGGCGCCTGGAACAGCGGCTCCGCCGAGGGCGACGCGCGCGGCTACAAGGTCAAGTACAAGGGCGGCTACTTCCCCGTCCCGCCGGTCGACCACTTCGCCGACCTGCGCGCCGAGATGTCCCTCGAACTCGCCAAGGCCGGGCTGGAGGTGGAGCGCCAGCACCACGAGGTCGGCACCGCCGGACAGGCCGAGATCAACTACAAGTTCAACACCCTGCTGCACGCCGCCGACGACCTGATGCTGTTCAAGTACATCATCAAGAACGTCGCCTGGCGGGCCGGCAGGTCCGCCACCTTCATGCCCAAGCCGATCTTCGGCGACAACGGCTCCGGCATGCACGTCCACCAGTCGCTGTGGACCGGCGGCTCCCCGCTCTTCTACGACGAGCAGGGCTACGCGGGCCTGTCCGACACCGCCCGCTACTACATCGGCGGCATCCTCAAGCACGCCCCCTCGCTGCTCGCCTTCACCAACCCCTCGGTGAACTCCTACCACCGCCTCGTGCCCGGCTTCGAGGCCCCGGTCAACCTGGTCTACTCGCAGCGCAACCGCTCCGCCGCGATCCGCATCCCGATCACCGGCTCCAACGCCAAGGCCAAGCGCATCGAGTTCCGCGCCCCCGACCCGTCCTCCAACCCCTACCTGGCCTTCTCCGCCATGCTGATGGCCGGCCTGGACGGCATCAAGAACAAGATCGAGCCGCTGGAGCCCGTCGACAAGGACCTCTACGAGCTCGCCCCCGACGAGCACGCCGCCGTCCCCCAGGTCCCCGCCTCCCTCGGCGCCGTCCTCGACGCCCTGGAGGCCGACCACGAGTACCTCCTCGCGGGCGGCGTCTTCACCACCGACCTGATCGAGACCTGGATCGACTACAAGCGCACCCACGAGATCGCCCCGATCGCGCTGCGGCCGCACCCGCACGAGTTCGAGCTGTACTACGACCTGTAGGACCCCCTCCGACCTGCGGAAACGCAGTCCGATCTCTCATCGTTTCCGCAGGTCAGCACCTCGCTGACCTGCGGAAACGTCCGTCGGAGGGCTGGCATCGAAGGTTCGAAGGCTCACGGTGTGAAATGAGAGTGCGCGGAGATCGAACTCAGCGCAAGACCTCTCAGTGACCTGCGCCGCCACAGCTCAACCGGCGCTCATGTGACGGTGAGCGGCGGTCGGCCGTGCGCCGACGTCCCGATTGCCACCTACCGGGCACATCCGAGGGGCCACTGCATCAAGTGTGGCTGATCACGCTGCCAGCAGCCCGTGCATGCGCTCGGCCTCCGCCCGCGAGATCATCCGGCAGCGGGCACCGCGCGGCCGGAGCGCTCGGCCTTTGCGTTCTCGGTCAGCAGCTCGTTGTAAGTCGTGGACGGGAGCGCCGGGCGACTCTCGCGCAGGGCGTTCCGGAGGGCGCGGGTGGCGTGGCAGGCGGGGCCCAGGACGCGCAGGAAGTTGTCGAGGAACACGCCGGAGGCGGCGACGCCGTCGGCCGGGGCGTCGTCGCGCCGGGTACGCGCCTCGGCCAGGCAGCCACGGATCATCAGCAAGCCGAAGTGGCGCGGTCCCAGATCCGCAGAGCCACCAGCAGTAGGTCCTCGTACGCG
This sequence comes from Kitasatospora sp. NPDC088783, assembly GCF_044750705.1. Lineage (NCBI taxonomy): Bacteria > Bacillati > Actinomycetota > Actinomycetes > Kitasatosporales > Streptomycetaceae > Kitasatospora > Kitasatospora sp. NPDC088783. The sequence continues at coordinate 274,865 of NZ_JBIVKJ010000010.1, forward strand.
CCGGCCGGCCCCGTGAAGTCTCACCTGGCGCGGGACCCGACCTCGAAGCTCGGAACGAAACGCCCAGTCAGTCGAACCGCGTTCATTGAGGCGGGGGCAATTTATACAGTCGACAACGAACAATCCATCAGGTGGTTCGTATAGTACGCCAGGGTCTTGTACCACCTCAAGACGATTACTAAACAAGTGCACCTGGCCAGCACTTTTGCCCTGCATGACGGGCGAAACTTCTCAAAACGGGCACTCGCCCCAGTCGGCATCCAATCCCCACAAGTCACACGGGAAACGGATCCTCATCTTCCAGAGTAATTTCACTGGATTTATCCGCATTTCAGGACCCGGTCGACGATCTCGATTTCGCGTGTTTGAATTACCCGGACGTGTCGGTGGAAGCCGTCCGGAACAGGGGGATGAAATGACCAGTACGCGAAGGACAGGAAGGGCGGAAAACGACACCCTCGCGGCTCACGTGGCAGCCGTCAAACCGGACCGTTCCGCCGAACGGACAAACCTGTCGGCCCGCCGCGATTTCCGCTGGTACTGGCTCGGCCAGACCGTAAGTGTCATGGGCCAGCAGGTGGCGATCTTCCTCTTTCCGACCATCGCCATCGTCCTGTTCCACGCGTCCAGTCTGGGTGTCGGCCTGCTGAACGCAGCGAGCACTGCTCCCTATCCATTGCTGGCACTCTTCGCCGGCGTCGCGATGGACCGGCGGCGGCGCAGACCGGCCATGATGGGGTCGACCGCGGGCACGATGCTTGCGCTCGCCGCGATCCCCCTGGCCGCGGCCGCCGGGGTGCTGGGCATGGCGGAACTGTGCGTAGCGGCGCTCGCCGCCGGTTCGTTCGGCGTTCTGTATGACGTCGCCAACCAGTCGCACCTGCCGACCCTTCTGCCGAGGCACATGCTGCCGAGGGCAAACGCCAGGCTTGAGGTGTCCACCTCTCTCGCCATGCTCGGCGCGCCGGCCCTGGGCGGCCTGCTGGGTCAGTTCCTCTCCGGTACGACGGCGCTGGCGGTGGTCGCTGCCACGTTCGCCATACCGGTCCTGACGCTCATAAGCCTTCGCACCCCGGAGCCCCCGGCACCGCCACGGGAGCCAGGGGCTTCGATGTTCGCCGAGATGAGGGAGGGCGTCGCGGCACTGTGGCGGCACCCGCTGCTGCGCCCCGCGACGCTGGCCGCAGTGGTGCGGAACCTGGGCAACGCGGCCGGCTCGACGGTGTTGCTGCTCTTCGCATACCGAACCCTCGGGCTCCCACCCGGAACGGTCGGGATGCTCTTCACGCTGGTAGGCCTCGGCGGGGTCGGTGGCGCGTGGATGGCGGACCGGCTGCTGGCGCGCTTCGGTCTCGGAACGACTCTCATCGCCGCTTGTGCCTCCGGAGCGGTGTGGGCCGTGGCCCCGCTGGCCCTGTGGCTGCCGGCCGTGCCGACCCTCGTTGTAGTCGGTGCGTCGGCCTCGGTGTGGGTGCCGGTCTGGAACGCCACGATCACCACCTTGCGACAGTCGGTCACCAGGCCGGAGCTGCTGGGCAGGGTGCACGCGACGTCACGGACCATCAACTTCTGCGCGATGCCGCTCGGAGCCCTGCTGGGCGGGGCGGCTGCCGATGTCCTGGGCAATGCCATGGGCCCGAAGGCCGGAACCGGGTGGGCGCTCGTGCTGACCGCGGTGGCGTCGTCGGCCGCGACGGTGGTGCTGCTCCGCTCCGAACTGCGGTTGGTGCGGGAGATCCCCGGTGGCACGAGCGAGGCTGCGGCGTAAGCGACCGAAGGGACGTCCCGCACTCGCGCGGGACGTCCCTTCGGCTCTTTTCGGCTCAGCTCTTCTTGACGGTGATCGCGTGGGTGACGGCCGTTCCCACCGCGAGCAACACCGCGGCGGCGGCGAGCAGCACGCCCGTGGAGCCCAGGACGTCCGCCGGGTTCGTCGCCTGCTGGAGGTCGGTCAGCATGATGTTGACCGGCGACACGCCCTTGCCGAGCATGACGGCCAGCAGCAGCACCAAGGCGGCGACGAGCGCGTAGCCCTGTCGCCGGAACACCAGCCGCGAGCAGACCAGCCCGATGGCCATGCCGGTGAAGGCGCAGCTCAGCTGGGCCTCCGTGCCGAGGGCCAGATCAGCGAGGCGGACGGTGTGGGTTCCGAAAAACAGCGGTAACGCCAGACCGGCCACCGTCAGCAGCAGGCACCAGACGGCGGCGGTAGCGACCGAGCCGAGCAGGGCTCTCCGGTGGCTGCCCGCACTGACGACCACGATCGAGCGGTGCGGTGGGTCCTCCAGGCCGATCAGCGCCATGGTGAGCCATGCGGAGCACAGCAGCATGACGCCGGCCACTGCGGCGTAGCTGGCGGTGAGCGGGCCGTTGTCGCTGCTGGTCAGCACGGAGGTCAGGCCGACGAACAGAAGCAGTGGCGCGAGGTAGCGCTGGGAGAGCAGCAGCACCGTGAACATGTAGCGGACCAGGGGGATCACAGCGCGACACTCCTGGTGTCGGGACGGGAGCCGTGGTCGTGCGCGGCCGTGGCCACCGCATCCACCGACCAGAGGTGCTGCAGCGCGGTCATCAGTATGGTGTCCGAGTGCTCCCGGGTCACCCGCAGGGTGATGCCCTGGCCCCGGCGAGCGGCGTCCACCACGCCCGGAAACGAGTACCAGTCCAGCTCGGCCGGGATGGCGCCGCTGGCCGGCACGGTCAGTACCAGCTCGACCATCGGGGCGGAGCCTTCGGCGTGCGTGCCGCCGCGCCAAGTGACCCGGCCATCGGTGATGGCGTAGGCGCCGGTGGCGTGCGTCCCGGTGATCGCCTCGCGGTGGTCGGTGAAAACCACCGCGCCGCCGTGGGCGGCCGCTTCGTCGATGAACTCGCCCAGGACGCCGTGGGCCGAGGCGTCCAGCCCCGACCAAGGCTCGTCGAGGACGAGCAGATCGGGTCGGACCAGCAGGGCCTGGGCCACTGCGACCTTCTGCGCATTGCCCTTGGAGAGCGTGCGTAACGACGCGGTCGGGCCGCCCACGAGGGCCAGACGCTCCAGCAGGTCACCGCCCCGGGCGCGGGCCACGGATGTCGACATGCCTCGGATGCGTCCCATGTGGGTGAGGTAGGAAATCGCCGAGATGCGTTCGTGCGCCGTAAAACGGTCCGGTACGTACCCGACGGTCGGTGGTCGGCCCGAAACCGTGCCGGACGTGGGCTGTGACAGCCCGACCAGGATCTTCAGCAGGGTGGACTTCCCGGAACCGTTGGTGCCTATCACCGCGACCACGTCGCCGGCGGAGACCTTCATGTCCACGTCGCTGAGGATCCACCGCCCTGCACCGTAGCGCTTGCAGACAGCTTCACAGTGCAACAACTCGACTCCTGACTGTAATGTCCGCGCTCACACTACTACAGTCAGGCATCGAGTCGGCGTCCCTGTCAACATGACGTACCCCAAGGTCGGCGAAAAGGGTCGCAAGCCTGTTCAACCCCTCTTCCAACTGTTCGCCGGAGAGTGAACTGCAGGACAGTCGGAGCTGATTGTCCCCTTCCTTTCCGTCGTGAAAATACGACATCGGCGTCCAGAGCACACCGAACTCCCGACCAGACCGTTCGAGCAATTCGTCGTCGACGGTGAATGGCACATTGACGACGATGAAGAACCCGCCGCCCGGGGTGTTCCAGGATACGTCCGGGCACCGCCGGAACCGCGACTCCAGACCGCGCACAACGTGCGCCAGATTGCGCTGATAGATCTGCCGTTCGCCGGAGGTCGCCCGGGCCAGGCTGAAGTCGGCCTCCAGCAGGGCGCCCCCGATGACGGCCTGCGAGATCGGTGAGGTGTTCACGGTGACCATGCTCTTGATCCGTGAGAGCTGCTCGGCGAATCCACCGACCTGCCCCTGGGCGTCCCGTACCCGCTGATCGGCCACCAGGTAGCCCACCCTGGCGCCGGGGAGCACGGTCTTCGCGAATGATCCGAGGTACACCACCGTCCTGTCGGTGTCGAGCGCCTTGAGAGTAGGCAGACGCCCGGAGCCGTCGTGGAACATTCCGTACGGGTTGTCCTCCAAGAGGAGGATCCCTTCCCGGGCGGCCAGGGCGAGCAGTTCGCGGCGCGTTTCGAGCTCCAGGCGCAACCCGGAGGGATTCGCGAAGTCCGGTACGACGTAGCAAGCGCGGGGGTGTAGTCCGCGCTCGCGGGCCTGGTGCAGCTTCGCGGCCAAGTCCGCCAGGTCGACGCCGGTCGTACCGCTGGCCACCGGCACCACCGGCATGTCGACCAGCCGCGCCGCGCCGGTCAGCCCGACGTAGGTCGGTGCCACAGCCAGGACGACATCGCGCTCGTCCCGGCGCAGGCTGCGCAGAGCCAGGAACATCGCCTCCTGGCAACCGACGGTGACGACGATCGACTCCGGATCGACGCGCATCTCCTCGTCCACCTCGAGGTGGCGTGCGATGAGGTGCTGCACGATGCCGCTGGTCCGTCCGTACTGGCACAGGGTCCTGCGCACCTCGGCGGGGCCGTAGCCGAGGTCGGTCGACAGGTGGTCGCAGAACCGCTCCAGGCGGCAGTGCACCGACTGGATGTCGAAGCGGTCCTCGGCCGGCCGGCCCGGTGCGAAAGACAGGGCGTTCGGGTAACGCGCGGTGACCTCGTTGAGGAAGGTCATGGAGGCAAGCGCTGGATCCTCCATCGAGGCGTGCAGGTCGGCGAGGTCCAGGTCGTAGGCTTCCGAGGGGCGGCGGTCGTCAGTCACCGGGCACCCACCTGCGAGCGTGCAGCCCGGCCGCGGCGGCCAGGTCGGCACAGCCGGCGAGCAGCATACTCTCGCGCAGCTCGTCACTTAGAACGGACAGCACCTCGGCGACTCCCTTCTCGCCGTCAGCGGCCAGACCCCACAGGACGGGCCTGCCCAACAGCACTGCGGCCGCACCGAGCGCCAACGCGCGCAGGACGTCCGTGCCGGTGCGCACCCCGCTGTCCAGCAGGACGTCGCACTGCCCGCCGACCGCCTCGACCACCGCGGGCAGCTGGGCGATACTCGGGATGGCGCCGTCGAGTTGGCGGCCGCCGTGATTGGACACCACCACCGCGTCGGCGCCGCACTCCACCGCCCGTCGGGCGTCCTGCGGGTCCAGGATGCCCTTGACCACGAGGGGCAGCTCCGTTCGCCGGCGCAGCTGTTCCAGCTCCGACAGGGTCGGGACACCGAAGAGCGAGCGGGTGTGTGCGGCGACCGCGGACACCCCGGACGCCGGGCGGTGCGCCAGGTCGTCGAGTCCGGGCCCGAGCAGTGCGGCCCGGACGTGTGGGGGCAGCGTGAACCCGTTGGCCACGTCCCGCCAGCGCCGGCCCATGACCGGCACGTCCACGGTCACCACGAGGGCCCGGCAACCGAGTTGCTCGGCCCGGGCCACCAGCTCCTCGCGTGCCTGGCGCTCGCGCAGCCAGTACAGCTGGAACCACACGGCAGCACCGGTGTCGACCACGGCCTCGATCGGATGGCTGCTGAGAGTGCTGAGGATGAACGGCACCCGGGCGGCGCGGGCCGCCCGGGCAGTGGCGAGTTCGCCGTCGGGGTGCAGCAGGCGCTGGTAGGCCATCGGCGCCACGAGCAGCGGCATGGCGATGTCGGTGTCCAGCAGCCGGCCGCCGCAGTACGCGGAGGCTGTGCCGGCCATCACCCGGTGCACCAGCGTCACCGCGTCGAAGGCGGCCCTGTTCGCCGACAGCGTCGTCTCCCAGCCGCTGCCACCCTCGATGAAGTCCCATACCTCGGGCGCCGTGGCGGCGTGCGCCGCGCTCCGCAGGCCGGCCAGGCCGGGCGGCGCTGTAAAGGCCGGATGCCGCGGGCCGGTCCTCATTCGCCCTCCGCTGCCACGGCCTCGTACAGCGCACGGATGTTGCCGCTGCCGAACGTAGTGGCCCCGGCACGTTCGATGAGCTCGAAGAACAGCGTCCGGTGCTGGTGCGTGGAGCGGGTGAAGATCTGGAACAGCTGTCCGGCGTGGTCCTCGTCGGCCAGGATGCGCAGACTGCCGAGCTGCTCGGACGAATGGCGGGACAGCGCCAGCCGCTCAGGAAGCCTGCCATAGTACGCGTCGGGGGTGTCGAGGAACTCGACACCGGCCAAGCGCATCGTCGTGACGGTACGCACGATGTCGTCGGTGGTGAAGGCGACGTGCTGGACGCCGGCGCCGCCGTGGTTCTTGAGGAACCCGTCGATCTGTCCCGGGTCGCCGGTGGTGTCCGGCTCGATGACGGTCAGCGTGACCAGGCCGGAACGGCTCTGCACTACTTTGGAGTTCATCGCCTGGGCGCCGACGGTGATCCGCTCCTCGAAGATCATCCGGAAGTCCAGGACCCGCTGGTAGAACTCCGCGGTGGCGTCGAGCTCGCCCGCCTCCACGCACACGGCGAAGTGGTCCACGTACCGCAGGCCGGTGTCGGTCGCCGCCGCGTCGGCAGACGGCCGGGCCGCGGGCCGCTGGACGAAGGTGTGGGCCACGTCGCCGAATCCGGCCACAGACGCGGTGACGACCCCGTCCTTTTCTGTCGGCTCAGCGAGCGGACGCGCGCCGCGGCGAACCGCCTCGGCGAAGGCGCCCGCCGCGTCCGTGGCGCCCAGGGCGATGTCCGCGACGCCGTCGCCGTGGCGCCGGGTGTAGGCGGCGTCCGGATGCTCGTCGTGCAGCGGTTGTCTGAGCACCAGGCGGATTCCCCCACCAGTGAGGACAGCGGTGCGCTCCGCACCGGTCCGCTCCGGCGCATCAGTGACGGTCAGCCCGTAGCCGCGGACGAACTCGCTGGTCCGGGCGTCCAGATCGACTACGCAGAGCATGATGTGATCGACAGTCAGATCCTCGAAGTGGCTGCGGTCGGTGTTCACGGGGTGGCACTCCCCCTCGTGGCAGTGTCCATAGCCGCGATCAGGCTGTTGGGACGCATGTCGACCCAGTGCTCGTTCACGTGGTCGACGCAGGACTGGCGGTCGGCCTCGCCGTAGACCCTCTCCCAGCCGGCCGGCACCTCGGCGAACGAGGGCCACAGCGAGTACTGGCCCTCGGCGTTGCGCAGCACGAGGTAGGTGGCGTCGTCCTCGAATGGATTGGTCATGAGTTGGTTCCCTCCGTGTGTTGTGCGGATGCGGTGATCTCTCGGAGCCGATCCGCGACTACCGGTCCGATCACGCCGAGGGCCTGCGGCCGGGTCATCTCCTCGTGCCCGCAGGCGACTTCGTGTCGCCGCAGCGGGCCATCGACGTGCGGCTGCCAGAGCTTCGCTTCGAATCGGTCCTGATCCCGGTCGTGGGCCGCGGCGAAGTGCAGCAGCTCCCCCTGGAAGACGCCGGGAGTGAACGCCTGGGCGGCTCGGACGACGCTCAGGTACACGGCCGCCAGATTGCTCCGAATCCGGTCATCGAGCTGGAGTCCGGCGGTCTCCCGGCGCACTGCCTCGGCGACCTCCTCGGGCGCCGTGGCGGCGACCGGAGTCAGGTCGGCCAGCGGATAGCCGTCCAGCACCGCGAGCAGACCCACCTGTTCACCGGATTCCTGGAGCTGCACGGCCATCTCGTGGGCGATCAGCCCACCCGCCGACCAGCCGAGCAGGTGGTACGGACCCTGCGGAGCGACCCGGCGGATCTCGGCGACGTACGCTCCCGCCATGTCGGCCACCGTCGCCGGGAGGCGGTCCGGGCCGCCGTCCAGTCCCGGCGACTGCAGCGCGTACAGCGGGTGCCCGGCGTCCAGATACCGGGCAAGCCCGGCGAAGGACCAGCCGAGACCGGCCGCCGGATGGACGCAGAACACCGGTGCGCCCGTGCCGCCCGGCCGCAGCGGCAACAAGGCGTCCCAGTCGCCACCGAGCCGCGATCCGTCCGCGCCGCCGTCCAGGGCGGCCGCCAGCTCCGCGACCGACGGGGCCTCGAACAGCAGCCGCAGCCCGAGGTCGAGGCCCAGCACGTTGTGGACCCGGTCGATCAGCCGGGCGGCCAGCATGGAGTGGCCGCCGACATCGAAGAAGCTGTCGTGGACCCCGAGGTCGGGAGCGCCGAGGACCTCCGCGAAGAGCTCGCGCAGGACGGCTTCGCGCGGGCTGCGCGCGGCGCGGTCCGGCCGTCCGGAGAAGTCCGGCTCCGGCAGCGCGGCACGGTCCAGCTTCCCGTTCGGCGTGACCGGCAGCGCCGGTAGGACGATCACCGCGGCCGGCACCATGTGGGCGGGCAGCCGTTCGGCCGCGTGCGCTCGCAGTTCGGCCGGGTCCGGCGCGTCACCGTGCGATACGGCGTAGCCGATCAGCCGCGGCTCGCCCCGACCGTCCTCGCGGACGGTCAGCACGGCCTGGGCGACGGCCGGATGGTCGAGCAGCGCGGCCTCGATCTCGCCTGGCTCTATCCGGAACCCGCGCACCGAGAGCTGGTGGTCGGCGCGGCCCAGGAAGTGCAGCCGACCCTCGCGGTCCCAGCGGACCAGGTCACCGGTGCGGTACATGCGCGAACCCGGCGGGCCGAACGGATCGGGCAGGAACCGCTGCGCGGTCAGCCCGGGCCGTCCGAGGTAGCCGCGGGCCAGGCCGGGACCGCTCACGTACAGCTCCCCGGCGACTCCCGGCGGCACGGGCCGCAGCCGCCCGTCGAGGACCCGCACGCGGGCGCCGCCGATGGGACGGCCGATCGACGGGCGGTCCGGGCCGGTCAGCGGCTCGCTCATGGTGGCGCAGACGGTCGTCTCGGTCGGCCCGTACGCGTTGATCAGGCGCCGTCCGGAGCCCCACCGGCGCACCGCGTCGGCGGGCATCGCGTCGCCGGCCACGGCCAGGGTTCGAACCGTCGCCAGCCCGTCCGGCGGCAGGACCGACAGTGCCACCGGCGGCAGGGTCACGTGGGTGACGCGGTGCCGGGCGATCAGCTCGGCCAGCGGGCGGCCCGGCATCAGCTCCTCCCTGGTGGCCAGCACCAGTTCGGCGCCGGACAGCAGCGCCATGCACAGTTCGGAGAAGGCGGCGTCGAAGCTGGGCGAGGCGAACTGCAGCACCCGGTCCGCTGCGGTGACCTGGAACCGCTCGATCTGACGGACCGCCAGATTGGCGATGCCCTCGTGGGTCACCACCACCCCGTTCGGGCGGCCGGTGGAGCCCGAGGTGTGGATGACGTACGCCGGATGGGCGGTCAACAGCGCGACGGTGCGGTGCTGGTCGGCCAGCTCGGTGTCCGGTAGCGCGTCGACCGTCCGCGCGGTGAGCGGGTCGTCGAGCACCAGCGCGGCAGCCGGCTCCGGCAGCCGATCGGTCAGCGAGCGCAGGGTAAGCACCTGGGCCGGCCGGGCGTCGTCCAGCATGTGCCGGATCCGCTGGGCCGGGTAGTCCGGGTCCACCGGCAGGAAGGCGCCGCCCGCCTTGAGTACGGCCAGCACGGCGGTCACCTGCTCGGGCGAGCGCGGCAGCAGCAGCGCCACGGTGCTCTCCGGACCCACGCCGAGCGAACGGAGGTGGTGCGCCAGCCGGTTGGCCTGGCGGTTCAGCTCCGCGTACGACAGGGTGTCATCTCCGGAGCGCAGCGCCGTACGGTCTGGCGTGCGCGCCACCTGCAGCTGGAACAGCTCCGGCATGGTCCGCGCGGGCACCGGCGGCTCCGGAGCAGCGGACCACTGCTCGATGCCGAGCCGCTCGTGCGGCAACAGCACGTCAAGAGAGCTGATCGGCGCCCGCGGGTCGTCCGCCACGGCGGTCAGCAGGGCCACCAGGCGGTCGGCCAGCGCGGTCACCGTGGCCTCGTCGAACAGGTCCGCGTTGTACCGGATGCTGCCCTGCGCGCCGGCCGCCAAGCCCTCCGGCGTGCGGCTCTCGCCGATGGATACGTCGAGGTCGAACCTGGCCGTGCCGGGGTCCACCTCCGGTTGGGTGATCGTCAGGCCGTCCAGGTCGAACCGCGGCGGCTCGGTGTTCTGCAGCACCAGCAGGATCTGGAACAGAGGGTGCCGGGACACCGAGCGGGTCGGGCTCAGGACCTCGACCAGCCGCTCGAACGGCACGTCCTGGTGAGCGTAGGCGGCCAGCGCGGTGGTACGGACCCGGTGCAGCAGCGTGACGAAGTCCGGATCGCCGGAGGTGTCGGTGCGCAGCACCACGGTGTTGACGAAGAAGCCCACCAGCTGGTCGAGGGCCTGGTCGCCGCGGCCCGCCAGCGGGCTGCCGATCGGGATGTCCGTCCCGGCGCCGAGCCGGGTGAGCAGCGCCGCGAGCGCGGCCTGGAAGACCATGAAGGTGGTGACGCCCTCGCGCCGGGACAGCTCGGTCAGCTTCCGGTGCAGCCGCGCGTCCAGTTCGAGCGGCACCAGGCCGCCCCGGTGGCCGGGCACGGCGGGGCGCGGACGGTCGGCGGGCAGGGTGAGCTCCTCCGGCAGGTCCGCCAGAGCGTCCCGCCAGTGGGCGAGCTGCCGCGCGATGGCGCTGTCCGGGGCGTCCTCGGTGCCGAGTAGTTGCCGCTGCCAGAGCGTGTAGTCCGCGTACTGGACCGGCAAGGGCTGCCACTGCGGGGCCCGGCCCGACGAGCGGGCCCGGTAGGCGGTGGTGAGGTCGCGGGCCAGCGGAGCGTACGAGGAACCGTCGCCGGCGATGTGGTGCAGCACCAGGAGCAGGACGTGCTCGGTCGGCGAGAGCCGGAACAGCACGGTGCGCAGCGGCGGTTCGACGGCCAGGTCGAAGCCGGTCCGGCTCGCGGTGGACAGCGCGGCGGGCAGCTCCGCAGCGGTGACCGGCACCGTGACGAGGGCGGCCGGGCCGTCCTCGGCCACGAGGATCCGCTGGTGGGGAACGCTGTCGTGGTCCGGGAAGACGGTGCGCAGGACCTCGTGCCGTTCCACCACGTCCCGCAGTGCGGCGTCCAGCGCTGCCGGGTCGAGCTCCCCGGACAGCCGCAGGGCCAGCGGGATGTTGTACGCCCCCGGGCTGCCGTCGAGCCGGTTGAGGAACCACAACCGCTGCTGGGCGTGCGACAGCGGGATCACCGCGGGGCGTTCGGCCGGGACGAGCGCCTGGCGGGCGGTGTCCGCGGTGTCCAGCCGGGCCACCAAGCCGGCCGGGGTCGGCGTCTCGAAGACCGCGCGCAGCGGCAGTTCGACCCCGAACGCGGAGCGGACGGCGTTGCTGAGCCGGGTGGCCAGCAGGCTGTGCCCGCCGAGCTGGAAGAAGCCGTCGTCCGGGCCTACCGAAGGCACGGCGAGCACCTGGGCGAACAGCTCGCTCATCAGCTCCTCGCGGGGGTCGCGCGCCTGGCCGCCCGCGGAGCGGGCACTCAGGTCCGGGGCCGGGAGGGCGGCCCGGTCGAGCTTGCCGTTGGCGTTCATCGGCAGCGCGTCCAGGAGGACGAACGCGGTCGGCACCATGTACTCCGGCAGCGAGGCGGCGGCGTGCGCGGCGATCTCCGCGACGGTCGTACCGCTGCCCGGGCGGAGCGCCACGTGGGCCACCAGGCGCCGGTCGCCGGCCGGGTCGGCCACAGCGCTCACTGCGGTGCCCGTCACCGCCGGGTGGCGGGTCAGGACGTTCTCAATCTCGCCGAGCTCGATCCGGAAGCCGCGCACCTTGACCTGGTCGTCGGTGCGGCCCAGGTAGTCCAGAGCGCCGTCCTGGCGGCGGCGCACCAGGTCGCCGGTACGGTACATCCGCGCCCCCGGCCCGCCGAAGGGGTCGGCGACGAACCGCTCGGAGGTCAGCGCGGGCCGGCGGAGGTATCCACGGGCCAGACCCGCGCCCGCCAGGTACAGCTCACCGCGGACCCCGGTGACAACCGGTCGCAGCCGCTCGTCGAGGACGTAGGCACGCACGTGCGGCAGGGGCCGGCCGATCGGCGGAGCGCCGATCTCCTCGCCGGTGGCCTTCTCGTCATCCGAGTACCAGGCGGTCGCATAGACGGTGGCCTCGGTCGGGCCGTAGATGTTGGCCAGTCGCGTTCCGGGTAGCAGCCGACGCACCTCCCGGACCAGGTGTTCCGGCAGCGCCTCGCCGGCCATCACCAGGGTCCGGGCGGAGAAGGCGGCCTCGCCGCCGGCGAGCAGCGCGGCGAATACCGACGGTACGCCGCTGACCAGGGTGCCCGACCAGGGCCGCTCGGCCAGTTCCAACAGGTCGCGCACGATCTCGACGTGACCGCCGGTCATCAGCGGTGCGAACAGCTCGAACACCGAGACGTCGAAGGAGAGCGAGGTGGCGGCCAGGACGTCCGCCAGGCCCTCGGCCCCGAACCGGTCCACCGCCCACTCCAGCAGCCGGGCCATGCTGCCGTGGGAGACCACGACGCCTTTGGGCCGGCCGGTTGAGCCGGAGGTGTAGATGACGTACGCGGCGGAGTCCGCCGCGTACGCCGCGCCCCGTTCCTCCGCGGAGAGGGCGTCGCCGCGGGTGCCGGCGAGGGAGGCCCGTACCGCGGAATCGTCCAGGCGGACCTGGGGCAGCACTGACAGGTCGGGGATCCCCGCCACCGCCTCGCCCTCGGTGATCACCAGAATCGGCCGGGCATCGGCACAGGCGAAGGCGATCCGTTCAGCCGGCTGGCCGCGGTCCACCGGAAGGTACGCCGCACCGGACTTCAGCACCGCGAGGACAGCGACCAGCATCCGCTCCGAGCGCGGCAGCGCCACGGCGACCACGCGCTCCGGACCGGCGCCGCCGGCGACCAGGAGCCGGGCCAAGCGGTTGGCCTCGGCGTCGAGGTCAGCGTAGGACAGGGTGCTGCCCGCACAGCTGACCGCGGGCGCCGCGGGCGTGCGCTGGGCCTGCGCCTCGAAGCGCAGCGGCACCGGATCGAGGCGCGTCGGGCCGGACGTCTGCGCGTCGGCGGGCCGGGGCCGCTCCTGCGGGGTCAGGATGTCGACGTCCCCGATGGGCAGGGCCGGGTCCGCGGCCACCTCGCTGAGGAACCGGATCAGCCGGTCGGCCAGCGAGGCGGCGCTCGCCTCGTCGAACAGGTCCACGCAGTAGCCCACGGTGCCCTCGATACCGGCCGGTTCGCCAGCCGGTGTGCGGGTCTCGCGTAGCTGGACGTCGAGGTCGAACTTGGCCGTCCGCTGCGGAATCCGCTGCCCGGTGACCTCAAGCCCCGGCAGGGCCACTGCCTCACAGCCGCCGGGCTGCAGCGCCAGCATCACCTGGAACAGCGGGTGCCGCGACAGCGACCGCGGCGGCGCCAGCACCTCCACCAGCCGCTCGAACGGGACGTCCTGATGGGCGTAGGCCTCCAGGTCCTCCGCGGCTACCTGCCGGAGCAGATCAGCGAAAGCCGGGTTGCCGCCGGTGTCGGTGCGCAGGACCAGAGTGTTGACGAAGAAGCCGACGAGCCGCTCCAGCGAAGCATCGGCGCGCCCGGCCACCGGAGTGCCGATCGGTAGGTCGGTGCCAGCCCCCAGCCTGGTCAACAGCGCCGCGAGGGCAGCGTGCAGAACCATGAAGAGGGTGGCGCCGTGCTCTCGGGCCAGGCCGAGAAGGTTCGCGTGCAGCCCGGCCGGCAGCCGGAAGGCGACCTCTGCGCCCCGGTAGCTGAACTCGGGCGGCCGCGGCCGGTCCGTCGGCAGCTCCAGGCCCTCCGGCAGCCCGGCCAGCCTGTCGCGCCAGTAGGCGATCTGGCCGTTGATCCGGCTTTCCGGGTCCTGCTCGCTGCCGAGCACCGCGCGCTGCCACAGCGCGTAGTCGGCGTACTGGACGGGCAGCACTGGGAAGTCCGGTGCCCGGCCGGCCAGGCGCGCCGCGTAGGCGGTGCCGAGGTCGTGGGCCAGCGGGTCCATCGACCAGCCGTCACCGGCGATGTGGTGCAGCACCACGAGCAGCACATGATCGGTGGGCGTCAGCCGGAAGAGCGTCGCGCGCAGCGGAAGTTCGGCGCTGATGTCGTGGCCGCGGTCGGCCTGCGCCGTCAGCGACCGTTCGAGCGAGTCGGCGTCGGTGTCCACCACAGCAAGGCCGGGCCGCGCCTGCTCCGGGTCCAGGATCCGCTGCACCGGTTCGCCGTCCACCTCGGTGAAGACCGTGCGCAGCGACTCGTGCCGTACCACCAGGTCGTGTAGGGCCAGGCGCAGTTCGCCCTCCCGCACCGGGCCTGACAGTCGCAGCGCGATCGGGATGTTGTAGGCGCCGCCGTGTTCCTCCAGCCGGTGCAGGAACCACAGCCTGCGCTGGGCGAACGACACCGGCAGCGGGTCCGGGCGGTCCATCGGGACCAGCGGGGCCTGCGCCGGAGTCGCCCGGTCGAGCCGCTCGGCGATCGCCGCGACGGTGGGCGCCTCGAACACGGTCCGCACGTCCAGTTCGGCGCCGAATGCCGAGCGGATCGCGTTGACCAGCCGGATGGCCAGCAGCGAGTGCCCGCCCAGCTGGAAGAAGTCGTCCTCGATGCCCGCCTCGGGCAGCCCGAGCACGTCGGCGAACAGCGCGCAGAGCGTCTCCTCGCGCGGCGAGCGCGGCGCGCCCGAACCGGCCTGCACCCCCGGATCGGGTTCCGGGAGGGCCGCCCGGTCGAGCTTTCCGTTAGCAGTGACCGGAAGACGGTCCAGCACTATGAACTCCGCCGGAACCATGTACGCCGGCAGCCGGGTGCCGAGGTGCGCCCGGAGCTCCTTGGCGAGCCGCCCGGCCTGTTGGAAGAGCAGCGGCGCGTTGGTGTCGGGGGCAGCCTCGTCCTCGGTGGTGGGCTCGGCCCACTCGGTCGGCGGTACCGGGCCGGTGGACTCGGAGGCGTCGGCGAAGAGCACGTCGAGCAGGGGGTCGGGCCCGGACGGCGACCAGGTGACGGCCGTCCGGTAGCCGAGCCGGTCGCCCATCTCGTACAGCAGCGCCGGGTCGACTCCGGCGGCCTCCACCAGCCGGGCCCGCACCCGGGCGAGCGGCTCGTCCGCGTCCAGGGCGGCGGCCGCCGCCGCCTCCGGCCCGGTACGGCCGTCCGGCACCCCGGTCACCCGCAATCTCCGCGGGCGGTGCTGCGCAAGGCGTGCATGAAGGTCCGTCAGAGCGGTGACATCCTGGGCCCAGCGCAGGGTGGTCGCCTCGACCGGCGGCACCGGAGCGCTCACCGCGGCGTGCAGCACGACGTCGTAGCGGTAGCGGGTCAGTTCGTTGTGGGCGCGGCCGCGCTTGACGCGGACGTCGGCGCCGGCGAGGCCGTCAGTGGCCCGGGCGAACCGGTGGAAGAAGCCGGGCGCCACCAGGAGTTCCTTCTCCCGCTCCGCCCGGCGCCAGGCCCGGCGCCGGAGCTTGGAGGTGTCCTCGGCGCCGTCGGTGCGCGCCACCTCGACGGCGGCGTGGAAGGTGTGCAGCAGATCCAGATTGCGCACGTCGCCCACGAACAGCGAGCCGCCGGGGGCGAGCAGGGCGGTGAGTGCGGTCAGCACCCGCCGCAGGTAGCCGGCGTCGGGGAAGTACTGCACCACCGAGTTGATGACGATCGTGTCGAAGTGCCCGGCAGGCAGGCCAGTGAGGTCGTCCGCGCTCTGGGTGCTCAGCCGCACGGTGGGGTGGGATCCCAGATGGGCGCGGAGCGTGCGGATCGCCTGGTCAGAGAAGTCGGTGGCCCAGTACGACTCGCACTCGGCGTACAGCTGGGACAGGATCAGGCCACTGCCCACCCCTATCTCCAGCACGTGCCGCGGTCGCAGTTCGCGGATCTGCTCGACGATGGAACGGCGCCACTCGTCCATCTCGTCCAAGGGGATGGGACGGCCGTCGTAGCTGCTCTCCCAGCCGGAGAAGTCCGAGCCGAAGGCGGCGGAGCGGGCGCTGTCGTACATGCCGTCGTAGATCTGCCGCCATTCGGCGACGTGCTGGAGCGCCCCGGCCTCCTGTTCGGCGGGCCGCAGGCCGCCCGCGACGACGTAGGCGACCAGCTGCCGTTCGCCGCGGTGGTCGAGGCGCGCCAGCACCTCGGCTTCCGAGACCTCGGGGTGGTCCGCCAGCGTCGCGGCAACCTCCCCGGGCTCCACCCGGAAGCCGCGGATCTTGACCTGGTCATCGCCGCGTCCCATGAACTCCAGCTGCCAACTGCTGTTCCAGCGCGCGAGATCGCCGGTGCGGTACATCCGGCTTCCGGGGGTTCCGAAGGGATCGGCGATGAACCGCTCAGCGGTCAAGCCGGCCTGGTTGAGGTAGCCGCGTGCGAGACCGCTCCCGGCCAGCCAGACCTCGCCGGTCACTCCCGGCGGTACCAGCCGCAGCCACTCGTCCAGCACGTAGACCCGGGTGCCGGCCAGCGGCCGCCCGAGCGGCACCCGGATGTCAGCGGTGTACGGCGACCGGAGCTCGTGGTGAGTGGCACACAGCGTCATCTCGGTGGGCCCGTACAGCTGGCGCACGACCGCTCCGGGCGCATGCTCCAGGACACGCTGGACCGCGACCGGAGAGACGACGTCGCCACCGGTGAGCACCTCGCGGACGGTGGCCAGGCACTCGGGCGCGTCCTCGGCCACGACCCGCAGGAGCCCGGCGGTGAAGTGCACGGCGGTTATCTTCTCGTCCGCGATCAGCCTGGCGAGGGCGGCGGTGTCCAACGGTCCGGGCGGGGCGAGCACCACCTCGTTCCCGGCCAGCAGCGGAACCCAGAGCTCGTAGTCGCTGATGTCGAAGGCGTAGGGGGCGTGCATGAGCACGCGCTCATGGTTGCCGGAGTCCCAGCACGGGTCGTCGGCGAGGGCCACCATGTCCCGGTGGGCGACGGTCACACCCTTGGGCAGCCCGGTGGAGCCAGAGGTGTACATGATGGTGGCGAGCTGGTCCGGGTGGACGACCGGCAGGTCGGGGCCAGTCGCGGTGGCATCGGTCGGCACCTGCTCCACCTCCACCACGACGACCTGTGCCCCGTGGTGGAACTCCCGGGCGAGCATGGCCCGGTCAGTCAGCAGCACAGACGCCGCGGTGTCCGCCATGACCCATTCGAGCCGGTCCGCCGGGTACGCCTCGTGCAGTGGGACGCAGACTCCTCCGGCCTTCCACACGGCGAGCATCGACACGACCAGTTCAGGGGAGCGCTCCAGGAAGACCGCGACCCGGCTCTCCGGTCCGACGCCCCGGGCGATCAGGGTGCCGGCCAACGCGTCGGCCCGCCGGTCCACGTCCTGGTACGTCAGCTCCCGGTCCCCAGCGCGCAGGGCGACCCGGCCATGGTGCTCCGCGGCCGTGCGGGAGAACCGTAGGTGCAGCACGTCCTCGGCGCCGCGGACCGGCGCGGGGAGGTTAGCGAGCAACCGGCGGCGTTCGTCCTCGCCGAGGATCTCGACGGCTCCGATCCGTCGGCGCGGGTCGGCGGCGACGGCCCGCAGGAAGCTCGTCAGCCGTTCGACGATGATTCCGACGGTGGTGTGGTCGAAGAGGTCCGTGCGGTACTCGACGGTGCCCTGGACGCCGTCCGCCACCCGACCCTCGCGGAACCGCTCGGAGAGGTTGAACGCCAGGTCGAACTTGGCTGACGGCAGCGGCTCCCCGGCCAGGTTCACGTCCAGACCGGCGAAGCGGATGTCGGCATCGGGAGTGTTCTGCAGTGCGAGGAAGACCTGGAACAGAGGGTGCTGGGACAGCGAGCGCTCCGGCTTGAGGATCTCAACCAGGCGCTCGAACGGAAGGTCCTGATGGGCGTACGCTGCAAGGGCGTTGTCCCGGACCGTCGTCAGCAGTTCGGTGAAGCGCGGGTCGCCCGCGGTGCGGGTGCGCAGGACCAGGGTGTTGACGAAGAAGCCGATCAGGTCTTCGAGAGCGGCATCCGTCCGCCCCGAGATGGGCGAGCCGATCGGGATGTCGGTGCCCGCTCCGAGCCGGGTGCACAGCGCGGCCAGCGCAGCCTGCAGCACCATGAAGAGGCTGGCGTTGTGCCGGTGGGCCAAGTCGAGTAACTGCTGGTGAAGTTCGGCGCCCAGGCTGAAGCTGACCGTCTCGCCCCGGAAGCCGGCCTCGCGCGGACGCGGCCGGTCCGTCGGCAGCAGGGTCTGCTCGGGCAGTGCGCGCAGCGCGTCCTGCCAGAAGGCGGTCTGCGTCGCGAGGAGGCTCGCCGGGTCGTCGTCCGCGCCGAGGACCTCGCGCTGCCACAGCGTGTAGTCCGCGTACTGGACCGGCAGCGGACGCCAACCAGGCTCTTGGCCAAGTCTCCTGGACCGGTAGGCCGCGCCGAGGTCGCGGGCGAGCACGGTCAGCGACCAGCCGTCGGCGGCGATGTGGTGCTGGACGAGCAGCAGTACGTGCTCAGTCGGCGACAGTGCGAACAGGTGGGCGCGCAGCGGGACTTCACGGGTGAGGTCAAAGGCCTCGGCCGCGGCGGCGCGCAGCCGGCCGGGCAGGTCCGCCTCGCCGCTCGGCGTCACGGTCAGGACAGGGCGGCCCTCCTGCACGTCGAGGACGCACTGGTAGGGCTCTCCGTCGGCCTCGGGGAAGACGGTGCGCAGCGCTTCGTGGCGGGCGGCGACGTCGGCGAGGGCCTCCGCGAGCGCCGCGCGGTCCAGTTCGCCGCGCAGCCGCAGGACGCTCTGCATGTGGTAGGCGGAGCCGTCGTCCGCCAGCCGGTTGATGAACCAGAGTCGGCGCTGCCCGAACGACAGCGGGATCTGCGCGGGCCGGGCCGCGGGGGCGAGCGTTCTGCGCGCGCCGGCCGAGCCGTCGATCCGGGCGGCGAGGGCGGCGACGGTGGGCGCCTCGAAGAGGGTGCGCACCGGGATCTCCACCCGCAGCCGCGTGCGCAGGGCGTTCACCAGGCGGGTGGCGAGCAGCGAGTGGCCGCCGTGCTCGAAGAAGTTGTCGTCCAGGCCCATCTGGGACACTTCGAGGATCTCGGCGAACAGCTCGCAGAGGATCTCCTCCTGCGGGGTGCGCGGTCTGCGCCCGGGCCCGGCCGGGCCAAGGTCGGGGGCCGGCAGCGCCTTGCGGTCCAGCTTGCCGTTGGGGGTCAGCGGAAGCGCCTCAAGCAAGGTCAGGACGGTGGGGACCATGTGGCCGGGCAGCCGGCGGGCGAGGTGCTCTCGCAGTGCGGCCGGGTCCGGGGCAGTGCCGGGGACGGGCACGGCGTAGCCGGTCAGGACCGGCCCGCCGGAGCCGAAGTCCCGTGCCACGACGGCGGCCTGGGCGACCTCGTGGTGATCGGTGAGCGCGTGTTCGACCTCGCCGAGCTCGATCCGGAATCCCCGGATCTTGACCTGGCCGTCGGTCCGGCCGAGGTAGTCCAGGCTGCCGTCGTCGCGCCAGCGGGCCAGGTCCCCGGTGCGGTACATCCGGGATCCGGGCGGGCCGAAGGGGTCGGCCACGAAGCGCTCGGCGGTCAGCCCGGGCCGGTTCAGGTACCCGCGGGCCACGCCGGCGCCCGCGATGAACAACTCGCCGGTAGCACCGGTGGGCGCGGGGCGCAGCGCGCGGTCGAGCACGTACGTGCGGGTGTTCGCGAGTGGGCGTCCGATCGGGGGACGGCCGGGAGCTTCGGGGTCGACGGTGGCCGCCGTCGACCAGATGGTGGTCTCGGTCGGGCCGTAGACGTTGGTGACCTCCGCGACCGCCTCGCCCAACTCCCGGGCCAGGCCCTCGGGAACCGCCTCGCCGCCGACCAGCGCCTTCAGCCCCGCCAGGCCCTCTGGACCGTGGTCGAGTACGAGGCGCCACAGGGTGGGCGTGGCCTGGACGGCCGTCACTCCGGTATCGGTGATCAGCTGCTTGAGCGCCTGCGCGTCGTGCGCGCCGTCCTGCGCCGTGAGGACCAGCTCACCGCCGGACAGCAGCGGCAGTAGCAATTCCAGGTTGGCGATGTCGAAGCCGAAGGTGGTGACCGCGAGCATGCGGTCGTCGGGGCCGAAGTCCAGCCGTTGCTGGAAGTCCGCCAGCAGGTTGACGAGGTTCTCGCCCGGGATCACCGTGCCCTTGGGTACTCCGGTCGAGCCGGACGTGTAGATCACATACGCAGGGCTGAGCGGGTGCGGGCGGGCGGGCCGGTCATTCGCCATGGGGATCCCTCACTGAGGACGGCAGGGTGGTGCGCAGGGCGGTGTCGGGGTCGATGGGCCCGGACCGAGTCACGGTCCGGGCCCGGCGAGGTCAGCCGGCCTGGGTGGCGCGGCGCACGGCGACCGGCAGTCGGACCGGGCCGAGGACGCCGATCGAGGGGTGGAACTGGATGCCGGATTCCGGCAGCACCTCGATCTGCTCGAAGCGCCGCAACAGGGCGGTGAGCGCGATGCGCGCCTCCATGCGGGCCAACGGCGCGCCCAGACAGAAGTGGATGCCCTTGCCGAAGGCGACGTGCCGGCCCTGGTTCGGCCGGTGGATGTCGAACTCCTCGGCGCGGTCGAAGTGGGCAGCGTCGCGGTGGGCGGAGAGCAGCCACACGCACACCACCGCGCCAGCCGGGATGCGCTCCCCGCCGAGCTCCGTCTCGCACGCCGTCACCCGCTGGTCCCGCACCAGCGGCGAGCGCCAGCGCAGCACCTCCTCGACGACCTTGGGCAGGAGGTCCAGGTCGGAGCGGACCTCGGCGAGGACGTCGGGGTGACTGTCCAGACTCATCACGGTGCTACCGACGAGCACCGAGGACGGCAGGTGCCCCGCGATCACGAACATGCCGATGACACCGACGATTTCGTGGTCCTCCAGGGACCGTCCGTCGACCTCCGCCTGCGCCAGGGCGCTGATCAGATCGTCCTGGGGCTCGGCTCGGCGCTGGTGGATGATGTCGAGCAAGTAGGCGGAGGCGAAACGGACGAGCTCGCCCAGTTCGCGCACCGCGGACTCGTCGGCCCGGCCGAGCTCACCGGCCGGACGGGCGCCGAGCAGCGCGTCCGCCCAGACCGTGAACATCGTGTGGTCCTTCTCCGGGATGCCGAAGAGCTTGGCGATGACCCGGGCGGTCAGCGGGGCGGCGTACTCGGCCACGATGTCGAAGACGCCGGTGCCGTCGGCCGACAGCTCGATCTGGTCCAGCAGCTCGTTCGCCGTCTCGACGATGATCGGTTCGAGACCGGCGATGACGTTGGGAGTGAACGCGCGCCGCACCAGTTCGCGCATCTGGGTGTGGCGGGGCGGGTCGGTGCCGAGGAAGTTGCCCTGGGCGGCGCTGGCCAGCTCCCGCTCGTCCTCGGGGATCATGTCGTTCATGTCGCTGGAGAAGGTCCGGTGGTCGCCGAGCACCTGGAGTGCCTCGTTGTAGCCGAACACCTCCCACACACCTGGCTGGTAGCTCTCGGCTACCGGGCCAGCGGCACGGGCGCGGTCCAGGTAGTCCAGGAACACCTTGGTGCGCTGGTCGTAGGGAAGGCTGGTCAAAGCTGCGAGATCGGTCATGCGATAGCCCCCGCGAGCAGGAAATGGTTAACGAGGGCCAGTAGCGAAAGGAGCTGAAAGCGGTCGGCTGCGCTGCTTGCCTGACCACATCAGACAGAACCCCCCGCACCGCCCTGAATCGTCTAATTCGGACACGGAAGGGACGGTCCGAGTTGACGCTAACGGCTCGGGAGCCTAGGTAGCCCGCCTCGAAAGTGTCAAGGCTTTTCTTCGACCGCCCGCCGCCTCGGCGCCTCTGACCTGTACGAATGGCCGGCAGCTCCGCCTTCGCCAGCCTGCCGGCCAGAGGGAAAAGTTCCAGCCATTAGGACTGATTTCCAGCCATGCCTTTGCGATCGCTATTGGCCGGGGTACGCTGCGAAGCGGCGCTTGCGGAACTGTTGTTCGGGCGCGTCCGAAGAACGAAACACACAGCACGGGGGACGGGGGACGGGTATGCGCACGTGATCGTGCAGCTTTTTCGACGCTGAGGCCGTGTCGGGCCTTCGTTCTGAAACTTCGCAGAAACTCACGGGAATCCCGAGGGAAACAGCCGGAAGCGCCCGCCGTGGAGCGGCTGCCACGCCATCCGATTCTCGGGCCCTCACCTTTTATGGGTGGACTGCAACTACCAACGCTTCGCGAAGGATCCTGCATGCCCGCATCAGCGCGTCACGAATCTGCTCTTACTTCCGCGCAGACCGGAATATGGCTGGCCCAGCGCTTTGCGCGGGACGGCCTCGACTACAGCGTCGCGCTGTACGCCGATATCGTCGGCCCGCTCGACGTCGACCTCCTGGTGCGGGCGACCCGCAGGACCTTTGCCGGCACCCCGACCCTGCGGGCCCGCATCGTGGCGTCCGACGCGGAACCAGTGCAGGTGATCGACGACTCGGCCGAACTCGTCATGCCCTGCCTTGACCTGCGCAATCAGGAGCAGCCGCACCGGGCGGCGATAGCGTGGATGGAGAACGAGCTCGCCGTGCCACTCGCTCCGGACAGCGGCCGGATGTACTCCTTCGCACTGCTGCGGATTGGCGAGGACCGGCACCTGTGGTACCTGCGGTCGCACCACGTGGCCATAGACGGCTTCTCCGGCATCTTGTTCGTGCAAGAAGCTGCAGCCCAGTACACCGCACTGGCGACCGGGCGGGCCGCCGGTACCGGTCTCGGCCGTTTCGAGGTGATGCTGCGGTCAGATCGTTCCTACAGGGAGTCCGCGGCATTCCATACGGACCGTGCATACTGGATGGAAAAGCTCGCGGGCAGCCCGGCGCCCGCGGCATTCGGACAGGCCGATCCCAATCGTCCGGTCGGCCGGACCCGCGAGACGGCGGAAATCGGAAGCGAACTGAGCGGGGCACTCGGCAAACTGGCGCAGCGTTCCGGTGTGACCCCTGCGGCTGTTTACGCCGCGGCCACCGTCCGTTACACCGCACGACTCACCGGCGAACCGGACGTCGTTCTCGGGCTGCCGGTTACCGCCCGGTTCGGAAAGGCAATACGCAGAATTCCCGGAATGATGTCCAATGTGGTGCCGCTACGCGTTATGGCGGGACCGGATCTGCCGCTTTCCGGGTTGCTGCAGAACGTCTCCGCGGAAATGTTGCTCGGCTTGCGGCACCAGCGCTACCGATATGAGGATCTGCGCAACGATCTCGGCGCGGGCGAGGAAGGCAGCCCGCTGGTCGGGCCGCACGTCAATCTGCAGCTCTTCGACCAGGACGTGGATCTCGCCGGATGCCGGACGACGGTCCACAACCTGACCAACGGCCCAGTCGACGACCTAGCCTTCGTGTTCTACGGAGACGTCCGACGGGGAAGCGGGCGGATCGACCTCGACGGCAACACCGAGCTCTACCACCGCGCCGATCTCCGGGTGCACAGCCAGGGCTTGTTGCGGCTGCTGGAACAGATGGCCGAGGCGGATCCGGACACCCCGTGCCATGAACTCGACGTCTTCCGGCCCGACGGCCTGGAGCGGCTGCTCGTCGGTCGCAATGACACCGGGCGGGCGGCGGGCCCGGAGACGGTCGTCGACCTCTTCCAGGTTCGGGTGGCGGCCACCCCGGACGCCCCGGCCGTCGTGCACGGGCCGTGCGGCCTCTCGTACCGGGAGCTGAACGAGCGGGCGAACCGGCTCGCGGCGCTGCTGCTCGCCCGCGGCCTGGGCCCGGAGGACGTCGTCGCGCTCGCGGTGCCGCGGTCCGTGGAACTGGTCACCGCCTTGCTGGCCGTGGCCAAGTCCGGTGCCGCATTCCTGCCGATCGACCCGGACTACCCGGCGGACCGCATCGCATACATGCTCGACGACGCCCGGCCGGCGCTGCTGATCACCACGCAGGACACCGTGCCCCGGCTGCCCGGGGTCGCGGCCACCCCGCGGCTGCTGCTCGACGACGCCGACCTGTC
Organism: Kitasatospora sp. NPDC088783; assembly: GCF_044750705.1. NCBI lineage: Bacteria > Bacillati > Actinomycetota > Actinomycetes > Kitasatosporales > Streptomycetaceae > Kitasatospora > Kitasatospora sp. NPDC088783. Next base: position 298,527 of record NZ_JBIVKJ010000010.1, read on the forward strand.
GGCGGCACCGGGCGCGGCGCCCGGTCGGGACGTCACCCAGGCCGACCGTCCGCGGCTGCTCGTGCCGGACTCGCCCTCCTACGTCATCTACACTTCCGGCTCGACCGGCCGGCCGAAGGGAGCGGTCAACACCCACGCTGGCCTGGCGAACCGGCTTCGGTGGATGCAGGACCGCTACCGGCTGACCGCACGGGACCGGGTGCTGCAGAAAACCTCCTGCGGATTCGACGTCTCCGTCTGGGAGTTCTTCTGGCCCCTGGTGAGCGGCGCGACCCTGGTGATGGCCGACCCCGGGCTGCACCGCGACCCGGCCTACCTCGCTTCGGTGATCCGCGAACAGAAGGTCACCACCGTCCACTTCGTCCCTGCCATGCTCCAGGCCTTCCTGGCCGAGCCCGACACCGCCCGGTGCACCAGCCTGCGCCAGGTGATCTGCAGCGGTGAAGCGCTGGCCGCCGAACTCGCCGCCCGGTTCTTCACCGTCCTCGACTGCGAGCTGCACAACCTGTACGGACCGACCGAGGCATCCATCGACGTGACGTCCTGGCAGTGCGACCCGGCGCGCATCAGCGCCCCGCCGATCGGACGCCCGATCGCCAACACCCAGGTATACGTGCTGAACCAGAGGCTGGAGCCGGTGCCCGACGGCGTACCCGGCGAGCTCTACCTGGCCGGCACCGGCCTCGCGCGCGGCTACCTCAACCGGCCGGCCGTCACCGCGGAGCGCTTCGTGGCCTGCCCGTTCGGCCAGCCGGGCCAGCGGATGTACCGCACCGGCGACCTGGCCCGCTGGGACTCCGACGGACAGTTGGTCTACCTGGGCCGGACGGACGACCAGGTGAAGATCCGCGGCGTGCGGATCGAACCCGGCGAGATCGCCTCGGTCCTCGGCGGGCACCCCGAGGTCGGCGAAGCGGTGGTGGTGGCCCGCGACGACCGCTCGTCCGGGAAGTACCTCGTCGGATACGTGGTGCCTGAGCGGAACCGCGTCGCCTGCGTGCAGGAACAGGCCGACGGCGCGCACGTCGACCAGTGGCAGCAGCTGTACCAGTCGATGTACGGCGCGCAGTCCGAGGTCGCCTTCGGCGAGGAGTTCGCCGGCTGGGACAGCAGCTACACGGACCGTCCGCTGCCGCTGGATGACATGCGGCAGTGGCGCGACCGGACGGTGGATGCGATCCGCTCGCTCCGGCCCCGCCGCGTGCTGGAGATCGGCGTTGGCAGCGGTCTCCTGCTCGCCCCGCTCTTGCCGGAAACCGAGCGCTATTGGGCGACCGACTTCTCGCCCGCCGCGATCGCCGCCCTGCGCCGACACCTCGACACCCGGCCGAACCTGGCCGGGCGGGTGGAACTGCGCACCCAGCCGGCCGACGACTTGAACGGGCTGCCCGAGGGCTTCTTCGACACCGTGGTCATCAACTCCGTGGTGCAGTACTTCCCCAACGCGGACTACCTCAGAACCGTCCTGCAGGGGGCGCTCGGCCTGCTGGTCCCGGGGGGAGCCGTGTTCCTCGGAGACGTCCGCAATCTGCGGCTGAGCCAGTTCCTTGCCGCCGGTGTGCAACTCGCGCACAGCCCGGAGGACGCGGACCCGAAGGCCGTCCGCCGGGCTGTTGACCAGCGGGTGCGGCAGGAGAACGAACTCCTGGTGGACCCGCGGTTCTTCACCGCGCTCCAGCAGGAGATCGCCGACCTCGACGGCGTCGACATTCGGGTCAAGCGGGGCGACTACGACACCGAGCTGAGCCGCTACCGCTACGACGTGGTACTGCACAAGCGCTCAGAGCACCGGCCCGTCTCCCTGCTCGACGTGCCGTGTGCGAGCTGGGGCGCCGAGGTTCCCGACCTGACCGCACTGCGGGACCGGCTCAACATCGGCGCGCCGCAGCGGCTGCGGATCACCGGGGTGCCCAACGCCCGCCTGGTGCCCGAGGTCTCAGCCGCCCAGCGGCTGTTCGCCGGGGCACCGATGGCCGAGGTCCGTCGGGCGGTGAACGGGGACGTCCCGGTCGGCCCGCAGCCCGAGGCCTTCCACGAGCTCGGCGAGGAGGCCGGCTACCGCACGGTGGTCACCTGGTCCGACGAGGGCACCGCCGGCGAACTCGACGTGGTCTTCCTGAACACCCGGACCGAGGCCGCCACCGAGGCCCTGACCGACGTGTGCCTCCCGGCCGCGGCCACCCCGCAGTCCCTGGCCAACAACCCCGCGGTCGGCCGCGAGGCCGGTCGGCTCGCCGTCACCCTACGCGAGTACCTGCGGGAGAACCTGCCCGACTACATGGTCCCGGCCGCTGTCATGGTGCTCGACGCGCTGCCCACCACAGCCAACGGGAAGCTGGACCGACGGGCCCTGCCCACACCGGAGTTCCGCGCCGGCGGCGGCCGGCCGGCCCGGGGCCCGCGCGAGGAACTGCTGGGCCGGCTGTTCGCCGAGCTCCTGGGCCTGCCGGGGATCGGTGCCGACGACAGCTTCTTCGACCACGGCGGCGACAGCATCGGCGCGATCCAGCTGGTCAGCCGTGCGCGCAGCGCCGGAGTGCTGTTCACCCCACGCGAGGTCTTCGAGCACCGGACGGTGGCCCGGCTAGCCGAGGTGGCCCGTACTCAGGACGCCCCGACCCCGCTGCCCGACACCGGAGTCGGCCCCGTCCCGCTCCTGCCGATCGTCCACCACCTGCGTGAACTGGGCGGCCCAGTCGAGAGGTTCAGCCAGTCCCTGCGTCTCGACGTGCCCGCCGGACTGCGGGCGGAGACCCTCAACGACGCCCTGCAGACGGTGATCGACCACCATGACGCCCTGCGGTTGCGCCTGGACCGGGACGGCGGGGGCGGATGGTCGCTGATGGTACGGCCGGTCGGTTCCGTCGATACGGGCCAGTGCCTGCACCGGGTGGCCGTCGCGGAGAGCGGTGATTCCACCGAGGTGGACCTGCGGACCTGGGAGGAGGCCGCCCTCGACCGACTCGACCCCGACCGCGGTGTACTGGTGCAGGCCGTCTGGTTTGACGCCGGCCCGGACCACCCAGGCAGACTGTTCCTGGCTGTCCACCACCTGGCCCTGGACGGGGTGTCCTGGCGCGTCCTGGTGCCCGACCTGGCCGACGCCTACGCCGCCCTGGCCGAGGGCGGGCGCCCCGCACCCGCCCCGGTGGGCACCTCGCTGCGGCAGTGGTCGCAGCAGCTGACCGAGCGGGCCCGCACCGGTGACGTGGTCGGCGAGCTCGGCTACTGGCGGGAGACGCTCACCGGCACCACTGCCCCGCTCGGCACACGCGCGCTCGATCCCACCCGGGATGTCTTCGCCAACCGGCGCACCCTGGTGTCCTCCGTCGACGGCGACACCACCGCAGCGCTGCTCACCCAGGTGCCCACCGCCTTCCACGCCGGGGCGAACGACGTCCTGCTCACCGCGTTGGCACTGGCCCTGCAGGACTGGCGCCGGCGGCGCGGGCACGCCGCCGCGCCGGTGCTGGTCGACCTGGAGGGACATGGCCGCGAGGAGGAGGCCGTCCCGGGCGCAGACCTGTCCCGCACCGTCGGATGGTTCACCTCCCTCTTCCCGGTGCGCCTCGACCCCGGCGTGACCGACCCGGCCGAGACCTGGGCCGAGGGCCAGGCCATCGGAACGGCGCTGCGCAACGTCAAGGAGCAGCTGGCGGCGGTGCCCGGCAAGGGACTGGGCTTCGGGCTGCTGCGCCACCTCAACCCGCAGACCGCCACGGCCCTGGCCGGCCTCGGCAGCCCGGACGTCCTCTTCAACTACCTCGGCCGCTCCCTCATCACCCGGGGCCCGGGCGCCTGGACGCCGGTGCGTGGCAGCGGCGGACTGACCGGGCACGCCGACCCCGAGGCGCCCCTCGCGCACCTGCTGGAGATCAACGCGCTAGTCCACGAGGACGGCGAGGACGGCCCACGGCTCGCCGCCGAGTGGTCCTGGCCCGCGGACCTGCTCACCGAGGACGAGGTCCGCAACCTCGCCGACACCTGGTCAACCGCTCTGCGCGCGCTGGCCGCCCACGCCCGCCAGCCAGGCGCCGGCGGCCACACGCCGTCCGACTTCCCGCTCGCCCCGCTCGAACAGCAGGACATCGACGAGATCGAAGCCGACTGCCCCGACGTCGAGGATGTCCTGCCGCTGACGCCGCTCCAGGAGGGCCTGGCCTTCCACGCCGCGTACGACGACCGCGCGCCGGACGTCTACCACGTCCAGATCGCCCTCGAACTCGACGGCGAAATCGATCCCGGGACGCTACACGAGGCCGCCACGGCCCTGCTGCGCCGCCATCCGGTGCTGCGCACCTGCGTGCGGCAGCGGATGAGCGGCGGCCTGGTCCAGGTGGTCCGGGCCGAGGTCCCGGTGCCGTGGCGGTACCAGGACCTGAGCGAGCTCGACCCGGACCAGCAGGCGACACAGGCCCAGGCGGCGGTCCGGGACGACCTGAGCCGCCGCTTCGACCTGGCCGAGGCACCGCTGCTGCGCCTGACACTGCTGCGCCTCGGCGAAGGCCGCCACACCCTGGTGGTGACCAACCACCACATCGTCCTGGACGGCTGGTCGATGCCCCTGCTACTGCAGGAGCTGTTCGCCCACTACGGCACCCGGGGCGCCGACGCGCCGGCGCGGCCGGCCGGCTCCTGGCGCACCTATCTGGACTGGCGGGTGCGCCAGGACCGTGGCGCGGCCGAGCAGGCGTGGCGGGCAGCGCTTCAAGGACTCGACGCGCCGACCCGGCTGGCTCCGCAGGGTGACGTGCACGCCTCAGTCCAGCCCATCTCCCGCTCCGTCCGGTTGTCCGAATCCATCACCGCCGCGCTGGCCGGACGGGCCCGGGCGCACGGTGTCACGCTCAACACGGTCGTGCAGGCCGCGTGGGGGCTCCTGCTGAGCCGGCTGACCGGCGCCGAGGACATCGTCTTCGGCACCACCGTCTCCGGACGGCCGCCCGAGCTGCCGGGCATCGAGACGATGATCGGTTGCTTCGTCAACACCGTCCCGGTGCGGCTGCGACTGCGCCCCGACGAGCGGATCGGCGCGCTGCTGGCCAGGCTGCAGGACGAGCAGTCCCGCCTCGCCTCCCACCAGTACCTCGGGATCGCCGAGATCCAGCGCCTGACCGGAGTCGGCGGTGAGCTCTTCGACACGCTCACTGTGTTCGAGAACTACCCGCTGGACCCTGACGCCCTGAACGGCGGCGCACGGGCCGACCTGCGGGTGGCCGCCGTCCGTACCCACAACGACGTGCACTACCCGCTGGCCCTGATCGCCACCCCGGGCCCCTCGCTCGACTTGCAGTTCACCTACCGGCCGGACCTGTTCTCGGCCGCCGACGCCGAGCAGATCGTCCGGCGCTACACCCAGCTGCTCCAGGAGATCGCCGAGGCGGGCCCGGACACCCGGGCGGACCGGATCGAGTCCCTGGAGCCGGCCGAGGCGCGGCGGCTCACCGAGGAGTGGAACGACACCGGCCGCCCGGCCGCCCCGATCGCCGTAGCCGACGCCGTACGAGACTGGGCAGCACGGGAACCCGGCCGCACGGCGGTGGTGGGCGCGACCGGGGCGCTGACCTACGGCGAGCTCGACGAGCGGGCCGACCGGCTGGCCCAGCTGCTGCGGACCCGCGGCATCGGGCCGGAGGACCTAGTGGCGGTGGCGGTGCCGCGCTCGGCCGAGCTGATGGTCGCGCTGCTGGCCGTGCTCAGGACCGGCGCCGGCTACCTGCCGCTGGACCACCGGCATCCCGCCGAGCGGACCGCGTTCATGATCCAGGACGCCGCGCCGGTGCTGGTGCTCACCAGCGGCGACGAGGTGCCGGGGCTCCCGTCAGCGGACCGGCTGGCGCGGCTCGCGCTGGACGGCCCCGGCACGCACGGCGACACGGCCGTCCCCTCCGGCGCCCTCCCCTCCGCGCCCGGCGGTTCGCTCGCCTACGTCATCTACACCTCCGGATCCACCGGCCGCCCCAAGGCCGTGGCGGTGTCGCGCGCCTCCATGAACGCGCTGGTGGGATGGGCGGTGGAGCGGTTCGGCAGCGACGGACTGCAGCGGGTGCTGGCCGCGACCTCGCTCTCCTTCGACGTCTCGGTGTTCGAGCTGTTCGCCCCGCTGGCCGCCGGCGGCCAGCTGGAGATCGTCCGCGACTTGCTGGAACTGGCCGAACGGCCCTGGCAGGGCTCGCTCATCAGCGGCGTTCCGTCGGCCTTGGCCGGGCTGCTCGCCGATCCGTCGCCGACCTTCGCAGCCCGGCGGCTCGTACTGGCGGGTGAGGCCCTGCCCGAACCGCTGGTGCGGCGGATCCGGCAGGCGCTGCCCGGTACGGAGATCGTCAACCTCTACGGGCCGACCGAGGCGACGGTGTACGCCACCGACTGGCCGTGCGCCGACGACAAGGTGCTCACTCCACCCATCGGCCGTCCGCTGCCGCACACCCGGGCCTATGTGTTGGACCGCTGGCTGCGCCCGGTCCCGGCTGGAGTGCCCGGCGAGCTGTATCTGGCGGGCACCGGCGTCGCGCGCGGCTACCTCAACCGGCCCGCGCCGACCGCTGAACGCTTCGTCGCCGACCCGTACGGCGCCCCGGGAAGCCGGATGTACCGAACCGGCGACCTCGCCCGCTGGCTGCCCGACGGCGCGCTGGACTACCTGGGCCGCACCGACAGCCAGGTGAAGGTCCGCGGCCACCGGATCGAACTCGGCGAGATCGAGGCGGTGGTGGCCCACCACCCGGACGTCGCCCAGGCCGTCGTCCTGGCTCGCGGCACCTCGGCGGGCACTACCCGACTGATCGCCTACGTGGTTCCGCGGACCGGCGCCGAGGTGGACGTCACCGACCTCGCGGACCGGACCGCGAGCGCGCTGCCCGGCTACATGCTCCCGGCCGCCTACGTCGTCCTGGACCGGTTGCCGGTCACCGCCAACGGAAAGCTGGACCGGGGCGCCCTGTCGGCGGCAGACCCGGGCGAGAACGCCCCGGACACCGGCCGGGCCCCGCGGACCTCGCGCGAGGAACTGCTCTGCGAACTCTTCGCGCAGACCCTGGGCGTGCTGCGGGTCAGGCCCGACGAGAGCTTCTTCGCCCTCGGCGGGGACAGCATCACCTCGATCCAGCTGGTGAGCCGGGCCCGGCGCCAGGGCCTGGAGTTCACCCCCCGGGACGTCTTCGACCACCGCAGCCCGGCGAACCTGGCCCGGGTGGCGCGCGAGCAGGACCACACCGTGGCCGAGGAGGACACCGAGGCCGGTCCGGGGCCGCTGGCCCCGACTCCGGTGATGGAGTGGCTGCGCGAACTGGGCGGTCCCGTCGACCGGTTCAACCAGTCGATGTTCATCCGGCTACCCGCCGACATCGACGGGCCAACGCTGACGGCGGCCTTGCGGTCGGTGATGGTCCATCACGAGGCCTTGCGGCTGCGACTGCACCGCAAGGGCGACCACACCCCCTGGGACCTGGAGATCACCGAGCCGGGCGCCGACCCCGCGCACCAGTTCACCCGCCACTATGTCGCCGGGCTGACCGGGGACGCGCTGCGCGAGGCCGCCCGACGCCAGGCCGAGCTCGCCTGGGAGCGACTGGCCCCCGAGAGCGGCACGATGTGGCAAGCCGTGTGGCTCGACGCTGGCCCGGCCGCGCCCGGACACCTGCTGCTGGCCGTACATCACCTAGCGGTGGACGGCGTCTCCTGGCGGATCCTGCTCGGCGACCTGGCGGAGGCCGCTGCCGCGCTGCGGCGCGGCGCCGCCGCCGCGCCGGCCCCGGTCGGCACCTCGCTACGGCGCTGGTCGAAGCTGCTCGCCAAGGAAGCCGACAGCCCCCGGCGAACGGCGGAACTCGGCCTGTGGACGGCGATGCTGGACGGCGCCGCTGCACCGCTCGGCCCCCGGGCGCTGGACCCGGCCCGCGACCGGGTGGCCTCTCGGCGCAGCGTGGAGCTGAGGCTGCCGGCGGATGCCACCAAGGCGCTGCTGACCGACGTCACCACCGTCTTCCACGCCGCGGTCAACGACGTCCTGCTCACCGGGGTGGTCCTGGCCGTGCAGGACTGGTCCCGTCGGCGGGGCCGTCCCGCCGACCCGGTGCTGGTGGACGTCGAGGGTCACGGCCGGGAGGAGGACGCGGTCGGCAGCGTGGACCTGTCCCGTACGGTCGGCTGGTTCACCAGCGTCCACCCGGTCCGGCTGGACCCGGGCGCCGTCGAGTGGCCGGACCTGTGGGCGGCCGGGCCCGAGACCGGACGGGTGCTGAAGCGGGTCAAGGAGCAACTGGCCACCATCCCCGACCACGGCATGGGCTACGGCCTGCTGCGCCACCTCAACCCGCGCACCGGGAAGGTCCTCGCAGAGCTGCCCGTGCCGCAGATCGGCTTCAACTACCTCGGCCGGTTCGGCACGCCTGCCGAGTCCGGCGACTGGGCGCCGGCGCACGAGATCGGCGGGTTCACCGGCGCCGCCGACCCGGACCTGCCGCTGGCACACGCGGTAGAGGTCAACGCCCTCGTCCAGGAGGACGACGGCGCGCAGCCGGTGCTCGTGGCCGAGTGGTCCTGGGCGGCAGAGCTGTTCACGGCAGCGGAGGTCGAGGATCTGGGAGCCACCTGGTTCCGCGTCCTGCGGGCCCTGGTCGACCATGCCCGGCGACCCGACTCGGGCGGCCACAGCCCCTCCGACCTGCCACTGGTCTCCCTCTCCCAGGAGGAGATCGACCAGCTTCAGGAAGAACTCGCCTTTGAGGGGGATCTATGACAACGGCAACGAAGCACACGCCCAGGATCGAGACAGTCCTGCCGCTCACGCCCGTCCAGGAAGGGCTGGTGTTCCACGCGGCGTACGACGAGGAGGGTTCGGCCCTGTACAACGTGCAGGTGGTGCTGGACCTGGAAGGGCCGCTCGACCCCGCCGTGCTGCGGCGGTCGGTGGAGGCCGTGGTGCGGCGCCACCCGACCCTGCGGGCGAGCTTCCGGCGCCGGGCCACCGGCGACACCGTCCAGGTGGTCCAATCGGCGACGCCGCTGCCGTGGGAGGAAACGGATCTCACCGCGGGCGCGGACGGTGACCGCGAGGCCGAGGTCGAGCGGATCACCCGGGAGGCCCGCACCCGCCGGTTCGACCTGGCCGCGGCCCCGCTGCTGCGGTTCACGCTGATTCGACGGCGGTCCGACCGGTTTCGGCTGGTGCTGACGAACCACCACGCCGTCCTGGACGGCTGGTCCACCGGGCTGCTGCTGCACGAGCTCTTCCATGCCTACGCCGCCGGCGGCGACGCGTCGGTGCTGCCGCCCGTCGTGCCGCTTCAGGAGTTCTTCGCCTGGCGGGCCCGCCAGGACCCCCGGGAGGCCCGGGAGGCGTGGCGCGCGGCGCTGGCAGGCCTGGAGGAGGCCACCCGGGTGGCCCCGAATGCGGACAGCCGCACGGCGGTACCGACCGATCAGGTGCTGGTCACCTTGCCCGAGGAGCTGACCGCGGACCTCACCGAACGCGCCCGCCTCCTGGACCTGACCGTCAACACCGTGGTCCAGGGCACCTGGGGCCTGCTGCTGTCCCATCTGACGGGCCGTGACGACGTCGCCTTCGGCACCACGGTGGCTGGCCGGGCACCCGAGCTGCGCGACGTCGAAGCCATGGTCGGAATGCTGGTCAACACCGTGCCGGTGCGGGTCCGAATCGACCCGCGGGAGACCCTCACCGGACTGTTCGCACGGCTGCAGGAGGAGCAGTCCCGGCTCGGCGCCCACCAATACCTCGGACTGACCGAGATCCAGGGCCTGTCGGAGATCGACGGCGACCTCTTCGACTCGCTCGTGGTGTTCGAGAACTACCCGCTGGACCGGACCGTCGAGTCCGTCGCCGGTGTGCGCGTGACGGGCACGGAGGCGCACAACAGCATCCACTACCCGCTGAGCCTGATCGCCCACCCGGGCCAGACCCTCGTGCTCTGCTTCGGCTACCGGCCGGACCTCCTCACCGGCCCCGCAGCCCGGCGCATCGCCGACCGCTTCGTTCATCTGCTCGGCGACTTCGCCGCCGGTACCTCGGATGCCGCCGTTGGCGACATCGACATCCTGAGCGCGGAGGAACGGCACCGGCTGATCGTCGGGCTGAACGACACGACCCGTGCGGTGCCGGGGCGGTCGGTGGCCGAGCTGTTCGCTGCACAGGCCGCCTCCAGGCCCGAGAGCATTGCCGTCCGGTTCGGTCAACAGGCCACTTCTTACCGAGAGTTGGACGACCAGGCGAACCGACTGGCGGCCGAACTCGGCAGTCGGGGCATCGGGCCCGAGGCTATCGTCGCCTTGGCGGTACCGAGGTCGACCGAGATGGTGGTGGCGCTGCTCGCCGTCCTGAAGGCCGGCGCGGCCTACCTCCCCATCGACCCCGGCTATCCGGCCGAACGCATCGCGTTCATGCTCGCCGATGCGCGTCCTGCCCTGCTCATCACTACGACCGGCCTCGTCGAGCGCCTCGGCGGCAGTAGCCCGGGAACTCCCCGGCTACTCGTCGCCGACGCGCACACTTCAGAAGGGAACCCGCAATGAGAGTACTGTCCATAGCCGCCCCGGGTTCTGGGCTCTTCCTGCCCACCGTCCCGCTGGCCTGGGCGCTGAGGACCGCCGGGCACGAGGTCCTGGTCGCCAACAACGGCAAAGCCGCCGAGTCGCTGGTCGCGGCCGGACTCCAGGCCGTCGACGTGTGCCCCGGCCGCGACGTGTTCGCCGAGTTCATGGAGGCGAGCCGGGCGATCAACATGACGCCGCCGGGCGCCCCGAGGCCCCGGCGCGGCGGGCTCGGGCTGTTCGGGGAGGAGATGGCCGAAGGCCTGCTGAAGGTAGCCGAGGAGTTTCGGCCGGACCTCGTGTTGTCCACTCTGGAGCAGGGCGCCGGATCCCTGGTGGCCACCGCGCTCGGTGTCCCCTACGTGGAGCAGAGCGTTCGGCTGGCCTGGGCGGGCAGCGACCAACAAGCGGTGACGTACCGCCATTCCATCGCCCAGTACCTGGAACCCACACGGGCCAGGCTGGGCTTGGCCGAGTCGGCCGCTGCGGCCGCGACGATCGACGTCCGGCCGCCGAGCATGGGGGGCCACGACGACGCGGCCGAGTGGTCGATGCGCTACGTGCCCTACAACGAGAGCCGGCTGCTGCCCGAGTGGGCGCTGGCGGCGCCGTCCCGGCCGCGTGTGTGCCTGACCCTGGGCAGTGTCCTGCCGCTGTCCGGCGAGCTCGGCGAGCTTGCTGCGTTCCTGCAGAAGTGCGGTGGGCTGGATGTAGAGCTCATTCTCGCCATGGGGGCGGACCAGGCGGCGGCTCTGGGCCCGGTGCCCGACAACGTGCGCGTGGCCGGCTGGGTGCCGCTCAGCGCCCTGCTGCCGACCTGCGCCGCCATCGTCCACCACGGTGGGGCGGGCACCGCGCTGACCGCACTGGTCCACGGCGTCCCGCAGCTGGTCGTTCCCCGGCTCGCCGACCAGCCCGCGAACGCGGCCGTGATCGCGGCCCGGGGCGTCGGACTGGCCTGCTACGCGCACGAGGCGACCGCGGCCGCCGTGCAGGACGGCCTGCTGCAGTTGCTCGACGTACCGGACTACCGGCGGACCGCAGGCGAGGTACAGGCGGAGATCGCCTCCCAGCCCAGCCCGGCGGCGCTGGTCTCGCGGCTGGAGGAGCTGGTCGGCGAGCGCTGACCGGCGAGTTTCGCCGGGCTGCCCGCTCGCGTCGTGCGGAAGGGCCCGCACGCTGTTGGTGGCTTGGGGGGCTGGCGTGGCGTCGGTTCCCAGGACTCAGTTGTGGTCTTGGGAAACGACGTTGTCGTACGGGGAGGGTGTCGTTGTCGATGCGGATGGCGCAGGCCGCGTTCCCGAGCCCGGACATGACCGCCACCGTCGCGCCACCGCCCCCGACAACGTGATGGCCGAAGCGATCCACGACCAGTTTGCCGCCCGCCACTGCTTGCCCGGCAGCCCCTACGGACAGGACGCCTTCACCACCCCCCGGGACCACGAACAGGTGACCTGCCTGAACGGCGTCACCAGCACCCAGTGGCACCAGTGACAGACCGCGTAGCCGACACGGAGCAGGACCGGCACACCCGCCACTCCGCCCCCTCAAACGTCTCACTGGGTGACGTGACCGGTTTGGACGCCGCCCGCGAGCCGGTTTGAAGTTCGGTAGAACTCGTAACACGATCTTGGTGATCGTTGCTGTTGGGGCGTGACCGATGTGACGATTCGTCCGTTCGTGATGGCGTGAGCAAGAAGCCGTGGATCGTTGACGACGAGCTGTGGGTCCGGATCGAGCCGCTGCTGCCGGCCTGGCCGGAGCGGTCGCCGGGCCCTCGCCCGGTGGACGACCGGCTCTGCCTACAGGGCATCCTGTTCGTGCTGTACACCGGCATCACCTGGCAGCAGTTGCCGCTGGAGCTGGGCTTCGGTTCCGGGCAGACCTGCTGGCGCCGGCTCGGCCGCTGGCAGAAGGCCGGGGTGTTCGAGGCCCTGCACCGCATACTCCTGGCCGAGTTGAACGCGGCCGGACTGATCGACTGGACCCGCGCGTGCGTGGACGGCTCCCACGTACGCGCGAAAAAAGGGGTGAGGCCACCGGCCCGTCGCCGGTCGACCGCCGCAAGACCGGCAGCAAACACCACGTGATCGGCGGCGGCGGTATCCCGTTCCACGTGATCACCACCACCGCCGACGTCAACGACGTCACCCGGACCCTCGACCTGGTCGACAACATCCCACCGGTCGCCGACCGCGTCGGTCACCCCCGCAAGCGCCCTGGCTCCCTGCTCGGCGGCAAGGGCTACGACAGCAACCCCAACCGCCGACAACTGCGCAAACACCGGATCCTGCCCGTCATTTCCCGCCGCGGCGAGCCCGACATCATCGACCTCGGTAAGCTCCGCTACGTCGTCGAGCAGACCTTCGCCTAACTCCACCAGTTCAAGCGCCTCGCCGTCCGCTGGGAGAGACGCCTCGACCTCCACAACGCCTTCGTCTCACTCGCCTGCACGCTCATCTGCTGGAGACGCCTCAACCGGCGGGCACAGTGATCGTGTTACGAGTTCTATGGGCCTTCTCGGTACTCTGCACCTCACCCGGCGCCGAGGCCCACTACTGCCGCCGGCGCGGGAAGGGCGACTGGCACGCCGGCGCCCAGCGCAACCTCCTGAACCGTCTGCTGGGCCAGCTCTACCACTGCCTCCACAACGGCCTGACCTGAACCGCCCCGGGTTCGGTAGAGAGTGCAGATGATGGCTGTGGCCAGTGGTTTTGTGGCTGTGCGGTAGTAGCTGGTCTCGTATTCGACGGGCGGGACGTGGCCTGTCTCACCGTGGGGTCGGCGGTGGTTGTACCAGTCGACCCGCTCGGCTGCGGCGAGTTCGGCCTGCGAGAGTGTGCGCCAGGGCCGCCGGGGCTTGATCGGCTCGGCCTTGAACAGCCCGATCGTGCTCTCCAGGGGGGCGTTGTCGTAGGCGTCGCCGACCGAGCCGATGGACGCTGCGGTGCCCGCTGCTTCGAGGTGCCCGGCCAGGCGGAACGACGTGTACTGACTGCCTGTGTCGCCGCGGTGGGGCAACTCGCCTGGAACGAAAGGGTTCTGGTCGCGGCCACGCTGCCGGACTGCCATCTCCAGCGCGTCCAGGACGAACACCGTCTGCTTGGCGGTGGCCGCGGACGGGCCGACGATCCGGCGGGTGAAGGCGTCCGCGACGAAGGCGGCGTACACGGTCCCGGCCCGTGTCTTCACGCAGGTGAAGTCCGCGCCCCGACAGCGGTTCGGAGCGCCGGCGACGAAGTCGCGCTCGACCGGGTCAGGGGCGCGGTCGGCCTGCCCGCCGGGAAGAGCGGTGACCGCGCGCTTGCCGCGGACCGCGCCGGTGATGCCGAGCTCGCGCATCAGGCGCTCGGCGGTGCAGCGGGCCGCGGTGCGTCCCCGACGGTTCGGCCCGTGCCAGGTCCTGCGGGCCCCGTAGACGCGGAAGTTGGCCTCGAAGGCATGCCCGATCAGCGTTTTCAGTTCTGCGTCCCGCACTGAACGCGCCGGAGGCGGGCGGTTGCCGAAGGCGTAGCAGGGGGAGGGGGCGGTGCTGCAGCCGTGCCCGGTCGGCACGCGGCAGATCGGCTCGACGCCGCCGAAGCGGTCCCGGTGCTCGTCGATGAACGCTACGGGCGCAGGTGTGGCCGGTCGGGCCCGGCCGCGAAGAAACTCGCCGCGGCCTTGAGGATCTCGTTGGCGCGCTTCAGCTCGGCGGTCTCCTTCCTCATCGCCTTGATCTGCGCGGACTCCTCCGTGGTCGTGCCCGGGCGCTGCCCGGAGCCGACCTGGTCCCGGCGCACCCGGTTGCGCGGCGTCTCGGCCGAGCCGATGCCCAGTTTCTCCGCGACGGCCCGCAGCGCGGCCGACTCGTCCGGGTAGTCGCCGAGGACCTCGGCGACCATGCGCACCGCACGACGGCGCAGCTCAGGCAGGTAAGAGGGAGGACGTGCCATGACTCGAACCCTTACACGAAATCGAGTCTCCACTGAACGCGGGGCGGTTCACCTTGCCCACCCGGAAATACATCGCCGGACGCGCCCGGACGTGCTCTTCGAAGGTGACCACCTGGATCTGATCGGCTGTGTAACGCTCCACGGCTTCGATCATGACACTCACCACCGACAAGTCGCTCCGCCCATCCCGGAGAGCGGGATTTTGTGACGCAGCGTCACCATTCATAGAGGTTGGGCCAGAACCGAAACTCGGTGAACAAAGCCAGGCGATCGGCGTGTGCGTACGCACACGCCGAGGCGGCGCGCGATGACTTCGCCGATGTGGTCGCAGTGTCTTGACACGGCGACCACATCGCAGGGAACCGGGAAGGCATCACTCACCGGTGAGCGGGTCTACCATGCCTTCGTGCGTCGGCGCCTGGGGATGCGGGAGAGGGCCCAAGCAGACCAGCGCCGCAGGGTCGGCCAGACGGCCGCCAGCTCGAGCAAGGTTCCGAGGAGAATCCCTGTGACGCCGATCAGGTAGACGGGGAACTGGCTCGCCCCGGCCGGTCCTGACAGGAAGCCCCAGTCTCCGAACGGCCAGGCAACGGCGACCAGTTGTCCTTGGACACTAGTGAGCGGCAGGGTTCCGGCGTCGGACTCTTTGAGGTGCGATCGTGAGTCGACAGAGATGCTGCGGGCGTCGCCCAGAACGAAGATCCGTCCGGCGGGGACCTTCACTGTGAAGCTGCCGAAAGCCGCGGTGTTGCCGTGAGCGTACGGCTCGTTGACGGCCTGATCGTTGACGGTGAGCCGGCCTTGATCGTCGCAGCTGACCGTGTCGCCACCCATAGCGACAACCCTGATGGTGTACGAGAGCCCCGGCTCGTCTCCGTCCCAGTCCCCGCTGCGGACGAGGACGATGTCTCCTCTCTGGATGCCTTTGCCACCGATGGCATCCGTGTCCACCACGGTGTCGTCCCATGCCTTGGCCGTGGGGGACATGGCGATGGTGCCCACCGTGTGGAGGTTGTAGCGGGGAATGAGAAGCAGCGCACCGACCAGGAGCAGCAGCGCGCCCACTGCAGCCAGGATGATCCGTCGACGGC
The DNA here is from genome assembly GCF_044750705.1 of Kitasatospora sp. NPDC088783. Lineage (NCBI taxonomy): Bacteria > Bacillati > Actinomycetota > Actinomycetes > Kitasatosporales > Streptomycetaceae > Kitasatospora > Kitasatospora sp. NPDC088783. Next base: position 314,098 of record NZ_JBIVKJ010000010.1, read on the forward strand.
GGGATCCTGCCCGCGTGGTCGGCAGGGGTGGGGTGCTGGCCTTGTCCGATGGAACGCCCCTGGGCGGAGATCCCTCTTCCTGTGGTTCGTGGTCTCGTGGCAGGTCCCCAACCACAGTGGTGGCCTCTGCGGGATTGCTTTCGGTACTGCTGTCCATGTTTCTCCTCCGATCTGCTGCTACTCGCGGCGAAGGTCCTCAGGCCGGGGGTGCAGCCCGGAGACGAACATGCTCACCGCCGCTGCGAAGGCCAAGGCGACGGCCACCAGAGGGAGCGCGAAACTCAGGGCACCCGAATACCAGCCGATCTGCTGACCTGAGAGCAGCAGCAGCGCGTTCGCCGCGAGATGTCCTGTCCCCAGGGCGAGCGCCAGCGCCAGAGCGAGCGGTACCAGCAGTTGGCAGGACTGCACGGCCCGGAGCGTGCGCGCAGGGGTGCCGACGACGACGAGAGAGGCCACCTGGCGTCGGCGATCGATGGACCGTCCGATGGCGCTGATGAGGAAGGCGACCACGCCCAAGATGAAGCCGACCCAGATACCGCTGTACACCACACCCTGATGAACGTGGTACGCCTCAAGTCCGTCAAGGTCCAAGTCGACGACGTTCATCGTTGCTGACGGAGCAACCTTCACCAGGTCTGCGGCGAAGCGGTCGAGACCCTTGATAGTGGCCGGCAGCCGATAGAAGTAGATGGTGTTCGGGGTCAGCGATCCCGTTGGTGCGGCCTGAGTGTCCAACAGAGCCATGCCCACGGGAAACAGCCCGGTGTTCGGCACGTCCAGCGTCTGCTCTGGGACCACCATCGTATTGGTTGCGCCGCTTGTGTCCAGGAACGGCACAGAGGTGCCGGCGGCCACGAGAGGCGACTCCCGCCCGTCGAGATGGGTGCGGAGGCGGTACAGTGCGCCGTCCCGGCAGTTCGGAAGCGGGGCACCGGTCATGCTCCGCAGCGTCTGGCAGTCTGCGGAGATCCTTTCGACGCCCATGAGGCGGACCTTGTCGGCGTCCGAAACGGGCGCTCCGCCGTTCGGAGGGGCGGTGACGCTCTTTTGCTGCAGCCAGTGAAACGCCGCCGGGAGCGACAGGGCGCGTGCGCGAGCCTCTTGCGGAATGTCGTTTCCGGACAAATGCACGATCAGCTGGCTGGGAGCAGGCATTGCGGCCAGTTCCGACTGCCGCAGCACGCCAGCGCCGATCGTGGCGGTCAGTACCAGCACGCACAGACCCGCGAGGTGCCATGACAGCCCGGCGGACTCGTACCGGACACGGCGTGCCGCGAGGCGAATGGCCAGCGACGAGGATGCCCTGGCGAGCCAGTCAGCGGATACGGCCAGGAGCGGACGCAGGACCAGCAGTAGGCCGACCGCCGCGCACACGACGCCGACGATGAGTATCGCCCCCGAGCCGCCGCTCATAGCCATCCGGCGACCGGTACTCGCGTACGAGGTGAAGAGCGGGAAGCCGATGATTCCCAGCCCGAGGAGGAACGGGACGCCGTACCACCACTTAGGGTCCTTGTCGGCGGTATCGAACCGCGCTTCGAGCGGCTTGGCCAGCGCCCTGCTGGTGCCTCGCGCGCCGACGAGGCCGGCTCCCACCGTGGTCAGCAGGAGTGCAACGACTGCGCCTGCCATCGGCAGGTCCGAGGCGGAGGGGTACCAAGTGAATCCGAGGACCCCGGATGGCCCGAGATACTGGTTGGCCAATGCATAGCCCGCGATGCCGAGCAGACCGCCGAGGAAGCCGGCGGCAGCCGATTCCAGTGCGGCAAGCCGCAGAACTCGGCGCCTGGGCAGTCCGATTAGCCGCAGCGCCGCGTACCTGCGGGTGCGCGTGACGGCCGAGAGCCGGGAGCATACGATCAAGTAGATGGCCATCGGTGCCACGATGATGAGAGCCAGCTCGGTCGGAACGTCACCGAACTGGGCCTGCACCTCTGCATCGGCACCCGCACCGCCCCAGGCCCGCCCTTCGGTGGGATGGCCCATCCGGTCCCGTTGGACGCCTACGTACGCGTACAGCTCGGACGGTCCAAGGAGACCTGGCTTGCCGATCTCACCGATGACCGTCCCGGGCAGGAGGCTCTTAAAATCGGCGTCGCGAGCTGCCAGTTCGGCAGCTGCAGAGGAGAGGAGGATCTCTCCGGGTCCCGGAAGGCGGGACACGCCGGGTGGCAGAGGGGCGTCCTCGGAGCCCGTGGCCACTAGGACCCGGGTCATGCGGGTTTCGTGCCATGATCCGAAGGCGATCTGGAAGGTGAAGGTGCCCTTCTGGTCACTGAGCACGCTGAGAGGCTGCCGGTTCGAGGTGACCGCCCCGCGTTCTGTGAGGACCGATGGCATCATCCCTACGAGCAGGACCACCACCCCGCCCAGGGCCAGGCCGAGAACCATCAGTGTCATTCGGATGGCGCCTGCGCCGCCACCGCCCCGGATGACGCGAAGGGCCAGTCGTAGATCGGTCACTTCTTGGCACCCCTCGGCGCGATCGATTCTTGAACCTGGATCGCACCGTCGAGCAGGGCGATCGTTCGGTCGGCGCTCTGAGCCAAGGCGTGATCGTGCGTCACCAAAACAACAGCGGAGTTCTGTTCTCGTGCCAGTTCCCAAAGCAAGTCGATGACAACAGCGCCGTTGGCGCTGTCAAGTGCCCCGGTGGGTTCGTCGGCGAAGACGACTGCAGGGCGATGGATCACGGCTCGGGCCACGGCGGCACGCTGTGCCTGTCCTCCCGAGACCCGTGCTGGTCGCTGGCCGGCTTGCCTGGTCAGGCCAAGTCGATCCAGAAGCGTACCGACCCGCTCCTGGCGCTCAGCCTTCGGCACTTTCAGCAGTTCCAGCGGGAGCGCGATGTTCTCCGCGATCGTCAGTTCCGGCACCAGTTCGGATGATTGGAAGATGAATCCGAACGACGAACGGCGCAGTTCCGAGCGTGCGTCGTCGCCGAGGTCTGCAAGCGTGCGGCCCTGGAAGGCGACCTTGCCGCTGTCGGGTTGGATCAGTCCGGCCAGGCAGTAGAGAAGGGTGGTTTTCCCGGAGCCACTCGGTCCGACCAGGGCGACTGCCTCGCCCGCGTCGACCGAGACGCTCACCCCATCGAGCACCCGTGCCGCTTGGAACGAGTGGCTTACGTCTTTGCCGACGAGCATGTGGTTCCGATCAGGTTGAACGGTATGGTTGCCAAGCGCCTGCCCGGGCTTCTGATCCAAGCCCGGGCAGGCGCGTTGCGTGCTGGTTAGCGAGACATGTACTCGGTGGCACAGCTGTCGGTGCCCCAGCTGTTGTAGCGGCAGGTCTGGACCCAGCCGTAGGTGACGTAGGTCGCCTGCGGGTCGTAGATCACCCGGTCGACCCAGACGGAGGTTCCACTGCCGCTGGAGTCGTCACCGATCGTGGTGTAACCGTAGCCCGAGACCTTGGCGAGCGCCTTGACGCTGTTGCTGTCCGCGGAGGTGTCGCTGAGCGTGCCGGAGACCTCCATTCCGCCGTGGTTGCTACCCGACGGCCACCAGTAGATGCTGCCGCTGAGGTTCTGGGTGCTCGTACCCACCCAGATGCTGCCGTTACCGCTGAGGGCGAAAGCAGCCGAGGCCGCACCGCCCACCAGAGCTGCCGAAAGCCCCAGAACCGCGGCGCCCTTACGCAATGACTTGCGCATATCCCCTCCAGGAAAACAATTGGATGTACCTGAACGTGATCACTGTGTGACTTCATGTGCGAGTGATCAACGGTCAGGACCCTAACCACCGGAACGAACGTGCGACTGGATGTCGATTCTTATGTGACCCACATCACATTATCTATCGGATAATAAATGGATGCATCGGACGTGCCGGAACATCTTCTTCCGTATCGCGGGCACCTGACGGCCGCGAGATGCTTGAGGCAGGTCTGGCGATTAGAGCTCGTAACACGATCTTGGTGATCGTCACTGGTGGGGTGTGACCGATGTGACGATTCGTCCGTTCGTGATGGCGTGAGCAACAAGCTGTGGATCGTGGCGGACGGGCTGTGGGCCAGGATCGGGCTGCTGCCGCCGGTGTGGCCGGAGCGGTCGCCGGGCCCGCGTCCGGTGGACGACCGGTTGTGCCTGCAGGGCGTCCTGTTCGTGCTGTACACCGGGATCGCCTGGCAGCAGCTGCCCCTGGAGCTGGGCTTCGGCTCCGGGCAGACCTGCTGGCGCCGGCTCGGCCGGTGGCAGGAGGCCGGGGTGTTCGAGGCCCTGCACCGCATACTCCTGGCCGAGTTGAACGCGGCCGGGCTGATCGACTGGACCCGCGCGTGCGTGGACGGCTCCCATGTGCGCGCGAAGGGGGGCGAGGCGACCGGCCCGTCGCCGGTCGACCGCCGCAAGACCGGCAGCGAGCACCACGTGATCGGCGGCGGCGGTATCCCGTTCCACGTGATCACCACCACCGCCGACGTCAACGACGTCACCCGGACCCTCGACCTGGTCGACGGCGTCCCACCGGTAGCCGGCCGCGTCGGTCACCCCCGCAAGCGCCCTGGCTCCCTGCTCGGCGGCAAGGGGTACGACAGCGATCCCAACCGCCGTGAGCTCCGCAAACGAGGCATCCTTCCGGTCATCTCCCGCAAGGGCGAGCGTGACATCGTCGGCCTCGGAAAACTTCGATACGGCGTCGAGCAGGCCTTCGCCCAACTCCATCAGTTCAAGCGCCTCGCCGTCCGCTGGGAGAGAGGCCTCGACCTTCACGAGGCATTCGTCTCACTCGCCTGCGGACTCATCTGCTGGCGACGCCTCAACAAGCCAGCCCCGTGATCCTGCTGCGAGTGCCCGAGGGAGGATTGCCTGACGCCCGACGATGTGAAGCAGATGGCGCATTGCGTGGTGCCTGCGGCGACGAGGGGCGGGCCTTCGCCCTGAGTGGTGGACACGCTGATACTGGATCTGCTTGATCCGGAGGAAGCGAGAACACCGTCGATGGCGATGAAGGACTACTCGGACGAG
>NZ_JBIVKJ010000011.1:0-294991 GCF_044750705.1 Kitasatospora sp. NPDC088783
GCCACTGCTGGACGCGATCCCGCCGATCCGCGGTCTGCGCGGCAGGCCCCGCCGATGCCCCCGCAGGCTCTTCGCCGACCGCGGCTACGACTACGGCAAGTACCGCCGCATCCTCCGACGCCGCGGGATCACGCCGAGGATCGCCCGCCGCGGCGTCGCCCACGGCTGCGGACTCGGCAAGACCCGCTGGGTGGTCGAGCGGACCTTCGCCTGGCTCCACCAGTTCAAACGGCTCCGGATCCGCTACGAGATACGCGCCGACCTCCACCTCGGCCTGCTCCAACTCGCCTGCAGCATCATCTGCCTGCGGAAACTCCGGACCTCATTTTGAAATGATCAGTTAGTGGTACGGCCGGGTCAGTGCTTTCCTCTCCTTCCGGGGAGGAGCGACGGTGAAGAGATGCGTGTACGGCGCGCTCCTGGTCGTGCTGAACTGGATACCGATCTATCTCGTGTGTGACGCGCTCCTCCGTGGCGAAGGCGGCGGTGGCCTGAGCTGACACCATCCGCCCGCTTCGAACGGCGACGGCCCGCCCCCGGCAAGGGGGCGGGCCGTCGCCGTTCGGCGCGGTGTCACCGCGCCGGGTCGGTGCCCGCGAGGGAGTGGGCGAGGCGGTCGAGGCCGGGGAGGGCGCGCATGACGGCTTCGCGGTCGGTGGAGGCGAGGCTTTCGAGGGCGGTGGCGAGGCGGCGTTCGTGGGCGCTCTGCCAGTCGCGCAGTTGCTGGTGGCCGGCTTCGGTGAGGGCGATCCGGGCGGTGCGGCGGTCGCCCGGGTCGGGCTGGCGGTCGACCAGGCCGGCCTCCAGGAGCTTGGAGATGAGGCCGCTGACGGTGTTCGGGGCGAGGCGTTGGCGGGCCGCCAGTTCGCCGACCCGCAGGGGGGAGGCGGCGAGGGTCTGGAGGAGTTCGACCTGGGCCATCGGCAGCGCCTCCCAGGGGAACTCGGATCTGATCGAGCTCCGCAGTGCCCGGCGCAGGCGGGTGATCACGTCGGTGAGCTGCTGGGCCCCGGCGAGCGCGTCGGCGCCCGCGTCCACGGGTCCGGGCGGCTGCGGGACGGGCTGGGGCTGCGAGGACATGGCGGACAGCGTAGCGTCCGGCCACCCGCGCGCCATCGGGAGTCCACCCGTCGACCGGCCGGAACAGTGCCCTGGCCAGGGAGGGAGGGGACGGGAGGGGTGAAGGGGGGTGGAGGGGGTGGGGGGAGGGGAAGGGCGGCAAGGAAGCGGGGAAGGGGCCGGGGGGCATTGATCGGTGGTAGAGACGCTCCTTGAGCGATTATGTCGGTAGCAGATATGTTTACCCCATGGTTGAACCCGTGGCCGCCTCCCGGCTGCTCGACACCCTGCGACTCGCCGAACGCCCCCGCCCCCGGGCCGTCGCCCGCTGGCCGTACGCGCACTGGCTGGCGGTCGGCACCGTCTGCCTGGGCGCGTTCCTGGGGCAGCTCACCGCCAGCGTCACCTCGCTCGTCTTCCCCGCGCTGGAAGGGCACTTCGACGCCGCGTTCGCCGCCGTCGAGTGGGTCTCGCTGGCGTACCTGCTGGTGCTGGTCGCGCTGCTGGCCCCGGTCGGGCGGCTGTCGGACCTGGTCGGCCGCAAGGCGATGTACCTGGGCGGGTTCGCGGTGTTCGCCGCGGCCTCGCTCGGTGCCGGGCTGGCCGGGAACCTGGGTGCCCTGGTGGCCTGCCGGGCCGTGCAGGCGGTCGGCGGCGCGATGATGCAGGCCAACAGCGTCGCCCTGGTCGCCCGCGGCGTCCCCGAGCGGGCGATGCGCACCGCCCTCGGCGTGCAGGCCGCCGCCCAGGCGCTCGGCCTGGCGCTCGGACCGACCCTCGGCGGGCTGCTGGTCGCGCACGCGTCCTGGCGCTGGGCGTTCTGGGTCAACGTGCCGATCGGCGCACTGGGCGTGCTGACCGGCTGGTTCCTGCTGCCGCGCACCTTCCCGGACGGCCGCCGCCCGGCCCGCGCCGCCCGCGAGGGACGGTTCGACCTGGCCGGACTCCTGCTGCTGGCGGCCTCCTCCACCGCGCTGCTGCTCGCGCTGTCCGCCGCCTCCGGCCTGCCGCTGCCCGGCTGGGCGGTGGCCGGGCTGCCGGTCGCAGCCGCCGCCGGGACGCTCGCGCTGGTCCGCCGGGAGCGCCGCGCCGACCGTCCGATCATCCCGCCCGGCCTGGTCAACACCCCCGGCATCCGGGCCGGCCTGCTGGTCGCGCTGAGCGGCTACCTGCTGCTGTTCTGCCCGCTGGTGCTGGAACCCGTCGTGCTGGCCGGACGCGGCACCACCGCCACCGCCGCGGGCGCCGCGATCACCGCGCTGCCCGCCGCGTTCGCCCTCGCCGCGACCGCCGGCGGCGCGCTGCTGCCCCGCCGCTGGAACGACGCGGCCCGCTGCCGCTGCGGCGCGCTCACCGCCGCCACCGGACTGCTCGCCCTGGCCGCGCTGCCCGCCCCCGGCCCGTGGACGACGGCCGCGGCGCTCCTGCTCACCGGCTACGGCCTGGGGCTGCTGCTGCCCGCCAACAACGCCCTGGTGATGCGGGCGATACCCGCGCAGAGTTCGGCCGTCGGCGGCGGGCTGGTCAACATGGTGCGCAGCCTCGGCACCGCACTCGGCACCGCGCTCCCGGTCCTGGCCGTCCACCAGGCCGGGACGGCGGCGGGCAGCCGGGCCGTCCTGCTGCTGCTCGCGGCGGTCGCCGCGCTGGCGGTCCGACTCTGTCGGGGCTGAACGGGGGAGGGGAGGGGGGGGAAGGGGTTGACGAGCAAAGGAGTTGAGGGGCGGCGGCGGGGGGCCGGGCCGTTCTGCTGCTGGCGGCGGTCGCCGTGCTGGCGGTCCGACTCTGCCGGGACTGAGCGGGCAAGGGGAGCGGCGCGGGAGGGGAGAGGAGGGGCCAGGGGGTTGGAGGGCAACGAGAGCGCGGGGTGGCGGGGAGAACGCCGGAGGGCGCCGCCCGGGATTCCGGCCGGCGCCCTCCGGGGGCGACGTGGTGGCGTTGACGCGGTGCGCCGCGCCGCGCTGCGGTGGCGTCGCGTCGCGTCGCGGTGTCAGGGAGCGGGCTGGGCGCCGCGCTCGGTGAGCATGTCGGTCATCAGCTGGATCTCGGCGTGCTGCGCGTCGACCATGCCCTGGGCGAGCCGCTTCTCCGGGGCGTTGGCCCCCGCGTCCACGTACGCCTGGGCCATCTCCGCGCCCGCCCGGTGGTGCTTGATCATCAGCTGCAGGTAGAACACCTCGGCGTCCCGGCCGCTGAGCGAACGGAGCTTGTCCAGTTCGGTGTTGGTCGCCATGCCGGGCATCAGCGAGCCGTCGTGCGCCTCGTAGGTGTGCCCCATCCAGGTCATCGGCTTGGCGTTGCTGTTCTGCGAGAGGCCCCACTGGTCGAGGAAGCCCATCAGCATGCCGCGCTGGTTGGCCTGGGTGTTGATGATGTCGAACGCGAGGCCGCGCACCGCCTCGTCCTGGGTGCGGTCCCGGACGATGAACGACATGTCGATGGCCTGCTGGTGGTGCATCGCCATGTCGCGGGCGAACCCGGCCTCCGCCGAGTCGGTGCTCGGCGCGGCCGGGGCCGTCGAGGCGGTCGCCGAACTGCCGGACGCCGGGGTGCTGCCGGAGACCAGCGCCGGGACGCCGAGCCCCAGCGCGACCACGGCGGCCAGCGCGGCGGGCCACCAGAACGCCCGCCGGCCGCGACGGGCGGCGGACCGTTGCGGCTCGTACCCGGCGGACGCCTCGTGTGCTTCGTACGCCTCGTCGTCGTCCGGTTCCGGCCCCTCGCCGGTGCGGGCGGCGGTCACATCGCCCCCGAGCTGCAGCTGGCGCCCTGCTCCAGGGTCTGCGGGCCCTGCACGAACTTGGCGAAGAAGGTGTCGATCCGCGGGTCGCTGGCGGAGTCCACGATCAGCTGGTTGCTCCACGCGGTCAGCGTGATGGTGCCCTGCTCGTCCGGGTACGGGCTCATCAGGCTGTACGGGGTGGCCTTGACCTTGTCGCTGAGCGTCTTGATGTCCTCGGGGGTGGCCTTGCCGTTGTAGGTGACCCAGACCGCGCCGTGCTCCAGCGAGTGCACCGCGTTCTCGTTCTTGACCGGCTTGTCGTAGACGTTGCCCATGCAGGTCTGCCAGACCGGGTTGTGGTCACCGCCGACCGGCGGGGTCTGCGGGTACTTCACGTCGGTCTGGACGTGGTTCTGGGTGAACTTGCCGAAGGTCTGGAGGCCCGGGATGTCGGCCTTCGCGGCGTCGTCCTTGGCCTTCTGCGCGGCGTCGGCGGCGGCCGCGGCGGCGGCCTTCTTCTTGTCGTTCTTGTCCTTGGCGTCCAGCGCGAGCCAGGTGCCGCCGCCGATCATGGCGAGCACCAGGGCGGACGAGATGCCGATGGTGAGGAGCTTGTTGCGGCGCTCGCGGCGCTGCTCGACGGCGCGCAGCTCGGCGATCCGGGCCCGGCGGTCGGCCTGCTGGGCGGACTTGCTGCCCGGCTTGGGCTGCTTGCCGGTGGGGTTGGACTGCTTCGAGGCGGAACCCATGGGTGTCTTCCTTGTCCCCGCCGTGGCGAGCACGGCGGTCTGCGGTGGGGTGGGGGCAGCGGAGCCGCCGGCCTCCCCCGCGCGGCGGGGCGGCGGTCGGCGGTGGGTTCCGCTCAGGACCGGTGAACCTGCAGGGCGTGCAGGTCGGGCGCGTGGTGCGACCCCGTCGGCGTGCCGTCGGCCGAGGCGGCGGGCGTCACCGGCGGGGCGACCAGCCGGGGCCGGACGGCCGTGCCGGGCTCCGGCGGCGCGTTCGGCAGGTGCGACTCCGGACCGCAGAAGGGGTGGCTGGAACAGCCGTGACCGGGCACCGGGCCCGGGTTCTCCGCGGTGCACAGGATGAACGTCGCCCCGGGGGCCTCCGCCGCCGGGTCCGCCGCCGGGTGCGGCGCGGGCGGAAGGTGGTGCGACACCGCCGCGGACGCCGCCCCGACCGTCCCGGCGGACGGGCCCGCGACGGGCACCGCCCCCGGCTGCGCGGACGCGCCGTGCGCCTCCTGCCCGGCCGACGGGGAACTCAGCGGCCGCGCGGTCGCGGCGGTCGCCGCGCACGGCAGCAGCGCGAGCAGCGCGGCCAGCAGCAGGGACCACAGCACCGCCGCCGGACGGAGCACCGCGCATGCGGCTCCTCCGGGGCGGGTACGAGATCCTGGCGCGGTCATGCGCACATATTAATCAGCCGATCGGGTGAAGCGATGCCCCCCTTGGGCTCTCATTTTCCGGCCGAACGCCCCACGGCCCCGCCCCCGAAGGCCCTGTTGGGGCCCACCCGCCCCCGTCCCTCGCCCACCCGCGCCACCTGTGGCCGGAACCCCTACCCGGACGTCCGCGCGATCTTCCGAATCCCGGACACCGTCGTCGCACTTCGCGAGAATGGCCTGACGTCCGGCCCCCCTCACGGATCAGGAGCGGTCAGTTGAACGAGCAGGGCCCGCCCCGGCAGCCCCGTCCCGACGACGCCTGGTGGCACACCGTCTACGCGGGCCCCGCCGGCACCCTCCCCGACACCCCCGCCGCGGACGCCGGCACCGGCACCGTCGACGACTGGTTCACCACCGCCGCCGGACTGATCGCCCCGCAACGCCGCCCGGAGGAGGACGCCTCGGCCGGGGAACCGGTCCGGGAACCGGAACCCGCACCGTCCCCGACACCCGCGCAGGCGCAGGTCCCGACACCAGCTCGGGCCCCGGCACCGGCACCAGCCCCGGCCCAGGCGCCGGAGCGTGCGGCCGGGGAGGCGGTGGAGACGGCGGTCGAGGCGCAGCCCGGTCCGCCGCCGCGCAGTTGGGCCGAGGCCGCCTGGCCCGACCTTTCGAAGGAACCGGCCGCCCCCGTGCCGACGCCGACCCTGACGGACCTGCCGACCGCCGGCACGGAGGCGGAAGCGGGGACGCAGCCGACAGCGGAACCGGCCGCGCAACCCGAGCCCGAGCCCCAGTCGCAGCCCGAGCCGCAGCCCGAGCCGCAGCCGGAACCCCAGGCCGCGCCCGAGCCCGTCCCGGCACCCGAACCCGTCCCCGCGCCGGTGCCGGAACCCGCCCCGGCGTCGGAACCCGCACCCGCGTCCGCACCCACCCCCACCCCCCGCCCCGAGCCGACCGTCGTCGCGGAGCACCCGTCGCCGGAGCGGGCCGCGTCCGCGCCCTGGCTGGGGCGTCCGCAGGCGCCGGCGGTGCCGCACGTGGGGGAGCGGCCCCCGACGTACGCGCCCGAGCCGACCAACCTGCCCGCCGCCGATCCGGCGGGGCTGGCCGCGGTGGTGCCCGACACGGCCGTCGACGGGGCCGGGTTCGCGGGCACCACGCTGCGGGCGGTGTCCATCCGCGGCGACTCGGCCCGCTACCGGGGCGAGCCGCGCACCGACGCCCTGCTCACCGTCCGGTTCGGCGAGGGCGAGGAGGCGCTGGTGCTCACCGTGCTGGCCGCGCCCGCCCGCCGGGCCAACGCCCAGTGGGGGTCCGTCGCGGCGGGCGAGGCGGCCCGGCAGCTGGCCGCCGCGATCGGCCGCAGCCGGGCCGAACTCGCCGCCGACCTGCGGGCCGGGGCCCGCGACCGCCTGCGCTACGGCCTCCAGCGGATCGCCCTCCAGGCCGTCGTGCAGCTGCGCAGCGCCGCGGAGACGGCCGCCCACGAGGCGGCGCACGAGGCCGCGCAGCACGGGGAGGGCGACGGGACGTCCGGGCTGCCGCCGGAGGAGACCGCCTCGCTGCACTGCCTGCTGATGTCGGCGGACCCGGCCGCGACCCACCGCGCCGCGTTCGGCACCGGCCCCGGCGGGCTCTACCTGCTGCGCTCCGGGCACTGGATCGACGCCTACGCCGCGCGGCTGCTGCACCACCCCGACGGGCAGCCGCCGCTCCCGCCGGCCGCGCCGCCCGCGCCCCGGCCGTTCCGCTTCCGCCTGGTCCCGGCCACCTCCGGCGACATCCTGCTCCTGTGCACGCCGGGCCTGGCCGCGCCGATCGCCGAGGAGCCGGCCGTCGCCCACTTCCTCTCCAGCCACTGGGCGCACCCGCACCCGCCGGGCACCGTCGACTTCCTGCGCCAGATCCAGGTCCGCGCCAAGGGCTACGCGGACGACCGCACCGCGGCCGCGGTCTGGACGGAGTAGACGGACCGGACGGGCCGGACGGGCCGGACGGAGCAACCGGTCCGCGGCCCGGCGCCGGGGGTTCGAGGACGCCCTAGGCGGGCAGCCCCAGCAGGGCGTGCGCCGCGGACCTGGCCTGGGCGAGGGCCCCGTCGCGGGTGGTGGCGGGCAGGCCGATGGCGAGCGGGACGGCGAGGCCGTCGAGCAGGGCGCGCAGTTGGGCCGCGCGGGCGGGGGTGGCGCCGGGGGCGGGGAGGAGTCCGGTGTCGCGGCCCTCGGCGAGCAGGGCGGTGAGGTCGTCCTGCCAGGGGGTCTCGATGTCGAGCTGGCCCTGGCGGAGCTCCGCGGTGCCGGGGGAGCGGCTCCACACCTCGATCCACAGGATCCACCGGGGGTCGCCGGGGCCCTCCGGGAGGTAGAGCTCCAGGTAGCGGTCGAGCCGTTCGAGGACGGGGTCCTCGCGGCGGGCGAGTGCGCGGCCGCGGCGCTCGCCGAGCTGGGCCTCGCTCCAGCGGAGGGTCTCCAGCAGGAGCTGGTCCTTGCTGCCGAAGTAGTAGAGGAGGTGTCCGGCGCTCATGCCGAGCTGTTCGCCGAGGCCGGCCATGGTGAGCCGGGCCAGGCCGTGTTCGGCGATCGCGGCGCGGGCGGCGGCGTAGACCTCTTCGCGGGGGCGCGCCGGGCGGCGGGTGCGCGGCTGCGCCATCCGTACTCCTCGGTGTGTCGCTTGTCGGGGGCCGCTCCGGTGCGGGAGGCCCCGGGACGGGGGACCTCCGGGGCGGGGAAGCGCCCGTCCCGGGGCCTCCCGCCCGGAAAGCTCCTGGTGCGGAAGCCCCCGTACGGGAAGTCTCCCGCAGGGGAAGTCTCCCGCACGGCGCGCGCGGGGTTCACCAGCCGCCGTGCTCGCGGCTCCCGGCGGTCTCCCGGCGGTCTCCCGGCGGCCGTCGGCGAGTCCGGCGCGGTGGGCGCGGCGGAGCAGGGCGGGGCCGAGGCCGGGGGCCGGGCGCAGGAGTCCGGCGGTCGGGTCGTCCGGGTTCTCGAGGGCCGTGGGTCCATCGCACCGCTTCCCGCGGGCGGGCGCCCTTCCGCCGGGCGCCCGCCCGCGGCCGGGGGTCAGGCGCCGGGCGGGCGGCCGTACCGGGTGGCCCAGCGTTCGCCGGGCAGGACGAGGTCGGCGGTCTCGACGGGACGGCCGGTGGCCCGGTCGTAGTGGGTGCGGCGGATGGCGAGGGCGGGCACGCCGGGCAGCAGCGTGAGGGCCTGGGCCTCGGCGCGGGTGAGATTGCGGGCGCTGACCTGTTCGACGGGCTCGCCGACCTCGATGCCGATGCGGGCCATCCGCGCGGCGATGCCGATCCCGGAGTACGGCCCGGCTTCGGGCAGCACGATCAGGGCCTGGCCGGTGACGGCCATCGGCTCCCAGGACTCGGCGAGGTACCCGGGCTCGCCGTCGACCAGGTAGACGTACGAGGTGTGCATCACCGGGTCCTCGGGTGCGATGCCGAGGCGTTCGGCGATCTGCGGGCTGGCGGCCTCGGTGGTGGACTGGCTGCGCCAGGAGGGGGTGACGCCCTGTTCGGCGAGCCCGGTGGTGTCCGGTCCGGCGGCACCGGCGAGGCGGACCAGCGGACGGGGCGGTTCCTGGTCCCGGACGAAGTAGCCGCGCCCCTGTTTGGCGAGCACCACGCCTTCCTGCTCCAGCAGCCGGTACGCGGACTGGCCGACGCCGTGCGAGAAGCCGTACTGGGCCCGCAGGTCGGCCAGGGACGGGAGTTGACTGCCCGGCGGATATTCGCCGGAGGCGATCCGGTCGCGGAGCTGCTCGGCGACCTGGAGATAAGCGGAGGGCCCGCTGCCGGTCATGGAACATCCTCCGAAAGGTGTGTGGTCCAGCCGATCGGTGACACAGTATCCCGGGTGGCACTACTCTACGTGTAGAGCTTTGCCCTATGTGTACTCTGGGGGAGTGGTGCAGATCAGCACGCGCGCGTCCGACCTGCGGACGGCTATCGAACGGGCCTCGGGCGCACAGGCGGACGTGCGATGCGCCGTCGGCAGCACCAGGATCAGCATTCCCTGTCCACCCGACGACGCCCTGACCTGGGGAGAACTGCTCCGGGCCCTGCGCACCGCCGACCGCTGGGGATCGGTCACCGCCGACGGAGAGACCGTCATCTGGGCCCAGATCGAGGAGGAGCCGTGACCGCCGACCAGTCGCAGGCCGGGCCGCAGCCGGGCAGCCCGGACCACCGCTACCGGCCGTGCCGGGAGTGTCCGCGCTGTACAGCTGGGACCGGCCGCGCCCCCGTCCTGGAACGGGACTGCTGGGACGCCTTCCTGACCGACGCCGTCACCGCGATGGCCGAACGCCGCCGGCGCGAGCGCCGCCGGGAGGAGGAGTGGGGCGTGTTCGACCCGCCGCTGCCCTGACGGCGGGCCGACGGGCCGGGGCGAACGAACAGCGGCCGCGGGCCGGAACTCCCCTTCTTCCGAGGGGAGTTCCGGCCCGCGGCCGTTGCAGGTCAGGTCAGGTCAGGTCAGGCTGCGGCGGGTCAGGCCCGCGGCTGCTGCTGGGTGATGCAGTGGATGCCGCCGCCGTTGGCGAAGATCTCGCGGGCGTCGACCAGTTCGACGGTGCGGCCCGGGTACGCCTTCTCCAGGATCGCCTTGGCCTGCTCGTCGCGCGGGTCGTCGAACGCGCACAGCACGACCACGCCGTTGGCCACGTAGTGGTTGATGTACGAGTAGTCGACCGGCTCGCCGTCCTCGTCCCACAGCACGGTGGGCGCCGGGAGTTCGATCACCTCCAGGGTGCGGCCCCGGGCGTCGGTGGCGGTGCGCAGCAGGTCGGCGAGCTCCCGGCAGACGGCGTGGTCGGGGTGGGCCGGGTCGGGCTGGGAGTGGACGACCACGGTGCCGGGGCGGACGAAGGCGGCGACGATGTCGATGTGGCCGCGGGTGCCGAACTCGTCGTAGTCGCGGGTCAGTCCGCGCGGCAGCCAGATCGCCCTGCTGGTGCCCAGGTGGGCGTGCAGCTCGGCCTCGACCTGCTCGCGGGTCCAGTCGGCGTTGCGGCCCTCGCCGAGCTGCACGGTGTCGGTGACCAGGACGGTGCCCTCGCCGTCGACGTGGATGCCGCCGCCCTCGTTGACCAGCCGGGAGGCGAAGCGCCGCACGCCGGCCAGGTCGGTGACGTGCTCGGCGACGTCCTGGTCCTTGTCCCAGCGGGCCCAGGACTGCGCGCCCCAGCCGTTGAACACCCAGTCGGCGGCGGCCACTTCGCCGTTCCCGTCGATCAGGAAGGACGGGCCGATGTCGCGCATCCAGGCGTCGTCGAGCGGCCGTTCGACGATCTCCACCTCGGCGGAGAGGTGGGGGCGGGCGGCCTCGGTCTCGCCGGTGTTCACCACCAGGGTGACCGGCTCGTACCGGACGATCGTGTTGGCGACCTCGGCCCAGGCGCGGCGGGCCGCGTCGAGCTGCTCGGCGCCGTCGAAGGTCGGGTTGGCGGTGGGGAAGGCCATCCAGGTGCGCTGGTGCGGGTGCCACTCGGCGGGCATCCGGAAGCCGAGCTCGGCCGGGGTGGGGGCGGGGGAGTCGGTCATGAGGGTGGATTCCTAGGTGGGGGAAGGGTGTTCAGAGGAAGTAGAGGCGGCTGAGTGAGACCGAGTCGGCGGGCGCCGAGCGCAGCGGCTCGCCGTCCAGCGAGACCAGTCCGGTCGCGGAGACGTCGACCCGGCCGAGCCGGCCGTTGCGCAGCATCGAGCGCGGCCCGATGCCGCGCGTCCCGCGCACGCCCACCCGCCGCCTGCGGGTGGGCAGTTGGTCGCTGGCCACGTCCAGGTAGGCGGAGTCGGCGGCGGCCTGGGCGACGAACGCCACCGAGAGGTCCGCGGCGGTGGCCCCGTGCGCGCCGAACTGCGGCCCCAGCACCAGGGGTTCGCAGCGGTCGGTGGAGGCGTTCGGGTCGCCGACCACGCCGTACGCGGGGAAGCCGGCCTTCAGGACGAGCTGCGGCTTGGCGCCGAAGTGGTCGGGGCGCCACAGCACCAGGTCGGCCAGCTTGCCGACCTCGATCGACCCGACCTCGTGCGCGAGGCCGTGCGCGATGGCCGGGTTGATGGTCAGCTTCGCGATGTAGCGCAGCACCCGCTCGTTGTCGTCGCCGCCCTCGGCCGTCCCGTACGAGCCGGTGCCGTCCAGCGGGCCGAGTTCGGACTTCATCTTCCCGGCCATCGCGAAGGTGCGGCGCACCGTCTCGCCGGCCCGGCCCATGCCCTGGGCGTCGGAGGAGGTGATGCCGATGACGCCCAGGTCGTGCAGCACGTCCTCGGCGCCCATGGTGCCGGCCCGGATGCGGTCCCGGGCCATCGCGGCGTCGCCGGGCAGGTCGGGCTTGAGGTCGTGGGCGGAGACGATCATGTCGTAGTGCTCGCCCAGCGCGTCCCGGCCGAACGGGAGGGTGGGGTTGGTGGAGGAGCCGATGACGTTCTCCACGCCCGCCATCTTCAGCACGTTCGGCACGTGGCCGCCGCCGCAGCCCTCGATGTGGAAGGCGTGGATGGTCCGGCCCTCCAGCACCGCGAGGGTGTCCTCCACCGACAGGCACTCGTTCAACCCGTCGGTGTGCAGCGCGACCTGGACGTCGTACTCCTCGGCGACCCGCAGCGCGGTGTCCAGCGCCCGGGTGTGCGCGCCCATGTCCTCGTGCACCTTGAAGCCGGAGGCGCCGCCCTCGGCCAGCGCCTCCACCAGCGGGGCCGGGTCGGAGGACGAACCCCGGCCCAGGAAGCCGATGTTGACCGGCCAGGCGTCGAAGGCGTTGAACGCGTGCCGCAGCGCCCAGGGCGAGTTGACGCCCACGCCCCAGACCGGGCCGAACTCCTGCCCGATGATCGTGGTCACGCCGGAGGCCAGCGACGCCTCCATGATGCGCGGGGAGAGCAGGTGGACGTGGGTGTCGACGGCGCCGGCGGTGGCGATCAGGCCCTCGCCCGAGACGATGGTGGTGCCGGTGCCGACCACCACCTCCACGCCGTCCAGGGTGTCCGGGTTGCCGGCCCGGCCGATCCCGGTGATCCGGCCGGCCCGGATGCCGATCGAGGTCTTCCGGATGCCCTGCACCGCGTCGATCACCAGCACGTTGGAGACCACCACGTCGCAGGTCTCCCGGACGGCGGCCGGCTTCAGGTGCAGCCCGTCCCGGGCGGTCTTGCCGAACCCGGCCAGGAACTCGTCGCCCGGGGCCTGCGAGTCCGACTCGACCCGGACGATCAGCCCCGAGTCGCCGAGCCGGACCCGGTCGCCCGCGCGCGGGCCGTGCACCGAGATGTAGTCGTGCGGGGTGATGGCGCTCATGCGGGGTCCTTCCGGCTGGTCGAGGGGGTCACTGGGCGGGCTCGGCGTCGTCGGGACCGGTGCTGTCGAGCCCGGCGTCGTCGAGCCCGGCGTCGTCGAACTCCGTCAGGTAGCCCGTGGCCCGGGCCTTCGCGAGCGCCGCCTCCTTCGCGCCCGGCGCGTCCAGCGGGCCGTCCACCAGCCCGGCGAACCCGATCGCCACCCGGGCCCCGCCGATCGGCACCAGGCCGACCTCGACGGTGGCGCCCGGGTCGAAGCGCACCGAGGAGCCGGCCGGCACCGCGAGGTGGGTGCCGTACGCGGCGGCCCGGTCGAAGGCCAGCCGCGGGTTGGACTCGAAGAAGTGGAAGTGCGAGGTCACCGAGATCGGCACCGCGGCGGTGTTGTGCACCGGCAGCAGCAGCGACTCCTCCACCGGGTCGTACCCGGCCCCGGCGCCGGGCAGCGCCGCACCCGGCGCGTCCTCGCCCAGCGAGCCCGCCCCGCGGAACGGGTCGGTGACCACCGCGAGCCGGGTGCCGTCCTCGAACACCGCCTCCACCTGCACCACCGTCACCACGTCCGCGACGCCCGGCAGCACGTCCGCGGCGCTCAGCACGCTGCGGCCGGCCTCGATCGCCTCGGCGAGCCGCCGGCCGTCGCGGGCCGCCTCGCAGACCGTGTCCGCGATCAGCGCCGTCGCCTCGGGGACGTTCAACCGCACGCCCCGCGCCCGGCGGGCGCGGGCCAGTTCGGCCGCGGTGAAGATCAGCAGCCGGTCCCGTTCGGTGGGGGTCAGTCGCACGGTGCCTCGCTTTGCGGGGGTCGCGGGGGTGGCGGGTGTGCCGGGGTGGCGGGGATGAGCCGGTACAGATGTTAGAACGTCGTTCAAACTTAGCACCGCCGACACCCCGGGCACACGGGTGGGAGAACCCGGCGCGCGGACCGGGAGGACGGCGGACCGCGGCGCCCGGGCGGCCCGAGGGGTTTTCCGGGTGCGGAGTGGGCATGAGGAAAGGCGAGGAGCGGCTGCCGGACCGCCGGGGGAGCGGGGGCGGCGCGGTGCGGAGCCACGGCGGGGGGGCGTACGAGGTTGATGGACGGTCAGGCGAGGTTCCCGCGGCAGCGGTCGGCGTCGTGGCGGGAGGGGGCCGAGCACCGGGGGCCGGTGCCGGAGGCACCGGCGGCGCACCTGCCCGGGTGCGCGCTGCACCGCCGGCTGCACGCCGCGCTGGACGCGGCGGACCTGCCGGCGGTCGGCGCGGTCCGCCGCCGGCTGCGGGCCGCGCTGGAGCACTGGGGCGTCCCCGCGGAGCTCGCCGACACCGCGGAGCTGCTCGCCTCCGAGCTGGTCACCAACGCGCTGGTGCACACCGGCCGGGGCGCGGTGTTCGACGCGGTGCTGACCGACGCCGCCCGGCTGCGGGTCGAGGTGCAGGACGGCGCCGGCGGCCGGGTGCCCAACCGCCGCGCGGCCTCCGAGACGGCCACCTCGGGGCGCGGCCTGCTGCTGGTGGAGGCGCTGGCGGACGACTGGGGCGTGCAGCTGCGGGCGGACGGGAAGACCACCTGGTTCGAACTGTCCGCGGCCTGAACCGGTCATTCCGGCCCGCCGCCGGAGGCCGCCCGAAGTGCCGCACGGACCCGCCCGGAGCACCGCACGGGCCCGTCCGGAGCACCGCGTGTACGGGGTCCGAGCGCCGCGCGGACGGGGCCGCGGGTGAATATGCCGGACGTGATCGTGTGCGATCCGTACCGTTCGGCCCAGCGGCATTGCCGCCTTGCCGAACATACGAGAGGGTAGTGAGAATGTGTGCCAGGAGGCACGCACCATCATCGCGGCCCGGCCGGCCCGGCAGGGGACACGGGTTCCCCCGCGGCCGCCGGGCAAGGCACACCGGCAGGAGAAGCATGGCCACAGAGCCCGAGGCGCCTGGGCCCGCCCGCCGCACCCCGCCCGCCCAGGCCACCAGGAACGAGACCCCCGCGAACCCGCTGCGCACCGCCCCCGGCCCGTCCGTCGGCCGCCCCGTGCCGTCCTCCGGGCGCGGCCTGCCGACCCGCACCGGCGACTCTAGCCCCGAGTGGCTGGAACCGGCGATGGCCGCCAACGGCATCGGCTCGTTCGACTGGGACATCCGCCGCGACGCGCTGGTCGGCGACCAGCGCGCCTGCGCGATCCTCGGCCTGGTCGGGCAGCCCTTCGACCGCACCTTCGCCTCCTTCCTGGCCCTGCTGCACCCCGAGGACGCGCCCGTGGTGCGCCGCCGGGTCGAGCGCGCCGTCGCCGAGCTCGGCCAGTGCGGCGCCTACTACCGCACCGTCTTCCCCGACGGCGAACTGCACGCCGTGCGCTTCCGCGGCCGGGTGCTCGCCGACGCCTTCGGCCGCCCGTCCCGGATGGTCGGCTTCGTCTGGGACGCCACCGTCGAACTGCACAAGCGCGAGCGCGCCGACGAACTGGCCGTGCTGCGCGAGCAGCGCTCCCGGTTCATCAAGGAGGCCGCCCGGGCGCTCTCCGAGGCCGTCACCGTCCGGGACGTCGCCCGGGTCTTCACCGAACTGCCGCTGCCGGGCCTGGGCCCCGACGGCCTCGCGCTGGCCTCGCTGGAGGCCGGACGGATCGCGCTGCTCGGCTCCACCGGCTACCACAACGGCCTCAGCAACCAGTTCGACCGCATCCCGCTGGCGCCCACCCACCCCGCCGCCGAGGCGATCCGGCAGCGCGCCCCGGTCTTCGTCTCCAGCCGCGAGGAGTACCGCGAGCGCTACCCCGAAGCCTGGGACTGGGCCGAGCGGAGCGGCCGCTCCTCCTGGGCCTTCCTGCCGCTGATCGCCAGCGGCCGCCCCACCGGCATCTGCGTGGTCTCCTTCGACGACGACCGCGAACTCGACGCCGACGAGCGGACCCTGCTCTCCACCCTGGGCGGCCTGGTCGCCCAGTCGCTGGCCCGGGCCCGCCTGCACGACGCCGAGCACGAACTCGCCGCCGGCCTCCAGCGCGTCATGCTGCCCCGCACCGTCCCCGCCGTCCCCGGCGTCAGCACCGCCGTCCGCTACCTCGCGGCCGGCTCCGGCCTCCAGATCGGCGGCGACTGGTACGACGTCGTCCCGCTCCCCGGCGGGCACGTCGGCCTGGTCATCGGCGACGTCCAGGGCCACGACGTGCACGCCGCCGGCATCATGGGCCAGCTGCGGATCGCGCTGCGCGCCTACGCCGCCGAGGGCCACCCGCCCGCCGCGGTGATGGCCCGCGCCTCCCGCTTCCTCGCCGACCTCGACACCGACCACTTCGCCACCTGCACCTACGCCGAGGTCAACGTCGATTACGGCGTGGTCTACGCCGTCCGGGCCGGGCACCTCGACCCGGTGGTGCGCCGCGCCGACGGCACCGCGCACCCCGTCCCGGTCGCCGGCGGCCTGCCGCTGGGCGTCGACCCCGACGAGGAGTACCGGGTCACCCGGTTCAGCCTCGACCCCGGCGAGACGGTCGTGCTCTGCACCGACGGACTGGTCGAGGCCCGCGACATGGACCTCGACACCGGTTTCGCCCGGCTCTGCGAGACCGTCTCCGGCGAGCTCCCCGGCATCGACGAGTCACCCCGCGAACCGCTGGAGGAACTCGCCGACCGGATCGCCTCCCAGGCCGCCGACGGCAGCGAGCGCGAGGACGACATCGCCCTGCTCCTGCTGCGCTGGGACGGCCCCGCGGGCGGGCGCGCCGCCCAGCAGCTGCGCCGCCGGATCGGCCAGGCCGACCTGGCCCGGATCGCCGAACTGCGCGGCGAACTCCGGGACGCGCTGCGGCGCTGGGGCGTGCCCGAACTGATCGACACCGCCGAGCTGCTCTCCTCCGAACTCGTCACCAACGCGATCCGGCACACCGACCGCGACGCGATGTTCACCGCCCGCCTCTACCAGGAGCACGGCCGGGCCCGGCTGCGGGTCGAGGTCGAGGACGAGTCCGACCTCTGGCCGACCCGCCGCACCCCCGGCGAGCAGGCGTCCTCCGGCCGCGGCCTGATGCTGGTCGAGGCGCTCGCCGACACCTGGGGCGTGGAGCCCCGGGGCACCGGCAAGCGGATGTGGTTCGAGCTCAGCAGCTAGCGCAGCCCCGGGGCCCCGGGCGTCAGGTGTCGACGGGCGCCCTCACCCGAACTGCTGCTCCAGGTCCTTGAGCTTCTGCTCCAGCGAGTCGAGCCGCGGCAGGGTCACGGTGTCCTCCTCCGGGGTGAGGTCGATGCTGCGGTGCGCCGCCGGGGTGGCGGGGAGGCCGGCGGGTGCTATGGCGGGCTCCGTCGGGGCGGACGGCGCGGGGGCCGCGGCGGGTTCGAGCTGGCGGGCGGTGCGGTGGCGCCAGCCGGCGCCCGGCTGGCGGCCGATCGCCCGGATCTCGGCCCGCTCCCGGCGGGAGGCCAGCCTGCGGCGCTCGCGGTCCTCGGCCGCCGTCCGCTTGTCGTCGCGGACCTCCTCGACCGCCTCGTCCAGAGTGCGCACACCCTCCAGCAGCATCAGCGACCAGGCGGCGTACGTCTCGCGCGGGGCGCGCAGCCAGCGGACCACCCGGATCTGCGGCAGCGGGCGGGGCACCAGGCCCTGCTCGCGGAGGGCGGCGACCCGGGTCTGCTTCAGTGCGCGGTCGAACAGGACGGCCGCCGAGAGCGACATTCCGGCGAAGAACTGCGGGGCGCCGTCGTGGCCGAGGCCGCGCGGGGCGTGCACCCAGTTGAACCAGGCGGACGCGGCGGCGAACAGCCACACCAGCAGGCGGGAGCCGAGCGCGGCGTCGCCGTGGCTGGCCTCGCGGACGGCGAGCACCGAGCAGAACATCGCCGCGCCGTCCAGGCCGAACGGGACCAGGTACTCCCAGCCGCCGGACAGGCCCAGGTTCTGGACGCCGAAGCCGACCAGCCCGTGGAAGGAGAGCGCGGCGGCGACCGCGGCGCAGCAGAACAGCAGCAGGTAGGAGGCGCCGCCGTAGAGGGACTCGGTGCGGCGGCGGCGCTCCTCGGCCCGCTCCCAGGAGGAGTCCGGCCCGCTGCCCGCGGTGGTGGCGGAGCCGGTGCGGCTGCGGGCGAAGGCCAGCAGGGCGACGACGGCCACCAGGGCGGCCGTACCGGCGACGGCCCAGCCCAGCGGTATGTCCGACAGTCTCATGACCTGATCCAGCCTCGCTTTCCGGGTCGTGATGGCGGGGACCATCATGGCGGAGAAATTCGGCGATCGAGGCGGGATCGGGGTCATTACCCCGATAGGGGGGAATTTCCCCGGGTCATCCCCCGGAAATGAATGATGGTCAGACCTATTTGGCGCGCGGGCAGCTGACGCAGAGTTCGGTCGGCCGGACGGTGTAGTACAGGCAGCAGCTGACCCTGGTCCGGGCCCGCCCGCCGCCCTCGGCGCGGAAGCCCGGCGTGCCCACGAACGGGGCCGCCGCGGCGTCGCCGGTCAGCAGCGCCTCCAGCGCCGCCACCGCCCGGGGCTCCTCGCCCAGCAGGCCCGCCACGTACCAGAGGCCGTCCACCACGTCGTCGGTCACCAGCCCCCACAGGGTGCGCGGGCCGCGGCGGACCAGGGGGCGGAAGGAGTCCAGGACGGGCGCGAAGTGCTCGGCGAGCGCGGTGCGCAGGGCGGCGTCGAGCGCCCGGCGGTCCGGCACGACCCGCGCGTCGGCGCGGCCCGCGGCCGGGTCGTCGGGCAGGCAGTGGAAACCGGCCGGACGGGCGGTCAGCTCCCCGGTGGTCCGGTTGATCGAGACCCGCGACGGCGGCAGCAGCGGCACCCGGCGCTCCAGCAGCCAGGGCAGCGTGAAGGCCAGCGCGACCGGCCAGGCGTAGCGGTGCAGGCTGAACCCGGCGGTGACGTCCGGCCGGGTCGGCGCGCCGTACAGGTCGAGGCCGAGGCGCTCGTCGAAGGCGACCATCGCCTCCAGCGCCGCCGCGTCCCCGGCCAGCGCCGCGGCGGTGGTCCAGCCGGGGCCGGTGCGCGGGGCGGCGTGGTGGATGCGCAGGTCGGGGAAGACCTGGCCCAGCCGCAGCCAGCTCCCCCGGCAGGGGAGGGCGTCGCGGGCGGCGGGCACGGAGGAGGCGGTGGGGGCGGCGGGGGACTGCTCGACCTGGTACGTGGTCACGCGGGCTCCCTGGGTGGTGCTCCCGGGAGCGGGCCCGGGCACGGCGAGGTGGACCTGCCCGGGCCACTGCTCGCCCCGGACAGGTAAGGCTCACCTTAGCTGATGCCGCGCCGCAGGTCGCTCGGTGCGCCGCCGTCCGGGGGACCGGGCTGCGCCGGGACCTGGGCCAGCCGCCTCGCCAGCCACACCGGCACCCCGCCGAGCGCCTGCACCAGCCGGGCCGCCTCCGCCCGCAGCCGCTCCGCCTCGGCCGGCTCCGACACCTCCGCCAGCGAGGCCAGCGCCGGCGCCACCCCCACCGTGAAACCCAGCTGCTCGCGCAGCCGCAGCGAGGCCGCGAACCCGGCCCGCGCCCGCTCCCGGTCGCCCGCCGCCTGGGCCAGGCCCGCCAGGTGCCGCCAGGTCGAGGATCGCAGCAGCTCGTCCCCGCGTTCCCGGGCCCCCTCGTGCGCCCGGGCGTACGCGCTGTGCGCCGCCGCCGGGTCGTGCAGCAGGTTCTCCGCGACCAGCCCGCGCCGGAAGTCCAGCAGCGGACGCCCCGGCGCCCGCGGCGCCAGCAGCGCCGAGGTCCGTCCGAGCGCCGCCTGCGCCTCGTCCAGCCGGTCCCGGCGGCCCAGCACGCTCGCCACGTACGCCAGGAACCCCCGGGCGCAGGAGGCCGCCGCCCGCGCCTCGATGCCCGCGACCGACGCCTCCGCCTGGCGCAGCGCGTCCTCCGCCCGCTCCCAGTGGTCCGCGGTGAACAGGCACTGCTCGATCAGGAGCTCCGCCCGCTGGAGCGCCGCGGCCGGGTCCCGCCCGGCCTGCGGGCGCAGCAGGTCGGCCGCCTCCTGCCAGCAGCCGCGCGACCTCAGCCGCCAGACGACGTCCGCCATGCCCCCCGGGGCAGTCCCGTGCACCGACAACGCCACCTCCTTGTGCGCGCCATGCAACGACCCGCCGGCCTCCCCAAGCGCCCGCGCCGTGGCGGCAATTCAACACGCGCCGGAGCTTGTGCACCAGATCACGAGCGCGAGGAAATCCGGAACGGCCCGATCCGGACGGTGGCGTGCCGGTGGGGCCTCAGGACGTCCAGCCGGTCTCCATCAGGGCCTCGGCGGCGCCGTTCGACGGCTGCGGGATGCCCGCCGCGTCCAGCGTGAACAGGGCGACCAGCAGCTGCTCGCCGCGGACCACGGTCTGCCGGGAGTAGCCGGAGACGGTGAACATGGCCGCCGCGACGTCCTCGCCGTGGAGGGTTTCCAGCCACAGGCACTCCACCGCCTTGACGTCGGCGGGCTCGGTCCAGGTGTCCACCCGGGCCACGATCCGCCCGCCCAGCAGGGTGGTGGAGTCCCGCTCCGGGCCCGGCGCCGGCTCCAGGTCGGCGAAGCCCAGCCACTGCAGGTAGCGGGCCGCCGTCAGCACCGCGTCCTGCGGGGTGCGCACCGGCTGCGGGCGGAACGGCGGGCGCAGCGCGCGGGCCGGGCCCGAACCGGCGGCCGGCGGGTCCGCCACCGGGGCCGGGGCGGCCGGCGGGACGGCGGTGGTGTACGGGCGGGCGCTCTCCACCGGGCGGACCGAGCGCGGCCCGGTGCCCTGCGGGCGCGGCGCCCGGTCCACCGGCAGCCGGACGGTCGCCCCGCAGTCGCAGGTGAACTCCGGCTGCGGCCACTGGTCGCTGCGCCCGCAGTGCGGGCAGCGCATGTTCAGCCAGGAGTCCTCCCAGGACCGGAACCGCACCTGCACCGGCACCCCGCCGCGCAGCAGCGGCACCCGCAGCTGCGCCCCGCACGGGCACGGCAGGCTCGGCGGCTCGTACCGGCGCTCGGCCCGGCAGGCCGGGCAGCGCAACTGGCTCGCTCCCGACGGCGAACCGGGGGGAAACCCGTTCGGGCCCATCTCGTCGGTGGCGCCGGCGGCGTCCTCGGGCAGCGGCATGTGGTCACCGTCCGTTCGGATCGGGGTGGGAGGGAATCGGCGGGAGGGGAATCGGCGGGAGGGGTGGGTCTCCATCCTG
The DNA here is from genome assembly GCF_044750705.1 of Kitasatospora sp. NPDC088783. Lineage (NCBI taxonomy): Bacteria > Bacillati > Actinomycetota > Actinomycetes > Kitasatosporales > Streptomycetaceae > Kitasatospora > Kitasatospora sp. NPDC088783. The sequence goes on from NZ_JBIVKJ010000011.1 coordinate 20,584, forward strand.
GCCGATCGGCGCCCCGACCGGTACGGAATGAGGTATTCCTCCAGCGGAGTTGAGGTGGGGAAAAGGTGCGCGGACGGTCACGCGCCGGGGGGCGCGCACGACCGCCGTGACCTCCGGGGCGGACGGGCACCGGCGGGGGTGGCGTGGCGTCAGCCGATGCCCCAGCGGACCAGGTCGGCCGGGGTGTCGAGGTCGTCCGGGACGGCCGCGTCCGTGCAGTCGACCAGGGCCACCGGACGGGACGCCAGCAGCGCCCGGGCCCCCGCGTCGCCGGTGGCGGTGGTGCGCAGGGCCGGGAAGTGCGCGGCGCCGATCAGCACCGGGTGCGCCCGGCGCCCGGCGTAGGCGCAGGAGGCGAGGTCCGCGGGCCCCGCGTGCACGGCCAGCAGCCGGCGGACCGCCGCCGCGGTGACGCCCGGCGTGTCCACCAGCAGGACCAGCGCGGCCGTCGCCCCCGGCGGCAGCGCGGCCAGGCCCGCGAGCAGCGAGGAGGCCATGCCGGTGCGCCAGTCGGGATTGTCGACGAGTCGACAGTCGCCGGTGTCCGTCCGGGCCCGCACCTCCCCGGCCGCCGCGCCCAGCACCGCGACCGCGCCGTCGCAGCCGCCCTCCGCCGCCACCGCCAGCGCGTGCTCCAGCAGCGTCCGCCCCCGGTAGGGCAGCAGCGCCTTCGGCCGCCCGCCGAGGCGCGACCCGCCGCCCGCCGCCAGCACCAGGGCCGGCACCCGCAGTTCCGCCATGCCGCCAGTGTGCCCCCCGCCCCCCGCCGCCCCGCCTTGGACGATCCGACAGGCCGCCCCCGCCGCCCGCCCGCCGCTCCCGGCCGTTCCGTCCCTGGACCGGCCCCCGGCCGCCCCCGTTCACTGGCCCCATGGCACCGCGCACCACTGACGTCCCCGCCGCCGCTCCCGCCGGTGCGCCCGCACCGCTGGTCGACCGGCACGGCCGGGTCCACACCGACCTGCGGCTCTCCCTCACCGACCGGTGCAACCTGCGCTGCACCTACTGCATGCCCGCCGAAGGACTCGACTGGCTGCCCCGCGACCAGACCCTCACCGACGCCGAACTGCTGCGCCTGGCCCGGATCGCCGTCCACCGCCTCGGCATCCGCACCCTGCGGCTCACCGGCGGCGAACCCCTGCTGCGCCGCGGCCTGCCCGACCTCCTCGCCCGGCTCGGCGACCTCGGCGCGGAACTCTCGCTCACCACCAACGGCATCGGACTCGCCCGCCGCGCACCGGAGTTGAAGCGGGCCGGCCTGCACCGGGTGAACGTCAGCCTGGACACCCTGCGCCCCGAGCGCTACGCGGCACTCACCCGCCGGGACCGGCTGGCCGACGTGCTGGCCGGGCTGGCCGCCGCCAAGGCCGCCGGGCTGGAACCGGTGAAGGTCAACGCGGTGCCGGTGCGCGGCGTCAACGAGGACGAACTCGTCGACCTGGTCGAGTTCGCCGTCGACGGCGGCTACCGGATGCGGTTCATCGAGTCCATGCCGCTGGACGCCCAGGGCGCCTGGGACCGGGCCGCGATGGTCACGGCGGCCGAGATCCTCGACGTGCTCGCCGCCCGCTGGCGCCTCGTCCCGGTCGGCCGGCCCGGCAACGCGCCCGCCGAGGAGTGGCGGCTGGCCGGCACCGGCCACGTGGTCGGCGTGATCGCCTCGGTCACCCGCCCGTTCTGCGGCGGCTGCGACCGGGTCCGGCTCACCGCCGACGGGCAACTGCGCAACTGCCTGTTCGCCACCGAGGAGTCCGACCTGCGCGCCCTGCTGCGCGGCGGCGCCGACGACGCGCGGATCGAACGGGCCTGGCGGGCCTGCGTCGCCGGCAAGCGGGCCGGGCACCGGATCGGCGACGCCGACTTCGTCCGGCCGGAGCGGCCGATGTCCGCGATCGGCGGCTGAGGACGGCTGAGGGGGCAGAGGGGAGGCCGAGGGGAGGCCGAGGGCGGCGGGTCCGCGGGTGCGGGCGACGTATTCTCCCAGCCGGAATGCCGGGATCGGGGGGAAAGGAGAGATATGTCATGCGGTGGTCCGGACGGCTTGACCCGGCGGGGCGGGGCTGGTCTCCTGGTGGGCCGTCAGAGTCGCCCAGCCGCAGAGGAATACCGTGCGAGCCCGCCGTACCGCCGTCGTCGCCGTCCTGTTGCTCGCTCCACTGGCCCTCACCGGGTGCACCAGTGGGAAGAAGGGGTCGAGCGGCGCCACCTCCCCCGGGGCGGTCTCGCAGGGGACCAACCCGCTGCAGAACCCGGACGGCACCAAGCCCGGCCTGGCGCCCGTCACCAGCGACGCCGACCGCAAGGCCGGCCTGGACCTGATCACCCAGGTCAGGACCGCCGACCCCGGGCCGAAGACCGGCTACGACCGGGACCAGTTCGGCCCGGCCTGGACGGACAACGTGGACGGCGTGCCGCTGGGCCACAACAACTGCGGCACCCGGGACGACGTGCTGGCCCGGGACGGGAAGGACGTCGAGCACAAGGACGGCTCGGCCTGCGTGGTCACCGGGATGACCATCTGGGACCCGTACACCGGCAAGACGGTGCAGTGGAACAAGCAGCAGGCGTCGAAGATCCAGATCGACCACGTGATGCCGCTGTCCTACGACTGGCAGCAGGGCGCCGCCAAGTGGGAAAAGGCCAAGCGGGTGCAGATCGCCAACGACCCGCTCAACCTGATCCCCGCCGACGGCTCGCAGAACGCCGCGAAGGGCGACTCCGGCCCGGCCACCTGGCTGCCCGCCAACACCGAGGTGCGCTGCTCGTACGCGATCCGGTGGGCGCAGGTGTCGCTGAAGTACCAGCTGCCGGTGACGCCCGCCGACAAGAAGACCATGCTCGCGCTCTGCGGCGGCTGACGACCGCTGACGCCGGCTGGCGACCGCTGGCGGCGGCGCGGCGGCGCGGGGCGGACGGCCCCGAGGCCGCCCGGGCTCCCCGGGGGAGGGGAGCCGGACGGCCTCGGGGGCTGCGCGGGGGAGGGGCGCCGGTCAGAGGCCGGGGCTCTTGGGGGTCGCGGTCAGGTCGTACAGGGTGGTGCCGCCGACGGTCTTGGCGGTGTAGGTGGCCTCCACCCAGGAGCTGATCTCCGCGGAGTAGTTCGAGCCGCCCATGCTGCCGCCGCCCATGCCGCCGCCACCGATGAACCAGTGCACCTTGCCCTCCCGGACCAGCTGCTTGAAGCCGTTCAGGGAGAGCGACGGGTCGCTCCCGTTGAAGCCGCCCAGCGCCATCACCGGTTCGCCGCTGGCGAGTTGGTAGCTGGCCTGGTTCTGCGAGCCGACCGCGGCGGCGACCCAGGTGTACTTGCCGGCGTCCTGCTTGAGCAGGTCGGCCACCTCGGTGGAGACCTGGGCGCCGTTCAGCAGGCCGCCCATGCCGCCCATGCCGCCGCCGCCCGCGCCGCCGAAGCCGCCGCGTCCGGTGCGGCGCTCGCCGTCGGTGCCGGTGCCGGTGCCGCCGCCCGGGAAGCCCGGGAAGGCACCCGTCCCGCCGTTGCTGCCGGTGCCGGTGCCGGTGCCGTTCTGGGGGCCGCCGGGGAAGGCCGGCATGCCGTTGCTGCTGCCGCCGGTGCCGCCGGTGCCGGTGCCGCCCGGGAAGTTGGGCATGCCGCCGGTGCCGCCGCCCGCCCGGCCGCCGCCGGGGAAACCGGCCCCGCCGCCGGGGAAGCCGCCGCCGCGACCGCCGAAGCCGCCGCTCTGGACGGCCGGGCCCGCGGTGACGATGGAGCCGCTGTGGCCGGTGGAGACGGTGTCGAGGGCGTACGCGGCCGGGCCGGCCAGGGTGGCGGCCAGGGCGGTGAGGCCCGCGACGGTGGCGATCCGGCGGCCGGTGAGGCCGGGGATGCGGCCCGCGAGGAGCAGCGCGATCGCGGCGAGGACGCCGCCGATCAGTACCGCGTCGCGCAGCCACGGCACGAACTGCGCGCTGCGGCCGAGCAGTTGGTGCGCCCACCAGGCGGTGACCGCGACCGTGACGGCCAGCACGGCCGCGTACGGGAGGCGGTGGCGGGCCCGCCACAGGCCGTCGGCGCCCATGCCGACCAGGGCGGCGACCGCCGGGACGAGGGCCACCGTGTAGTACTGGTGGAAGATGCCGGACATGAAGCTGAAGGTCAGCGCGGTGGAGAGCAGCCAGCCGCCCCAGACCAGGAAGCCGATCCGGGCCGAGTCGGTGCGCGGGTGGCGGCGGGTGGCCCAGAGGCCGAAGGCCAGCAGGATCAGCGCGGCGGGCATCAGCCAGGCGATCTGGCCGCCGATGTCGCCGTCGAACAGCCGGGTGACGCCGGTGGAGCCCCACATGCCGCCCCCGCCGCCCGCCCGGCCGCCACCGCCGCCGCCGACCGAGCCGGTCTCGTCGCCGGTGATCCGGCCGAAGCCGTTGTAGCCGAAGGTCAGGGAGAGGAAGGAGTTGTCCTGCGAGCCGCCGATGTACGGGCGGGCGGAGGCCGGCATCAGTTCGACGATCGCCACCCACCAGCCGCCGGCCACCACCATGGCGACGGTGCCGTACAGCAGCTGCCGGAGGCGGCGGCCCGGACCGGTGGGCGCGCACACCAGGTACACCAGGGCGAACGCGGGCAGCACCAGGAACGCCTGGAGCGTCTTGGTGAGGAAGCCCAGGCCGAACATCACGCCGACGAACACCAGCCAGCGGGTGGACGCCGTCTCGGTGGCCCGGACGGTGCCGTACGCGGCCAGGGTGAGCAGCAGCACCAGCAGCGCGTCCGGGTTGTTGAAGCGGAACATCAGCGCCGCGATCGGGGTCAGCGCCAGCGCGGCGCCCGCCACCAGGCCGGCCAGCGGGGCGAAGCGGCGGCGCACCGTGGCGTACACGGCGGCGACCGTGCCGACGCCCATCAGCACCTGCGGGGCCAGCAGGCTGAACGAGCTGAGGCCGAGGAGGCGGGCGGAGAGCGCCATCGGCCACAGCGCCAGCGGCGGCTTGTCGACGGTGATGAAGTTCGCCGAGTCCGAGGACCCGAAGAACATCGCCTTCCAGCTGACCGAACCGGCCTGGACGGCGGCCGAGTAGAAGGCGTTCGCCCAGCCGGAGGCGGTCAGGTTCCAGAAGTACAGCACGGCCGTCGCCAGCAGCAGGCCGAGGAAGGCCGGACGCACCCAGCGCGGGTCGTCCGGGCGCCCGCGCCAGGTGCGGGCGGGCAGCGTGCGCAGCCGGCCGGCCCAGGAGGCCGGTCCCTTCGGGCCGGTGGGCGGCGGCGCGACGGGCGGGAACAGCGTCTCAGCGGGCCGCTCGCGTTCGGCCCCGGCGGGCGGGAGCGGCCCGGCGGAGGGCCACTCGGTCGGCCCGGCCGCGGCGTGGGCCGCGACCGCCGGGGGCGGGTAGTTCGCGGCGTCGGGCCACGGCTCGCTGGTCGGAGGAACGGAACTGGACGTGGTCATGGGCACTACGCTCGGAGGCCCGGCTGAGAGGTTGATGAGAGGCGGCTATGAGGGCGCTCTAAGTCTCCCGGCGGACGGGTGACGTCCGCCTCCGCGCGCGGTGACGGACCGTCAGCTGAGGGTGGCGGCGGCGGCCCCCGCACCGGCCGGGTCCGGGGTGGGCGGGGCGAGGCGGGTGCCGAGCCAGGCGAGGGCCGGGGGGATCTCGCGGGTCCAGGTGTGGAAGTTGTGGCCGCCGCTGTCCAGGGTGATGGTGGAGAGCCGGGTCGGGGCCTTGAAGGCGGCGACCATCTCCTGGGTGGGCCGGTAGTTCTCCTCGTTGCGGCTGGTGGCCAGCAGCAGCGAGACCGGCGGGGCGGGGTGGTTGCGCAGCCGCCACAGCAGGTCGTTGTCCTGCCTGACCTGCTCGCTGCCGCCGAACAGGTCGCCGGTGGTGGGGTCGTTGTGCACCTCGTAGTAGCCGGACAGCGCGATCGCCGCCCGGTACGAATCGGGCTTGCGCACCGCGAACTTGACGGCGCAGTAGCCGCCGGTGGAGTCGCCGATCACGGCCCGCGCCTCGGGCCGGTCGTCGACCCGGTAGGCGGCGGACATCGCCTTCGGCAGGTCCTCGGTGAAGAAGGTCTCCACCTGGGGCCCGCCGGGCACGTCCATGCACTCGGTGTCCCGGTTGCCGACCAGGGTGGGCCGCATCATCACCAGCACGGTGGGCGGCATCTTCCCGGTCTCGACGGCCTTCAGGGCGGACGCCGGGTACTGGAGCAGCGAGATCAGCTTCTCCGGCGTGCCCGGGTAGCCGGACAGCGCCAGCAGCATCGGGAAGCGGCTGTTCGCGTAGGCGGGCTGGAAGTACTGCGGCGGCAGGTAGACGTACGCGGGGGTGCCGGTCAGCCCGGAGCCGGTCCCGTGGATCTCCACCCGCTGGATCACCCCGGAGCGGTCCTGGGCGGAGCCCTGCGCGGAGTACATCCGCTGCTCGCCGGTGACCGAGACGGCCCGGCCGCCGGGCTGGTGGTCGACCACGGTGCCGGGGCTGCCGTCCAGGCCGAGCAGGTCGCTCCAGGTCGAGTAGAACCCGAAGTAGGAGTTGGCGACCAGGCCCATCGCGACCAGCACCGTGACCTGCGTCCCGAGGAACGCCGCGATCCGGCCGAGCCAGGCCCGCCAGCCCCGCCCGCCGAGCCGGGGCCACAGCCCCATGGTGGCGGCGAACGCGGCGACGGCCACCAGGGTGGCGATGATCTGCAGGGGGAGTCCGGTCAGGCTGGGCACCCGATGATCGTAAGGTACGCCTTCACGGATCTCCCAGCCGGCTCCCAGCCGGTTCACGGTTTCGCCAAGCCCGCCCCAAGCCCGCCCCAACTCACCTGCGGCGCAGGCCCGTCGGCGCTCCCAGCCGGGGCCCGGACGGCGACGGCCCGCCGCACCCACGGGGAAGGTGCGGCGGGCCGTCGGTCCGTGGCGGGCCGGTGCGGCGTCAGCCCAGGCTGTTGTAGAGGGTGTTCAGCAGGGTGGAGTTGTTGTCGTCGTTCTCCAGGGCGAAGGCGAACATGCCGCCCAGGCCCTTGCTCTTGGCGTACGCGGCGCGGGCCTGGATGGCCTTCGGGTCGTCGCCGGTCCAGAAGTTGGTGCCGTCGTAGACCCAGGTGCTCTCGGTCACCGGGTCCCAGTGGGTGTTCTGGGCGGTGAGGGTGAGCTCGCGCCAGCTGGCCAGGCCGGCCTCCTGGCTGCCGGGCTTGGCCGGGGTGGCGCCGGTGGCGTTCTGGTAGAGGCCGTAGTTGCCGCCGGCCTGGACGCCGGTCCAGCCGCGGAAGTAGAACGGGATGCCGAGGATGATCTTGTTGGCCGGGAAGCCGCCCTTGATCCCGTACTCGGGCAGGCCGGTGGTGTACGCGGCCAGCGTGGTGTCCACGTTGTACTTGGCGGTGCCGGGGGCGATCGGCGTGGTCGGGTCGGCCGGGCTGTCGTGCAGCGGGTCCTGGAGGTTGGTCGGACCGGTGGCGTCCCACGAGCCGTGCATGTCGTACGTCATGATGTCGGCGTAGTCCAGGTACGCGCCGATCCGGTCGGTCTCCAGGTACTGGATCTTGTCCTGGCCGGACGGCAGGGCCGCGGTGAGCAGGAACTTCTTGCCGACGGTCTGCCCGTACGCGTCGAGCTGGCTGCGGAACTCGGCGAGCAGCGCGGTGAAGTTCTGCTTGTCGGCCGCGGAGTAGTGGTTGCCGGTGTGGCCGCCGGCCGAGCCCGGGTACTCCCAGTCGATGTCGATGCCGTCGAAGATGCCCGCGCCGCTGGCCGCGCCGCCGGCGGCGTCACCCGCGACGTTGGCCGGCAGGTTGCCCTTGAGGAACATGTCGATGCAGGAGGAGACCAGCTTCTTGCGCGAGGCGTCGGTGGCCGCCGCGTCGGAGAAGTACTTGGAGTAGGTCCAGCCGCCCAGCGAGAGGGTGACCCGCAGGTTCGGGTTCTTCGCCTTGAGCTGGCGCAGCTGGTTGAAGTTGCCCTTCAGCGGCTGCTCCCACTCGTCGGTGGAGCCGTCGACCGAGATGGCGCCCGAGTAGTCCATCTGGTAGTCGGCGTACGCGTCGGCCGCGCCGTCGCCCGCGTTCGGGTTGTTCTCGTTCGCGGCGTCCGAGGCCTTGACCGCCTCGAAGCAGTTGAGGTTGGTCGGGTGGATGTTCTCGAACGCGTAGGAGATCACGTCCAGCTTGGCGGCGGCGCCCGAGGTGTCCACGTTCTTCGGGTAGTAGGCGGCGTCGTACACCGACCACTGGTCGAAGTAGGCCGACTTGAGCGGCTTGGCGGCGGGCGCGGCGGCGGTGGTGGCGTTCACCGCGGCGGACTGCTGGGAGGCGTGCCCGGCCTTGTCGTACGCCTGGACGGTGAAGGTGTACGCGGTGTTCGGCAGCAGCGAGGAGACCGCGATGTTCGTGCCCATCGAGGTGCCGACCAGCTGGCCCTTCGACCAGACCTTGTAGCCGACGTAGTTGTCGGTCGAGTCGGTCGAGGCGTTCCACTTCAGCACCACGGCGTTGGAGGTGGTCCTGGTGACCGCCACCCCGCCCGGCACGGTGATCTTGCCGTCGCCGGTCGGGCCGTTGCCGGTGCCGGAGCTGGAGCTCGCGGACGGCGACGGGGAGGCCGAGGTGGACGGGCCGGGCGAGGTGGAGCCCGAGGGGCTCGTGCTCGGGCTCGGGCTCGGCGAGGCGCTCTGCGAGGGGCTGGCGGAGGCGGAGGCGCTCGGGCCGGTGGTGCCGCCGCCCGGGCCGGTCAGCACCAGGTCGTCCGCCTGGTAGGCGCCGGTGCCGTACCAGCCGTGGGTGAACACCGTCACCGAGGTGGTGGACGCGCCGGTGGTGAAGGTGGTGCTCAGCTGGGTGTAGGCGGTGGCGCCCGGCGTCCAGGTGGAGGCGTTCACGCCGGTGCCGGTGGCGCCCAGGTACACGTAGCTGCCCTTGAGGAAGCCGGAGAGGGTGTACTTGGTGTTCGGCTGCACGGTGACGGTCTGCTGGCACTGACCGGTGTCCGCGGCGGTGGCGTTGCCGCCCAGCGCGTAGGACCCGCCGTGCACGGGGGTGGTGACCACCGAGCCGCCGGTGCAGGACCAGCCGCTCAGGGTGCCGGACTCGAAGTCGCCGTTGGCGAGCAGGTTGACGGTGGCCGCCGAGGCGGAGCCGAGCGAGAGCGCGAGGGCGGTCGAGCCGATCGTCATCGCGGCGGCCACCACGAGGGCGCCGGCGCGACGGCGGGAGGGGGCCCGGCGCGGGGTCGGCTCGGGGGTGGGCGTGGCCCGTTCAAGCATGGAGGAACCTCCGGAGAAGTGGGGTTGTCCGGTAGGTGCGGCGGCCGTGGGGACCAGGTGGGAGCCTGCGCGCCCCGGGGTGAGCGCGTCACCTAGATTGGACTGGACCATTCGTCCGGGTCAAGGATTTCGACCCACGAACCGTCAGGAAGCTTTCCGAACAGTCCTTTCGGGGGCTCCGAGCCCGTTCCGCCCCCGGCGTACGCCCCCGGCTCGCAGTTGCACATGACTTGCAATTGCATGCATATAAGCGGAAAGATAATCCAGCTCACCGCCCTCGCGGCACCCTGCTCGGAAGGAAGACCCATGGCAGCGCCCAGCCGTCTGCGCGACCGGCTCACCCGGGAGGAGTGGACCAGGCTGGCCGGCATGGCCGGGTTCGTCCTGCTCCTGCACGTGGTGGGGTGGGTGACCCTGCTCGCGGTGATCGCGCCCAGGCACTACGACGTCGGCGGCCAGGTGTTCGGGGCCGGGATGGGCCTGACGGCCTACACGCTCGGCATGCGGCACGCCTTCGACGCCGACCACATCGCCGCGATCGACAACACCACCCGCAAGCTGATGGGCCAGGGCAAGCGCCCGCTCTCGGTGGGCTTCTGGTTCTCGCTGGGCCACTCGTCGATCGTGTTCGGGCTCTGCGCGCTGCTGGCCTTCGGCATCCGGGCGCTGGCGGGGCAGGTGGAGTCGGACGACTCGACGCTGCACGACGCGACCGGGCTGATCGGCGTCACGGTCTCCGGCACCTTCCTGGTGCTGATCGGCCTGATCAACCTGGGCGCGTTCAACGGCATCCTCAAGGTGTTCCGGCGGATGCGCCAGGGCGACTTCGACGAGGCCGAGCTGGAGCGGCAGCTGGACCGGCGCGGCTTCCTGAACCGCATCCTGGGCCGGGTCACCCGGGCGGTCACCAAGTCGTGGCACATGTACCCGGTGGGGCTGCTGTTCGGGCTGGGCTTCGACACCGCGACCGAGGTCTCGCTGCTGGTGCTGGCGGGCGGCGCCGCCGCGTTCTCGCTGCCCTGGTACGCGCTGCTGGTGCTGCCGGTCCTGTTCGCGGCGGGCATGAGCCTGCTGGACACCATCGACGGCTCGTTCATGAACTTCGCCTACGAGTGGGCGTTCTCCAAGCCGGTCCGGAAGATCTACTACAACCTGACGGTGACCGGCCTGTCGGTCGTGGTGGCACTGGTGATCGGCGTGATCGAGCTGCTCCAGCTGGCGTCCGAGAAGCTGGACATCACCGGCGGCCCGATCGGCTGGATCGGCGCGCTGGACCTCAACCTGGTGGGCTACGTGATCGTCGGCCTGTTCGTGGTGACCTGGGCCGGGGCGCTGGCGTTCTGGAAGTTCGGCCGGGTCGAGCAGAAGTGGGGCGCCGGGCTGCGCGAGCAGGCGTAGCCGCCGGACCGTTCGTACCGGAGGGGTGCCCGGGCGGGCGCCCCTCCGGCGTTCCCTGGGCGGCGAGGTCGTCGCAGGTCGGGAAGTGTTCACGTCGGCGCCCTTGTCGGGTCAACTTCTACGCGCGTATCTTCGGGAACCGGATCTACGCGAGTAGCCCGCCAGGAGCCGGTCGGAACCCGGACCGGCCCCCGGCAGCACGCCTTCTGACGGACCCTCACCACCACCCGGAGCGCCCCGCCGCGCCCGGGCCATGGCCTTGCCACGAAGGAGCCCCGCAACGGTGCCCAGCCCCACTCCCGCCCGCCGTTCCCGCCGCACGCTGCTGCGCGCCGCCGCGACGGCCGCGGTCGCCGCCTCCCTGCTGGCCGTCCCGCTGCCGGGCGCGTTCGCCGCGCCGTCCACCGGCGCGGTGATCGCCGAGGTCTACGGCGGCGGCGGCAACTCCGGCGCGACGCTGAAGAACGACTTCATCGAGCTGGGCAACCCGTCCGGCGCGGCCTTCGGCCTGACCGGCTACAGCGTGCAGTACCTGCCCGGCAGCCCGAGCGCCTCCAGCCAGTGGGGCGTCACCGCGCTGAGCGGGTCGGTCGCCCCCGGCGGCCGCTACCTGGTCGCCGAGGGCGCGGGCGCCGGCGGCACCGCCGACCTGCCGGCCGCCGACGCGAGCGGCAACCTGGCGCTGTCCGCCACCGCCGGCACCGTCGCGCTGGTCAACGGCACCGCCGCGCTGACCTGCAAGACCGCCGCCGACTGCGCCGCCGACCCGCGGATCGTCGACCTGGTGGGCTTCGGCACCGCCGTGGTCCGCGAGGGCAGCCCGGTCACCGGTGCGTCCAACACCGCCTCGGTGGCGCGCGGCGCCGCGCTCGCCGACACCGACGACAACGCCAAGGACCTCACGGCCGGCGACCCGACGCCCACCAACTCCAAGGGCGAGACCACCGGCGGCGGCCCCACCACCCCGCCGACCACCCCGCCCGGCACCCCCGGCGACCTGCGCGTCCACGACATCCAGGGCACCACCCGGGTCTCGCCGAAGAACGGCCGGACCGTCACCAACGTGCCCGGCGTCGTCACCGGCGTGCGCGCCTACGGCACCAAGGGCTTCTGGATCCAGGACCCGAACCCGGACGCGGACCCGGCCACCAGCGAGGGCGTGTTCGTCTACACCGGCTCCGCCGCCCCGACCGTCAAGGTCGGCGACTCGGTGCTGGTCACCGGCAAGGTCAGCGAGTACTACCCGAACAGCTCGGGCGGCTCCCAGTCGGTCACCGAGCTGACCGGCCCGACCACCGCCGTCCTCTCCTCCGGCAACCCGGTGCCCGCGCCCGTCGTGCTGAACGGCGCCGACATCCCGGCCGCCTACGCCCCCGACGCGGCCGGCGGCTCGATCGACGCCCTGCCGCTGGACCCGGCGAAGTACGCCCTCGACCTGTACGAGTCGCTGGAGGGCATGAACGTCCAGGTCGCCGACGTGCCGGTGGTGCAGGCCACCGACACGTACAACGAGCTGTGGGTGGACGCCCTCGCCACCGACCCGCGCACCGCCCGCGGCGGCGTGGTCTACCTCGGCTACGACAAGCCGAACAACGGCCGGATCATGATCCAGTCGCTGCCGCCGCTGACCGAGGTGCCCTTCCCGGTCGCCAACGTCGGCGACCGGCTGACCGGCGCCACCACCGGCCCGCTCGACTACAACCAGTTCGGCGGCTACACCATCGCCGCCAACACCCTGGGCGCGGTCAAGGACAACGGGCTCAAGCCCGAGGTCGCCCAGCAGGGCAAGAAGAACGAACTGACCATCGGCACCTACAACGTCGAGAACCTCGACCCGAGCGACGGCCCGGCGAAGTTCGCCCAGCTCGCCAAGGGCATCGTCACCAACCTGGCCTCGCCCGACATCGTCGCCCTCGAGGAGATCCAGGACGACAACGGCGCGGTCAACGACGGCACCGTGGGCGCCTCCACCACCGTCAAGACCTTCATCGACGCGATCAAGGCGGCCGGCGGCCCGGCCTACGACTGGCGCTCGATCGACCCGGTCGACGGCCAGGACGGCGGCGAGCCCGGCGGCAACATCCGCCAGGTGTTCCTGTTCGACCCGAAGCGGGTCTCCTTCACCGACATCCCCGGCGGCTCCTCCACCACCGCCGTCGACGTCACCGGCAAGAAGAACAGGACCAGCCTCACCGCCTCGCCCGGCCGGATCGACCCCGGCAACGAGGCGTGGGCCTCCAGCCGCAAGCCGCTGGTCGGGCAGTTCGAGTTCAAGGGCAAGCCGGTCTTCGTGATCGCCAACCACTTCAACAGCAAGGGCGGCGACCAGGGCATCGACAGCCGCTTCCAGGCCCCCACCCGCTCCTCCGAGGTGCAGCGGGTCAAGCAGGCCGCCGTCGAGCAGGCGTTCGTCGCCAAGCTGCTCAAGGCCGACCCCAAGGCCCGGATCGTCTCGCTCGGCGACTTCAACGACTACCAGTTCTCGCCCGCGCTCCAGACCCTGACCAAGGACGGCGTGCTGCGCGACCTGGTCAACGAGCTGCCCGCGAACGAGCGCTACTCCTACGTCTACCAGGGCAACTCGCAGGTGCTCGACCACATCCTGGTCAGCCCCGCGCTCAAGCCCAAGAAGACCCACTACGACGTGGTGCACATCAACAGCGAGTTCGCCGCCCAGGCCTCCGACCACGACCCGCAGGTGGTCCGGATCAAGCCCTGACGGCCCCCGGCCCGGCAGCCCCCGCCCGTCCCGGCGGGGGCTGCCGCGTTCCCGGAAGTTACCGGTGGGTTGACCGCGGGGCCCGCAGGCCGGAGGATCATGGCACCCCCCGCGCAGGTCTGGAAGGACGCCCCGCATGGCCCACGACGCCGACGTCATCGTGATCGGAGCGGGCCTCGCCGGCCTGGCCGCCACCGCCGAACTCGCCGACGCCGGACGGAAGGTGCTGCTGCTCGACCAGGAGCCGGCCGGCTCGCTCGGCGGACAGGCGCACTGGTCGTTCGGCGGCCTGTTCCTGGTCGACTCGCCCGAGCAGCGCCGGATGCGGATCAAGGACTCCCGCGACCTCGCCTGGCAGGACTGGCTCGGCACCGCCGGGTTCGACCGCGAGGAGGACGCCTGGCCGCGCCGCTGGGCCGAGGCGTACGTCGACTTCGCGGCCGGCGAGAAGCGCGCCTGGCTGCACGCCCAGGGCCTGCGGCTGTTCCCGGTGGTCGGCTGGGCCGAGCGCGGCGGACTGCTGGCCTCCGGCCCCGGCAACTCCGTCCCGCGCTTCCACATCACCTGGGGCACCGGCCCCGGCATCGTCGAGCCCTTCGCCCGCCGGGTGCGCGAGGCGGTCAGGGCCGGCCGGGTCGAACTGCGCTTCCGGCACCGCGTCACCGGCCTCGCCGCCAGCGCCGGGAGCCTGGACACCGTCACCGGCGAGGTGCTCGCCCCGTCCGCCGTGCAGCGCGGCGAGGCCAGCTCCCGCGAGGTCGCCGGACACTTCGCACTGCGCGCCCAGGCCGTGATCGTGGCCTCCGGCGGCATCGGCGGCAACCACGACAAGGTCCGCGCCGCCTGGCCCGAACGGCTCGGCACCCCGCCCGCCAAACTGCTCTCCGGCGTCCCCGCGCACGTCGACGGCCTGATGCTGGACGTCGCGGGCGCCGCCGGCGGCCACCTGATCAACGGCGACCGGATGTGGCACTACACCGAGGGCATCGAGAACTGGAACCCGATCTGGGCCAAGCACGGCATCCGGATCCTCCCCGGCCCGTCCTCGCTCTGGCTGGACGCCACCGGCAGGCGGCTGCCCGTCCCCCTGTTCCCCGGCTTCGACACCCTCGGCACCCTCGAACACATCATGCGCACCGGCCACCAGCACACCTGGTTCGTGCTCACCCAGAAGATCATCGAGAAGGAGTTCGCGCTCTCCGGCTCCGAGCAGAACCCCGACCTGACCGGCCGCTCGATCCGCCAGGTGCTCGGCCGCGCGCTGCCCGGCGCCACCGGTCCGGTCGAGGCGTTCAAGCAGCACGGCCCGGACTTCGTGGTCGCCGACACCCTGGAGGAACTCGTCCGCGGCATGAACGAGCGCCAGGGCGACGCCCCCGCCATCGACGGCGCCGAACTGCGCCGCGAGATCGAGGCCCGCGACCGCGAGATCGCCAACCCGTTCAGCAAGGACCTCCAGGTCACCGCGATCCACGGGGCCCGCCGCTACCTCGGCGACAAGCTGATCCGCACCGCGAGCCCGCACCGGCTGCTCGACCCCAAGGCCGGCCCGCTGATCGCCGTCCGGCTCAACATCCTCACCCGCAAGTCCCTCGGCGGCCTCCAGACCGACCTCGACTCCCGCGTCCTGCGCGCCGACGGCACCGTCCTGGACGGCCTCTACGCGGCCGGCGAGGCGGCCGGCTTCGGCGGCGGCGGCATCCACGGCTACCGCTCCCTGGAGGGCACCTTCCTGGGCGGCTGCCTCTTCTCCGGCCGCGCCGCCGGCCGGGCGGCGGCGAGGGCCACCGCGTAGCGGCCGGTGGCCGCGGCCCGGCGGCCGGCGGCCGGCGGTCACGGCACTACCGGCCGGTCGTGCCGTCGATCTGCTCGCGCAGGATGTCGGCGTGGCCCGCGTGGCGGGTGGTCTCGCCCGTCATGTGGGCCAGCACCCAGCGCAGCGAGCGCGGCTCCCCGGCCACCGCCGTGGCGGTCGGCCGGGCGGGGTCGGCGACGGCGCGGACGATCGCGTCGCTGTCCGCGCACGCCTGCCGGTAGGCGGCCAGCACCCGGTGGGCGGGCACGTCGTCCGGGACGGCCATGGCGAAGTCCACGTCCCGGTGCTCCGCCAGGCCCGCGACGTGGTGGCCGAACCAGTACCGCTCGCCGTCCGTCAGGTGCTGCACCAGCCCCAGCAGGTTCGTCCCGGTCGGCACCAGGACGCGGCGCAGCTGCTCCTCCGTCAGGTCCTCGGTCTTCTTGAGCACGCACTCCCGGGCGAAGGCCAGGAAGGCGAGCGCGGTGTCGAGCTCACCGCCGTCGGCGCGGGGGACGGGGCGGCGCTGCGTTTCGAAGGCTGTCATGTCCGGGAACCTAGCCGGGCCCGGCCCCCGGACGCACCGGGGTTTCGGGGACGGCCCGCCGATCACCGAGAATGGGGGCGTGAACGCAGGAGCCGCGGTGGCGGAGTTGGACGGGCGGCCGGTGACGGCGGCGCAGTTGCAGGTGCTGGCGCTGACGAACTACGGGCACTTCACCACGATGCTGGTGGAGGACGGCCGGGTGCGCGGCCTCGACCTGCACCTGGAGCGGCTGGAGCGGGACTGCGCGGCGCTGTTCGGGGTGCGGCCGGACCGGGAGCGGGTGCGGGGGTTCGCCCGGCGGGCGGTGCCCGCGGCGGGGGCGGTGGCGGTGCGGGTGACGGTGTTCGACCCGGCGATCGACCTGGGCAGCATCGGCGGGAAGGCCGAGCCGCGGGTGCTGGTGACGGCCCGTCCGGCGGGCAGCGGGGCGCCGGGGCCGATCCGGGTGCGGACGGCCCGCTTCGAGCGGGAACTGCCGGAGGTGAAGAGCGTGGCGCTGTTCGGGGCGCTGCGCCAGCGCCGACTGGCCCAGCAGGCCGGGTTCGACGACGCGCTGTTCGTGGACCGGGACGGCGGCGTCACCGAGGGCGGCACCTGGAACGTCGGCTTCCTGCGCGGCGGCGAGGTGCTCTGGCCGCGCGGCGCGTACCTGGCCGGGACGGCGATGGCGCTGCTGCGCGGGGCGTGCGGCGGCGCCGAGGAGCGGGTCGGGCCGGAACTGGCGGGCGTGGAAGCGGTGTTCGCGACCAACGCGGCGGTCGGGGTGCGCCCGGTGGCGGCGGTGGACGGGCGGGCCTTCGACACCGCGGAGGTGGCGCGGCTGCGCGAGGCGTACCTGGCGGTGCCGGGGGAGCGGCTGTAGGGATCGCTCGTAGGGACTGCTGGACTGCTCTCAGGGACCGGATGCGGGGAGCGGTTGTAGGGACCGGACACGGCGAGCGGGCGGCGGGGAGCGGTCGCACCACCGGCTTTACCCGCGCATGGTCGGATCATGTGCCGTACCAGACCGGCCTGTTGACGCTCGTTCACCGACCGTCCGGGCGGCGGCCACCGGCCACTGACAGTCTCCCGCGCATGGATATCCCCCACATGGGCGTGCCCGCCGAGCTCGCCGCACGCATGAGCATGGCGGAGCAGCACGAGTACCTGCGCAGCAAGCTCTCCCGCCGCACCCTGCTGCGCTCCGGCGCGGTCACGGCCGGCGCGCTGGCCGTCGGCGGGGCGCTGGGCTCCGGTACGGCGTTCGCCGACCCGTCCGTGACGTCCGGCTCCGCGACCGGCGGGGTGGACGGTTCGCTGGTCGCGCCGGTCGGCCGCCACCTGCAGTTCGGCGCCGACGCCGGCACCCAGATGCGGGTGTCCTGGCAGGTGCCGGCGGCGGTGCGCAAGCCGTTCCTGCGCTTCGGCCGCCACCCCTGGGAGCTGAGCCACAAGATCGAGGCCGAGGTGCGCGCGCTGCACACCCCGGCGCTGGTCGACGGCGGCACCCCGGTCGACCAGTACTACCTGCACGTGGAGCTGGACCACCTCCAGCCGGGCACCACCTACTACTACGGCGTCGGCCACGAGGGCTTCGACCCGGCCTCGCACCAGGCGATCTCCACCCTGAAGACCTTCACCACCGCGCCGTCCCGCACCGGCCGCCGGGGCCGCCCGTTCGAGCCGTTCACCTTCACCGCCTTCGGCGACCAGGGCGTCTCCGCGCACGCGGCCGGCAACGACAACGTGATCCTGGCGCAGAACCCGGTGTTCCACCTGCACGCGGGCGACATCTGCTACGCCGATCCGGCCGGCCAGGGCCTGGACAGCGACAGGTCCGCGTACGACGCCCGGACCTGGGACGCCTTCCTGGCGCAGACCGAGCCGGTGTCCGCGAAGATCCCGTGGATGGTCTCCTACGGCAACCACGACATGGAGGCGTGGTACTCGCACAACGGGTACGGCGGCGAGGACGCCCGCTTCACCCTGCCGACCGACGGCCCGGACCCGCGCAAGGCCCCCGGCGTCTACTCCTTCACCTACGGCAACGTCGGCGTGATCTCGCTGGACGCCAACGACGTCTCGTACGAGATCCCGGCCAACTTCGGCTACACCAACGGCCGGCAGACCCAGTGGCTGGAGCGCAGGCTGCGCGAGCTGCGGGCCGACGAGACGGTCGACTTCGTGGTGGTCTTCTTCCACCACTGCGCCTTCTCCACCACCCACCAGCACGCCTCCGAGGGCGGGGTCCGGGACGCCTGGGTGCCGCTGTTCGAGAAGTACCGGGTGGACCTGGTCGTCAACGGCCACAACCACGTGTACGAGCGCACCGACGCGATCCTCGGCAACAAGGTCGCCAAGGCGGTGCCGAGCGGCGCGACGCTCGACCCGGCCAAGGACGGCGTGGTCTACGTGACCGCGGGCGCGGCCGGGCGCAGCCTGTACTCCTTCGACGCCCCCGACAGCTACGAGGGCCACGAGAACCACCAGGACGAGGTGGTCACGTACCACTTCGAGAAGGGCGCGGTGCACGTCCCCGAGACAGTGCACTGGTCGCGGGTCCGCTACACCGGCTACTCCTTCGTCAAGGTGGACGTCACCCCGGCCCACCCCGGCGCGAACAGCACGATGAAGGTGACCGCGCTGGCCGAGGACGGCACCCGGATCGACCACTACTCGATCGTCCGCCGCGCGGGCCGCGGCGAGCACGGCCACTGAACCCGGCCGGACGGCGCCCGCCCCGGACCAGGTGCTGCCGGGTCCGGGGCGGGCACCGTCCAGTGCCGCGACGGGGCGAAGGCGGCCTGACGCGGCACTAGGGTGGCGGGGTGAGCGCCGCCCGTTCGATCCTGCTGTTCGCGCTGGCCGCCGTCCTGGAGATCGGCGGCTGCTGGCTGGTCTGGCAGTCCGTCCGCGAGTCCCGCCCGTGGTGGCTGGCCGGGCTCGGCGTGGTCGCCCTCGGGCTGTACGGCTTCACCGCGGCCCTCCAGCCGGACGCGAACTTCGGCCGGGTGCTGGCCGCGTACGGCGGCGTCTTCGTGGCCGGCTCCCTGCTGTGGGGCGTGGTCCTGGACGGCTTCCGCCCCACCCGCTGGGACGTGGCCGGCGCCCTGGTCTGCCTGGCCGGCGTCGGCCTGATCATGTACGGGCCGCGCCGCTGAGGCCGCCCGGTCGGGTCAGGACGCGACCCAGCGCCAGCCGTTCTTGTCCACGCAGACGATCACCCGGCCGGAGGCGTCGGTGCCCGCCACCCCGTGGTCGGACGCCCGGCAGAACTGGCCCGCCTTGTAGCAGTTGCCCGCGTTGGACAGCGGGTGGCAGCCCGCCGCCTGCTGGGTGTGCGTCGGCTCGGCCGCCGGCGGCTTGCTGGTGGTCCGGGCCGCGGCGGGCTTGGTGGTGGCGGGCGCGGGGGTGGCCGCCTTCGGCGCCGCGGTGGTCGCCGCGACACTCGCCTCGGGCGTCGGCGTGGGGGTCGGCGTGGGCGTTGGGCTCGGGGTGGGGCTGGGGCTGGGCGTGGGGGTCGGCGTCGGCGTGGGGCTGGAACCGGCCGCGGGCGCGCTGCTGCTGTGCGAAGCGACGGGCGCGGGCGTGACCTGGTCGGTCGGCTCGCAGGCGGTGGCGAACAGCGCGGCGGCCAGCAGCGCGCCCGCGGCGGAGGCCCGGCGCAGGCGGAGGGAGAGGGACAACTCGGCTCATCTCGCAGAGACGTTTCGGGACGGGTCGCCATCCTTCCGAGTGTGTGCAACCGGTGCGCTCCGGGTGACGGTTTCGTTACCGATCGGCAACCGGACCGCCGCGCAGCACCCCTCCACGCACGCCCGGACGTCTCCGCCCGCACCCGGGGAGCCGGCCGTCGAGGTGGTGGCGGCGAAGGCGCGGACGCCCGGGACCCGCACGCCGCACGCCGTCGGCGAGCGAGCGCCCTCGCCGCCGACTTCCCTGGTGAGGAACCTCGGTGCGGGTTCGAACGGAAGTGCTGCGGTCGCCGGGTTCCATGCGGAGGAGGGGTCGTGCGGGAGTACGTGGCGGGGGTCGGTCGGACGACCGCGGTGCGCGGGGCGGTGGGGGCGCTCGTCCTGCTGGGCGGGGCGTTCCGGCACTCGGCGCAGGAGTCGGACCACGAGTCGTACGGGGGCGGAGCGAGGACGACAAGCCCGCCGTGTGCGGCCCGACCGAGCCGGAGCGGCCGACCGGCTATCCGGCGAGATGCTGCCCGCCCCGGCCCTGGACGGCTGGCGGACGCCCCCGCTCCCGGCCGGGCCGGGGCAGCCGACCCGCTCGCCCCGGCCGTCCGCGTCCCCGACCCCGTTCCGGCCGTTCGGCGGGACCCGGGCCGCCGTCACCGCCCCCGCTACTGGCGGTAGGTGGCCAGGAAGCGGCCGATCCGGTTGATCGCGGTCTCCAGTTCGTCGGCGCGCGGGAGGGTGACGAAGCGGAAGTGGTCGGGGCGGGGCCAGTTGAAGCCGGTGCCCTGGACGATGTGGATCTTCTCGCGGAGCAGCAGGTCGAGGACGAAGCGCTCGTCGTCGACGATCCGGTGCACGGCCGGGTCGAGCTTGGCGAAGGCGTAGAGGGCGCCCTTGGGCTTGACGCAGGAGACGCCGGGGATCTCGTTCAGCGCGCGCCAGGTGACGTCGCGCTGTTCGGTGAGCCGGCCGTTCGGCAGGACCAGGTCGTCGATGGACTGCCGGCCGCCGAGCGCGGCCTGCACGGCGTACTGGGCGGGCACGTTGGGGCACAGCCGCATCGCGGCCAGCATGGTGAGGCCCTCCAGGTAGTCCTTGGCGTGCTCCTTGGGGCCGGAGACCACCAGCCAGCCGCTGCGGAAGCCGGCCACCCGGTAGGACTTGGACAGGCCGTTGAAGGTGAGGGTGACCACGTCGTCGGCGAGGGCGGCCAGGCAGTGGTGCTCGGTGCCGTCGTAGAGGATCTTGTCGTAGATCTCGTCGGCGAAGACCAGCAGGTGGTGGCGGCGGGCCAGGTCGAGGATGCCCTCCAGCAGCTCCTTCGGGTAGACCGCGCCGGTCGGGTTGTTCGGGTTGATCACCACGATCGCCTTGGTGCGGTGGGTGATCTTGGCGGCGATGTCGTCCAGGTCCGGGTACCAGTCGGACTCCTCGTCGCACAGGTAGTGCACCGCCTTGCCGCCGGCGAACCGCACCACCGCCGTCCACAGCGGGAAGTCCGGCGCCGGGACGAGCACCTCGTCGCCGTCGTCCACCAGCGCCTGCACGGCCATCTGGATCAGCTCGGACGCGCCGTTGCCCAGGTACACGTCGTCCACGCCGACGCCCGGGACGCCGCGCTGCTGGTAGTACTGCACGACGGCGCGGCGGGCGGGGAGGATGCCGCGCGAGTCGGAGTAGCCGTGCGCGTTGGGCAGGTTGCGGATGATGTCCTGGAGGATCTCCTCCGGCGCCTCGAAGCCGAACGGGGCCGGGTTGCCGGTGTTCAGCCGCAGGACGCTGTGGCCGGCCTCCTCCAGGGCGTTGGCGGTGTCGACGACCGGGCCACGGATCTCGTAGCACACGTCCTTCAGCTTGCTGGACTGGCGAAACTCCATCAGCGGCCTCCCGACCCTCACCGAGCCCCTGCGGCCGGCTTGCTTCGTTCTACCAAGTAAGGACTTGGAAAGTCCAACCTATTGGCTATGCTGACGACATGCCACGCCGAAGCTACGACCAGTACTGCGCCGTCGCCCGCGCCCTGGACGCGGTGGGGGAGCGCTGGAGCCTCCTGATCGTCCGTGAACTCCTCGGCGGACCGCGCCGCTACACCGACCTGCACGCCGACCTGCCCGGCGTCTCCACCGACATCCTCGCCACCCGGCTCAAGCAGCTGGAGGGCGAGGGGCTGGTGGAGCGCCGCCGCCTGGAGCGCCCCGCCAACGCCACCGTCTACGAACTCACCCCCCGCGGTGCCGAACTGCGCCCCGTGGTCGAGGCACTGGCCCACTGGGGCGGCCCCGACCTGGGCGAGCCGCGGCCCACCGACGCCGTCCGCGAGCACTGGTACACCGCCGCCGGCTCCTGAGCCCGTCCCGGCGCACCCCCGCCAACTCCTGAGCCTCCCTTGAGGCTTGACCGCCCCTTTGCCGGGTACGCTGACGGCATCCGGGCCGCGTCCAGGGCCCGGCGACGGACGGGGGTCCCACCATGCCGCGCCTGCTCGCACTCGCCGCCTCGGCCGCCCGCGCGGCTGCCCGGCCCTTCCGCCACAAGCGCCAGGCGTACGACCACACCGAGGCCCACCGCGCCCAGGTCGACCGGGACGTCGCGGTCTCCCGCCACCACCGCGCCGCCAACCACAGCTGGACGGGCGGCAACTCGGCCAACTAGGAGGCGGGCCGCCGCTGTTCGGCCTCCCGCTGCTGTCCGGCCGTCGGCGGGGCGTGCTTCGCTGGGGCCGTGAACGCCTCTCCCGGTATCCGGATCACCGCCGTCCCGCCGTCCGGGGCGGCGGACGTCGGCGTGCTGCTCTCCGTCGACACCGCCTCCGCCGAGCCCGGCGAGCGGGCCGTCCGAGGGCTCCTGGGCCACGGCCACGAGGGCGAGGAGGGCGTCCACCACCTCCTGCCCCACGACCTGGCCGCCCGCTACGCCCGCGCCGGCGACCGGCTCGCCGTCGCCCTGGTCACCACCCGCGCCGTCCTCGTCCGCCGCCTCGCCGAACAGCCCGACCTGCTCGCCGAGTTCGCCGACGTACCCACCGAAGGCCGGGACGCGTGGCTGCCGCTGCGGCGCCGCGAACCGGCCACCGACTTCGTCCCCGCCGACCGGGACGGCGAGGCCCGGGCCGTCCTGCTGATCGACCACCCCGGCCCGGTGGCCTCGCCGGAGGCGCTGCCGGCCGGCTTCGAGGCGGGCGAGTCGGGCCTCGCGGTGCTCAACGCCCGGTGGTGGCGCGGGCGGCGTGCTCCTGCGCCTGGCGCAGCAGGGCGGGCCCGTACTCGGGGTGGGCCAGGGCGTGGGCGAACTGCGCGGTCAGGTAGGCGGCGGGGTTGCCGGTGTCGTACCAGCGGCCCTCGATGACCTGGCCGTACACGGCGCGCCGGGCGGCGTACGCGTTGAGCGCGTCGGTGAGGTACAGCTCGCCGACCGGGTTCTCCCGGTGGCGGCGGTACTGCTCGCGCAGCTCGTCGACGACGCCCGCGGTCAGGACGTAGCCGCCGATCGCGGCGAAGTGGGAGGGCGCGTCCGCGGGCTCCGGCTTCTCGACCAGGCCGGTGATCCGCAGCGCGCCGTCGCCCAGGTCCTCCTTGACCACCGGGACGCCGTACCGCTGGGAGTCCTCCGGGTCCATCGGCATCAGCGCGAGCACCGGGGCGTTGGTCTTCTCGTACGCGGCGACGAGCTGCCGGGCGCGGGGCACCGCCGCGACGAACACGTCGTCGGGCCACAGCACGAGGAACGGCTCGTCGCCGAAGTCCCGGGCGGCGTTCAGCACGGGGGTGCCGTTGCCGTACGGGCCGTGCTGGTGCAGGTAGGTGATGTGGCCGCGGTGGGACAGCTCGCCGATCTCCTCGACCGCGTCGGCGTAGCCGGGCTTGCCGCCGGCGCGCAGCTGGGCGACGAGCGCCGGGTTGGGCCGGAAGTGCTCCTGGATCAGTGACTTGTCGCCCGAGACGACGATGGTGATGTCGGTGATCCCGGAGTCGATCAGCTCGCGGACGGTGTGCTCGATCACCGGCCGGTCGCCGACGGGCAGCATCTCCTTCGGGGTGGCCTTGGTGAGCGGGAGCAGCCGGGAGCCGAGGCCGGCCGCGGGGATCACGGCCCGGCGGATGGTGGCACGCATGGGGACCTCTTCCTGGGCGTCTTGACGGCCGGGCCCGTCGGCGCGGCGAACGGCCGCAACCGCAGGCAACCGGTTGCTCACCCATGGTAGTTGGCGGACGTGGTGGCCCCGGACCCGCCGGTGCCCGAGCCCTGGTCGGGCGGGGCGGGGCGGTGGTGACGCGGGCGGGTCGGGCGGTAGGTTCCGGGGGTGGGCGAATCGGAGCTGGAGGGTGCGCGGGCCGGGTTCCGGGCCGGGGCGGCCGGGGTGGGGCTCGGGGCGGTCGTCGCGCTGGCGGTCTGGGGGCTGTCGGCGGTCTTCGGCGACGGTGCGTTCCCGTCGGGCGCGGTGATCGTCGTGGCGATGTCGGCGGTGGGCTTCCTCGGCTCGTTCTGGCAGGCCCGCCCCGGGAACCGGCGGTCGGCCACGCTGATTTCCGTGCTGGTGTTCGTGCTCGTCGCCATGCTGGTGGCCCAGTTGGCCGGCGGCGTCGAACAGGGCTCCGGGCACGGGCCCTCCGGCGGACTGGCCCTCGGCTACCTGGTGGCCGTCCTGGTCGCCGCGACCGCCTTCGGTGCGCTGACCGACCCGCCCGGCGCCGTGGCCGGGGACGGCACCGGTGCCGCGGCCGGTCGCGGTCGGCGCCACCGCCTCGTCGTCCACGGCGCCCTGGCCGTGCTGCTCGTCCTGCTGGCCGGGCTGGTCGCCGTCACCCGGTGAAACGCTGCACGACCCGGTGAAACGCTGCACGGACGCTGCGAGTGGCGTCCGGCCCGGGGTGGGACGACCGTGGCAGGGTGACGGTGGAAGCATGCGGCGGCGAACTGGTGGCCCGGGTCGCCCGGGGCGAGCGGGACGCCTTCGAGGCGCTGTACCGGCACCTGCTCGGTCCGGTCGGGGCGGTGGTGCGGCGGGTGCTGCGCGACCGGGCGCAGAGCGAGGAGGTCGTCCAGGAGGTGTTCCTGGAACTCTGGCGCACCGCCGACCGCTACCGCCCCGACCGCGGCAGCGTGTACGCCTGGGCCCTGACCGCCGCCCACCACCGCGCCGTCGACCGGGTCCGCGCCGCCCGCGCCGGGGCCGAACGCGAGCGCACCGCCGCCCTGCGCGAGTACCGGCCCGCGTACGACAGCGTCGCCACCGAGGCCGAACGCCGGCTGGAGGGCCGCGCCGTGCGCGCGGCCCTGGCCGCCCTCACCCCCGCCCAGCGCGAGGCGCTCGCCCTCGCCTACTGGGGCGGCTGCACCCAGACCCGGATCGCCGCGCTGCTGGACACCCCGCTGGGCACGGTCAAGAGCCGGGTCCGGGACGGCCTGCGGCGGCTGCGGACGGAACTGGAACCGGAACCGGCCTGAGCACCCTCAGTCCGCCCGGCGGGCCGGCCACCAGACCCGGCCGCCGAGGTCGTGCACCAGGGCCGGGACGAGCAGCGAGCGCACCAGCAGGGTGTCGAGCAGGACGCCGAAGGCCACGATGAAGGCGATCTGGGCCAGGAAGGCGAGCGGGATCACCCCGAGGGCGGCGAAGGTCGCGGCCAGCACCACGCCCGCGGAGGTGATGACGCCGCCGGTCGCGGTCAGGCCGCGCAGGACGCCGGCCCGGGTGCCGAGCACCGCGGTCTCCTCGCGGACCCGTGTCATCAGGAAGATGTTGTAGTCCACGCCCAGCGCGACCAGGAACACGAACCCGTACAGCGGGACGGACGGGTCGGTCGCCGAGAACCCGAACACGTGCGGGAACACCAGCGCCGAGACGCCCAGCGTGGCCAGGTAGGAGAGCGCCACCGTCGCCGCCAGCAGCACCGGCGCCAGCACCGAGCGCAGCAGCAGGACCAGCACCACCAGGATGCACAGCAGCACCACCGGCATGATCAGCGTCCGGTCGCGCTCCGCGGTGGCCCGGGTGTCGGCCTGCTGCGCCGAGTAGCCGCCGACCAGCGCGTCGGCCCCGTCCACGGCGTGCACGGCGGTGCGCAGCCGGCCGACGGTGGCGAGCGCGGCGTCGCTGTCGGCCGGGTCGGTGAGCGTCGCGTCCAGCCGCACCAGGCCGTTCGCGGTCACCGGCGGGTCGCTCGGCGCGCCGCCGGTGTACGGGCGCACCGAGGCCACGCCGGGCACCTGCGCGGCCGCCGCCACCGCCCGGGCCTGACCGGCGTTCGTGACGATCACCGCCGGGTTGCCCGAGCCGCCCGGGAAGTGCGCCGACAGCAGGCGCTGCGCGGCGACCGAGGGCTGGGCGGTGGTGAACAGTTCGGACTGCGGCACGCCCCGGGCGTCCAGCAGCGGGGAGCAGGCCGCGAGCGCCGCCAGCACCGCCGCCGTCCCCACCCACAGGGCGCGCGGACGGCGGCCCACCAGGTCGGCGACCCGCTGCCAGACCCGGTGCGAGCCGCCCCGGCCGTCGGCGGCGGGCCGGGCCGGCCAGAACGCGGCCCGGCCGCACAGCGCGAGCACCGCCGGGAGGAAGGTCAGCGCGGACAGCACGGCGCAGGCGATGCCGATCGCGCCGACCGGGCCGAGCGCCCGGTTGTTCGTCAGGTCCGAGAGCAGCAGCACCAGCAGGCCCAGCCCGACCGTCAGGCCCGAGGCGGCGACCGGCTCCGCCGAGCGGCGCAGCGCGGTGCGGGCGGCGGTGAACCGGTCCGGTCCGGTGGCGAGTTCCTCGCGGAAGCGGGCGGACAGCAGCAGCCCGTAGTCGGTGGCCGCGCCGATCACCAGGATCGACAGCAGCCCCTGCACCTGCCCGTCCACCCGCACCACGCCGTGCTGCGCCAGCGCGTACACGATCGCGCAGGCCACGCCGAGCGCGAACACCGCGCCCAGGATCACCAGCACCGGCAGCAGCACCGCCCGGTACACCAGCACCAGGATCAGCAGCACCACGCCGAGCGCCACCCCGAGCAGCAGGCCGTCGATGCCCGCGAACGCCCCCGACAGGTCGGCCAGCACCGCCGCCGGTCCGGCCACCCCGGCCACCGCGTCCGGCACCTGCCCGGCCCGCTCGCGGATCGCCGTGACCGCGACCTTGGTATCCGGTCCGAGGTCGGAGCGCAGTTGCACCACCGCCTCCAGCGCCCGCCCGTCCTCGGACGGCAGCAGCGGCGACGCCTGCCCGGTGGTGCCGGGCACCTCCGCCGCCGCGGCCAGCGCCTGCCCGGCGGCGGCCCGCAGCGCCTCGTCGACCTGCCCGGACCGCGCCTCCCAGACCAGCACCACCGGCAGCGTCGCCTCGGTCCGGAAGTCCTTCTCCAGCTGCGCGACCCGGGTCGACTCCGCGCTGCGCGGCAGGAACGCCGCCCCGTCGTTGGTCGACACCTCGCCCAGCCTCCCCGCGAACGGCCCGAGCGCGCCGCCGAGCGCCAGCCAGACCAGCAGCAGCACGAGCGGGAGCAGGAAGCGCAGCCGGCGCGGGGCGGACGGGGGCGCGGGCGCGGGGGGTGCGGGCGGGGCGGGAGTCGGCATGAGCGGAGAATATCTCAATCATTGAGAGATTTGGGGCACCGAGTCCACGCGGTGTTGACGGCGGTAGCGGCGTCCGGAGTGCCCGGCAGGCCCTAGGCTGACGTGGTGTCAGCAGAACCGGCCGAGGCGGGAACGAGCACCGGGGCGGTCGCCCGGCGGCTCGGGGTGTCGCCGACCACCGTCCGCTCCTGGGAACGCCGCTACGGCATCGGCCCGGCCGAACGCGAAGCCGGGCACCACCGGCGCTGGACGCCCCGGGACGTGGCCGTGCTGGAGGCGATGTGCCGCCTCACCGCGCGCGGGGTGCCGCCCGCCGAGGCCGCCCGGCTCGCCCCCGCGCTGGCCGGAACGGCGGACGGCCCGCCGCCGACGGCCCCCGGACCGGCCGGGGCGGTCCGGCCCGAGGTGCGCGGACTGGCCCGCGCGGCCCGCCGCCTGGACAGCCCCGAGGTCGCCCGCATCCTGCACGGCAGCGTCGAACGGCTCGGCGCCGTCACCGCCTGGACGGACGTGATGGCACCCGCGCTGCGCGCCGCCGGACGCCGCTGGGTCCGCAGCGGGGAGCGGTACGTCGAGGTCGAGCACCTGCTCTCCTGGCACGTCTCCAGCGCGCTGCGCCGGGTCGCCGAACCCCCGGCCACCGCCCCCGGGCCGCCCGTGCTGCTGGCCGCGATGCCCGGCGAGCAGCACACCCTCCCGCTGGAGGCGGTGGCCGCCGCCCTCGCCGAACGCGGCCTGCCCTTCCGGGTCTTCGGCGCCGCGGTGCCCGCCGAGGCCCTCGCCGAAGCCGTCCGCCGCACCGGCCCCGCCGCCGTCCTGCTCTGGTCGCAGACCCGCGCCACCGCCGACCCGGTCCCCGTCCGCGCCACCGCCACCACCGCCTGGGGCGGCCGCGGCTCCCGGGTCCGCCCCACCCTCCTCGCCGCCGGCCCCGGCTGGCACCGCACCACCCGCCCACCCGACGCCCTGGCCCCCCGCGACCTCCCGGGCGCCCTCGCCCTGCTGACGGGCGCGCTGGGCGCGGGTGGAGCGGGGCGGTGAGGGGAACGCCCCTGCCCCCGGCGGGAGTCGGGGCCGGGCGGGGGAGTGGTGAGGGGTGCCCGCCCGCTGTCGGCCCTGTCGGTCCTGGTGTTCGGCCGGGATGTCCGGGGTGGATGTCCGCTTCGTGTCGCGGCGTCGGCTGGGGGGAGTGCCGGGGGGTTCTCGCTGCGGTCGGTCCCTACGGTCTGCCGGTTCCGCTGGGCGCGGGTGGAGCGGGGCGGTGAGGGGAACGTCGTTGCCTCCGGCGGGAGTCGGGGCCGGGCGGGGGTGCGGGGCGAAGTGGTCGCTCGCCGTCGGTCCCCGCGTCCGGCCGGGCGGGCCCGCGTTCCGGGTGCGCCGGGCCCCGCCGGGGGTGCTTGTCGCCGTTCCGCCGCGTTGCGGTGCCTGCGCGGCCGGTCGGAGGTGGTCGCGCTAGGGTCGGGGCGGCAGGGTCGGGCGGGCAGGGCGGCAGGTGGGTGGAGGGGTGTGGTGGAGGAGCGGCCGGTGGCGCAGCGGGAGTTCGGGCGGTTGTTGCAGGGGCTGGCGTCCGAGATGAACCTGCTCGGACATGATTTCGCGGCGGCCTCGGGCCTGCACGCGACGGACGTCCAGGCGTTGCTGGCGGTGTTGCGGGCGGCCGATCCGCCCGGGATCACGCCCGGGGGGCTGCGGGCCGAGCTGGGGTTGACGTCGGGGGCGGTGACCGCGGTGCTGGACCGGTTGGAGCGGGCCGGGCACGTCCACCGGACCAAGGACGCCACCGACCGGCGGCAGGTGCACGTGCACTACCACCCGGACGCGGCCCGGATCGCCGGGGAGTGGTTCGCCCCCGTCGCGGACTGCACCGACCGGGTCCGGGCCGAGTTCGCGCCGGAGCAGGTCGCCACCGTGGTGCGCTTCCTGACCCGGATGACCGAGGAGCTCGCCGAGCTGCGGCAGGCCAGACGGTCCTGACGAGCCCGGCGGCCCTGACGAGCCCGGCGGCCCCCATGAGCCCGGCGGCCCCGACGAGCCCGGCGGGCCCAAGCCCCCGCCGGACACGCCCGATTCGGGCACTATCGCGGTGTCTGGAACCTTTTGCCGGGTATGGTCGGCGGGCGTCCGAACGTCCGGCAGCCCTCTGGGAGCACCGCCATGCCGCAGCCCCAACCGGTCCTCTCCACGCTGACCGGGGCCGCCGTGTTCCTGGTGCTCGGGATCGAGGACGGCGGCGAGCAGACCGTCCGCGACCTGCTGCCGGACCTCGGCGGCCTGACCCGCTCGGTCGGCTCCCGGGCCCCGCGCCAGGACGTCAGCCTGGTGCTCGGCATCGGCTCCGACGCCTGGGACCGCCTGTTCGCCGGGCCCCGCCCCGCCCAGCTGCACCCCTTCGTCGAACTCGCCGGGCC
Source organism: Kitasatospora sp. NPDC088783 (assembly GCF_044750705.1). Taxonomy (NCBI): domain Bacteria; kingdom Bacillati; phylum Actinomycetota; class Actinomycetes; order Kitasatosporales; family Streptomycetaceae; genus Kitasatospora; species Kitasatospora sp. NPDC088783. Next base: position 49,871 of record NZ_JBIVKJ010000011.1, read on the forward strand.
CCGGCACCTCGCCCCGGCCACCCCCGGCGACCTGCTGCTGCACGTCCGGGCCGAGCGGATGGACCTCTGCTTCGAGCTGGCCACCCTGATCAGCCGGCGGCTCGGCGACCGGGTCACCGTGCTGGACGAGACCCACGGCTTCCGGTACTTCGACTGCCGCGACCTGATCGGCTTCGTCGACGGCACCGAGAACCCCACCGGGCGGGACGCCGCCGCGGCCGTCCTGATCGGCGACGAGGACCCGGACTTCGCCGGCGGCAGCTACGTCATCGTGCAGAAGTACCTACACGACATGGCCGGGTGGAACGCGATCAGCGTCGAGCACCAGGAACGGGTGATCGGCCGCACCAAGCTCGACAACGTCGAACTCGACGACGCCGCCAAGCCCGCCGACTCGCACGTCGCGCTGAACACCGTCACCGGCCCCGACGGCGAGGACCGCGACATCTGGCGGCTCAACATGCCGTTCGGCTCCTTCGCCGAGGGCGGCGAGTGCGGCACCTACTTCATCGGCTACGCCCGCGACCCGCAGGTCACCGAGGAGATGCTCCGCAACATGTTCCTGGGCCGCGGCCCCGCCGCCCACGACCGGCTGCTGGACTTCTCCACCGCCGTCACCGGCACCTTCTTCCACGTGCCCAGCGCGGACTTCCTGGACGACCCGCCGCCCGCCCCCGGCGCCCGGGCCGAAGCCCCGGCCGTCCCCGTGCCGGTCCGGGACGGCAGCCTCCGCATCGGCAGTCTGAAAAGGAGCACCGCACCGTGAACAACCTGCACCGCGCCCTGGCGCCCGTCTCCGCCGCCGCCTGGGCCGAGATCGAGGAGGAGGCCCGGCGCACCTTCCGGCTGCACCTCGCCGGACGCCGGGTGGTCGACCTGGCCGGACCGGACGGGCCCGAGCTGGCGGCCGTCGGCACCGGGCACCTCGCCGACATCGCCGCCCCCGGCAACGGCGTCCGGGCCCGCGCCCGCGAGTCCCTCCGGGTGGTCGAGCTGCGGGTCCCCTTCACCGTCACCCGGGCCGCGGTGGACGACGTGGAACGCGGCTCCAAGGACTCCGACTGGGACCCGGTCAAGGACGCCGCCCGCACCATCGCCCTCGCCGAGGACCGCACGGTCTTCGAGGGCTACCAGGCCGCCGGCATCACCGGCATCCGCGACGGCTCCTCCCACCATCCCGTCGAACTCCCCGCCGACGTCCGCGCGTACCCCAACGCCGTCAGCCGCGCCCTCACCGTGCTGCGCCTGGCCGGGGTCGGCGGCCCCTACTCGCTGCTGCTCGGCGCCGACACCTTCACCGCCGTCAACGAGACCTCCGACCACGGCTACCCGGTCCACAACCACCTGGCCCGCCTGCTCGACGGCGAGATCATCTGGGCCCCCGCCGTCGAGGGCGCCGTCCTGCTCTCCGCCCGCGGCGGCGACTTCGAGCTCCACCTCGGCGAGGACCTCTCGATCGGCTACCTCTCCCACGACGACACCACCGTCCACCTCTACCTCCAGGAGTCCCTCACCTTCCAGCTCCACACCCCGGAGGCCGCGGTCACCCTCACCTCGGCCTGACCGCCGCCGCCCTCCCCGCCCGTCCGGTACGCCTCGGTAGGGTGGGGCCGCGACGGACGACTCCAGGAGGCGGTGTGCGGCAGTACCGGGCGATGGTGGCGGTGGGCGACTCGTTCACCGAGGGGATGTGCGACGACACCCTGCCCGACGGGCAGTTCCGCGGCTGGGCGGACCGGGTCGCCGCCGTGCTGGCCGCCGAGGCGGGGGCGGACGGCTTCCGGTACGCGAACCTGGCGGTGCGCGGCAAGCTGATCGGCCAGATCCGGGACGAGCAGGTCGACCTGGCCGCGGCGACCGACGCCGACCTGGTGACGCTGGCGGGCGGCCTGAACGACGTGCTCCGGCCGGGCTGCGACATCGCCGAGGTCGAGCGGCAGCTCGGCGCGTGCACCCGCGCGCTGCTCGCCGGGGACCGCACCGTGGTGCTGTTCACCTCCACCGACCCGACCCGGCGGATGGCCGGCAGCCGCCGGCTGCTGCCCGCGATCCTGCGGATGAAGGCGTTCGTCGAGGGCGTGGTGCGGGACCACCCGGACCGGGTGGTGCTGGTCGACCTGTTCTCGGCGCCGGTGTTCGACGACCGCCGGCTCTGGGCCGAGGACCGGCTGCACCTGTCCCCGGAGGGCCACCGTCGGGTCGCGCTGGCGGTGCTGGAGGCGCTCGGCCGCCCGGCCGCCGAGGACTGGCGGGCCCCGCTGGCCGAGCCGGACCCCCGCACCCGCGTCCAGCGGGCCCGCGCCGACGCCCGCTGGCTGGGCACCCACGTCGGCCCGTGGATCGGCCGCCGCCTGCGCGGGCGCTCCTCCGGGGACGGGCGCCCGGCCAAGCGCCCCGAGCTGCTGCCGTACGAGGGCTGACGCCGGGTCAGCCCCGGTCGAGGCGGACGGTGATCCCGACGGTGCCGTCCTTGCCGCGGCGCAGCCGGCTGCCGAGCAGGGTGAGCCGCCCGACCAGCCCGTACTTGCGGGCCAGCAGCTGCCGGTAGCGCTCGGTGGTGGCGGCGTCCGCGATCTCGGCGGTGGCGGGCAGCGGCTTGCCGGTCGGGTTGCCGCGCACGTCGCACGGCCCGACCAGTACCTCGCCGCGCCGCCGGATCCGCTTGACCTTCCACGACCCGGCGGTGGTCCACACCCCCAGCGCGTCGCCGTCCCGGACCACCCACACCGGGGTGGGCACGGCGCTGCCGTCCTTCTTGTAGCTGGTGATCAGCAGGTACTTGCCGGCGGCGAGCCGGTCCAGTGCGGTGTCGGCCATTGCTGGAGTGTACGTCCCCTGGCGGCCTGACAGGCCGTCAGTCCGGTAGCCCGTCAGTCCGGTAGCCCGGCAGCCCGGCAGCCCGTCAGCCCGCCAGTCCGTCAGGCCGTCGGGACGGGGTCCGGGTCGCCGCGCGGATCGTCCTGCGCGTCGGTGCCGGTGCCGGTGCCGGTGCCGGCGGCGTCGGTCGCGCGGGGCGTGGGCGCGGGCCCGGGCGAGGCGGTGGCCCGCCAGAGCCGGGCGGCGGACCAGAGCGCGGCGGTCAGCAGCAGCCCGTTGCGCAGCAGGATCACCCCGGTCGGCCACCAGCCGCCGGCCTGCATCGCGTCGAAGAACAGCGGGTAGTCGACGGTGGTGACGCCGACCACCGGCAGCAGCAGCAGGGCGACCGGCCACTGCGTGGTGCTCTCCACGGTCAGGCAGACGGCGGCCAGGCCGATCAGCCAGACCAGGTACTGCGGGGAGATCACCCGGCTGGTGACGGTGAACAGCAGCACCGCGGTCAGCGCCGCGTCGTACGGGGTGGCGGCCGTCCAGCGGCGGGCCCGCACCCGCCACAGCAGCAGCCAGGCGAAGGCCGCGGCGCTCAGCAGCAGCGACAGCTGCGAGATCCGGTGCACGTACCGGCCGAGGAACTCGAACGAGCCGTAGTGCTGCTCGACCCGGCCGGACCAGCCGAACTGCCGGGCCACCTGGAGGACGCTGCCGCCCAGCGACTCGATCTCCACGCCGCGCCCGCCCTGGGCGTGCAGGAAGCCGAGGGCGTGGTCGAAGCAGGCGGCGAGGACCAGCAGCAGGGCCAGCGCGGAGAGCGCGGCGGCGGTCCACGCCTGCCGGGTGGTGCGGCCGCGCGGGGTGCCCAGGACGGCCAGCGCGGGCCACACCTTGACCATCGCGCCGATCCCGGCCAGCGCCCCGCCGAGCCGGGGCCGGGCCGGGAGCAGCAGCAGCGCGCCGACCGCGAGCGCGGTGGCGAGCAGGTCGTAGCGCCCGTAGGGCAGGCCGAGCAGCAGCGGCAGGGCCAGCGCCCAGGCCCACGCCCCCCGGACCGAGCGCCCCGGGCCGCGGCCGGCCGCCAGCAGGGCGGCCTGCACGGCGGCGTCGGCCAGCAGCGCCAGCAGCACGAACGCCTGGAGGTAGCTGAGGAACGGCAGCAGGCCCGGCGCGAGCATCGGCAGCGCCGCGCCCGGCGGGTACTGCCAGGTGACGTCGTCGACCGGGAAGGTGCCGGTGCGCAGCACCCGGTACCAGCCGTGGTACAGCCGGTGCACCTCGATGGCGGGTTCGGTCCGGCCGGAGCGGATCAGCCCGACCATCAGCACCCGACCGGCGACCCAGTACGCGGCGAGGGCGAGCACCTCGCGGGGCCAGGTGGCGGGGCGGGTCCAGCGGACCGGCCGGTCGGGTGTCCGGACGGCCGGGGCGGGGGCCTGCGCCACCTGGTCCTCCCATGCGCTGACGGGGGCTCCGGCAGCGGCGCTGACGGAGGATCGCAAAACAGTCGTTCACCTCTCATACCAGACGATTCGGGCGTCCTCCGGGTCGCCCCGGCGCGTGTCCCCCCGCGTCCCCGGAACGCGCCACGCCCGGAGCGGCCACCCGGTCCACCGGAGGTCCGTCGGTCGGACCTGCCAGAATGCACGGGCGACACCGCCCAACCGTCTGAAGGGGTGACCGGCACCGTGACCATGCCCGTCGAACGCAAGATCGCCGAGGAGCTCGGCGTCCGCGAGAACCAGGTGCAGGCCGCCGTCGGCCTGCTCGACGGGGGTGCGACCGTTCCCTTCATCGCCCGCTACCGCAAGGAAGCCACCGGCGCCCTGGACGACACCCAGCTGCGCACCCTGGAGGAGCGGCTGCGCTACCTGCGCGAGCTGGAGGAGCGCCGCACCGCCGTCCTGGAGTCCATCGAGGCCCAGGGCCGGCTGGACGACGCGCTGCGCGCGCAGGTCCTCGCCGCCGACTCCAAGGCCCGGCTGGAGGACATCTACCTCCCGTACAAGCCCAAGCGGCGCACCAAGGCGCAGATCGCCCGCGAGGCCGGCCTCGAACCGCTCGCCGACACCCTGCTCGCCGACCCGGGCCGGGACCCGGCCGCGCTCGCCGCGACCTACCTGAACGAGCAGGTCGCCGACGTGCCCGCCGCCCTGGAGGGCGCCCGGGCCGTCCTGGTCGAGCGCTTCGGCGAGGACGCCGACCTGGTCGGCTCGCTGCGCGAGCGGATGTGGACCCGCGGCCGGCTGGTCGCGAAGGTCCGGGACGGCAAGGAGCAGGACGGCGCCAAGTTCGCCGACTACTTCGACTTCGCCGAGCCGTACACCAAGCTGCCCTCGCACCGCATCCTGGCCATGCTGCGCGGCGAGAAGGAGGAGGTCCTCGACCTCGAACTCTCCCCGTACGACGGCGAGCAGGAGGCCGACCTGCCCGGCGCGAGCGACTACGAGCAGCGGATCGCCGCCCGCTTCGGCATCGCCGACCGCGGCCGCCCCGCCGACAAGTGGCTCACCGACACCGTCCGCTGGGCCTGGCGCACCCGCATCCTGGTCCGGCTCGGCATCGACCTGCGCACCCGGCTGCGCGCCGAGGCCGAGGACGAGGCGGTGCGGGTCTTCGCCGCCAACCTGCGCGACCTGCTGCTCGCCGCCCCCGCCGGGACGCGCGCCACCATGGGCCTCGACCCGGGCTTCCGCACCGGCGTCAAGGTCGCCGTGGTCGACGCCACCGGCAAGGTGGTCGCGCACGAGACGGTCTACCCGCACCAGCCCGCCAACAAGTGGGACGCCGCGCTCGCCACGCTGGCCCGGCTCGCCGCCCAGTACCGGGTGGACCTGGTCGCGATCGGCAACGGCACCGCGTCCCGGGAGACCGACCGGCTGGCCGCCGACCTGATCAAGCGCCACCCCGAGCTGGGCCTGACCAAGGTGATGGTCAGCGAGGCCGGCGCGTCCGTCTACTCCGCCTCCGCGTTCGCCGCCCAGGAGCTCCCCGGGCTGGACGTCTCGATCCGCGGCGCGGTCTCCATCGCCCGCCGCCTCCAGGACCCGCTGGCCGAGCTGGTGAAGATCGACCCCAAGTCGATCGGCGTCGGCCAGTACCAGCACGACCTGAGCGAGCTCAAGCTCTCCCGCTCGCTGGACGCCGTGGTCGAGGACTGCGTCAACGCCGTCGGCGTCGACGTCAACACCGCCTCCGCGCCGCTGCTCACCCGGGTCTCCGGCATCACCGGCACGCTCGCCGACAACATCGTCGCCCACCGGGACGCGAACGGGCCGTTCCGCACCCGCAAGGCGCTCAAGGACGTCGCCCGGCTCGGCCCCAAGGCGTTCGAGCAGTGCGCGGGCTTCCTGCGCATCCCCGACGGCGACGACCCGCTGGACGCCTCGGCCGTCCACCCCGAGGCGTACCCGGTGGTCCGCCGCATCCTCGCCGCCACCGGCGGGCAGCTGCGCGAACTGATCGGCAACGGCCCGGCGCTGCGCGCGCTGCGGCCGGGCGACTTCGCCGACGGGACCTTCGGCGTCCCGACCGTCACCGACATCCTCGGCGAGCTCGACAAGCCCGGCCGCGACCCGCGCCCCGCCTTCCAGACCGCCACCTTCAAGGACGGCGTCGAGAAGCTCTCCGACCTGGAGGTCGGCATGGTGCTGGAGGGCGTGGTCACCAACGTCGCCGCGTTCGGCGCCTTCGTCGACGTCGGCGTCCACCAGGACGGCCTGGTGCACGTCTCCGCGCTGTCGAAGAACTTCGTCAAGGACCCGCGCGAGGTGGTCAAGCCCGGCGACATCGTCCGCGCCAAGGTCACCAGCGTGGACGTCCAGCGCAAGCGGATCGGCCTGACCCTGCGCCTGGACGACGAGACCGCCCCCGGCGCGTCCGGCGGCAGCCGCCGCGAGCAGTCCCCCCGCCGGGACTCCCGGCCCCCGCGCCAGGAGCGCCGCCCCGGCCCCCCGGCCGCCGCCCCCGCCAACTCCGCCATGGCCGACGCCCTCCGCCGCGCGGGCCTGGGCAAGTAGCGGCACCGCCCCGCGCCGGCGGCCGGGCCCCGAGGGGCCGGGCCGCCGGTCAGCCGGTGCGGGACTCGACCGCCAGCGCGACGAGTTCGGACCACCAGGGCTCGCGGTGGTGGCCGAGCAGCCGCAGCGCCTCGTCGGGGGTGACCGGGCGGACCTCGACCACCTGCTCGCCGTCGTCCGGGTTGGTGGGGGCGGAGTCGACCAGGACGTCGGCCCAGCCCCAGAGCCACGCCTTCACCGGGTGCGGCTGCCAGGGCCGGTAGGGCGTGGGCGAGTCGGTGACGGCGAGGTGGTGCCCGATCCAGGTCGGCGGCCCCAGCAGCCGGGCGCCGGCCTCCTCGCGCAGCTCGCGCTCCAGGCAGGACTCGACGCTCTCGGCGGCCTCCCGGGTGCCGCCGGGCAGGAACCAGTGGCCGCGGACGTCCCGGCACAGGACGACCCGGCCCCCGGCGAAGCCGACCAGGTGGATGTTGGTGATGAGTTCGTCCGGCGGCAGGTCGGTGCTGAACTGGGCGTCGATGCCGCCCCACTCCCAGCGCTGCGGCGCGTGCAGGGCCGGGTACCTGGCTGCCAGTTCGGTGCTGTCGCTTGCTCTGCGTGTGGTGTCCGTCATCGATCGATCGTAGTCCCGGCCGGTCCCGAACGGACCCGGACGGTCAACGGAGCGGACGAAACCTCACCCGCCCGTGGCACCCCGTCAACCCGCCGCGCCGGACGTCCACCTGACCGCCCGTCACCGACCCGCGGGCACGGAACCGGCCCGGCCGACCGCGCGTACTGACCGTGGGGGAGCGCGGCGACCGGGCCGTGTGGGGGTTGGTTCTCAACACCCGCCCGAAAGCGGGTTCTCGACCACCGTGCCGGGGGCGGCCGGACCGCCCCGTGCACCCAAAATGCCCGGCCCGCCGAGGCCCGTCAAGCGTTCCCCGGCCCGCTTGAGCCACCCTTAAGGCTCCCTTCGCCGACACCACCGGTACCGCCCTCCCGCCCCCGCTCCGTGCCCGGTGGGGCGGGCGGCTCCGACCGGACCTCGCTCCACACGCTGTCCTGCACGAGACCGCCGCCGTCGGGGAGGACCGAACGCCGGTGCCCCCAGCGGTCGCCCAGCGCGAGGGCCGCCAGCACCCCGGCCGCGTCCGGCGCCGGCCGGGTCGACCGGAGCTCGACCCGGTACCCGCCCGCGACGGAGGTCAGCCGGGCCTCCTCGCCACCGGCCCGCGTCAGCCGGTCGGCGATCACCCAGGCCCGCCGCCGCGCCTCCTCCTCGGAATCCTCCGGCTGTCCCTCAGGCCGCATCCGACGCCCGCTCCCCAGCGCCGTCGCCGTCACCGCACCGCGGGCACCGGCAGGCCGGCCAGGTCAGCGGGGAGAGCGGCGCGGGCCCGATCGGCTCGTCGGACGTGCGGAACGAGACCTGGACCCGGGTGCCGTCGGCCCGCGCCGTGTAGACGCGGATCGTCAACTTCGCTCCCGGGTCGGGGCATGGGTGATCGGACATGGTGGTGGACCTCGCAGGGCTCGGGCCGGGCGGGAAGGGGGCGTCCACGCCCCCGGAGGGCACCGGACCGACGCGCGCCGGGACCGCGCTCCGCGCGCCGGTCACCGTCCGCGTCCTTCTTCTTCCGGTGTGTCACCAGCATCGGCAGAAACGACTACGCTCACCAGTACTTGCCCGTTGACGGTTCAGGCGAGTTAAGGAGCTTCAGCGGTGAGCGATGATCAAGAAGTTGACGGTGCGTCATCTCCGGCCCTGCGCTTCGGTGAGGAACTCCGCAGGTCGCGGAGGGCGCGCGGATGGTCCCAGCTGGCCCTGGCCGCGCGCATGGGGTACTCGGGCGGGCTGCTCTCGTACGTGGAAAGAGGGAAGAAGCCCGTAACCCTTAACCTCGCGGTCAGGGCCGATCAGGTGTTCGGGACCGGGGAGCGGTTCCAGCAGCTCTGGCGGCAGTACTCGAACGCCAGCCTGCTGGAGGGCTTCGCGGAGTTCACCGCGGCGGAGGCCCGGTGCCGTCGGCTGCGGACCTTCGCACTCGGCGTGGTGCCCGGCCTGTTCCAGACGCCGGCCTACGCGTCCGCGCTCGCGGCGGCGGCCGTGCAGCGAGGGAGCATCACCCAGGCTCAGGCCGATGCGCGGGTCGCCTTCCTGGCGACCCGGCAGGAGCTGCTGGCCCGGACGGACCCGCCCTTCGTGCACGCCGTCCTGGACGAGAGCTGCATCCGGCGTCCGGTGGGCGGCCCGGCGGTCATGGCCGAGCAGTTGGGGCACCTGGAGGAGCTGGCCGGGCGGCCCCGGATCACCCTGCAGATCGCCCCGTTCGACATCGGCGAGCGCGCGCCGTTCAGGATGCCGCTGGTGCTGCTCGACCTCCCCGACCGGGTGGTCGTCGGGTACGCGGAATCCCAGGGCCGGGGCCATCTGGAGCGCGGCCGGGACGCGGTTTCGACCTGGTCCAGGGAGTACGATCTGCTCCAGGTGGAGTCCCTGTCTACTGGCCGCTTCACTCGCCAGGATCCGGGTTGTCAGGAAGGAACTCTCATGACCGATGTCGACCTGTCCGAGCTCCGCTGGGTGAAGTCCACCTACAGCGACAACGGTGGCGACTGCGTGGAGGTGGCTCCGGCCGGGCTGCCCGGTCGGCTGCCGGTCCGTGACTCGAAGGACCCGCAGGGGCCGGTGCTGGTGTTCCCCGAGGCGGCCTTCGCCGCGTTCGTCGCGGCGGTCAAGTCCGGTGCTTTCGAGGAGCTTTCGTGACCGACGTCGACCTGTCCGAGCTGCGCTGGGTGAAGTCCACCTACAGCAACAACGGCGGCGACTGCGTGGAGGTGGCCCCGGCCGGGCTGCCCGGCCACTTGCCGGTCCGTGATTCGAAGGACCCGCAGGGGCCGGTGCTGGTGTTCCCCGAGGCGGCCTTCGCCGCGTTCGTCGCGGCGGTCAAGTCCGGTGGTCTCGGCGAGGTCTGAGGCCGCGTCAGTGCGGTGAAGCCCCGCGGGCCCGAAGTGTCGGGTGCGCGGGGCTTCTGCCTGCCCGGAGGGGCGGGGTGTCAGGCGCGGGCCAGGTTCTTGCCGGCGGTGGCGGCGGCGTCCAGGGCCCGGGTGTGGTACTCGGCGGCCAGGTCGCGCAGGCTCTCCATCGCCGGGTTGGCGGCGGCCATGGTGAGTTCGCGGCGGACGGTGGTCAGGTCGGCGCCCCAGACGTCGCGCAGGATGCGCTCGACGTAGGGGGTGGAGTGGTCCCAGCCCTCGCGGGGGGTGCCGGCGGCGAAGCCGCCGCCGAACGAGGCGACCAGGAGGACCGGCTTGTCCTTGAGCAGTTCGGTGGTCGGGCCGGCCGCGGCGATGACCAGGTCGACCCAGGTCTTGAAGTGCTGGGAGACGCCCCAGTTGTAGAGCGGCACGGCGATGATCGCGGCGTCGGCGGCGCGCAGCTCCTCGGCCAGCGAGGCGCCGAGCGCGGCGGCCTCCCGCTGCTCGGGGGTGTGCTGGTCCGCGGGGGTGAACGCAGCCAGGGTGGCGTGCGTCCAGGCGTCGCCGGGCAGCGGGTCGGTGCCCAGGTTGCGCCGGGTGACGGTGCCCTCGGGGTGGGCGGCGGTCCACTCGGTCTCGGCGGCGGTGGCCAGCTCGGCGCTGGTCGAGGTGCCGGGCAGGATGCTGGCGTCCAGGCGGAACAGGTGCATGACAGTACTCCTCGGTTCGCACCCCGCCGGGAGGGCGGTGGCGCGGGCGGGCGGGTGCGACAGGGCGCAGGTGCGGGCCCGGAGGCGCCGCACTCGACGTAAACGGACTTTACCCCGTTTCTCTCGCCGGGTAAATTGGCGGCATGGACAGCCCCCTGGTCCCCTTCGGGAAACCCCCCACCGAACGCGCGGACGCGGCCCGCAACCGCGAGGTGCTGCTCTGCACCGCCCGCGCGATGATCGCCGAACTCGGGGCGGACCACCTGACCATGGACGGCCTCGCCGAACGCGCCGGGCTGGGCAAGGGCACCGTCTTCCGCCGCTTCGGCACCCGGGCCGGGATCTTCCGCGCCCTGCTCGACGCCGAGGAGCAGCGCTTCCAGTGCCAGGTGCTGTCCGGCCCGCCCCCGCTCGGCCCCGGCGGCGACCCGGTCGACCGGCTGATCGCCTACGGCCGCGCCCGCACCCGCTTCCTGCTGGAGCGCCACCACATCGCCCGCGCCGCCTTCGAGCGCAAGGGCCCCGTCCCGCCCGCCGTCGGCCCCAACTTCTCCCGCCCGCACATCCGGATGCTGCTCGCCCAGGCCGCCCTCGGCCTCCCCGACCTCGACACCCTCGCCCTCCAGCTCGCCAGCGCCCTGGAGGGCCCCCCGCTGCTCTTCCTGGTCGCCGACCTGCCCCCCACCGCCCCGGCCGCCGGCCGCTGCGCGGAGGAGGACCTCGGGGCCCTGCTCGCGGACGGCTGGCAGACGCTGATCGAACGGCTCGCCCACCGCTGAGCGCTGGCGGGGGCGCGGGTCCGCTCCCGGGACGCCGGAGGGGACGGCCCGCCGGGCCGTCCCCTCGTCGCGCGCGCCGGCGGGCGCTCAGGCCCCGGTCAGCCAGATCATCTTGCGTCCGGTCTCGGCGGGGGCGGTCGGGACCGCCGGCTCGATCCGGTCCAGGACGTAGCCGAGCTTGCGCGGCACGGCGGCACTGGCGGCGTTCGACTCGTCGCAGTGGATCTCGGCGCGGGTGATGCCCGGCAGGGCGAGGGCGGCCGAGGTGAGCGCGCGGGCGGCGGCGGTGGCCAGGCCGCGGCCGGTGTGCTCGTGGTGCACCCAGTAGCCGATCTCCAGCGCGCCCGGGCCGATCCGGCCGTGCAGGCCGAAGCCGCCGACGACCGCGGCCGGGTCCGCGTCCAGGCCGAGCAGGTACATGAAGTCGGTGCCCTGCTCCCAGGCCGCCTCGCCGGCCACCGAGAGCTGCTCGCTCTCCGCGAGGGTCGGCGCCTGCCGGGCCCAGGGCATCCACGGACGCAGGTGGTCCAGGTTGGCGATCACCGCGGCGTTCAGCCCGGCGGCGTCCGCCACCCGGCGGCGGCGCAGGTGCGCGCCGCCGCCGAGGGGCAGCAGCTCGGGCGGGCGGCCCGCGGTGAGCGGTCGCGCAACGTTGTCAGGTGCGTCGGTGGAGTGACTCATGGACGGAGTATGCGCCATCCGGCAACGCGCCGACCAGCGGATATCCCCTCCGCCACCCGGGCGCACCACCCCGGCGGGCGGCGGCTCAGAGCCGCACCAGCACCTCGTCCAGCGGCTTGCGGACCAGGTCCGGCACCCGGGCGTCCTCGGCCGGGTAGCCGACCGGGATGACGTACGCGGCGCGCTCCTCCGGCGGGCGGTCGCACACCTCGTTGAGGAAGCGCATCGGGCTGGGCGTGTGGGTCAGCGTGGCCAGGCCCGCCTGGTGCAGGGCCGCGAGCAGGAAGCCGACCGCGATGCCCACCGACTCCTTGGTGTAGTACGGGCGCGGCGAGTTCGGGCCCTTGTGCACCTCGAACACCACGATCACCGCGGGCGCGTCCTCCAGGAACGGCTTGCGCCAGTCGGTGCCGATCGGGGCCAGCGCCGCCAGCCACTCCTCGGACGCCCGGTGCGCGTAGAACTCCCGCTCCTCCGCCTCCGCGGCCTCCCGCAGCCGCCGCTTGCGCTCCGGATCGGTGACCACCACGAACCGCCACGGCTGCACGTGCGCGCCGCTCGGCGCGGTCGCCGCCGTCCGGACCGCCCACTCCAGCACCCCCTCGGGCAGCGGGCGGCTCGCGTAGTCGCGCACGGTGCGGCGCCGGGCCATCACCTGGTGGAAGGCCCGGCAGCGGTCGGCCGCCTCGTGGGCGGGCACGTTCATCGGGTGCAGCGGCGCCGTCGGGTGGGACGGCGCCGGGGCGGAAGCTCGGTCAACCATGCGCGCCAGCACAGCACACGGCGCACCCGGGCGGAAGACGCCGCCGGGCCCCGGCAAGAACCGGCCCAAAGCGACCGGGCACGGCCCCCGGCCCCGGGCCCCCGGCGCAGCCCCCAGCCCCCGGCCCCCGGCGCAGCCCGCGGTCCCGGGCGCAGCCCCTGGCCCCCGGCGCAGCGCCGGGCTCGCCTCAGGCTTCGGAGACCTTCCCGTCCGCGACCACCAGCCGCCGGTTCACCTGCACGGTGTCCAGCATCCGGCGGTCGTGGGTGACCAGCAGCAGGGTGCCGGTGTACGAGGCCAGCGCCGACTCCAACTGCTCGATCGCCGGCAGGTCCAGGTGGTTGGTCGGCTCGTCCAGCACCAGCAGGTTCACCCCGCGGGCCTGGAGCAGGGCCAGCGCCGCCCTGGTCCGCTCGCCGGGGGAGAGCGTCGCGGCGGGGCGCAGCACGTGCACCGCCTTCAGGCCGAACTTGGCCAGCAGGGTGCGGACCTCCTCCGGGGCGAGGTCCGGCACGGCGGCGGCGAACGCCTCCAGCAGCGGACGCCCGGCGTCGCCGCCGAACAGGTGCCCGCGGGCCTGCTCCACCTCGCCGACCAGCACGCCCGAGCCGAGCGCCGCACTGCCCGCGTCCAGCTCCAGCCGGCCCAGCAGCGCCGCCAGCAGCGTCGACTTGCCCGCGCCGTTCGCACCGGTGATCGCCACCCGGTCCGCCCAGTCGATCTGGAGGTCCACCGGCCCGAACGCGAAGTCCCCGCGCCGGACGGCGGCCTGCCGGAGCGTCGCCACCACCGAGCCGGAGCGCGGCGCGGCGGCGATCTCCATCCGCAGCTCCCACTCCTTGCGGGGCTCCTCCACCACGTCCAGGCGCTCGATCATCCGCTGGGTCTGCCGGGCCTTCGCGGCCTGCTTCTCGGTCGACTCGGCGCGCTGCGCCCGGGCCTTCTTGTCGTTGTCGCCGCCCTTGCGCCGGGCGTTGCGGACGCCGTGCTCCATCCAGTTGCGCTGCATCTGGGCGCGGGCCTCCAGGCCCGCCTTGGTGTCCGCGAACTCCTCGTACTGCTCGCGGGCGTGCCGGCGGGAGATCGCCCGCTCCTCCAGGTACGCGTCGTAGCCGCCGCCGTACACGTTCACCTGCTGCTGGTGCAGGTCCAGCTCCAGCACCTTGGTCACGGTGCGGGCCAGGAACTCGCGGTCGTGGCTGATCAGCACGGTGCCGGCGCGCAGGCCCTTCACGAACGCCTCCAGGCGCTCCAGGCCGTCCAGGTCCAGGTCGTTGGTGGGCTCGTCCAGCAGGAACACGTCGTAGCGCGACAGCAGCAGCGAGGCCAGGCCCGCGCGGGCCGCCTGGCCGCCGGACAGCGCCGTCATCGGCAGGTCCAGCGAGACCTTCAGGCCGAGTTGGTCGGCGACCTCCTCGGCCCGCTCCTCCAGGTCCGCGCCGCCCAGCTCCAGCCAGCGGTCCAGGCTCACCGCGTACGCGTCGTCCGCGCCCGGCCGGCCCTCCACCAGGCCCTCGGTGGCCTCGTCCAGCGCCGCCTGGGCCGCCGCGACGCCGGTGCGGCGGGCCAGGAAGTCGCGCACCGACTCGCCCTCCCGGCGCTCCGGCTCCTGCGGCAGGTGCCCGACGTTCGCGGTCGGCGGGCTGAGCTTGAGCGAGCCGCCCTCCGGGGCGTCCAGCCCGGCCAGCAGCCGCAGCAGGGTCGACTTCCCGGCGCCGTTCACCCCGACCAGGCCGATCACGTCCCCGGGGGCGACGACCAGGTCCAGCCCGGAGAACAGCGTGCGCTCGCCGTGGCCGGCGGCGAGGTCCTTGACGACGAGAGTGGCAGTCATGATGCCCCGATTCTAGGCCGCCGCCCGGAGCGCCCCGGACGGCCGGGCCGGGGTGCCCGGGTCAGCGGTGCTCGTAGGCGCCGAGGTCCGGGCGGGTGTCGCGGGGGAGCAGGTCGGCGTCGGTCGCGGGGGCGCCCGCGGTGGTGCCGGGCGCGGAGTGGAGGAACGCCTGGCGTACTACTCGCAGTTCGTCACCGTACGCACCCCCTCGATCGATTCCCTCGCCGCCAGCGTGCGGCGTCTGATGCTCCTGGGCGGTCACCAGCGCACCACCGCCCGGCCCAGCCTGATCGTCACCGGCCCGGCCGCGACGGGCAAGACCACCGCTGTGCTGGAGGTGGGCCGGGCCTGCCACCTCGCCCACATCCGCCGCACCCCGCCCCGCCGGGTAACGGGCACCGGGTGGTGCCGGTCGCCTACGTCCTGGTGCCGGCCGGGGCGAGCGCGAAGACCCTCACCGCCCAATTCGCCCGCTACCTCGGCACCCCCACCACCCACCGCACCACCCAGGCCCAGTTGATGGAAGCCGTCACCCACACCTACAACGCGGCCGGGCTCCGCCTGGTGCTGATCGACGAGATTCACCGCCTCAACCCCCGCACCACCACCGGCGCCGAAGCCGCCGACCTGATGAAAGACCTCACCGAACGGATCGGCGCCACCTTCGTCTACGCCGGCATCGACGTCACCGCCACTGCCCTGTTCACCGGGGTACGCGGCGCCCAACTCACCGCCCGCGCCTCACTCATCGAAACCGGCTCTCTCCCCGCCCGCCTCGGCCAACGGCGTTCCTTCACCGACCTGCTGACGGACCTCGAAGCAGCCCTCGACCTCACCCGCCACCGGCCCGGAACCCCCCCCGCCACGCCGCCTACCTCCACCAGCGCACCGCCGGGCGCATCGGCAGCCTCACCCGCCTCATCCGCGAAGCCGCCCAGACCGCCATCCTCGACGGCACCGAACGCCTCACCAAAGCCGGCCTCGACGCCGTGCGCCTGGACCACCAAGCCGAAACCCACCACTCCCCCAGACAGCACCGCACCCGATAGACACCAACCCCCAAGGGAGCCAACGCCGCAGGCAACGACAGCCCGGCCAGCACCCCGCGCAACGGCACTGACCACCCATCAACCACCAACCGACACAGCCGGCTGCCACACCGCTGCGCGCCCGCGCGCATCGCAGAACCGGTGAGAACACCCCTGTCCCACCGAAAACACCACACACCCGCCCGACCACCCGAGCCACCGAACAGCGCGATGCCTTCCACCACCAGATATCGGTGAATGGGCGAGAACACCCCGCCCTCACAGAGAACACCGCACAACCGCTCCCCGAGCCATCCTCGGACAGCCCCCAGACCCTGCGCACAGCCCGACCGAAACATCCCAACCACAGCAGCCACAAGTCACCTGACCAGTGAAAACACCAAAACAGCCATTAGGTCGAGGCAACATCCACGACACGCACACCCCGCGTCAGCCACCAACCACAACCCCAGCCCACACCATGCCGCCCGGCCACCCATCACTCCGAAAACCCCTCGCACCCAAACCACAGCAGCCCAGCTCAACGACCTACTCACACCCGAACAAGGCCCCCTGGAATCCTCAGCGGCACCCGGGAACGCCGGTCCGCGAGCAAGGCGGCGGTGCGTCAGGTACCGGCGAGGTGGCCCGGGTCGAGCGGCCTGCGCCCGCCCCGACACCACGCCCGACCCGGCGGCCTGATCCCCACCGCCGGACGCGGCCGGGGCCGAACGCCAGCGGCGGTGACGACCAGGCTGCTGATCAGCACCTCGCGGAGGCCTCGCCCGGTTGGGACAACCGGCTTGCCGCCCCCCTCACGGGCACCTCCCCCACCCTGCTGCCCCTTGAAAATTGATTATGCGCCACTAAATTTGAGAATCATGCCATCAACTGCGGCCAATTCTTCCGGTCTGGCATATTCGGCAATTTCCTCCCGAAGTCTCATTGCATCACCAATTCGGCCCGATCCAAGCAAAAATGAAGTGAAATTGTAGCCCGCCAAAGGGTCGTGAAGTTCGATTGCTCGCCGATAGTGCGCCTCGGCACCGCTTGCATCGCCGGTCTTTTCCAGGGCAACGGCAAGGTTCAGCTCGGCATCTTCAAACCCTTCCTTCAGGGAATCCTCGTAATATCTTACGGCCTCCCCGTAGCTCCCTTTCGCAGAAAGGAATATGGCCAAGTTCCACGAGGCGGCATATTCACCCCCGGCATGGGCCATTCGATATTGACGCTCGGCTTCCAAAACCCTCCCCTCCCCTTGACCATTCAGAAAGTCCGCGTATGCCGAATGGGCACCATCGACCCCTTTTCGAACTCCTTCCAGAAAGCGCTCCTCGGCCTTTGCGAAGTCTCCACATGCCGCCAGCTGCGTTCCCAATTCAGGAAGAATTTCCATGTTGCCGCTATCGAGAGAGCGCGAGAGGTATCTGACACTTTCGGTGTGATCGCCCAGAAGGGCGAGGACACGGCCGAGGTTGGCCGATGCAAGGAGGTCGCCGGACTCCACTGCACGAACGAGTGCCTGCCTTGCGTCCTCCAGCCTCTCCGGAAAGTCCATCAGACCGTGTTTGAGATCTGCTGTGTCGCTGGGCAGGAGTGGTCGTTGAGCCTGTTATGAGTGGTGCTGGGGGTGGGTATCCGTCGGATCTGACGGACGAGCAGTGGGCGTTGGTGGAGCCGTTGCTGCCGCCGGCACGGGTCGGGCCGAAGGGCGGGCGGCGGGAGAAGCATCCGCGGCGGCGGATTGTCGACGCGATCTTCTACGTGGTGCGAACCGGTTGCGCCTGGCGGCAGCTCCCGAAGGACTTCGCGCCTTGGCCGACCGTGTACTGGTATTTCACGTGATGGCACGACGACGGCACGGTCGAGCGCATCCATGACGCGCTGCGCGGCAAGGTGCGCGAGGCCGACGGGCGTGACGCCGAGCCAAGCGCGGGTCTGATCGACTCGCAGTCCGTCCGCACCGCCGACACCGTCCCGGCCGCCACCAGGGGCTTCGACGCGGGTAAGAAGGTCAAAGGCCGCAAGCGGTTCATCGTCACCGACACCCTCGGCCTGCTCCTGGCCGTCCACGTCGTGGCGGCGAACATCCAGGACCGCGACGGCGCGAAACGCCCACTGCTGTGGACCCGGCTCGATCACCCGAGCATCCTGAAGATATGGGCTGACCAGGGCTTCGCCGGCCGGCTGGTCGACTGGACCGCCCAGATCCTCGGCCGCGAGCTGGAGATCGTCCGCAAAAACCCTGGCCAGCGCGGCTTCCAGGTCCAGCCCAAGCGCTGGGCGGTCGAGCGCACCTTTTCGTGGATCACCGCGAACCGCCGCCTTGCCCGGGACTACGAGGCCAGCCCGGCCCACTCGGAGAGCATGATCCGCTGGGCGATGATCGGCATCATGATCCGCCGTCTCACGCGCGGTCGTCCGGCAACCCGGCAAGAGCGGCACCCACTGACCCGGACCTCCGCGTGACTACGTACGCCTTCCCATGTCTGGGTCAGTCCGAGTCGTCCTCGGTGAGCACCGTCAGCATCGCGTCCAAGTCGCTGTCACCGAGCTCCGGAACCTTCCAGTCATTGCTCCGCGCGTGCTCGATGAACCGGGGGTCGAGTGCCACGTGGTAGTGCTCCACGTAGTAGGCAAGGTCGGAGTACCACAGCCACTGGCCGTCGGTGAACAGGTGCAGCCCTCCGATGACGGCGCCGCTGGGACTGAGCACGTCGGGAATGGCACTGGGAGTGGCGATCAAGGCCGAGCCACTGCGGAGATACCGGACCAGGTCGCGTCCGTACTCCGGCTCAGTGGCACGCACAGCGGCCCGGAGCGACGGGCCGCCCGGCCGTCCGTGCTCCAACTCCCTGAAGTCGCCGACGAAAGGGAACTTGTCGAGGTTCACCCGGCCGAGCCTAGAGCACCCCTCCGGGAGGCCGCGGAAGGAGATCTCAAACACGGTCTGACGGGTGACCCGGGAGCCGTTGTCGTCCAGGGCGAGGACCTGACCGGGTGGGCGCGGGCGCAGCGGGTCGGGTGGGCAAAGCTCGGCCCGGCGCAGCAGTGGGTGGTCGAACACGTGCTGGGGCTGGAACCGCTGCCCGCCGCCGAGTTGCCGCCGGTGAAGGTGTCGCACGCGGAGAAGGAACGGCGCAACCTCGCCGCGGCCGCGCAGTACCGGAAGCGGACCGGGAACCTGGTCGTCGGTCGCCAGCACCGCGAGGAACTGGTGCTGGACGACGGCAGCAAGGTGGAGGTGAGCCTGGGCCTGTTCATCGCCAACAGCCGCCTACGACGCGCCACCATCCCGGCCGAACGCGCCACCCGACTCACCGAACTCGGCATGAGTGGCAGTAAGGCGGCCAGCAGGGCATGGGCCCGGGACGACAAGCGGTTGACCCGTCGCCCCGGACCCTGTCGCGTCTACACCCCGACGCGACAGGGATACAGGAGAAACCTAGGTGGATGCCAAGGCAACCCTCATAACCTCCAACTCCTCGACCTGCCGGGCGATCCTGCCGTTTTCACCTCCTCGACCATATCCAGCAAGCATTCGAATCTCCACCTTCTCGCCGGATGCGAGCTGTATTTCAGGACAGAACGAAGTGAAGAAGCCGCCGTTCTGAACCTTGACCTGCGCCACGGATTTTACATCCCCCCAATCCCAGGCCATGGTTCCAAATAGTCCCCGATATCGAATCGAACGGCGATCTGCAATAATCCCGCACCATGGCACCCGAAAAACGAGCCAAAGGCCCGGGATGAGAAATATGAAGATCGGGATGACATCATCCAGTCGACTCGCCCCTGCGGCCACAGAGAAGCCCACAAAGACCAAGAAAATCCCAATCAAGAATTCCATCAGATGCCAATAGGAGCGCATCCTAATCGGGCTCACTTCGACGGGCAATTTATTTCTCCTCACATATTTTTCCTCTTGCGCTACCGCTAGGTATACGAGCAAGGGGATGGGGGTGCAGCGTTAGGCGCTGCACCCCCATCATGTCAGTTCAAAATAGCGGCCACCACGGACGGCATTATTACCACCCGAAAGGATGGTAGAAACCACCGAGCACGTGGGCTATCGATGGAAGCGATGAGGCGAGCGTATACGCAGGGTGATAGATCGTCGCCCCCCTCCATGCCGCCCTGGAGAACATCGAAGGGATCCGCGCCCTTTCAACTAGGCCAGAAAGCCTACTAAATCGAGCAAACCGGAGCGCAGTGCTGTTGCCAAACGTCGCCGCCGTGAAAATACCATCGGCGAGGTTGCTCCTCCAAGTGCGGCGCCACCCACCTCCTTCGGAGGCTCGCTGCTGCGCACGCACACCATATGCTGCGGCCTGCATACCAGCGCACGCGGCCCACCCTACGGCGGGAACGAAGCATCCAGCTGTGGCTACCACGCTTGCGATAGTCCCTCGGTGCTTCTTCGCCCATCGCCCTGCGCAGCTCCAGCAAATCTTTCCATCGAGATCAAATTTTGTCAGTGGGTCAGCATTGACATAGTCATAGGCGTTAGCGCTGCCTCCGGCAACCGGGTCGATGGAAAGGAAACGACCGGCGGTTGGGTTGTAGAGGCGAACGCCCATGAGGGTAAAACCAGCGGGAGTTTCGGCAGAGCGCTGCTTACCTCCGATCCAGCCGTAACGGGTGGCGGCTTGTCCGGCACGAGGATTTCCGTACTCGTCGCTGTCGAGAACGGTGGGAGCGATGGCGGTGTTGATCGGCAGTTGAAGGGCGATGTCTCCGTGCAGGTTAGCGAGCTGCAGGATGGTGCCGCCTACCTTAGTAGTGGTAGCGGCGAGGTTTCCGTTGAGGCCGTCGACGTTGCGGGTGAGATTTCCGGCAGCGTCTTCAGCGATCCAGCGGGGACTGTCGGTGTCACTATCGTAGTGGTTGGTCTTGGTCCCAGTAGCAGTCCAGGTGCCGGAGTTGTTGGTCTCGGTGGTCCAGGAGCGGAAGCGCTGGTTGGAGTCGAGGGTCCAGGTCTGGCGGTTGGTGCCGGTGGTCTGCTGCTGGACGAGGTCGCTGGTGTAGTAAGCGACGGTGGAGCCGGGCAGTGCGGTGGTGCGGCCGAAGGCGTCGTAGGTGTAGCCGGTGGTCACCAGGCGGTCGGCGCTGTCGTAGGTGGTGGTCTGGGTGGTGGCTCCGGTGGTGGTGCAGTCGGCGCCGCGGGCGGCGGTGGCGGTGGCGAGGGTGGTGCGGTTGGTGTTGTTGTCGAAGCCGTAGCCGCGGGTGGTGCAGACGGCGTCGGGCGAGGTGTCCTGGACGGCGGTGAGGCGGCCGGCCTTGTCGTAGGCGTAGGTCTGGGCCGCGGTGACGCCGGGGGTGCCGGTGTGGGTGGCCCACTGGCCCTGGACGGTCTCGGTGATGCCGTCGGAGACGATCACCGTGCTGTCGCTGTCGCGGGTGTAGGTGCGGCCCGTGGTGGTGCCGGAGGGGTCGCGGCGGTCGGTCATCGTGTAGCCGCCGGGCATGCCCTGGGTGACGGCGGTGCCGTCGGCGTCGTAGCGGGCGGTGAAGGTGCCGGCGACCGAGTCGGTGACCGAGGTGGTCAGGGCGCGCGGGTCGATGGCGGTGTCGTAGGTGTAGGTGGTGGTGGACGGGACGCTGTCGGTGACCTTGGTGGGCCGGTCGAGGGCGTCGTACTCGGTGGTGGTGGTCGCGCCGTCGGCGTCGGTGTAGGAGATCTGGCGGCCGAGCGCGTCGTACGCCTTGGTGATCGTGCCGCCGCCGGTGGAGGTCTGCTTGGTGACCTTGCCGGTGACCGGGTCGTAGGTGGTGGTGACGGCCGGGACGGCGGTGCCGAGGCCGCCGGTGACGGTGGTGGTCACCGGTCGTCCGGCCGCGTCGGGGGTGATGGTGGTGGTGCGGGTGATGCCATTGGCGGTCTCGTCGGTCTGGGTGTTCTGGCCGAACAGCCCGTACTGGACGGTCTTGACGGGCAGTTGGACCGGGTTGGTGCCGCCGCCGGTGATGTCGCCGGCCGGGCCGGTCTGGCACTCCAGGTCGGCCCATTCGGGGCGGCCGGCGCAGGTGCCGGTGCCGGTGGCGGACCAGTAGGTGGTGCGGGTGGTGCCCGCGTCCGTGCCGGTCGACTTGGGCAGCGACTGGGAGGTGGTCCGGCCTTGGGTGTCGTAGCCGGTGGTGGTGGTGAGGTTGAGGCCGCCGGCGTCCTGGATCTGCTGGGTGGCGAGGCCGAGGGCCCAGTCGAAGACGGACTTGTCGGTGCGGGTCTCGGCGAAGACCTCGGGCCAGGCGCGCAGGGCGCCGCCGGTGACGGTGGTGGTGACCTGGTCCTTGACCTTGGCGGTGCCGTCGGTGGGGCGGCCCTCGTCGTAGGTCTTCACCGTGCGGGTGCGGGCGACGGTCTGGGTGCCGGCCTTGGCGACCGTCGCGCCGCCGGAGACGACGTCGGCGGCGAGGGTGATGCGGTGCAGCGGGCCGGAGTTCTCGCTCTCGCGCTGGCCGTCGGCGCTGTACACGCTGGTGGTGGACAGCAGGCGGGCGCGTTCGCCGCTGGGCAGGTTGTTGATGCCGAGGTCGGCGAGCTGGGCCTTGGCCGCGTCGGTGGTGCCGAGGGCGAGTTCGCGGTTGGCGGCGGTCAGCGTGCGGACGCCGTTGCCCCACTTGTCGTACTCGGTGGTGGTGATCCGGTGGCCGGGGGCGGCGGTGTTGACCTGGCGGCCGGAGGCGTTGAGGTAGTTGACGGTGGCCCGGGTGTAGCCGCCCGCGTTCAGGTCGGTGCCGCTGTTGGAGGCGGGGACCTGGTCGGCGGGGAAGACCGCGGTGGCGTCGGTGGGCAGGTCGCTCTGGCCCCAGGCGGCGCCGGCGGTGACCGACAGGTCCTCGGGGGCCTTGCTGCCGGAGGTGGGCACGCCGTACACGATCGTGGTGGTGGCGGTGCCGTTGACGGTGGCGGTGGTGCCGGGGGTGAGGGTGTTGGTCCACACCTTGGTGAGCATGCCCTCGCCCGCGGCCGGGTTGGCCGCGATGTTGCCGTAGGCCATGTGGTAGCCGCCGTTCATGCCGGGCGGCAGGACCGCGTACAGTGCGCCGTCGGACGCTCCGCCCGCGACGTACGAGTACTGGGTCTGGGCCGTCTGCCCGAGGCGCGGGTCCCAGGTCTGGCGCAGCGAACCGCCCAGGTCGTAGCGGTAGGTGGCGACGTCGGTGGCGGTGGCGGCCGAAGCACCGGGGGCGGTGGCCCACAGCTTGACGGCCGAGACCTGGCCGGTGAAGTCGCCGAAGTCGCTGCCGCTGGTGTAGCCGGTGGCGGTGGTGGCGGTGGCGTAGACGAACTGCAGGACGCGGCAGCCCTTGGTGGACGGGGCGGCCGTGCAGGCGGCCGCGGTGGCGGCGGAGGTCGGCGCGATCATGTACTTCGGCCGGGCCAGGGTCTTGCCGCCCACCACGGTCTTCTCGGAGACGACGGTGGTGGTGGAGTTGGCCATGCCGTCCAGCAGGCTGGACGTCACGGTCCAGGTGGTGGCGGCCGGGTCGACCTTGGCGAAGGTGGTCACCGTGCCGTCGGTGTCGGAGAGGGTGAAGTCGCCGGAGGCGAAGGAGCCGCGCAGGGTCAGTGCCTCGCTGCCCGGCTCGGGCACCCAGCCGTTGCCGGCCGTGTTGGCGGTGAAGCCGATGGTGTCGCCCTCGGCGAGGACCACGTCCAGCGAGGTGTTCGAGGTCTTGCGGATCTCGGTGTAACCGGACTGGGAGACCTCGGAGGCCACGCCGGAGGTCCAGTTGGGGCCGAAGATCGGCGCCTGGCCGTCCTTGTTCGACGGGGCCTTCGGGTCGCGCGAGGAGTGCGTGCGGCCCACGGTCAGGCCGAAGAACGAGGCGTCGGTGGCCGAGACGGTGAGGTCGCCGGTGAGCAGGTTGAGCGTGCCGGGACCGATCTGCTGGGTCGCAGCTCCCGTCGCCTTGCGGTCGACGACGGCCTTGATGCCCTCGGAGGAGACGGCGGCGTTGTTCGGGCCGGTGAAGTCGGCGCGGACCTGCACGGTGCCGTCGGGGTTGACGGTGCTGGTGGCGTTCCAGGTCAGCGACGGGCTCTTGCCGCTGTTCAGTGCGACGGGCCAACTGACCGCGCTGCCCGCGTTGGTGACGTCGGAGGCCGGGATCGTGGTCCAGGCGTCGGCGTCGGAGCGGCGCCAGGAGAAGCTGACCGCGTTGTACTTGGCGGCGTCGGCCTCGGCGACCAGCGGCAGGCGGGCGGCGGTGCGGGTGCCGTCGTTGGGCGCGGTCACGCCGCCGGCCCCGACCCGGAAGGTGTAGGTGACGGGTTCGGACTTGTTCTCGGCCTTGTCGACGGCGCGGACCTGCAGGGTCTGCGTGCCGGCCTTGTCCGGGGTGATGGTCAGGTTGACCGGGGCGGTGGAGCCCCCGGTGGCGACCTTGGTCCAGGTGGCGCCGTCGAGCGTCCACTCCAGGGCGCTCTGGTCACCGGCGGGCGGGGTCAGGGTGAACACGCCGGACTGCCCGGCGCCCTTGACCCACTGCCCGGAGGGGTAGTCGGTCGAGGTGATCGCGGACGGCGCGGAGGGCGCGGCGGTGTCGACGGTGAAGTACGCCCACGGCGACCACGTGGTGTTGTAGTGCAGGCCGTCGTAGGGCGAGGTGCGGAACCGGTAGGTCTTGCCGTTGGTCAGCAGCCCCGCGGGGACGGTCACCGAGGCGGGCTGGCCCGAGGCGACGTACGGGGAGACCAGTACGTTGCCGACCTGCGCGCCGCTGTCGTTGTCGAAGACCTGGAAGGTGCCGTCGACCTTGTCGTTGTTCGGGTCGACGAAGGTGTCGCGCAGCGTCGGGGTGGTGGAGTTGACCCACCAGGTCCCGTTGCCGTCCTTGTAGAAGGGGGAGCCGGCCTGCTGGTCGGTGCCGGTGCGCGGGCGGTAGTTGTAGGTGACCGTCAGCTTGGGCACGTTCGAGCCGGCCTCGGAGGAGTTGACCTCCTTCCAGTACTTGGTGCTGCTCTCGTCCGGGGCGCGCAGGCCCATGCCGGACGTGGGGTTCTTCGCCGAGGTCCAGCTCTGCACGAGGTTGGTGACGTCGGCGTTGATCCAGCCGTCGTTCTGGCAGCCGGTGCGGCCCGCGGTCTCCGTCGACGTCGCCTGCTTGGAGTTCCAGGAGGGTTGCAGGGTCCACCGTGAGGCGGTGGAGGCGAGCGAGGTGTCGTAGACGTCCCAGGCGTAGCCGGCGCAGTCGCTGTTGCCGGACTGGAAGTTCCACAGCGACACGGTCGCGTTGGTGATCAGCGCGTCCGCGATCGGCGCGGTGTTCCAGTTGATGAACGCGCGGGCCTCGCGGGAGGAGCCGTCGGCGTTCTTGGTGCCGGGGTTGCCCCAGTACAGCTCGGTGTCCGCCGACCAGTCGACGCTCTCGCCCTTCTGCACCCGGGTGTCGAACACGTTGCCCAGCGCGATCGTCGAGGGGTCGACGGTGACCGGGTACCGGGTCTTCGGGTCGGCGAGGAACGCCGCGTCGGGAGTGAACACCAGGTCGATGCTGTCGCCGTGCTGGACGACCTTCAGGTCGACCTTCGCCCGGTTGGCGTGCTCGCGCGAGCCCTCCGCGATGACGGCGGAGTCCCACATCACCGGCGCGGGCAGCACGGCCCGCTTCTCACCGGTCTTCTTGTCGGTGAACAGCACGCTGCCGTCCGCCTGCGCCTCGGCCTTGAGCCCCTTGGCCTTCATCGGCATCGTGTAGGAGTAACCGGCCGCCGTCGGGCGCTGCTTGAGGACGGTGTACTGCTCGAAGCCGGTGCGGGTGGCCTCCACCACCAGGTCGGCCGCGCCGTCGCTGATCGCGTCCTCGTAGGTGGCCTTCGTGCCGTCCAGCTCGGGTGCGGGCAGGCCGCCCTTCCACTGCAGCTCGACCTGCTGATCGCCCTCGCCGAGGGTCACCAGGGTGCGGTCCTCGCCCTTGCCGGACTGCGAGTCGGCGAGCGAGCGTGCCCGGGTGCCGCCCGGGGCGGCCAACTTCAGCGCGCCCGGGTGCGCCTTGGGCGCGACCGAGCCGTCCGGCTGCCGCTGCAGCGTCAGGTCGACGTCCGTCCACCGGCCGTCGCGCTGGAAGCGCACCGGCCCGGCGAACAGCTCGCTGCTCAGCGAGCCGTCCTTGTTCACCCACGTCGTCGACGTCTCGGTCCGCTCGGACAGCGCCTCCACCCGCTGCCCGGACAGCCGGGCCGCGACCCGCGCCGACGGGATGTCAGCAGCCTCGGTGGCCCACTTGGTGCCCTGCGCCTGACCGGACTTGTCCGGCTTCGGCGCGGCCAGCGCGTCCTCCGTCCCCGCCAGCAGTGACACCGACACGGCGAGCGCCAGTACGGCGCTCACCCCCCGGGCGCCCGGGGGCACCAGCCGCCCGCGGCGCCTTGATATGTGTTCGCGCACATCCACTCCCTGCGATCGCCCCACCACTGAAGCGGGGGCGCGTGGATCGTATGCGGGTCATGAATCGGGCATATGACGAACAGTCATGCCAATGTCCCGCAAGCGGCTCGCGGGAGGTTCGAAGGATTTATGAAACCGAAACATGGATGGTCCGGCGAGAGGATGTGCGCGAAAGGTGAAGGGATGGAATCAGGCCGGAATGCTGGATACCGGTCTTCTCGACCGGGGCCCCTTGGTCCTTGATCGGCTCCGTCGAGCCTGTCGTGGCGGGTTTCGAGGCGACCCCGGGGGCCTGGATCCCGAGGTGCGCGTCAGCTGTGAATCCTCTGCGGTCGGAGCGGGTTGGTATCTGACCAGCCATCAGGTCAAGAGTGCCCCAAAGAGCGGACACACCCGGACAAAGCTCACTGCTTCCCCCCAAGCTGGCTGGAACGAACCGCTCCCAGGGTGATATGCATACCGGCAGTCGCTCTCCGCGTCCCCGCGGACACTCCGCCCATGAGGAATCCCCGTGCCGAACACCCCCCTCCACCGGGGGCGCAGCACCGTGCTGTCCGCCGCCTGCCTGACCGCCGCTGCCGCCCTGGCGCTCAGTGCGTGCGCGAAGCCAGCTGACGATCCGCGCAGTGGGTCGGTCGGCGAGGCGGTCGGCGCAGTACAGGCGGCTTCGCCGTCGGCGACCGACAGCCTCTCTGCCTCCGCATCGCCCTCGGCGTCCACCTCGGCTTCGGCGTCCGCCTCGGCTTCCGGGTCCGCGTCGGCCTCGGCCTCGGCTTCCGGGTCCGCGTCACCGTCCGGTTCGGCCGCCGCCTCGGCCTCGGCGCCCGGCGCCTCCAAGCCCGCCGCCGCGGCGGGCGGCGCACCGGCCGGGACGTCCAGCGGGAGCGTGTTCACCGGCCTGGCGTTCGACACCTGCACCGCCCCGCCGCTGGCCACCATGAACGCCTGGCGCGGCACCTCCCCCTACGGGGCGATCGCCGTCTACGTCGGCGGCAAGAACCGCGGCTGCGCGCAGCCGCAGCTCACCGCGTCCTGGGTGGGCGCGGTGGCCGGCTCGGGCTGGAAGCTGGTGCCGCTGTACGTCGGCGCGCAGCCGCCGTGCCAGACCGGCTCCAGCCCCGAGAAGATCACCGCCGACACGGCCGTCTCGCTCGGCGCGGCGGACGGCGCGGACGCGGTGGCCAAGGCGTCGGCGCTGGGCATGCGCGCCGGCAGCACGCTCTACCTGGACGTGGAGGCCTACAACACCGCCGACACGGCCTGCGCGGACGCGGTCCTCGCCTACACCCAGTCCTTCGACCGGGCGGTCAAGGCGCGCTCCTACCGGCCCGGTTTCTACGGCTTCGCCTCCTCCAGCGCCGCCGGCATCGCCAGGGCCGCCGAAGCCGGCGCCGCCGACCTGCCCGAAGCCCTGTGGTACGCCAAGTACGACGGCGTCGCCGACACCACCGGCAGCTTCCCCTACAGCGGCGGCCTCTTCGGCGGACACCGCCGCGCCCACCAGTACCAGGTCAACCAGAAGGAGACCTACGGCGGCGTCACCCTGACCGTCGACCGCAACGCCTGGGACGCCCCCGTCGCCGTCACCGGCTGACCACCACCCGACACGGTGCCGCACCCGGCCCTCCTCCGCCGGAGGCCCGGGTGCGGTGCCGTACCGCACGATCCATTCCGGACGCTGCGTCGGCTCTCCGACCGCACGGGCGGCGGCACCTGCGGTACCTGCGGCGTCCCCGCCGTCGACCGGCATGACCGTGCGTTCCTTCCGGTGGGCGGTGCGGAGCGAGGCGAACCACGCCCGCTGCTCGACCTGAAGGAACGACAGCCACTGCTTCCGGGCCCGCCACGCGAACGTGTCGTGCTCGGCACTCGGTCGCACCGGCGCTCCGGCCGGGACCGGTTCGGCCGCGAAGGCGAAGCCGATGACCCGCGGTCACCCTCCGGCCGCCGACCGGTGGCCCGCCGTCAGCGGCCGCAGTGCCTCGGCGGGCCGGAGCCCGGCCTCCTCGGCGAGCTCCCGCAGCGCGGTGGCGGGCGGCGTCCCGCCCTCGTCGGTGAGGCCGGCGGGCAGCCGTCACCAGGCGGGGTGGCCGGGGTGGGGACGGTCCTGGTGCAGCATCGACCCCCGGCCGTCGGTGCGGGTAACCACGACGGTCGCGGAGACGGCATGCCGCGGAAGCGCGTCCACGCCCCGATCAACGAGCCACCACCACGTAGGGCCCGGGACTTAATTCCGTTGCGCCGGGCGCGCGGGGGTCCGTACCCTCGGAGGCGTCACATCCCCGCACGTCTGGAGAAGGCCGTTGCTCGTCTGAGGTCATGAGACACCGCGCCACGCCACACCCGTGTCCTTCCCGGGTCGATCGGCGTGCGGGCGCGCGTGCGACCTCGGCAGGGCGGCGATCCACTGCTCCCGTGCGGGTTCCCGGTTTCCCGTGACGGCTGTCCGTCTCCCCGTGCCGGTCCTCCTCGCACCCGCCTCCCCGGTGTCTCCCGTGTTGCTCCCCTTCCCACGGCAACCTCCAGGAGGCCCTCATGGCGCAACCCACCACCTCGATCCTCTGCACCGACCTCGGCTTCGAGTGGCCCGACGGCCGCCCGGTGCTGAGCGGTTTCCACCTCGCCGTCGGCCCCGGCCGCACCGGGCTGGTCGGCCTCAACGGGGCCGGCAAGTCCACGCTGCTGCGGCTGATCGCCGGGGAGCTCGCCCCCGCCGCCGGCACCGTCCGGGTCGCGGGCGAACTCGCCTACCTGCCACAGGACCTGACGGTCGTCGCCGGGCAGCGGGTCGACGAGACGCTCGGCATCCGGGCCAAGCGCGAGGCCCTGCACGCCATCGAGTCCGGAGACGTGGCCGAGCGCCACTTCACCACCATCGGCGACGACTGGGACGTCGAGGAGCGCGCCCGCGCCACCCTCGACCGCCTCGGCCTCGCCGGGCTCGACCTCGACCGCACCAGCGGCGAGCTCTCCGGCGGCCAGGCCGTCCTGCTGCACCTCGCCGCCCTGCTGCTGCGCCGCCCCGACGTCCTGCTGCTCGACGAGCCCACCAACAACCTGGACACCCAGGCCCGGGCCCGGCTGTACGACGCGGTGGCCGCCTTCCCCGGCGTGCTGCTGCTGGTCAGCCACGACCGCGAGCTGCTGGAGCGGGTCGACCAGATCGCCGACCTGCGGGACGGCGAAGTCACCTGGTACGGCGGCAACTTCAGCGCCTACCAGGGGGCCCTGGAGACCGAGCAGGAGGCCGCCGAGCGCCTGGTCCGCAACGCCGAGGCCGACGTCAAGCGGCAGCGGCGGGATCTGGTCGAGGCCACCCAGCGGCTCGCCAAGTCCGCCGCCTACGGCAAGCAGCGCTCGGTGCGGCGCAACGACCCCAAGGCGCTGGCCGACAAGCTCCAGGGCAAGGGCGAGGAGACCGCCGGCCGCCTGCGCGGCATGCACACCGAGCGGCTCAACGAGGCCAAGGAGCGGCTGGCCACCGCCGAGGAGGCGGTCCGGGACGACGCCGAGATCCGGATCGACCTACCCCGCACCGCCGTCCCCGCCGGGCGCACCGTCCTCACCCTGGAGGGCGTCCGGCTGGCCCACGGCGGCGGCGGCCGGATCGACCTGGAGCTGCGCGGCCCCGAGCGGATCGCCCTGATCGGCCGCAACGGCTCCGGCAAGAGCACGCTGCTGCGCACCGTCGCCGGTGAACTCGCCCCCGCCGAGGGCATGGTCACCACCCCGGTCCAACTGCGCCACCTCCCCCAGCGCCTCGACCTGCTGGACGACGGGGCCACCGTCTTCCGGAACGTCAGGGCGCACGCCCCCGCCGCCACCGACAACGAGGTCCGGGCCCGGCTGGCCCGCTTCCTGTTCCGCGGCGCCCGCGCCGACCAGCCGGCCGGCACCCTCTCCGGCGGCGAGCGCTTCCGCGCCACCCTCGCCGCCCTGCTGCTCGCCGACCCGCCCCCGCAGCTCCTGCTGCTCGACGAGCCCACCAACAACCTCGACCTGGCCAGCGTCCGCCAGCTCACCCAGGCCCTGTCCGGCTACCGCGGCGCCCTGCTCGTCGCCAGCCACGACCACCCCTTCCTCCGGGAGATCGGCATCACCCGCTGGCTGGAGTGGGACGGGGGTGAGCTGCGCCCGACCGACCCGCGCTGACCCGTCGCCGTCCCGCCCGCCGTCCCGGTCCCGTCGCCGTACCGGTCCGACATCGCCCTGCCCGCCTTCCCGGCCCCGTCCCGTCCCGGCCCCGTCCGGCCGGGGTGTCCGCACCGTGGGACGAGTCGGCCCGGTCGGTGGACGGGAGGGCAGGATCGGGGCGGTCCTGTTGTCGCTGTCCCGCTGGAGTGTGCGCCGTGGCGCTGGTCGAGATCCCCGGTTCGAAGTCGGTCACGGCGCGTGCGCTGTTCCTGGCCGCGGCGGCGGACGGGGTGACCACCCTGGTGCGGCCGCTGGTGTCCGACGACACCGAGGGGTTCGCCGAGGGGCTGCGCGCGCTCGGGTACCGGGTGGAGCGCGACGAGCGGGAGTGGCGGATCACCGGGCGCCCGCAGGGGCCGGCGGCCGACGGGGCGAGGGTGTTCTGCCGGGACGGCGCGACCACCGCGCGCTTCCTGCCGACGCTGGCCGCCGCCGGGCACGGCACCTTCCACTTCGACGCGTCCGAGCAGATGCGCCGCCGCCCGCTCGGCCCGCTCACCACCGCGCTGCGCGACCTCGGCGTCGACCTGGAGCACCACGGCGCCGAGGGCCACCACCCGCTGAGCGTCCGGGCGGCGGGCGTCGAGGGCGGCGAGGTGGTGCTCGACGCCGGGCTGTCCTCGCAGTACCTGACGGCCCTGCTGCTGCTCGGCCCGCTCACCCGCACCGGCCTGCGGATCCGGGTCACCGACCTGGTCTCCGCGCCGTACGTCGAGATCACCCTGGCGATGATGCGCGGCTTCGGCGTCGAGGTGGCCCGCGCGGGGAACGTGTTCGAGGTGCCGCCGGGCGGCTACACCGCCGCCCGGTACCCGGTCGAGCCGGACGCCTCCACCGCCTCGTACTTCTTCGCCGCCGCCGCGCTGACCGGCCGCGAGGTGACCGTCCCCGGCCTGGGCCGCGACGCGCTCCAGGGCGACCTGCGCTTCGTCGAGGTGCTGGAGCGGCTCGGCGCGAAGGTCGAGATCGGGGCGGACGCCACCACCGTCACCGGCGGCACCCTCACCGGCGGCACCGTCCGCATGCGGGACATCTCCGACACCATGCCGACGCTGGCCGCCATCGCCCCGTTCGCCTCCGGCCCGATCCGGATCGAGGACGTCTACAACACCCGGATCAAGGAGTGCGACCGCCTCGACGCCTGCGCGGAGAACCTGCGCCGCCAGGGCATCGACGTCGCCACCGGCCGGGACTGGATCGAGATCCGCCCCGGCACCCCGGCGCCGGTCGAGATCGCCACCCGGGGCGACCACCGGATCGTGATGTCCTTCGCCGTCGCCGGGCTGCGCACCCCGGGCACGACCTTCGACGACCCGGGGTGCGTGCGCAAGACCTTCCCCGGCTTCCACGAGGCGTTCGCCGCCTGGGCGGCCCGGGCGGCGGACTGAGCCGCCCGGGGCGCTGATCCGTCGGAGCGGATCAGTCCTTCACCGCGCCGCCCAGCCCGGACACCATGTGCCGCTGGACCAGCACGAAGAAGACCAGCACCGGGACGGTCATCAGGGTCGAGGCGGCCATGATGCCGCCCCAGTCGTTCTCGTCCGGCTTGAAGAACACCATCAGTGCGGCCGGGAGCGTCTGGTGGTCGGTGTCCAGGATCAGCGTCTTGGCGAACACGAAGTCGTTCCACGCGGTGATGAAGGAGAACACGCTGGTCGCCGCCAGCCCGGGGGCGACCAGCGGGAACAGGATCCGCCACAGGATGGTGAACCGGCTCGCGCCGTCGATCCGGGCCGCCTCCTCCAGCGACTCGGGCACCGCGGCGACGAAGCCGCGCAGCATCCACACCGCGAACGGCAGCGAGAACGCCAGGTTCACCAGCATCAGCGAGCCCAGCGAGGAGAGGCCGAAGCCCGGCGCGACCGAGCCGATGTCGCGCACCAGGAAGAACAGCGGGATGGTCAGCGCCTCCACCGGCACCATCTGCGCCACCAGGAACATGATCAGGATGGTGGTCCGGAACCGGAACCTGAACCGGGACAGCGCCACCGCCGCCAGGAAGGCGATCGCGGCGGACACCACCACCACGACCACCGCCACCAGCATGCTGTTCACGAAGTACCGCCCGAACCCGGACACCCCCAGCGCGTTGCGGAAGTTCTCCAGCGTCGGCGCGAACGTCCACGGCCGCGGGTGCGCCGAGGTGATCTCGCCCTTCGGCTTCAACGCCGACAGCACCATCCAGTACAGCGGGAACACCGTCAGCAGGGCGAGCACCACGGCGGCCGTGTTGGCCCCCTGCCGCAGCACCCGGTTGTCGCGGCGCTTGATCGAGAAGGTCTTGCCGGTCACAGTTCCTCCCCGGAGCGGCGCAGGCTGCGGACGTAGACGGCGGTGACGGCCAGCAGGATGACGGTCATCAGGACGCCGATGGCCGCGCCGAGGCTGTAGTTCTCCGCGACGAAGGCCTTCTGGTAGGCGTAGACGTTGAGGACCAGGTTCTGGCCGGCGATGCCGCCGCCGCCGGTCATCACGTAGATCTGGGTGAAGACCTTGAAGTCCCAGATGATCGACTGGATCACCACGATCACCAGCAGCGGGCGCAGCATCGGCAGCATGATCTTGCGGAAGATCGTGGTGGTGCCGGCGCCGTCCAGGCGGGCGGCCTCCAGGACGGAGTCCGGGATGGCCTGGATGCCCGCGTAGAGGGTGATCATCACGAACGGGAAGCTGTGCCAGACCACGACCACGGCGACCATGGCGAAGGCCGACCACTTGTCGTACATCCAGTTGTGGCCCTGGGTGCCGAGGACTTCGTTGACCAGGCCGGAGTTGGTGTCCAGCAGGAACATCCACACCGTGGAGCCGGTCATCGCGGGGGCGGCCCAGGCGCCCAGGGCGCCGAACATCAGCATCAGCCGCGGCCACCGGCCGACCCGGGTCAGCAGCACCGCGCAGGTCGCGCCGACCGCCAGGGTGGCCAGGACGCAGAACGCGGCGAACGCCAGGGTCTGGGCGAGCACCGACCAGAACTGCGCGTCGCCCAGCACGTCGGCGTAGTTGGAGAGCCCGACGAACTCGGTCGGCACCCCGCCGGAGGCCTGCGGCTGGCCGAACCTGAGCACCGAGAGCAGGCCCAGCTGGTACAGCGGGTAGCCGAACAGCGGGATCAGCACCAGGGCGGCCGGCAGCAGCAGCCAGAGCGGGACGGGTGTCCGGGCCAGCGGCCCGGGGCGGCGGCGGGCCCCGGCGGGGGCGCCGCCCGCCGGGCGGAGCGGGGTGGGGTCCCCGTGGTCCGCCCGGGCGGTGACGGTCGTGGCAGGCATCGACAACTTCCGGTTCCTCTGCGGGCCGACGGCTACTTGCCGCTGAACGAGGTGTTCATCGCGGCGGCGGCCTCCTCGGTGGCGGCGGCCACGTCGGACTTGCCGGTGATGACCTTCTGCAGCATGGTCGGCACCACGTTCTGGGCGTCGATCCGGGCCCAGGCGGCGTCCTTCGGGACGAACTTGGTGCCCGCCTCGATGGTGTCGGTGAACGGCTTGAGCCACGGCTGCTTCTGCACCACCTCGGCGCGCGCGGAGGACAGCGTCGGCAGGTTGCCCATCGCGTCGAACAGCGCCAGCTGGTTCTTCTCGGAGGCCAGTTCCTTCATGAAGTCGACCGCCAGCGAACGGTGCTGGGTGGACTTCATGACGCCCAGGTCGTTGCCGCCGGAGAACGCCGGGGCGATCTTCCCGGCCGTGGTGCCCGGCAGCGGCACGATCGCGTACTTGCCGGCCGCCGCGCCCGCCTCCACCGCGCTGCGCGAGGAGTTCGGCAGGATCGCCATGCCGGCCTTGCCCGCCGCGAACGCCTCGACGGTCTTGCCGCCGGTCAGGTCGGCGCACTGCTGGGCCGGGCAGATCGCGTCCGTGAACAGGTCGGTGTACTGCTTCACGCCGGCCTGCGACTGCGCCGAGTCGATCGCCGAGGTGTACGCCGAGCCGCTCCGCGCCGCCAGGTCGCCGCCGTTGGCCCACACGAACGGCAGCGCGCCGAAGGTGTACTTGCCGCCGACCGCGATGCCCAGCAGGTCGCCGTGCGCGGCCCGGACCTTCTGCGCCGCCGACTTCAGCTCGTCGTACGTGGTCGGCGCCGACAGGCCCAGCTCGGTGAACACGTCGGTGCGGTAGTACAGCGCCCGCACGCCCAGCCACCAGGGCAGGCCGTACGTCTTGCCGTCGACCACGGCGGTGTCCTTCAGGTCCTGCGGCAGGTCCTTGCCCTCGGCCCAGTCCGCCAGGTCGGAGGTGATGTCGGCGAGGCCGCCCGAGGCGGTGTAGCCGAACAGGTCGGTGTTGCCGAACTCCACCACGTCCGGGGCCGAGGAGGGGTCGTTGAACGCGCCCTTCATCTTCTCGGCGCGCGGACCGGCGTCGGTCGGGATGTACGAGACCTCGACCTCGACGCCCGCGTGCTTGGCCTTGAAGTCGGCGACGGCCTGCGCCACCACCTGCTCCTTCGGCGCCCGGTTCGCCTCGTCGTACAGCCAGACCTTCACGGTGCCGGTCTGCTTGTCCTCCGAGGACGCGGTCTTCGCGGTGCCCGGCGCACAGGCCGTGGCCACGGTGCCGGCCAGCAGGGCAAGGGCGGCACCACGGGCCAGCTTCTTCATGCTCAACTCATCTCCTCGCCGCAGCGGGACGCACCTGCGCGCCCCGGGACGAACCGGGACATGCAGTGGGGGATCGGTGTGAGCGGGACGTTAGGAACTCGCCGGGCACGGCGACAAGAGCAGAGCGCGAAAGTTCTGCACTGCAAAACGATGTGCTGCGGAACTGGCACCGCGCCCGGGCGCGCCGTAGCGTCACACCCCATGACCAGCACCGCCGCCGAGAACCGGACCCCCGAGGGCCGGCCGGAACGCAACCAGTCCGCGTCGCTGCGCCGCGCCCTCGCGGTGCTCGAACACGTCCGGGACCACGCGGCGGCCGGCACCGACCTCAGCCTGACCGCGCTCGCCGACGGCCTGGAGATGTCCAAGTCCACCGTGCTGCGCCTCGCCGCCCCGCTGGTCGACGCCCAGCTCCTCGCCCGCGACCGCGACACCGGCCACTTCCGGCTCGGCCCCGGCGCCCTCCAGCTCGGCCAGGCGTACCTCGCCACCCTCGACCTGCGCACCGCCGCCTCCGAGGAGGCCCACCAGCTGATGCGCGAGGTCGGCGGCACCGTCCACCTGTGCGTCCCCGACGCGCCGTACGTGGTCTACGTCGACAAGGTCGAGAACGAGACCGCCGTCCGGATGGCCTCCCGGATCGGCAGCCGCGCCCCGATGTACTGCACCGCCGTCGGCAAGGCCATGCTCGCCTGGATGCCCGAGGACGCCTTCGCCACCGTCGTCGCCGACGGCCTCCCCGCCATCACCACCCGCACCCTCACCTCGGCCGCCGCCCTGCGCGCCGAACTCACCCGCATCCGCACCCGCGGCTACGCCGTCGACGACCGCGAGAACGAACCCGAGGTCCGCTGCATCGCCGCCCCGGTCTTCGACCACAACAACACCGTCATCGGCGCCATCTCCACCTCCGCCCTCACCTCCCGCATCACCGCCGCCCGCGCCCGCGAACTGGGCCCGGTCGTCGCCGCCACCGCCGCCCGCGTCTCGAAACGCATGGGCGCGACCCGCTGACGCGCGCCGCCGCGCGCCGCCGCGCGGGCTCAGACGGTGTCGGTGCCGGGCGCGGGGGCGGGCTTGCGGCGGAGCCTGGTGCCGAGGCGGTCGAGGCCGATGACGAGGGCGCCGAGGACGGCGAACTCGACGACGAGCTGGACCATCTGGAGGCCGACCCAGGCGTAGCCCTTCTCGGTGGGGTCGAGGAAGAAGTAGGGGTAGCGGACCGGGAAGTCGGGGAAGAGGACGGCCCGGGTCTCGGTGAGGACGGCGTAGCCGAGGGGGTAGGAGAGCCAGAGCGGGAGGTCGCGCCAGCGGGAGGCGTTGCGGGGGGAGAACACCAGCCACTCGACCAGCACCATGACCGGGGTGGTGTAGTGCAGGAAGAAGCTGGACCAGTGCTGGAGCCGGTCGGGGCCGGAGAACAGGCCGGGGAGCGGGTTCTCGCCGTGGTTGAGCAGGACGTGCGCGACGATGCCGGTGATGGTGATGTACAGGACGGCGGCGCCGCGCAGGCGGGGGGCCGGGGCGTCGGCGGTGCCGCGCCGGGCCGTCCAGTAGACCGCGGCCAGGAAGTAGCCGAGCACGATCACGTTGCTCTGGATGGTGAAGTACACCAGGGAGCTGTTGCTGAGGAAGATCCCCAGGAACGCGGACAGGACGATGGCGCTGCGCCACCAGGCGGCGGGACGGGTCCAGACGGTCATGCGGTCACCGGACGTTCGTTTCGGTGGTGCCCCCCGTGGGCACGACAGATCGCCGCACTCTACCCGCCGGTTCCGCGGTCGGAAAAGATCACCGGTCGGGGCGGGTGCGGCGGTCGGGGACGGCCCGGCGGGAGCGGTCAGGGCGTGCGGAAGCCGCGGAAGACCACGTCGGCGCGGCGGGCGAAGCCGAGCCGTCCGTACAGGGCGAGCGCGCCGGTGTTGGCGGCGGCCACGTGCAGGAAGGGGCGTTCGCCGCGGGCGGTGATCCGGGCGGCGAGTTCGCCGACCAGGTGGGCGGCCAGGCCCCGGCCGCGGGCCCCGGGGGCGGTGCAGACGGCGGAGACCTCGGTGAAGCCGGGCGGGTGGAGGCGTTCGCCGGCCATGGCGAGCAGCGTGCCGTCCCGGTCGCGGACGCCCAGGTAGGTGCCGAGTTCGCGGGTGCGGGGCCGGAACGGGCCGGGGCGGGTGCGCTCCACCAGGTCGAGCATCTCGGGCACGTCGGCGGCGCCCAGCTCGACCGCCCGCAGACCGCCGGGCAGCGCCGGACGCACCTGCTCCACCTGCACCAACTGGTGGCCCTCCAGGACGAATTCGGGCTCCCAGTGGGCGGGCGGCAGGGCCGGGCAGCTGAACAGGTCGGCGAACTCGCCGGCCCCCAGCAGCCCGACCAGGTCGTCCCAGGCCCCCGGGCCGGGCCGCGCCCCGACGCTGCTGAAGCTCGCCACCTCGGGGTCGTACCGCACCGCCTCCCCGCACCGCCGCGCCAGGTGCGCGTGCGCCCCGCCCAGCGAGTGGCCCACGGGGTCGTCCAGTGCGGCGGTGTCGAGGTCGAGTTCACGCATGGGGTTCCGGCCCTCCCGGTCGATCGGTCCGTCCATGATCCCGCACCGCCGGGCGCGGCGGCCGGGCCGGGCTCTTGTTACCGGCCGGTCACGTCCCTATCATCGCCACTGTGACAGCTTCACTGTCAAACCTGGGAGGCGGTCGACGATGACCTCCGCAACACCCCCCGCGGCCTCCGCGGCACCCCCCTCCGGCCCCCTGGCGGGCGTCCGGGTGCTGGAGCTCGCGGGCATCGGTCCGGGCCCGTTCGCCGCGATGCTGCTCGCCGACCTGGGGGCGGACGTGGTGCGGGTCGACCGCCCCGGCGGGCAGACGCTCGGACCGGACCCGGCCCGGGACCTGACCAACCGCAACAAGCGCTCGGTGCTGGTCGACCTGAAGTCCGCCGGAGGCCCGGCCACCGTGCTGGCCCTCGCCGCCCGGGCCGACCTGCTGGTCGAGGGCTGGCGCCCCGGCGTGGCCGAGCGGCTCGGCATCGGCCCGCGGGACTGCCTGGCCCGCAACCCGGCGCTGGTGTACGGCCGGATGACCGGCTGGGGGCAGGACGGCCCGCTGGCGCAGCGCGCCGGGCACGACGTCACCTACCTGGCCACCTCCGGCCTGCTCGGCCTGATCGGCCCGGCGGACGGCCCCCCGGCGATCCCGGCGAACCTGCTGGGCGACTACGCGGGCGGCTCGCTCTACCTGGTGGTCGGCCTGCTCGCCGCGCTGCACCACGCCCGCGCCACCGGCACCGGCCAGGTGGTCGACGCAGCGATCGTGGACGGCGCCGCGCACCTGTCCACCATGCTCTGGGGCTTGCTGGACGCGGGCCTGTGGCAGGACCGCCGCGGCGTCAACCTGCTGGACGGCGGCGCCCCCTGGTACGGCACGTACGCGACCTCCGACGGCCGCTGGATGGCCGTCGGCCCGCTGGAGCCGCGCTTCTACGCCGAGTTCGCCCGCCTGCTGGAGCTGGACGCGGACCTCCCCGACCAGTACGACCTGGCCCGCTGGCCCGAGCTGCGCGCCGCCCTCGCCGCCCGCTTCGCCACCCGCACCCAGGCCGAGTGGACCGCCCGCTTCGAGGGCCACGACGCCTGCGTGGCCCCGGTGCTGACGCTCGGTGAGGCCGCCGCGCACCCGCACCTGGCCGCCCGCGGCAGCTACACCGAGCACGGCGGCACCCGCCAGCCCGCCCCCGCCCCGCGCTTCTCCGCCACCCCCGGCGCGCTGCGCACCCCGCCCGCCCGGCCCGGCGAGCACACCGCCGAGGTGGCCCGCGACTGGGCCGTCCCCGGCCTCGACCCCCCTGCCACGCAAGACTCCTGAAGGGAACGTCCGTGCAGCGCGAGCTCTACACCGAGGAGCACGAGGACTTCCGCACCACCGTCCGGGCCTTCCTGGCCCGGGAGGTCGTCCCGCACCACGCCCGCTGGGAGCGGCAGGGCGTCGTCGACCGCTCCGCCTGGCTGGCCGCCGGGAAGGCCGGGCTGCTCGGCCTGGCCGTGGACGAGCGCCACGGCGGCGGGGGCAGCCCGGACTTCCGGTTCGCCGCCGTGCTGGCCGAGGAGTTCGTCCGGGCCGGGGCCAGCGGCCTGGCCGTCGGCCTGCACAACGACATCATCGGCCCGTACCTGACCGGCCTGGCCACCGAGGAGCAGCAGGAGCGCTGGCTGCCCGGCTTCTGCTCCGGCGAGCTGGTCACCGCGATCGCGATGACCGAGCCCGACACCGGCTCCGACCTCCAGGCGATCCGCACCACCGCGGTGGACGCGGGCGACCACTACCTGCTCAACGGCGCGAAGACCTTCATCTCCAACGGCATCCTCGCCGACCTGGTCGTGGTGGTCGCCCGGACCACCGCCGAGGGCGGCGCGCACGGCCTGAGCCTGCTGGTGGTGGAACGCGGCATGCCGGGCTTCGAACGCGGCCGCAACCTCGACAAGATCGGCCAGAAGGCCCAGGACACCGCCGAGCTGTTCTTCCACGACGTGCGCGTCCCGAAGGCCAACCTGCTCGGCGAGGAGCACCAGGGCTTCCTGTACCTGATGCGCAACCTGGCCCAGGAGCGGCTGGCCATCGCGGTCGCCGCGATCGCCGCCGCCGAGCAGCTGCTGGAGGAGACCACGGCGTACGTGAAGCAGCGCACCGCGTTCGGCCGGCCGCTGGCCAAGCTCCAGCACGTCCGGTTCGAGATCGCCGAGCTGGCCACCGAGTGCGCCGTCACCCGGGCCTTCGTGGACCGCTGCGTGAGCGAGCACAACAGGTACGCGCTGACCCCGGTGGACGCCTCGATGGCCAAGTGGTGGGCCACCGAACTCCAGAAGCGCACCGCCGACCGCTGCCTGCAACTGCACGGCGGTTCCGGCTACATGAGCGACAGCGCGGTCGCCCGGGCGTTCACCGACGGGCGCGTCCAGACCATCTACGGCGGCACCACGGAGATCATGAAGGAGATCATCGGCCGCTCGCTGCTCGCCTGACCCCGGTCACCCGCCCGGTCCGAAACCGTCCGCACCCCCTCTGAGAGGCATCCCCACCGTGACCACCGAAGCGTACGTCTACGACGCGATCCGCACCCCGCGCGGACGCGGCAAGCAGACCGGTTCCCTGCACGGCACCAAGCCGATCGACCTGGTGGTCGGCCTGATCCACGAGCTGCGGCGCCGGTTCCCGTCCCTGGACCCGGCGGCGATCGACGACATCGTGCTCGGCGTGGTCAGCCCGGTCGGCGACCAGGGCTCCGACATCGCCCGGGTCGCGGCGATCGCCGCCGGGCTGCCCGACACGGTCGCGGGCGTGCAGGAGAACCGCTTCTGCGCGTCCGGCCTGGAGGCCGTCAACCTGGCGGCGGCGAAGGTCCGTTCGGGCTGGGAGGACCTGATCCTGGCCGGCGGCGTCGAGTCGATGTCCCGGGTCGCGATGGGCTCCGACGGCGGCGCCTGGTTCGCCGACCCGATGACCGCGTACGAGACCGGCTTCGTCCCGCAGGGCATCGGCGCCGACCTGATCGCCACCGTCGAGGGCTTCACCCGCACCGACGTGGACGCGTTCGCCGCCGAGTCGCAGGCCCGGGCCGCGAAGGCGCAGGCCGACGGGCTGTTCGACCGCTCGGTGGTGCCGGTGCTGGACCGCAACGGGCTGGTGGTGCTCGGCCGCGACGAGTTCATCCGCCCCGGCACCACGGTGGAGTCGCTGGCCGGGCTCAAGCCCTCCTTCGCGGACATCGGCGACCTCGGCGGCTTCGACGCCGTCGCGCTCCAGAAGTACCACTGGGTGGAGTCCATCGACCACGTCCACCACGCCGGCAACTCCTCCGGCATCGTGGACGGCGCCGCGCTGGTCGCGATCGGCTCGCGCGAGATCGGCGAGCGCCACGGCCTCACCCCGCGGGCCCGGATCGTCTCCGCCGCGGTCTCCGGCTCCGAACCCACCATCATGC
Organism: Kitasatospora sp. NPDC088783; assembly: GCF_044750705.1. Taxonomy (NCBI): domain Bacteria; kingdom Bacillati; phylum Actinomycetota; class Actinomycetes; order Kitasatosporales; family Streptomycetaceae; genus Kitasatospora; species Kitasatospora sp. NPDC088783. The sequence goes on from NZ_JBIVKJ010000011.1 coordinate 90,615, forward strand.
TCACCGGCCCGGCCCCCGCCACCCGCAAGGCGCTCGCCAAGGCCGGACTGAGCGCCGCCGACATCGACCTGGTCGAGATCAACGAGGCGTTCGCCGCCGTCGCGCTGCGCTTCATGCGCGAACTCGGCTTCCGGCACGACCAGGTGAACGTCAACGGCGGCGCGATCGCGCTCGGCCACCCGCTCGGCGCGACCGGCGCGATGCTGATCGGCACCCTGATCGACGAGCTGGAGCGCCGCGACCTGCGCTACGGCCTGGCCACGCTGTGCGTCGGCGGCGGCATGGGCATCGCCACCGTCATCGAACGCGTCACCGCCTGACCACCCGTCCACTCACGTACTCACCCAAGGACTTCCACGACATGACCGACGTGAGCAGCCCCATCCGCTGGGAGCAGGACCAGGACGGCGTGGTCACCCTCGTCCTCGACGACCCCGCCCAGTCCGCCAACACCATGAACGCCGGCTTCACCGACGCGCTCGAAGCCACCGTCGAACGGCTCGCCGCCACCGAGGAGTTGGCCGGCGTCATCATCACCTCCGCGAAGAAGACCTTCTTCGCCGGCGGCGACCTCAAACTGCTCTCCGCCGTCGGCCCGGCCGACGCCGAGCAGGTCTTCGCCAACTCGATGCGGATCAAGCGCGCGCTGCGCCGGCTGGAGACGCTCGGCCGGCCGGTGGTCGCCGCGATCAACGGCGCCGCGCTCGGCGGCGGCCTGGAGATCGCGCTGGCCTGCCACCACCGGATCGCGCTGGACGCCCCCGGCAGCAAGATCGGCCTGCCCGAGGTCACCCTCGGCCTGCTGCCCGGCGGCGGCGGAGTGGTGCGCACCGTACGGATGCTCGGCATCGCCGACGCCCTGCTCAAGGTGCTGCTCCAGGGGCAGCAGTACCGCCCGGCGCAGGCCCTGGAGCACGGCCTGGTGCACGAACTCGCCTCCGACGCGGCGGAGATGGACGCCAAGGCGCGCGCGTTCATCGCCGCCCACCCGACCAGCCTCCAGCCCTGGGACGCCAAGGGGTACAAGATCCCCGGCGGCACCCCCCGCACCCCGGCGTTCGCCGCCAACCTGCCCGCCTTCCCGGCCAACCTGCGCAAGCAGCTGAACGGCGCGCCCTACCCCGCGCCGCGCAACATCCTGGCGGCGGCCGTGGAGAGCTCCCAGGTCGACGTGGACACCGCGTTCGCGATCGAGGCCCGGTACTTCACCGAACTCGCCTGCGGGCCCACCTCGAAGAACATGATCCAGGCGTTCTTCTTCGACCTCCAGGCCGTCAACTCCGGTGCCTCCCGCCCGAGTTCGGTGCCCACCCGGAAGGCGGCGAAGGTCGCGGTGCTGGGCGCGGGCATGATGGGCGCGGGCATCGCGTACTCCTGCGCCAAGGCCGGCCTGGAGGTCCTGCTCAAGGACGTCACCGCGGCGGCCGCCGAGCGCGGCAAGGCGTACAGCGCGGGCCTGCTGGACAAGCAGGTGGCCCGCGGCCGGATGACCGCCGACGAACGCGAGGCGTTCCTGGCCCGGATCACCCCCACCGCGGACGCCGCCGACCTGGCCGGCTGCGACACCGTCATCGAGGCGGTCTTCGAGCAGCCCGAGCTCAAGCACAAGGTCTTCCAGGAGGTCCAGCACCTGGTCGCCCCCGACGCGCTGCTCTGCTCCAACACCTCCACCCTGCCGATCGGCCTGCTCGCCGAGGGCGTCGACCGGCCCGCCGACTTCATCGGCCTGCACTTCTTCTCGCCGGTCGACAAGATGCCGCTGGTGGAGATCATCCGCGGCCCGGAGACCGGCGACGAGGCGCTGGCCCGCGCCTTCGACCTGGTCCGGCAGATCCGCAAGACCCCGATCGTGGTCAACGACTCCCGCGGCTTCTTCACCTCCCGGGTCATCGGCCAGTTCCTCAACGAGGGCGTCGCGATGATCGGCGAGGGCCTCGACCCGTCCTCCGTCGAACAGGCCGCCGCCCAGGCCGGCTACCCCGCCAAGGTCCTCGCGCTGCTGGACGAGCTCACCCTCACCCTGCCGCGCAAGATCCGCAACGAGACCCGCCGCGCCGTCGAGGAGGCCGGCGGCAGCTGGACCACCCAGCCCGGCGAGGAGGTCATGGACCGGATGCTGGACGAGTTCGGCCGCCCCGGCCGCAGCGGCGGCGCCGGCTTCTACGACTACGTCGACGGCCGCCGCACCCGGCTCTGGCCCGGCCTGCGCGAGCATTTCGGCAAGGACGAGCCCGGCGCGGAGATCCCGTTCGAGGACATGAAGGAGCGGATGCTGTTCGCCGAGGCCATCGACTCGATCCGCTGCCTGGACGAGAACGTCCTCACCTCCGTCCCCGACGCCAACATCGGCTCCATCCTCGGCATCGGCTTCCCCGCCTGGACCGGCGGCGTCCTCCAGTACGTCAACGGCTACCCCGGCGGCCCGGCCGGCTTCACCGCCCGCGCCCGCGAACTCGCCGCCGCCTACGGCGACCGCTTCACCCCGCCCGCCTCCCTGGTCGCCCTCGCCGAGAGCGGCGGCCGCTACTGACCCTCCGCCCCTGACACCCGTCCGGCGGGCCGGCCGTACGCACGGCCGGCCCGCCGCGGCGCGTCAGCCGGCCGGCGTGTCGGTGACCCGGGTGACGGTGGCCGGGCCGTCGGCGGAGAGGCCGGTCACCAGGTTCGCGGTGACACCGCCCGAGCCGTCCAGCGTCCAGAGGTCGGGGGTGCCGTCCGTGTCGATGTCGGCGGCCTGCAGGGTGAGGTCGGCGCCGGTGTTCCACCCGGTGGCGACCTGGAACGCCTGGTGTCCGAGGACGTGGGTGCCGGGGGCGGCGGCGAGGTCCTTCCACAGGACGAGGTCGCCGGTGGACTTCTTCCACAGGAAGAGCGCGGTGGTGGTGGTGCCGCCGGGCGCCGGGAGCTCGGTGGAGGCGATCGTCCAGTCGTTCCAGTTCTGGTCGCCGTCGGGGGTCGGGACGGCGAGCGGGACGGGGAGGCCGAACGCGCCGGGAGCCCAGCCGGCCGGGTAGAGGGTGAGGGCCGTGCCGCCGGAGCCGTCCGGGGCGATGCCGAGCAGGTCGCTGGTGCCGCGGTCGAGCCCGGAGACGTTCCCGGCCTCGACGACCTGGGTCGGGGAGTTGCCGCCGTCCCAGTCGGTCAGGGAGGTGTGCACGCCGCCGCCGGGGAGCGGACCGCCGTTGCCGTCGCCGGCCAGCACCAGGGCCAGGCCCGCGCGCGGGCCGGAGGGCCAGTAGGCCAGGACGTCCTGGAAGGAGCCGCCGGTGAACCGCCCGGTGAGGACGACCGCGCCGTCGAAGTCGCCGGGCGTCGGCTCGGTCTCGAAGCCCGTCCCGTTGACGCCGATGTTGCTCGCGGCCCCGATGTGTCCGTCGCCGCCGCCCGGGGCGGACCAGATGCCGGAGGCGAGGCCGGAGCGGCCGCCGACGGTGACCAGGTCGGGCTTCCCGTCGCCGTTCAGGTCACCGGTGGTCAGGTCCGGCGGCGGGGCGGCGGCCACGAAGTCGACCTCGGCGGCCCCGCCCTGGTTCCCGCCCGGCGAGAGGCTGGTGACGGTGAGCCTGTTCACCTCCTGCGAAGCGGTGAACGTGAACGAGGCCCGGCCCGCGGCACCGGCGGGCACGTCCGTCCACGGGTCGCTGTTCAGCTGGAAGCGGTAGCCCGCGGGCACGGTGCCGTCGACGGGCGGTGCGACGGTGAGTGTGACGGGCCTGCCGATCACGGCGTCGGCCGGCGGGGAGACGACCGGCGCGCCCTGGCGGGTCGGGTCGAAGGTGAACCGGCAGGTGGCCCAGTCGCTGTGGTGCCCGGCACCGGCCGTGCGGACCTTCCACACGAAGGTGGTGATCCTGCCGTCGGCGGCGGCGGACAGCACGTCGCGGGCGAGGACGTAGCGGGCGTCCTGACCCGCCCCGACAGTCAGCTGCGCCGGGTCGTTCCGGGCGACGACCGTCCCGTCGTGACCGGCCTCGGTGACCTTGAACTCGTAGCCCAGGAAACCCGCCTCCGGATCGTCCACCCGGGCGGAGAACGTCACGGACGTGTCGCCCAGCACCGTGCCGCCCGCGCAGGCGGTGCTCGGCGAGGTGGACCGGACCTCGGGCACGGGCAGGTCGGCGGTGGCCGCGGCGGCGGGCCGGCTCAACCCGCCGACGGCCAGCAGCACGCCGAGGGCGGCCGCGGACGCGGTGGAACGGCGCGGACCGGAAGGACGGGACGGGAGGGAAGGCACAGATCGTTTCGCTTTCCACGGGGGCCGGACGGCCCCGACCGCCGCACACCATAGGGGCCCCGGCGGTGCGCGCGCTCGGAATTTCTCACCGTACGAACGGAGTTCCCGCCCGCCCGCCCCCGGTCACTCCGCCGGGCGGGCCAGTTCCTCGGCCAGGGAGCGCTGGAACGCCGTCACCAGGGCCTGCAGCACCATCGGCTGGATGCGGTCGGTCAGCTCCCGCATCCGTTCCAGTTCGCCGGGGGGCGGGTCGCTCTCCCGGTACGGGCGCCAGACGGTGTCGCGGAACAGGCGGTGCAGGTCGTGGGCGGTGGCCCGGCTGTGCAGGCGGACCACGGCGCGGGCGGCCAGCAGGGTCTCCAGCGGGATCGGCACGTCCAGCACCCGCACGCCCAGCGGGAGCAGGCCCGGGTCGACCTTGAACACGTCCGGGTCGGCGGTGCGGTGCAGGGCGCCCATCGCCGCCAGCGAGTCGAGGTCCGCGTCCGACAGGGCCCGGCCGGTGCGGCGCTCCAACTGGGCCCGGTCGGCCTCCTCGGCCGACTCCGGGGTCCAGGAGGCGACCAGCGCCCGGTGGATCGCCAGGTCCAACTCGCCGATGTCCTGGGGGAGTTGCGCGAGGTAGCGTTCGATCGCGGCCAGCGTCAGCCCCTGCCGCTGCAACTCCTCGATCAGCTCCAGCCGCCCCAGGTGCTCGGCCCCGTACCAGCCCACCCGGCGCGCCCCCAGCTCCGGCGGCGGCAGCAGCCCCTTGGCGCCGTAGAACCGCAGCGTGCGCACCGTCACCCCGGCCCGGTCCGCCAGTTCCTCCACCGTCCACCGCGGCCCGTCCGCCAACGCCCCACACCCCTCGCCGCCACTGTGACACCAGCAGTGTCCCACCCGCCTCCACCGCCGCACCAGGTCCGGCCGGTCAGCAACCCGGCCCGGTCGAGTCGGTGATCCGGTACTGCTCGCGCTTGACGTTCAGCGTCCCGCCCGTGCGGACGTCCCACAGCGCGGCCCAGTCCCCGGCGGCCGGGAACACCAGGTACGGGTGCTCCGCCACCGGCGCCGCCCCGTCCCAGCCGGCCTCGCCGACCGGGCGCAGGCAGACCAGGCGCGGGGCGACGCCGAAGTACGGCGCGGGCCGGCGGCCCGCCCGGGCCTGCTGCCGGGCGACGTCGGCGGCGTGCGCGGCGGGCACGATGACCTGCGTCTGGTACAGCACGACCGCCCCCGCGAAGGCGACCAGCAGCAGCAGCGCCGCCACCGACACCCCGCCCAGCGTCCGGAAGGCGTGCAGGTGCCGGGCGTAGCCGAGCAGCGACACCGCGACCAGCGGGCCCGCCGCCACCACCAGCGCCTTGGCGTCGGCGATCACCTGCCAGAGCGCCGGGATCTGGGTGTCCTCCCGGTTCAGGCCGAAGCCGTCCAGGTAGAAGGCGTGCAGCGAGAAGCCGAACCCGGGCAGCCCGACCAGCACGATCGGCAGCAGCGCCGGGACCAGCCAGGCGGCGGTGGCCTGCCAGGTCAGGCCGCGCAGCAGCAGCCGCAGCCCGTTGCCGCACAGCAGCAGGCCGACCGAGGCCAGGGCGGTGGGCCAGAGCCGGGCCGACGACGCCCCGGCCAGCGCGGCCAGCGCGGCGAGGACCGGCGCCCCGACGGCCCCGGCCGCGCAGGCCGCCGGGGTGCCGGGCGCGGAACGGGCCGTCCAGTGCGGCGCGTGGACGACCACCGCCGCGAGCAGGGCGCCCACCGGCGCGACGAGCAGCAGGACCGCCGCCCGGGCCGCCGGACCGGCGTGCAGGCCGCCGAGCGCCAGCCCGGCCAGCAGCACCGCGAACACCCCCGCGGCGAGCAGCGGGACCACCGTCCGGGTCGGCAGCGGAACGGCCCCGGTGCGGCCGGTGCGGACCAGTTCCGGGCCGACCGGGTGCGGCTCGCCGTCCGCCGGGGGCAGCGCGACGCCCGGCAGGGCCCGGACCGCCTCGGCCGCGGCCCGGTTACGGACGTCGGGGCCCGGGGACAGGAACACCTCGCGCCCGGTGTCGAACAGCCCGGTGCGGGCCAGCAACGGACGCCACCGGGCCGGGCCCGGGACCGGCCGCCGGACGGCGTACCGCCCGCGCGGCGGCTCCTGGCGGTGGACCGGCTCCTGGAGCCGCAGGTCGGCTTCCGCCGGGCTCTGCCCGACCAGCCGGGCGAGGGTGAGCCGCACCGCGAGGGCCGCCCCGGCCCGGGCGCCGGTGACCCCGGCCTCCACCAGCCAGCGGGCCCGGCGCGGCCCGTCCTCGTCCAGCACCGTGACCACCCAGCCGTGGGCCTCCAGCCCCGCGCGCAGCCTGGCCCGGCCGCCGGCCGTGCCGGTCACCTCCAGGTCGAGCCGGAACCAGTGGTCGTACGCGGTCATGCCCCGCCCCTCCCCGTCGGGCCCGATCAGCGCGGGGAGCCTACCCCGGGGCCGGACCGCGCGGGAGCCCGGCCCGGCGTCCGGACCGGGCGGGCGGCGGTGGTCAGCCCAGCGGGAGCAGCTTGGCGTGGTGGCGCCTGGTGACCTCGGGGTGGGCCCGGCTGTAGCCCTTCAGTTCGTTGACGCCGAACTCGGCGTGCAGGGGATTCGAAGGGTCCTGGGTGACGCCGGGGGCGTGGTGGGCGTGCGGGAAGTCGAGCGGGGTGATGTGGGCGTCCAGCCGGGGGTTGTAGAAGAACGGGACGGAGAAGCGCTCGCGGGCCCCGGGCGGGGAGACCACCCGGTGCGAGGTGGCCTTGAGGTAGCCGTCGGTGGCGACCTCGAGCAGTTCGCCGAGGTTGACGACGAAGGCGCCGTCCAGCGGGGGGACGTCCAGGAAGGTGCCGTCGGGACGCTCGACCTGGAGGCCGCCGACGGTGTCCTGGAGGAGCAGGGTGATGAAGCCGTAGTCCTTGTGGGTGCCGACGCCCTGCGGCGGGCCGTCGGGGGCGCTGCCCGGGTAGCGGACCAGCTTGAGCCGCAGGTGCGGGTGCGGGGCGAAGGCGTCGTCGTAGAAGTCGGGGCGGGCGCCGATCGAGGCGAGCAGGGCGTGCAGCAGGCGGCGGGCGACGCCGTCGAGGCGGTCGATCCAGTGCAGGGCGGCGGTGCGCAGCTCGGGCAGCGCGGCGGGCCACTGGTTGGGGCCCTCCAGCCACCAGTACGCGGGCTCGCCCGGGGCCGGGACGTGCGGCGGCAGCTCGGGGCCGATGTCCAGCTGGTCGCGCCAGTCGCGGCGGCCGCCGGTGCGCTCGTCGCCGGTGCGGGTGTAGCCGCGGAAGTGCGGCGAGTTCAGGTTGCTGACCGCCAGCCGGTCGGCCTCGGGCAGGGCGAAGAAGGCCCGCATCGCGGAGGTCAGCGCGGCGGTCTCGGCGGGGGTGACGCCGTGCCCGGTGAGCTGGAAGAAGCCGACACCGGTCGCCGCCGCGCGCAGGTCGCGGTGCAGGCGCTCCCGGTCGGCGGGGGAGCCGTCGGCGAGCGAGAGGTCGATGGCGGGGAGGGAGGTGGGGTGCTGCTGCGTCATGGGGGTGCGTCCGCGGTGGTGAAGACCCCGGCGGGGGACGGCGGGTCGCGCCGGACGGGCCGGGGGAGACGGGGGCCCGCGCGTCCAGGTGGGAGGGCGGGGGCCGGGAGAGAGGGGTCGAGCAGGGGTGGGGTCAGCCGGAGCGTCGACAGGACATGCTCGTGACGCGGAGCAGGTCCACGTGGCGACGACTGACGAGTAGGAGCACCCCACCAGGCTACAACCCCCGCCCGGGAGGCTCCGGGCGGTGCCTCCGGAGCCCCCGGAGCCCCCGGAGCCCCCGGTGCCCGGGGCCGCGCGGCCCCGGGCACCGGGGGCTCCTACCGCGCCGGGCCGGTCGGTGGCCGGTACCGCGCGGGGCCGGTCAGTACCCGGTGGCGCCGTCGATCCGCTCGCGCAGCAGGTCCGCGTGCCCGTTGTGGCGGGCGTACTCGGCCAGCAGGTGCACCAGGACGCGGCGCAGCGAGACCGGCTGCCCGGTCGCCTTGTGGGTGCCGGTGGCGTCCAGCGAGGGGGCGTCGGCGACGATCCGGCGGGAGACCTCCACCTGGGCGCGCCAGGTGGCGAGGGCCTGCTCGAAGTCCCCGTCGAGGTGCTCGAAGTCCTGGTCCGGGTCGTCGTCCGAGTAGTACACCAGCGGGCGGGACTCGTCCCCGGCGAACTGGATCTGCAGCCACCACTGCTCGACCCCGGCCAGGTGCCGCACCAGCCCGTGCAGCGTCAGCCCGGACGGCGGCACCAGGAACTCGGACAGCCGCTCGGCCGGGACGCCCGCGCACTTGAGCGCGAAGGTCTCGCGGTGGAACTCCAGGTAGGCGAGCAGGATCTCCCGCTCGTCGCCGACCAGCGGCGGATCGCCCCGGCCCGCGGTGTCGGACCAGGCGGGGGAGAAGTTCTGCGGCGAGGTGGTGGGTTCACTCATCGGGCCAGCCTGCCAGCCGCCACCGACACCGGCAGCGGGCGGCCCGGACCCGGCGTGGCGCGGCCCGGTGACGTCCCGTCAGTGCGAGACGGCGAGTTGGACGGCGTGGTGGCGCGGGGTGTCGATCTCGTCCAGCAGGGCGACGGCCAGGTCGGCGTGCGAGATCCGGCCGGTGCCCGTGACGGTGCCGACCGCGCTGGTGTACCGGCCGGTGGCCCCGGCGTCCGCGGCCAGGTCCATCGGCGGGACGACCATCAGCCAGTCCACGCCGCCCGCCCCGGCGGCCAGCAGCTCGAACTCGGCGACGTGGCCCTGCGAGAACGCCCGGTACTCGTCCGGGAACTGCGGATCGTCCATGATCCGCACGCCCGGCGCCGTCTCCAGCGTGGTGGCGATCCCCAGCACCAGCAGCCGGCCCACCCCCGCCCGGCCCAGACCGGCCAGCAGGGCCCGCGCCGCGGCCGTGTAGTGCTCGACCGACGGGACGTCGAGGCGCGCCGTGGCGTTGACCGCCGCGTCGTGCCCGGCCGCCGCCGCGGCGACGTCCGCCGCGTCGGTCGCGTCGCCGCGCACCACCGCCACGCCCGCCGCCCCGGCCAGCTCCGGGTGCTCCGCGGGGTCGCGCACCACCGCCGTCACCGCGTGCCCGCGCCGCACCGCCTCCGCGACGGCCGCCCGGCCGACCCGCCCGCCCGCGCCGAAAACCACGATCTTCCCCATGCGCCCTCCTCGATCCGCGCTGTCGCCGCAGAGGCTAGGACGGGGACCCCCGGTTACCGCAACGGAACCGGCCCCCACGGCGGTTATCGTCGGAGCATGGCCATTCCCCCGGACGCCGCCGTGTTCGACCCGCACTGCGCGCACCGCTCGCCGATCCGGATCGGCGACAAGTGGTCCGCCCTGGTGCTGCGCTGCCTCCAGGACGGGCCGCACCGCTTCACCGCACTCAAGGCCCGGCTGCGCGGCGTCAGCCCCAAGGTGCTCACCGAGACGCTCCGCGCGATGGAGCGCGACCGCTGGCTCACCCGCACCGACCACGGCGGCAACCCGCCGCACGTCGAGTACGCCCTCACCGACCTCGGCACCTCCCTGATCGGCGTCCTGGACACCGTCTGCGACTGGGCCCGGACCCACCACGGCGGGAACTGACCGGCCGCCGCCCGCACCCGCGCGGCCCGCGGCGGACCGGCCTCCTTGACCCTGACCCGCGGGGCAGGGATTACCGTTCCGGCACTTTCCGACCGCCCGCCCGGCCGTCCGCCGGGCCCTCCCCGAGGAGCCGTCATGAGTGTGCCCGAAACCGTCCGGGAGGTCCGGCTGGCCCGTCTCCCGCAGGGCCGTCCGGTCGCCGCCGACCTGGTCGTGGTGGAGACGCCCGCGCCGGAGCCCGGAGCGGACCGAGTGCTGCTGCGCAACCGGTGGTTCGTGCTCTTCCCCGGCCTGGCGACGCTGCTCGGCGACACCCCGCCGGGGACGCCGTTCCCCGGGATCGGACCGGGGGAGACGCTGTTCGGACCGGCCGTCGGGGAGGTGGTCGAAGCCCCGGCGGGCAGCGGGCTGCGGCCCGGCGACCTGGTCGCGCACGTGCAGGGCTGGCGGGAGTACGCGGTGGCGGACCCGGCGGCGCTCACCCCGCTGGGCGGTCGACTGCCCGACCCGGCGGCCCACCTGTCGCCCGGCGCGGTCGGGTACGGGGCGCTGACCCGGACCGCGCCCGTCCGCCCCGGCGACACCGTGCTGGTCACCGGCGCGGCCGGAGCCGTCGGCACGCTGGCCGGCCAGACCGCCCGACTGCTCGGCGCGGGCACCGTCCTGGGGACCACCGGCTCCCCGACCAAGGCCGAGCGGCTGCGCGAACTCGGCTACGACGCCGTGCTCGTGGACGAACGCACGCCCGGCCCGGAGCGGGCCGAACGCTTCGCCCGGCAACTCGCCGAGGCCGCCCCCGACGGCATCGACCTCCTGCTCGACACCGTCGGCGGACACCAGGCCGAGGCCGCTCTCGCCGCCGCCCGCCCCGGAGCCCGCGCCGCCCTGATCGGCGTCCTCTCCCACCAGCTCGACGGCACCCCCGGGAGCAGCGCCCCGCTGCGCCTGGACGCCTTCCCGCTCATCCTCAAGGGCGTCCGGTTGGCCGGTTACGCGAACGACGGACACGCCGCCGCGGAAGCCGAGTGGCTGCCCCGCTTCGGCGAGTGGCTGCGCACCGGCGCCATCACCTTCCCGCACACCCGGATCACCGGCCTGGACCGGGCCCCGCAGGCGTTCCAGGAGATGATCGAGGGCCGGTACTTCGGCGCGGTCCTGGTGGAACTGGGATAGGGGAAGCCGCAGGCCCGGTGCCAGGGCCGCAGCCGGGGACGCGGCGCCCGGCCGCCCGGCCGCCCGGGAGGACGAGGCCGGGAGACCGGATGCAGGTCGCCGACCCGGCGCGACCCGGCGCGGCTGGGCGGGCCGGGAGCTGTGGCGGGCGGCGGGCGGCGGGCGGTGGCGGTGCGCGGGCCGACGTCCGGCCGCTGTCGGCCGGGCCGCTCGCGCAGCTCTTGCCCTCGTCCCCCCGGCCCGTCGCCGACCCGATCCGGTGCCTGAGCCGGGCGGTCCGGCCGCCGCGCCGTGGTGGGCCGTCCGCGTCCCTGCCCGCTGTCGGGCTCCCGCCCGGCCCGGCACGGTGCCTGAGCCGGGGGCGCGGACTCCGCTCGGCGGCCGGTGGTGCGCCGGGCGTCGTGCGGGTCGCCGTCCCCCGCGGGGTGCGCCGCCGTTCGGTCCGCCGCCGTTCCGTCCTCCGCCGTCCCGTCCGCCTTCGCCGTCGAGCGCGGGTGGCGGGAACAACCGTCCGGTGGCGGCGGTTTGACGGGGTGGCACGGGGAGGAAGGACGCGCGGGGATGCGGATCGGGGACGCGGCGGCGGCCGCCGGAGCGACGCCCAGGGCGTTGCGGCTGTACGAGGAGCGCGGCCTGATGCCGTCGCCGGCCCGGACGGCCGGGGGGCAGCGGGACTACGACGGGACGGACGTGGCCCGGGTCCGGGTGATCCGGGGGCTGCTCGCGCTCGGGCTGACCATCGAGGACCTGCGCGGCCACGCCGAGTCCTTCGACCTGCTGGTCGCCGACCCGTCCCGGCGGTGCGGGAGCGCTTCCGGCGGGCCGGTCGTCCGGCGGCGGATCGCCGCGCTGGACGAGGAGATCGCCCGGCTCACCCGGCTGCGGGCCGCGCTGGCCCGGGCGGTGGAACAGCCGCTGCCGAGCTGAGAGACGAAACGGGGCGGGCCGGGGGCGGTCAGGGCGCGTGGTGCCGGGCGAGCTGGAGGGCCTCCCGGCGGAGCCGCCCGTCGCCGGTGCGGTCGGCCGCGGCGAGCAGGTGGCGGGGGAGGTCGGCCCGGAGGTCGGGGCGGTGTGCCAGCAGCCCGTACACCGACCAGAGCAGGTGCTCGCGGGTGAGCGGTTCGGTGTGGTGCGGGGGGTACCAGACGTCGTCGAAGCGCGGGCGCAGGGCGGGGTCGGTGAGCAGGGTGAGCAGCCGGTCGAGGTGGCGGACCGGCAGGTCGGGGTCGTGGGCGGCGGAGCCGTGCACGGCGGCGACGTACAGCGCCGGGTGGTCCTCGGTGAGCGTCTCGGAGAGGACGGCGCGGGCGCCGGTGGTGCCGGTGGGGGCGAGGGCGAGCAGCAGGGAGAGCCGGACGGACGGGTCGGCCTCGGTGCGCCACAGGCCGAGCAGGCAGCCCGGGTCGGGGGCGAGCGGGAGGGCGGCGCGGCGGACCGCCGGGTCCGGGTCGGTGAGCAGCGGCAGGGCGTGCGAGCGGTGGCGTTCGGGCAGTTCGGGGGCGGCCCGCAGCAGGCGGGCGAGCAGGGCGGTGAGCGGGGCGCGGGCGGCGCCGGTGGCCGGGTCGGCGGCCAGGGCGAGCAGGAACGGCAGGGCGACGGGGGTCGCGGACGGGACGGGCCGGCCCGGTTCGGGGACCAGGCAGTGCAGCAGTTCGCAGTCCTCGGGGCGGGCGCCGCCGGGCCCGGGGGCGGCCAGCCGGTGCAGCACCCGCGGCACCATCGTCGCGGGGCTGGACCAGTGCGCGGTCTCCAGCCCCGTCCAGCGCTCGGTGTCCAGCTCGGCCAGCGACAGCTGTATGGCCATGCTCATTCCCCCGTACCCGGTACCGTCCGTACCCGCGTTGTCGTGCCCCGTGCAGACCGGCTGTCATTCTCGGCCGGGGCCGGGACGCTGTCGCGGGGGAAGACCTGCCTGGGATGAAAACTTTGCCGAGGCGATGCGGGGGAGTGACCGGAGGGGCGGTGGCGGGTGACGGAGGGGATCGGCGCGGTGGCCGACCGTCGCCGCCGCCCGCGCGAACGCACGGGGCGGCGACGGTCGGTGACGGCCTGTCAGCTGACGCCGGACCCGACGTACGCGGCGAGGTGGCGCCCGGTCAGCGTGCCGCCGTCGGCGACCAGCGCGGCGGGGGTGCCCTCGAAGACGATCCGGCCGCCGTCGTGGCCCGCGCCCGGGCCGAGGTCGATGATCCAGTCGCCGTGCGCCATCACCGCCTGGTGGTGCTCGACCACGATCACCGACTTGCCGGAGTCGACCAGCCGGTCGAGCAGGCCGAGCAGTTGCTCGACGTCGGCCAGGTGCAGTCCGGCGGTCGGCTCGTCCAGCACGTACACGCCGCCCTTCTCGGCCATCTGCGCGGCCAGCTTGAGGCGTTGGCGCTCGCCGCCGGAGAGCGTGGTGAGCGGCTGGCCGAGCGTCAGGTAGCCGAGGCCGACGTCGGACAGCCGCTTCAGGACGGTGTGCGCGGCCGGGGTGCGGGCCTCGCCGGTGCCGAAGAACCGCTCGGCCGCGTCGACGGACATCGCCAGCACCTCGGCGATGTTCCGGCCGCCGAGCCGGTACTCCAGCACCGCGGCCTGGAACCGCCGGCCCTCGCACTCCTCGCAGACCGTCGCCACCCCGGCCATCATCCCCAGGTCGGTGTAGACCACGCCCGCGCCGTTGCAACTCGGGCAGGCCCCTTCGGAGTTGGCGCTGAACAGCGCGGGCTTGACCCCGTTCGCCTTCGCGAACGCCTTGCGGATCGGCTCCAGCAGGCCCGAGTACGTCGCCGGGTTGGAGCGCCGCGAGCCCCGGATCGGGCTCTGGTCGATCGCCACCACGCCCTCCGGCACCCCGCCGGCCAGCGCCGCGCCGTTCACCAGCGAACCGTGCACCAGCGAGCTCTTCCCGGAGCCCGCCACGCCGGTGACCACCACCAGCACGCCCAGCGGCACGTCCACGTCCACCGTGCGCAGGTTGTGCGCGTCCGCGCCGCGGATCTCCAACACGCCGGTGGGGGTGCGTACTTCGGGCTTGAGCGCGGCCCGGTCGTCGAAGTGCCGGCCGGTGACGGTGCCGCTGGCGCGCAGCCCGTCCACGCTGCCCTCGAAGCACACCTCGCCGCCCGCCGCCCCGGCGCCCGGTCCGAGGTCGACCACGTGGTCGGCGATCGCGATGGTCTCCGGCTTGTGCTCCACCACCAGCACCGTGTTGCCCTTGTCGCGCAGCTGCCGCAGCAGCCCGTTCATCCGCTGGATGTCGTGCGGGTGCAGGCCGGTGGTCGGCTCGTCGAAGACGTACGTGACGTCGGTCAGCGAGGAGCCCAGGTGCCGGATCATCTTCACCCGCTGCGCCTCGCCGCCGGAGAGCGTCCCGGCGGGGCGGTCCAGCGAGAGGTAGCCGAGGCCGATCGCGGTGAACGAGTCCAGCAGTTGGCGCAGCGACTCCAGCAGCGGGCGCACCGTCGGCTCGTCCAACTCCCGTACCCAGTCGGCGAGGTCGCTGATCTGGAGGGCGCAGGCGTCGGCGATCGAGCGGCCCCTGATCTTCGCGGACCTGGCGCCCTCGCTCAGCCGGGTGCCCGCGCACTCCGGGCAGGTGGTGAAGGCGACCGCCCGGTCCACGAACTCGCGGATGTGCGGTTGCAGGGCGGCCCGGTCCTTGGCCAGCATCGACTTCCGGACCCGCAGCACCAGGCCCTCGTAGGTCATGTTGATGCCGGCGATCTTCATCCGGGTCGGCTCCCGGTACAGGAAGTCGTGCCGCTCCTGCTCGGTGTACGCGTCGATCGCCTTGCCCGGGTCGACCAGGCCGGACTCGCTGTACAGCCGGTAGTTCCAGCCGCCGGGCTTGTAGCCGGGGACGGTCAGCGCGCCCTCGTCCAGCGACTTCGACCCGTCGTACAGCTGCCGCAGGTCGATGTCCGAGACGCTGCCCCGCCCCTCGCAGCGCGGACACATCCCGCCGGCCCGCCCGAACGTCCGCTGCTCGGCCTTCGCCCCCTCGCCGCGCTCCACCGTGACCGCCCCCGCGCCGTGCACCGTCGGCACGTTGAAGGAGAACGCGGGCGGCGGGCCGACGTACGGGTCGCCGAGCCGGCTGAACAGGATGCGCAGCATCGCGTTGGCGTCCGTCGCGGTGCCCACCGTCGAGCGCGGGTCGGCGCCCATCCGCTGCTGGTCGACGATGATCGCCGTGGTCAGGCCGTCCAGCACGTCCACCTCGGGGCGGCTCAGCGAGGGCATGAAGCCCTGGACGAAGGCGCTGTACGTCTCGTTGATCAGCCGCTGCGACTCCGCCGCGACCGTCCCGAACACCAGCGAGCTCTTGCCCGAACCCGACACCCCGGTGAACACCGTCAGCCTGCGCTTGGGCAGTTCGACGCTGACGTCCTTGAGGTTGTTCACCCGGGCCCCGTGCACCCGGATCAGGTCGTGCCGGTCCGCCGGGTGCCGCCCGCCGTCGTGCCCGTCCTGGCCGCCGACCTGCCCGTCCCCGCCGTCCGGCCGCGCCGCGCCGCTCATCGTCCTCGTCCCTCCGTCCGGCGGTGCCCCTGGCGACGCCGCCGCCCCGATCCAACCATCCGGAACCGACGGGCACCGGTTCTCGTCCCCATCAAGCGCGGGTAAAGTGACCGGCCGAACCACCGGGAGGCGCCCCATGCGGACACAGAAGCGGACACCGGGCCGGAGACGGCCGACCCGACCGGTGGTCCCGGGAGCCCCGGTGGCCGCCGCGGCCGTGCTCGCCGCGCTGGCCCTGCTCGGCACCGCCGCCGCCCCGGCCACCGCCGCCGACCCGAGCGCCGCGCCCACCGCTGCCGCCACTGCCACCGCTACCGCTGTCGCCTCCGCGCCCGCCCCCGCCGCCGGGCAGTTGCCCGCCGAGGCGTCCCAGGCCGAGCGGCTGGCCGCCGAACTGCGCAGGGACCCGGTCTACATCTCCGCCGACCTGCCGCGCCAGGTGCCGCGTTCGCTCGCCCCGCAGTTCGCCGCCGTCGCGCGGCGCACCGGCGTGCCCACCTACGTCCTGGTGCTGCCGAACGCCGACCGGACCCTGCTCGCCCAGGTGCACGACCGGCTGGGCGCCGACGGCCTGTACGTGCTGGTGGAGGAGTACGGCGCCCTGACCGTCTCCGCGTTCGGCGTCGACCTCCCCGCCGCCGCCGACGCCGCCCGGATCGCCAACCGCGTCACCCCGTACGACGCCGGGCCGCTCGCCGGGTTCACCGCCTTCACCGACCGGGTGGTCCGGGACGAGGACCAGGTCGCCGCCGAGGCGCGCGCGACGGAACGCCGCCACGACGACTACCCCCGGCTGTACATCTCCGCCACCGACCGGCAGAACCAGAACCTGCTGCTCGGCCTGGCCGTCGTGGTCCTCCCCGGCCTGCTGCTCGCCCTCGGCCTGCGCCTCTCCCGCCGCCGCCCCCTCCGGACCGGCGCACCGGGCCGGCGGTCCGGGGCCGTCGACCTGGGCAAGAAGCCCGCCAAGGGTCTGACGAAGAGCCCCGCGAAGGGTCCGGCCAAGGGCTCCGCGCAGCGGCCCGCCTCCGCCCGCGCCGCCTCCGCCCGCGCCGCCTCCGCCCGCGCCGCCGAGCCGCTGCGCCGCGGCGTCCTCGCGGCGACCCTGCTGGCCACGGTGGCCGCCGTGCTCGGCGTGGTGCTCGCCGCGCCCGCGGTCTTCCCGCAGACCATCGACGACCCCGACCTCACCGTCACCCGGGCCGACCTGGAGGCCCGCACCACCGAGGCCGCCGCCGCGCTCACCGCCGACGGCGTCTACCAGGACGCCTCCGCCCCGACCGCGCTGACGCCCGCCCAACTCGCGGCCGTCCGGCAGCGGGTGGCCGACCTCGCCGCCAAGACCCCGGTGTACCTGCTGTTCACCCCCTCCGACTCCGACGACGAGAGCGAGGGCGACGGCGCCGTCCTGCTCGCCCAGGTGCACCAGCGCACCGGCCGGGACGGCGTGTACGTGCAGATCGACCCGGTCCGCGGCTACTTCGAACTCACCGAGTACGGCCCCGTCGGCACGGACGCCCCCAGCCGGTTCCGCCGCGCCGACCTGCGCTACCCCGACCGCAGCACCGCCTCCGACGACCTGCGCCTCCCGGACCGGCTGAACAGCGTCCTGGACACGGTGGCCGCCGCCCGACCCACCGGCGAGCGGGCGTCCGGCGACGGCCGCTCCGAACTGCCCGAACTGCGCAGCAACAAGCTGCCGCCGCTGTTCGGCAACGACTTCGGCGGCGGCATCGTGCTCGGCGTCCTGCTGTACGGCGTCCTGCTGCTGCTCGCCTGGGCCGCGATCGCCGTCACCCGGGCCGTGCTCCGCTCCCGGCGCGTCCTGGCCGCCGCCCCGGCCGCCCCGCAGCACGCCCCCGGTCCCCGGCGCACCGCCGCCCAGCCGTCCACCCGCCAACTGCGCGCCTGGGCCGACGAGGACGTCCGCGCCCTCGCCGTCCGGCTGGCCGCCGTCGACCAGGACGCGCCCGGCCGGGCCCGCGCCTGGGACTGTCTGGACGCCGCCGAACTCCTGGTCGGCGCGGACGGGTTGCGCACCGCCGACCCGTCCGACCTGGCCGCCGCCACCGCCCTCGCCCGGGCCGGGTTCGACGCCCTGCACGGCCGCCGGGGCCCGCTGCTGTGCCGGCTCAACCCGCTGCACGGCACGGCCGACGGCGGCCGGGTCCCGTCCTGGTTCCCCGCCGTCGACCTGGGCCCCGGCTCCGCCCAGCTCTGCTCCGACTGCCGGGACGCCCTCCGCAGCGGTGGCGCCACCCGCGACGCCGCCGAGCTGGCCGCCCGCCGCGCCGAGGCCGACCGGCTGCTGCTGCGCCCGCCCGGCCCGGACGACCGCACCCGCACCGCCTGGGACCTGGCCGGGCAGGTCCTGCCGTCCGCGCGCGAGGGCCTCGACGCACTCATCCTCAGGGCCAGGGAGTCCGCCAGTGTCCAGTGACCGCCGCACCCCGTCGACCGCCGCGACCGCGCCGACTCCGCCGACCGTGCCCACCGGGCGGGCGGCCTCCCGCCCACCGGCCTCCCGCCTGCTGGCCGCCCTGCTGCTGGCCTGCGCCGCCCTGCTCGGCACCGGTACCGGCGCCCCCGCCCGGGCCGACGCCACCCCCGCCACCACGGCGACCGGCGCGAGCATCGCCGAGGCGCTGAAGACCTCCCCGGTGTACGTCGACCCGGCCTTCGCCGCCGCCGTCACCCCCGCCCAGCAGCAGCAGCTCACCGAGCAGATCGCCGCGACCGGACTGCCCGTCAAGGTCGTGCTGGTGCCGCTCCAGAAGGGCGACGCCTTCGACGGCAGCGCCAAGGCGATGGCCGCCGTGGTGCAGGAACGCCTCGGCCGGTCGCCGCTGATCATGGTCACCAGCGACGACTACGGCAGCTGGCTGAACGGCTTCGAGTGGCCCGCCGACACCCACCAGGTCCGGGACTCGGCCAACGCCGTCGGCCTGCTCAAGGAACTCAAGGACGCCGGACTGGCCGCCAAGGTCGGCCGGGTGATCGACCTGGTCGCCACCGGCAAGGGCACCGAGGTCTACAAGGCCGAGGCGGACCGGGTCGACCGCGAGTACTCGGCCCGCCCGCACACCGACGACACGCCCGGCGCGTCCTCCTCCTCGTCCGCCACCGGCCCGTTCGCGCTCGCCGCGGCGCTGGTGCTCGCCCTGGTGGTCGGTGCCGCCCTGGTCGCCCGCAGCCGCCGCCGGCCCCGGCACACCGCGTTCACCTTCCCCGACGCGGTGTTCGCCGCCGACCGGGCCGCCGACGAGGCCGGGCTGCGCCGCCAGGCCGCCGACGAGGTGCTCGCCCTCGGCGCGGCCCTGGACGAGGCCGACGGCTCCACCCCCGGCCTGGGCCGCGCCCTGGACGCCTACGACGCGGCCGGCCGGGTCCTGGACGGCGCCGACGGCATCCCCGACCTGGCCGGCGTGCTCGCCCTGGCCGCCGAGGGCCGCGCCGCGCTCGCCCCCGAACCCCGGCTGCCGCTGTGCTTCTTCGACCCCCGGCACGGCACCGCCGCCCGCCGCACCACCTGGCGCCCGCTCGGCCGCCGCGAACGCGTCGACGTCGCCGTCTGCGCGGACTGCGGCCAGGCCCTCAAGACCCGCCGCTCCCCGCAGGTGCTCGCCGTCCGCGACCAGGGCCGCACCGTCCCCTACTTCGAGGTCCCCGCCGACCGCAGCCTCTGGGCCGCCACCGGCTACGGCTCCCTGCTCTCCGGCCCCGACGACACCCTCGCCGCCCGCGTCGGCACCGGCGAGTTCACCCGCGCCGCCCACCGGCAGCGCTCCACCGAACCCCACCAGGACTGACCCCCCACGACCCTCACCCGGGCGGCCCCCACGGCCCGCCACCGTCCGCCCCCGCCGGGCCGGGCACGGCCTCGGCCGCCACCCCCTGCCCCGCCAACCGCCCGCACAGCCAGGCCGCCTCCGCGGGCGTCCCGGCCAACCCGTCCCCGGCCAGCCGCCCCAGCACCTCGACGGCCTGCGACAACGTCACCGGCCAGGCCGCACGCACCACCCGCAGCGCCGCGCCCCGACCCGCCCCCGGATCGACCAACCGCACCAGCACCGGCCCGTACCGCTCCAACAGCGGCCCACGGACCCAGCCCGGCGCGTCCCCCTCCCCGAAACCCAGGCAGCCGCCGCCCCCGCACCCCGCACACCGCAACTCGGCGTCCCAGCACAGCCGCCCACCCCGAACGGACTGCCCCACCTCCCGCCACGCCCGCGCCCCGCACCCGCACGCCACCGCCACCTCAGCACCCCAGCCCAGCACCCCGGCTCCCTCCGCCCCCACCGGTATTTTCCCCCGCCGGGAACGCGCCACCGAGAGAGGGCCACCGATGGAACTGACCGACCGTCCTGGTCGTCACCGGCGCGGGCCGCGGCACCGGCCGCGCACTCGCCCTGTGCGCCGGACGGCTGGGAGCCCGCGCGCTGCTGTCCGCACGGAGCGCGGAGACAGCGCGGAAGACCGCTGATCGCGCTCTACCCGCCGGACTTCACCGACGCCGATCCGCTCGCCCCGTCCTGGAGCACCGCCGCCCGCACCGCCGCCGGCCCGCTGACCGCCCGGTCGGTGACCGACTGCGTCCTGTTCGCGATCTCCCAGCCCCGGGACTGCTTCATCCGTTCCTCCAGTTCGAGCAGCTGTGACGGTGACACCACCCGGCCAGGAGCTGTCCGGCCGATCACTGGGTGAGTAGTCTCGGCTGGTGATCGATCACGGCATTGCTCTGCCCTACTACCGCCTTCACATCGTGCCTGCGGTTGTGGCGTTGGCCAGTCCGACATGGCAGCGAGAGGTGTGGCCGGATCCGGAGCAGTTCGAGGATCTCGACCACACGGTGCACGTGCTTTTCGACGACTTCTGCGATGCGAACAATCCGCTGCCGTGGTTGGGGCGGTCCCTTCGTACCGAGCAGGAGGTCGAGCTGATGTCCCGTCTCGGCGCTGCGTACAGCGCAGTGCAGGACTCGGTCGGCGCTGATGCCCGCGATGAGGTCTATCTGGATTCCCCTGGCTGGTCTGCTGTGGTCGCGGCGGCAGCTCGACTGGCCCAAGTGCTGGTGTCCAACGACCATGCGGCTCTGACCGGGCTGCATGATGCCGGCTACCGTTGGCCGCTCGGCACCGACTCGGCTACGACGACCACTACCAGGGACGTCGAATCATGAGCGCAACCGGACGACGACGGCCGCCGCGGTGACGGTGCCGAGGAGGACGTTGCCGCGCTTGTCGTAACGGATGGCCACCGCACGATGGTTCTTCACCTTGTTGATGGCCCGCTCCACGGTGTTGCGCTTCTTGTACCGATCCTCGTCAAAGGACAGCGACTTCTGGACGGACACCGTGTGGATCACCGACTCCACCCCAGTGGCCCGCGGCATGTCGCGCCCGACCGTGCAACGTTCGAACCTGGCGGGCCGATTACGGCTACTGCGCCTCCCACTCCCGGTTCTTCCGGGGTCTGAGCCTGTACCTGCTCCGCACGCCGACGGGCATGCCGATCATGTGGGCGCCGGCCGACCCGAAGATCGGTGAGCGGGAAGTCGTGGCCGCGATGCTCGAGGTCGATGCCGAGTCGGTCGCCCGACGGGAAGGCATCCTGCTCATCACGGACAAGGGCTTTCGCCTCGAAGACGTTCGAGCGGGAGCTCGCCGAGTTTGGCATCGAGTTACTGCGACCCTCGCGCAAGCGTGAGCAGAAGCGCTACGGCGAACCGGTGCCCAAGAAGGTCCGCCAACTGATCGAGTCGATCAACGACACCCTCAAAGGACAGCTCGATCTGGAACAACACGGCAGACGGACCTTCGAGGGCGTCGCGGACCGGGCCGCCCAGCGCGTCCTCGCGCTGGCCGCCGGAATCTGGCACAGCAACGAGATCGGAGTCCCGGTCTCCCGCTCAATGATCGCTTTTGATCACTGATCACATCGGACGCATTCCTCCAGGAGGGCCGAAAGCCCCCTGCGGGAGGGGGCTCGGTGGGGCGGGGTGCTGTCAGATCGAGCCGAGCTCGCCCGCGCTGACGGCGGCGGTGAAGGCGTGCCAGGCGTCGACGGACACCAGGAGGGTTTCGCCGGTCGGGTTCTTGCTGTCGCGGATGGCGATCACGCCGTGGGAGGCGGCGTACGCCTCCGCGATCTCGATGCAGTCGCCCTGGCCCTGCGCGTCGGAGTAGCTGGACTTCCGCCACTCGGTGAGGGACAGGCGGGACGCAGTGCTCATGTTAGGAGTTCCTCCATTGTGCATCGGAGCCACGGCTTCGACTCCTCCGGTGACAGGGCTGCCGCCTGGAGACGAGTGTAGGCCAGAGCGGTGTCCTGCACCTCGGCTGTGGAATCCAGGAGTTGACCCGTGCCGTAGCCCTCCGCGTACACGACGCGCGGCGCGTCGAGGAAGTCGAGCAACGTGATCGAACTTCCCACTCCGTGCGCCCCGGCCGAGAACGGGAGCACCTGCACGGTGGCGTGCGGGCCGTCCGCCAGCTTCAGCACATGTTCGATCTGCCGCGCCATGACCGCCGGGCCGCCGACCTGCCGCCGGATGACGCTCTCGTCCAGTACGACCCAGATGAAAGGCGGGTTGTCACCGCACAGAAGGGACTGCCGCGCCGCTCGGGTGGACCAGACGCGCTCGATCTCCTCGGAGTCGGCGCGCGGCAGCCCCAGCCGGAGTGCGGCCAGACCGTACTCCTCGGTCTGCCACAGGCCGGGAAACAGGTTGGCGGCGTACTTCCACACCTGGGAGGCGAGCGGTTCGAGTTCCATGAACCGGCGCGACCAGTCCGGGAAAGCCTCCAAATAGGAGAGCTTGTACAGGTGTCCGAAAATCCCCCCGGCGCCGAAGAATTCGTCGAGTTCCTTCGGAAGCTCTCGCGGAATCGGACGAACGGCCGTTTCCACGTCGGCGAGGACCGTCTTGGCGTGCATGAGTTCCGCGGCCAGGTCGGCGAGCGAGAGCCCCCGCTCCTTGCGCATCCGGCGGAGGTGGAATCCGAACAAGTCACGTACGGAGCGCTCCGGGTGGAGCGTCCTCTCCTGGGCTGCCATGGCTCCCCAATCTCCGCATTCCGCGTGCGGACGTGTCCCGCCTTCTCAGCCTAGCGCCGAACAGTGACGCTTGGAGTGCGGAAAGTGACCCTCGCCGAGGGCAATTGCACCATGGAGCAACAATCATGACGATCACTCAGTCCCAGCCGGACGAGCCGGCGGCGGATGACCAGTCCCGCGAACTCCCTTGCTCCTCATCAAGGTTGACGATCCGGGTCTACCGGGTGCGGGACGACGGCACCCGGGTGCAGGTCTCGTACCGCACGTGCGACGAGACGTTCTGCCTACCCCTGGTCTCGGCGCTGATCTGGCCGCCCTGCGGGTGCCCGCGCTGCGCCGTCGCGGCCACCGACGGGGCGCCGGACGCGGCCTGAACGCCCTTGCCGGACACGCGGAACGAGACATCGGAGGAAGCACGTGCGGTACACCGGCGAGCCGTCGGCGGGGGACGACGTCCCGGAGGAGGACGAGGACGCCCGGGGCCGGGCGTGGGAGATCGCCGAGCGGTTGGCCCGGGCCGGTGGCGGGGAGGCGCGGTTGACCGGGACCGGGAGCTGCTACCGGGTCGAACTGCGCCTGAACGGCCCCGCGCCGGACGAGTACGGGGTGCTGGAGGCCCTTGCGCTGGGCGACCGTTGGGGGCACCGGTACTCGTCCCTGGCGCGCAACGGCGGCGTCGCGCGGGAGACCGTGTGGAGCGAGGTGCGGCGGGTGCGGCCCGCGTCCCCGCCGCCGGGGCGGGGTTGAGGCGGGCGCGGCCCTCGCGGGGTGGTTCGGCGGGGTGGTTCGGCGGGGTGGTTCACGGGGCGACGTACGACACGGCCTGCATCATGCCGAGGTCCTCGTGGTGCAGTTGGTGGCAGTGGGCGAGGGCGCGGCCGGTGAAGTCCTCGTAGCGGACCAGGAAGGTCACCTCGTCGCCGGGGTGCCCGCCGGCCAGGCCGACGGTGTCGTGCCAGACCGGCGGGTCGAGGCGGACGCCGTTGCGGTGGGTCACCAGGAACGGGTTGGTGTGCAGGTGGAAGGGGTGGTTGAAGCCGGGGGAGGTCTCGCCGGTGCGGACCGTCCAGCGTTCGGTGCGGCCCAGCGGCAGTACGTGGTTGACGTAGCCGGGGTCGTACAGGCCGTACGCCGGGTCGCGGCGCAGGTCGCCGCCGGGGTGCGCGGGCGGGGTCGGGTGGCTGCCCAGGACGCGGAAGGCGTCCGGGAACGGCTGCGGGAGGACGCCGGGGTCGGCGTGGAAGACCACCTCCCGGCCGGGGCCGGTGACCTCCCGTTCGTCGAGGAACGGGCGGCCCGGCGGCAGCGCGGTTGGCAGGCCCATCGGCGGGTCGACCGGCTCGCCCGCGACCTCGACGGTCAGCAGCGGCCGGTTCACCCGCTCCGCGCGCAGCTCGTACCGCCCGGGCGCCCCGCCCCGGACCAGGACGTCGACCCGGTTGCCCATCGCCAGCTCCACCGTCCGCGCGGCCACCGGCGCGGGCAGTGTCACCCCGTCCTGGGCGATCCGGTGCATGGTCAACGTGCCGTGTTCGCCGACGAGTTGCAGGGTGAGCGCGGTGAACGCGGTGGCCCCGACCAGCCGCCACCGCTGCACCTCGCCCGGCCGCAGCGCCAGCACCGGGCCGACCGCGCCGTTGACGGTGAACACCGACGGCACCCCGGACAGCCAGGTGTTCGAGGTGAACGCGGGCACCCGCCCGTCGCGCAGCTTCAGCTCGTTGACGCAGACCACCAGGTCCGCGGCGGCCCGGATCTCCGGCACCTCGTCGACGTCGCCCTCCACCACGATCACCCCCGCCAGGCCCCCCGCGAGCTGTTCGGCGGTGGAGCCGTGCAGGTGCGGGTGGTACCAGTACGTCCCGGCGGGGTGGTCGGCCGGGACGTGCACGGCGCTGGTGTAGCGCGGCTCCGGGTCGCCCTCGGCGGCGCGCGGCGCGAACTCCCGCAGCACGTTGTCGGCGTGCCCGGACGGGGAGACGTGCATCCCGTGGGTGTGCAGGTTGAAGCTGTTGGGGCGGTGCGGCATCCGTGCGCCGTGGGCGCGGGCGTCCCCGGTGCCGGGCGCGGCCGGGTTCGGCGGCAGCCCGTTGACGTGGGTGAGCAGCAGGGTGTCCCCGGCCCGCACCCGCAGCGTCGGGCCCGGGAACGCCCCGTTGTAGGCGCGGGTGGTGATCCGCCCGTGGCCCGGCACGTCGATCCCGGCGAACCGGACGTCCAGCACCTGCTCCAGCACCGACGGCACCCGCCCCGGCGTCGGCCGCCGGTGCGCCGTCACGGGCTGCGGGAAGCCCCCCGCCGGCGCCGTGCCCGCTGCCGCCGCTCGTGCCCCGCCGCCCGCCACCGCCGTGAGACCGGCGACGGCGGCCGTCCTGAGCACCGTCCGCCGACTGATCCCGTCACTGTCTCCCATAACCGGGCAATCTAGTTCAAAACATCCCAACCGTCCGGGCCGCCGCACCGTACGGCCGCCGTTCGAACATCGTTGCTACGATCGGCCCATGACCATGGACGCGCGGATCGAGAAAGCCCAACTCCGCTACGAACAGGCCGTGTTCGGTGGAAGGACTGACGTCCTGTCAGCGGCCGACCGGGACCTCGACGCGGTCGAGGCCGACCTCGCGCTGGCCCGCGGCCGGGTGGCCCACGCCCGCTTCCTGGAACAGCGGGTCGCGGACGAGCGGGAGCTGGAGCTGTTCGAACGCGCGGCCGGGCTGTACCGGGCCCTCGGCGACACCCGCGGCGAGGGCGAGGCCCGGTTCTGGATCGGCGCCTTCCACCAGGTCGTCCGGGACGACACCGCCACCGCCCTGCCCGCCTTCGAACACGCCCTCGCTCTCGCCACCGCCGCCGGGGACCGGCTGACCGTCTCCTACGCCCGCCGCCACCTCGGCATCGCCGCCCACCTGTCCGGCCGGCTCGACGAGGCCCGCACCCACCTGGAGGAATCCACCCGCCTGCGCCGCGAGTTGGGCTTCCTCCCCGGCGTCGCCGCGAACCTCGTCGGCCTGGCCCACCTCGCCGCCCGGCAGGGCCGCCCGGACGACGCCGCCGCCCACCTCCGGGAAGCCGCCGACCTGACCGACGCCCCCGCCGCCCGCGGCGTCCGCCGCTGGGTGAACCAGGCCCGCGCGGAACTCGCCACCGAGTAGCGGCCGGTGGCGGGTGGTGGTGGGTGGTGGTGGGCGACGGCGGAAAAGCGGTTGCCCCGGTCGGTAGGGTGCGGATGGACCAGAGGAGAAGCATGCCCAGCCGTCGCGTCGCCGCGCTCGCCCTCGGTGCGACCGCCCTGCTCGCCCTCGCGGGCTGCACCGGCACCACCGCCACCACCGCCACCACGGCCACCACGTTTGCCGCCACGACTGCCGCTGCCGCCGCCACGACCGCCGTCGCTGCCGCCGAGCCCCCCCGGGGCCGCGTGCGGGGCGGCGCCCAGCCCCACCCGGAGCTGGCTCGGCGGCTGGTCGACGTCGCTGCCGGAGGAGATCCGCTGCCTGCCGCACGTCGCCGACGGCTCCTACCTGCGCCAGCCCTCCGGTTCGGACGACGTCCCCGGGGAGGGGAACGCCGTCATGATCGACGTCGAGCCCGGCACCACCCGCGCGCAGACCCTGGCCCTGTGCCGGCGCGTCACCGCGCTCGGCTACGGCCTCGACGGCCCGAACGAGGTGGTCTTCCTCCAGGTCGGCGGCGGTGAGGAGACCGGCTCGTACGTCTCGATGCCCGATCAGGAGCCCTGCTTCCCGCGCCGCTGACCCGCTCACCCCCGCCGGGGCGGACGCCCCTCACCGGGCGGCCCGGCGAACGCCTGGGCGATCGGCAGCCAGGCCCGGGCGGCCTCGCCCTCCGCGGTCAGCGCCAGGTCGTCGCGGTGGCGGCGCTGGGTGACCAGCAGGCAGAAGTCCAGCGCCGGGCCGCTCACCCGGTCGGCCGCGTCCGCCGCGCCCCAGCACCACGACTCGCCGCCGGGGGAGCGCAGTTCGAACCGGAACGGGACGTCCGGCGCGGGCCGCCCGTGCGCGGCGAACGCGAAGCCGACGGTCCGGACCCCCAGGTGCGCGACGTGCCGCAGCCGGTCGGTCGGGACGCGCTCCACCCCGAGCGCGTCCGCGACGTCCTGCCCGTGCGCCCAGGTCTCCATCAGCCGCGCCGTCAGCATCGACCGCGCCTTCATCGGCGGCCCGAACCACGGCACCCGCACGTCCGGCGGTACCTCCGCCAGCGCCGCCGCCACCTCCGCCCGCCCCGCCCGCCAGCGCTCCAGCAGCGCCGCTGGCTCCTCCCCGACCCCCTCGGCGGCCCCCCGGTCCACCGCCGCCGCCCCGTCCGCGAACTCCCGCCCCAGCGCCGCCGCGAACCCCGCCGGGTCCCGCACCGCCAGCAACGTCCACCGGTCCGTCCAGGCCAGGTGCGCCACCTGGTGCGCCACCGTCCACCCCGCCGCCGGAGTCCCCGCCGCGAACCCGGTGGGCCCCAACCCGCCCACCAGCGCCTCCAGTTCCGCCCCCTCCGCGATCAGATCCGCCACCAGCCGGTCCACCGGCCCCACCCCTTCCCGCCCGACAACCCGACCCCCCCACCCCTACCCCCGAACCCCACCCCGCCACCACCCCACCGAGTCCCGCCCAGGCCCACCGAGACCCCGCCCGGTGGCAGCCTCCCGTGCCTCCGCTCCTCACCCCCGGCCCCGCGCAGCGGCGCTCGCGTCCCTGGCTCCGCGTCTTCGCTCCCCGTCCCGTGGCCCCGGGCCCCGCGCAGCGGTCCTCCACCCTCCCTTCGCCCGGTGGCGGCCTCCCGTGCCTCTGCTCCTCGCCCCCGGCCCCACGCAGCGGTGCTAGCGTCCCTGGCTCGCGGCGGCCTCCCGCGTCTTCGCTCCCCGTCCCGTCGCCCTCGGGCCCCGCGCAGCGGTCCTCAGCCCTCCCCTCGCCCCGTGGCGGCCTCCCGGGCCTCCGCCCGCTCACATGGTCTGATGAAACGTCGGATTCGCGGTGCGGAGAGCGAGGCTGGTCGGGCATGCAGATCGCGGTCATCGGGGCGAACGGCGGGATCGGTCGGTGCGTGGTGACCGAGGCGCTGGCCCGGGGCCACCGGGTGACCGCGGTGGTGCGGCGGCCGGAGGAGTACCAGGGGCTGGCGATCAGGGTGGAGCGCGGGGACGTGCTGGACCCGGCGGACGTCGCGCGGGTCGCGCAGGGGCAGGAGGCGGTGGTGAGCGCGGTCGGCGGCGGGGACGGTCCGGGCCGGGGGCGGCTGGTGGAACCGGCCGCGCACGCGCTGGTCGCGGGGCTGCGGCAGCTCGCGGACGCGGCCCCGCGCCTGCTG
Source organism: Kitasatospora sp. NPDC088783 (assembly GCF_044750705.1). Taxonomy (NCBI): domain Bacteria; kingdom Bacillati; phylum Actinomycetota; class Actinomycetes; order Kitasatosporales; family Streptomycetaceae; genus Kitasatospora; species Kitasatospora sp. NPDC088783. The sequence goes on from NZ_JBIVKJ010000011.1 coordinate 118,489, forward strand.
GTGGTCGGCAGCGCGGGCAGCCTCACCGCCGGGTCCGGCGCCCCGCTGTGGGACGACCCGTCCGTGCCGCCGCGCCAGTTCGAGCTGATGCGCGCCCACGGCCGGGCGCTGGACTACCTGCGCACCGTCCGCGACCTGGACTGGACGGTGCTCAGCCCGCCGCAGAGCCTGCTCCCGGGCGAGCGCACCGGCCGCTACCGCTCCGGCACCGACGCGCTGGTCACGGCCCCGGACGGCCTCTCCACCGTCTCGCTGCCGGACCTCGCGGTCGCCCTGGTCGACGAGCTCGAACGCCCCGCCCACCGCGGCGAGCGCTTCACCTGCGGCTACTGACCACCGTCCGGCCCCACGCCGGTCCCGCCCACCCGCCACCGGACGGCGCGCCACCGGCCGGCGCGCCCACGCAGAGGCTGCGCTGCGGCCCGCGGTGCGCGCCGGCGTCCTGGAGGACGGCGCACTGGAACGCCCCGATCAGCAGCGCCGAGGGCAGCGCCACGAACAGCAGGCCGCGCCCGGCGCTGATCGGCCGACTGGTCTCCCGCAGCGTCCGGTGGGCCAGCCGGACGGCCCAGACCACGGCGGCCAGGTTGAGCAGCAGCCCGCCCCAGGCCAGCAGCATGGCGTACGAGGGGACGCCGGGGCCGCTCAGACAGTGCCGCAGCAGCTCCTGCACGTTCCCCTCGGCGTGCAGGGCCGGCCAGCTGCCGGCCCAGCCGGCGGCCATCGCGGCCAGGCAGTACCTGGCCCGGCCCGGGCATCCCGCTCCCGCCATCCCGTCCGTCCTCCCGTTCCGCGGTCCGGCGGTCGCCGGTCCGGCCGCGGCCGACCGGTCGCCGGTCCGTCCGCGGTCCACCGGTCTCCGACCGCCGTCCCGGGTGCATTCTGCCGAACGGGACGGAAAGGACGCGTAAGGACCAGCCGTGGCGGGGGAGGGCGGGGCCCGGTCAGCCGAGCTGGATCGACCGTTTGGCCAGGCCCATCCAGAAGCCGTCGATGACGCTGCGCTGCTCGCCGAGGTCGGCCTCGCCGGCGCCGAGGGTGACGAAGAGCGGGGCGAAGTGCTCGGTGCGGGGGTGGGCGAGCCGTCCGGCGGGGGCCTTGTGCTCGAAGTCGAGCAGTGCGTCGAGGTCGCGGGCGTCCAGGGCGCGGCGGCCCCAGTCGTCGAACTCGGCCATCACGGAGGTGATCCGGCCGTCGGGGGAGAGGGCGCGCAGGTTGTGGGTGAAGAAGCCGGAGCCGACGATCAGCACGCCCTCGTCGCGCAGCGGGGCGAGCTTGCGGCCGATCTCCATCAGCCGCCGCGGGTCCAGGGTGGGCAGCGAGACCTGGAGGACGGGGACGTCCGCGTCGGGGTACATCTCGACCAGCGGGACGTACGCGCCGTGGTCCAGCCCGCGGTCCGGCACGTCCTGCACGGGGGTGCCGGGGGCGCGCAGCAGCTTGCGGACGGACTCGGCGAGCTCGGGCGCACCGGGGGCGGCGTACCGGACCTGGTAGTAGTGCTCGGGGAAGCCCCAGAAGTCGTACACCAGCGGGAGGGTGCGCACCGCGCCGATCGCCAGCGGGGCCTCCTCCCAGTGCGCCGAGACCATCAGGATCGCCTTGGGGCGGGGCAGGTCGGCGGACCAGGCGGCGAGTTCGCCGGGCCAGACCGGGTCGTCGGCGAGCGGGGGCGCGCCGTGCGAGAGGTAGAGCGCGGGCATGCGCTCGGTGGTGGGGGTGCTCATGGGTCCGTCCTCCTGCTGCCGGGGCCGCGCTGCCGTTCGCTGTCGGCGGTGTGGTGCGGAACCGGGTGGTCCCGAACCGTGTAGTTCAAATTTGAACCTTGCGCTCCCGAAGGTACACCCGAGTTCGAATTTGAACAACCGGAGTAGACTGCGGGGCATGGACGATCCCCGCTGGCTCAACGAGACCGAGATGGCCGCCTGGCGCGGATTCGTCGCCGCCACCAACCTGGTCGCCCGCCGACTGGAGCGCCAGCTCAAGGAGGACGCGGGGCTCTCCCACACCCAGTACGAGATCCTGGTGCAGCTCTCCGCCGCCCCCGGCGGCTCGCTCCGGATGACCGACCTGGCCGACCGCCTGGTCACCTCCAAGAGCGGCCTCACCTACCAGGTCACCCAACTGGAGAAAGCCGGACTGGTCGGCCGCCGCTCCTGTCCCAGCGACGTCCGCGGCGTCTTCGCCGAAATCACCGACCAGGGCTGGACCGCCCTGCGGGCCGCCGCCCCGGGCCACGTCGCCGCCGTCCGCGAAGCGCTCATCGACGTCCTCACCCCCGACCAGCTCACCGCCCTGGCCGACATCCTCCACACCGTCGGCGACCGCCTGCGCGCCGCCGACTCCTGAGCCCCGGCCCCTGGTCCCGAGTCGGGCGGTCATCCTCGATCGACCCGGGCCGCCGATGCTTTGTTGACGCCGTTACACCGTCATGGTGTCATCTCTTCATGCTCTACAAGACGCCCGTGCTGCATGACATCGACGAAGCCGTCCTCGCCGAGATCGACGACATGCGCGGGCGGCTGCGACTGCACCTGCGCACCTCGCGCCGCTGGGAGGGCCAACTGCGGCGCAACCTCACCGCCCGGGCGATCGCCGGGTCGAACACGATCGAGGGCTACGCGGCGAGCGTCTCGGACGTCGAGGACATCATGGTCGGAGAGGCTCCGATCGAGGCGAACGACACCGTCGCCGCCGAGATCGAGGGCTACCGGCAGGCGATGACCTACATCCAGCGACTGGCCGAAGCCGGGGACGACTTCTCCTTCAGCAAGGAACTGCTCAACGCCCTGCACTTCATGATGCAGGGCCACCACCTGCTCAAGCGCCCGGGCTGGTGGCGCACCGGCCCGGTCTACGTCACCTCGGCGGAGGACCCCACCATCGCCGCCTACACCGCGCCCGACGCCGACTCGGTCCCCGCGCTCACGGCGGAGTTGGCCGCCTGGCTCAACGAGGGGGACCTGGACGAGCCGGGGCTGGTCCGGGCCTCGATGGCCCACCTCAACCTGGTCGCGATCCACCCCTGGGCGGACGGCAACGGCCGGATGTCCCGTGCGCTGCACACCCTGGTGCTGGCCCGGGAAGGCGTGGTGGCGCCGGAGTTCTCCAGCATCGAGGAGTGGCTGGGCCGGGCCCGCAACACCTACCGCTACTACGACGTCCTCGCCGAGGTCGGCGGACCGGTGTGGACCCCGGAACGCGACACCCTGGCCTGGATCCGCTTCTGCCTGCGGGCCCACCACCAACAGGCCCAAGCCGTCGAACGACAGGTGGAGACCACCCGTGAAGTGTGGACCGCCCTGGACGACGTCATCGAGCGGCGCGGCTGGCCCGACCGCATGCTCTACGCCCTCTACCCGGCGGCCATGGGCAACCGGGTCCGCCGAGCCACCTACCAGGCGGACGCCGACCTGAGTGAGCAGCAGGCCCAGCGCGACATCCGCGAACTCGTCCGGGCCGGCTGGCTCACCGTGAAGGGCGAGGCCCAGGGGCGCTACTACACCGCGGGCACCGACCTGCCCGAGGAGATCACAAGCGGGGCGCGCCGGCCTCGGCCGCTGCGCGAGCCCTACCAGGAGAACTGATCCGTCCGACCTCGGCGGGACCGAGGGCGGGCGGACGACAGGGGCCCCGGAGGCGCGGTGCTCCCGGGGCCCCTGTTCGGGTCTTCGGTGGTGCGGGAACTTCCCTGCGGGGACGGTCAGTTCTGGTCGGCCTTCTGGGCCGCGACGCCGGCGTGGACCTCGGTCATGTCGAGCTTCCGGGCCTGGCCGATCAGGTCCTCCAGGGCGGCTTCGGGGAGCGCGCCGGGCTGGGCGAAGACGAGGACGCCCTCGCGGATGATCGCCAGGGTCGGAATCGACCGGATGTCGAACGCCGCGGCGAGCTCCTGCTGGGCCTCGGTGTCGACCTTCGCGAAGGTGAGGTCCGCGTGCTTGTCCGACGCCCGCTCGAAGACCGGTGCGAACTGGCGGCACGGGCCGCACCAGGCCGCCCAGAAATCGATCAGGACGAACGCCTTGCCGTCCTCGCCCTGGACCACCTCGTCGAAGTTGTCCTTGGTCAATTCCACCGTGCTCATCGTCGCCACCTGCCTCTCGCCGTCCTGGCCCCGCCGATCGGGTCCGTCGCCCCGCACAACTCCGCTGCCTGCGGAACTATTCCGGGCGTCGGGGAGGGGCCCGGAGAGGAGGGGAGGGGGTGCGGCGCTGGCGCCCGAGCCGCACCCCCGTCACGGTTATCGACACCGGGCGCCCCGGACTTGAGGGTCGGGGGCGGTGCGGCGGCACACTGGAGGTGAGGAGGCCACGCGGGCCCGGGGAGCTGCCCGCCGCGGGGCGCGTGGACAGTGGCGATGAACCGGATTCCCCTGCTCTGCCCGCGCTGCGGCCGACCGCAGCAGATCATCCACCCCGACGACCCCGGCCACCCGGTGCGCGTGGTGCACACCGACACCGGCCGCGAGGAGTGCGCGCCCGAGGCGCCGGACGGCCCGGCCCCCGCGGAACCCCTGCCGTGACGGGCTCCCCTGGCCGGTCCGGTCCGCCCGGCGCACCCTGGAAGGACCGGACCGGTTCGAACACCCCGTACCCACCCGGGAGGTGGCGGCCATGATGAGGACCCTGGTCGGATGGCACATCGAGATGGAGTTCCAGGAGGACGGCGACCGCACCAAGGCGGCCGCGCTGGTCCGCCTCTCCGACGGCACCGAGCTGCGCGGGCACGGCTTCTCCACCCGGCACCACGACGACAGCCCGCAACTGCGGGTCGGCGAGGAGGTCGCCGGGGCCCGCGCGCTCAACGACCTCGCCATGCAGCTGCTCACCAAGGCGCACGAGGAGGTCAGCCGGCCGACCGCCGACCCGATGGCCCCGCTGATGTGGCGCGAGGTGACCTGAGGCGGCGTGCGACGACACGGGGTGACGCGGGGCCGGCCGCGAACCGCCCGTGACGCGGCCCGGCCGGGTCAGAGTTCGGCCAGCGGCACCGCCGGGTCGGCCAGCCGCTCCGGGTCCACCGGCCGCCCGGAGCGGACCAGTTCGCGGATCGGGTCGGTGACGTCCCAGACGTTGACGTTCATGCCCGCCAGCACCTTCCCGCCGGAGAGCCAGAACGCGATGAACTCCCGCCCGGCCACGTCCCCCCGGAACACCACCCGGTCGTAGCCGCCGGGCTCCGCGTGGCCGGTGTACTCCATGCCCAGGTCGTACTGGTCGGTGAAGAAGTACGGGACGCGGTCGTACACCGCGGACTTGCCGAGCATCGAGGCGGCGGCCACCGCCGGCTGGTTGAGCGCGTTCGCCCAGTGCTCGACCCGGATCGGCCTGCCGAACAGCGGGTGGAAGGCGTTGGCCACGTCGCCCGCCGCGAACACGTCGGGGTGCGAGGTGGCCAGGTGCTGGTCGGTGCGCACGCCGTCGTCGACGGTCAGCCCGGCGTTCTCGGCCAGCGCTGTGTTCGGGCTGATGCCGACGCCGACCAGCAGCACGTCCGCCGGGACGGTGCCGCCGTCGCCGAGCCGGACGCCGTCCGCGCGCAGCTCCGCGACCTCGACGCCCAGCCGCAGGTCGACGCCGTGCGCCCGGTGCAGGTCGGCGAAGACCTGCGCGGCCTCCCGGCCCAGCACCCGCAGCAGCGGCAGTTCGGCGGCCTCCAGCACGGTGACCTCGGCCCCGGCGGTGCGGGCCGCGGCGGCGGCCTCCAGGCCGATCCAGCCCGCGCCGACCACCACCACCCGCGCCCCGGGGCGGAACACGGCCCTCAGGCCCTCGCTGTCGCCGATCCGGCGCAGCGTCCGCACGAAGTCCCCGTCGCCGCCCGGCACCGGCAGCGTGCGCGGGGCCGAACCGGTGGCCAGCAGCAGCTTGGAGAACGGCAGCCGCTCGCCGCCCTCCAGCGTGACGGTGTGCCCGGCCGGGTCGACCCCGGTGGCCGCGGTGCCCAGCCGCAGCGTCACCCCGTGCCGCTCGTACCAGTCGGCGGGGTGGACGTAGACCTTCTCCTTCTCCTCCTTGCCGAGCAGGTACCCCTTGGACAGCGGCGGCCGCTCGTACGGCCGCTCGGACTCGTCGCCGACCAGGGTGACCGGCCCCTGGTAGCCCTCCGCGCGCAGCGCCTCGGCGGCCTTCGCCCCGGCCAGGCTCGCCCCGACGATCACGATCCCGGTGTCCATGCCCACGTCCTTCCCGCAGTGGTGTTCCCGTGCCCCCGTCCTGCCCGACCTTGGCACCGGCACGCGTCCGACCGGGGGACCCGCGCCGGTCGGTCCGGTGCGGCGGCCGGGATTCGCCCGCGAGGCGGACCACGATCCGGCGGGGCCGTCGGCCTAGGCTGGGCGGGTCCGGCCGTCCGGCCGGCGGAGCGGCGAAGGGAGCCCGCGGGATGGTGGAGCGAACGGCCACGGTGCGCTGCGTGCCCGCGGTGCCGTGCTGGGTCGGCCTGACGGTCCGGGACCTGCCGGCCGCGCGGGACTTCTACGGGCCGCTGCTGGGCTGGGAGTTCACCCCCGGGCCGGACCGCTGGGGCAGCTACCTGCGCGCGCTGGCCGACGGGGTCGAGGTCGCCGGGCTGAGCGAGCTCGGCACCGACTGGGAGCGCCCGGTCGCCTGGACCACCTACTTCGGCATCGAGAGCGCCGACCGGGCCGCCGACGGCGTCCGCGAGCGCGGTGGCACCCTCGCGGTCGGCCCGCTCGCCTTCGACGCGGGCCGGGTCGCGCTGGCCGCCGACCCGTTCGGCGCGACCTTCGGCATCTGGGAGGGCGAACCCGTCGACCTCCGGCCCGGCGACGCCCCCTGGGCCGCCCGGCCCGGCGCCCCCGCCTGGATCGAGCTGCGCACCGCCGACCCGTTCGCCGCCGCGCTGTTCTACGGCGAGGTGTTCCGCTGGGACGACCGCGACCCGGCGCACTTCGAGGTCCGCTACGAGCACGAGCGGGTGGTGCTGCGCTCCGAGGGCCGCAGCGTCGCCGCGCTGCGCGCCGCGCGGGACCTCTCGCCGCACTGGGAGGTGTTCTTCTCGGTCGCCGACACCGACGCCGCCGCCCGCCGGGCCGTCGACCTCGGCGGCCGGGTGCTGGACGGCCCGGCCGACTCCCCGTACGGCCGGGTGGCCCGGCTGGCGGACGCCGAGGGCGGGCACTTCTCGGTCCTCGGCCCCGGCTAGGCCCTGTCCGGGCCCCCGCCGTCAGTCGCCCCGGCCGCCGTGCAGGACCGGGGCGAACAGGCGGTGCATCGCCTCCGGCAGCTCCTCCGGGTGGGCGACGGGGCGGTGGAACTCGAAGCGGGCGTCCAGGGCGCTGCCGGCGCCGAGCAGGCGCACCCGCAGGCCGCGCCGGTCCAGGGCGACGGGGCGGACCTCGCGCAGCCGGTCGGCGGGGTGCCAGCCGGCCGGCGGGCCGTCGGGGCGGTCCAGGGCGCGGGCGCCGAGTTCGCGCAGCTGGTCGGTGTGGGCGGTGGCCAGGTGCTGGAGCAGGCAGGCTTCCTCGGCGGCCACCGGGTCGGGCTCGGCGGCGGCCAGCCCGTCCGGGTCGAGGCAGCACTCGGAGCCCCACAGGTCGTCCAGCGCCAGGTGGTCGGGCTCCAGCCGGAGCAGCACGCCGGCCTCGCCGCGGTGCCCGTGGCGGGGGAACAGCGCGGCCGGGTCCTCGCCGGGGGAGCGGGAGAGCAGGCCCTGGACCTGGAGGCGGCCGCGGATGCGGTGCGGGACGGCGACGGGGGCCACGTCCACGCAGTCGAGTTCGGCGGTGAGCGGGCCGCGGGCCAGGGCGGTGATCCGGTGCAGGGCCGACTCGCGGCCGACCAGCACGGCCACCGATCCGTCCGGCCGCAGCGCGCAGGCGACCTGCGGGGGCAGGCCGGGACGGGCGGTGAGGTCGGCGCCGCGGACGTCCAGCACGGCGGAGGAGGCGAACTCCAGCAGGGTGCGGGCGCGTTCGTGGGCGGACGGGCGGCGGTCGGGCTGGGGCAGCACGGGGAGCCTCCTTGATGATTAGGTAAGGCTAACCTAATCACCAGGAGGGCGGGAGGTCCAGTGGCGCGCGGTCAGTCGCCGATCCGGTCGGCCGGCGCGCCCAGCATCCGCAGCACCAGCTGCCCGTAACGCCGCCCCAGCTCCTCGGGGGACTCGCTGCTGCGCTCGGTGTACCAGCGCGAGACGTCGATGCCCAGCGAGGTGACCGCGCGGGCCGCGGTGCGCTGGTCCGGGACGCGGAACAGGCCCCGCGCCACCCCGTCCGCGATGATCCGCAGCACCGCCTCCTCGATCCGGATGCGCAGCTCGGCGACGGCCGCGAAGTCCTCCTCGGGCAGCGCGTGCAGCTCGTGGTTGACGATCCGGCCGACGGTGTGGCCGCGGGCGTGCCAGACCGTGAAGGACTCCGCCAGCGCCCGCATCCGCTCCACCGGGTCGGACCCGGCGGCCTCGGCCCGCTCCACCAGCTCCAGGGTGGCCCGGTGGCCGGTGCGGGAGATCTCGGCGAGCAGCGCCGCCTTCGACGGGTAGTGGATGTACAGCGCGGCCGGGCTCATCCCGGCGGCCGTGGCGATGTCCCGGGTGGTGGTGGCGTGGTAGCCGCGGCGGGCGAAGGAGTCCACGGCGGCCAGCAGCAGCCGCCGGGCGGCCTCGGTGCGCTCCCCGGGCCAGAGCGCGGCGGTCGCTGGGTCGGTCATGGGGGTCATCCTCCCAGACGGTCGGGCGCGGGTCGGCGGGTCGGGCTGTTGACAGTGTCGCCCGCCGCCAAGATGCTAAGCAAGCGCTTAGTCAACGCGGGGGCCCGGAGCGCCCGCAGATCCGAGAGGTACGGCGATGACAGTGTCGTTCGAGGGCAAGGTGGCCGTGGTCACCGGCGCGAGCCGGGGCATCGGGTTCGGCGTCGCGCGGGAACTGGTCCGGCGCGGGGCGAAGGTCTGCCTCACCGCCCGCACCAAGGAGACCCTGGACGAGGCCGTCCAGGCCCTCGGCGGGCCCGCGCACGCGATCGCCGTCGCCGGGAAGTCCGACGACGCCGCGCACCAGGAGGAGACCGTCGCCACCGTCCTGGACACCTACGGCCGCCTCGACCTGCTGGTCAACAACACCGGCATCAACCCCGTCTACGGCCCGGTCCTGGACACCGACCCCGCCGCCGCGGCCAAGATCCTCGCCGTCAACGTGCTCGCCCCGCTGGCCTGGACCCGCCGCGCCCACGCCGCCTGGATGGCCGAGCACGGCGGCGCGGTCGTCAACGTCGCCTCCATCGCCGGCCTCCGCGCCTCCAACGGCATCGGCATGTACGGCGTCTCCAAGGCCGCGCTGATCCGTCTCACCATGGAACTCGCCTCCGAACTCGGCCCCGGCGTCCGGATCAACGCCGTCGCCCCCGCCGTGGTCAAGACCAAGTTCGCCGAGGCGCTCTACGAGGGCCGGGAGGAGAAGGTCGCCCGCGCCTACCCGCTCGGCCGCCTCGGCCTGCCCGAGGACGTGGCCGGCGCCGTCTGCTTCCTGCTCTCCGAGGACGCCGGCTGGATCACCGGCCAGACCCTGGTCGTCGACGGCGGCGTCACCCTCGGCGGCGGGCTGTGACCGGTACCGACGCGACCGGCCCCGACGCGACCGGCCCCGGCCCCGGTCCCGGTCCCGGCGCGGAGTTCGAGGGCGTCGGCGCGGTCGTCACCGGCGCCGGGCACGGCATCGGCGCGGCCCTCGCCCGGGCGCTGGCCGCCGCCGGCGCCCGGGTGGTGGTCAACGACCTCGACGCCGACGCCGCCCGCGCCGTCGCCGCCGAGACCGGCGGGCACGCCGTCCCCGGCGACGCGGCCAGCGAGGACGGCGTCGCCGCCCTGATCGACGCCGCCCGCGCCCACCTCGGCGCCGTCGACCTGTACTGCGCCAACGCGGGCGTCGCCACCACCGGCGGCCCCGACGCCACCCCCGACGCCTGGGAGACGGCCTGGCAGGTCAACGTGCTCGGCCACGTCCGGGCCAGCCGCCTGCTGCTGCCCGACTGGCTGGAGCGCGGCACCGGCCGCTTCCTGGCCACCGTCTCCGCCGCCGGACTGCTCACCATGCTCGGCTCCGCCCCGTACGCCGTCACCAAGCACGGCGCGCTGGCCTACGCCGAGTGGCTGTCCGCGACCTACCGGCACCGCGGCGTCCGGGTGCACGCGCTCTGCCCGCAGGGGGTGCGCACCCGGATGCTGGACGGCACCGGCACCCACGGGCGGGTGCTGCTCGAACCCACCGCGATCGAACCCGCCGAGGCCGCCGCGGCGGCCCTGCGCGGCATGGCGGCCGGGGAGTTCCTGATCCTGCCGCACCCGGAGACCGCCGACCACTACGCGGCCCGCGCCACCACCCCCGACCGCTGGCTGCGCGGCATGAACCGGCTCCAGCAGCAGATCGAGACACTCCAGGAGAACTGATGCGAGCCTGGCAGATCACCGAACTCGGCGCGCCCCGCGACGTGATGAAGCTGGTCGAGGACGCCGACCCGCCCGTCCCCGGCCCCGGACAGCTCCTGGTCAGGGTCCGGGCCGCGGCCGTCAACTTCCCCGACGCGCTGATGGCCGCCGGCCTCTACCAGGTCCGCCCGCCGCTGCCGTTCACCCCCGGCGTGGAACTCTGCGGCGAGGTCGCCGAGGGCCCGCGCACCGGCGAACGCCTGATCGGCACCGCCGAGTTGCCCGCCGGGGCGTTCGCCGAGCAGGCCCTGATGAACGCCGCCACCGCGCTGCCCGCCCCCGGCCACCTGGACGACGCCGAGGCCGCCGGCTTCCACATCGCCTACCAGACCGCCTGGTTCGCCTTGCACCGCCGCGCCCGCCTGGCCCCCGGCGAGACCCTGCTGGTGCACGCCGCGGCGGGTGGCGTCGGCAGCGCCGCCGTCCAACTCGGCAAGGCCGCCGGGGCGTTCGTCATCGCCGTGGTCGGCGGGCCGGAGAAGGCCGCAGTGGCCAGGGAGTTGGGCGCCGACCTGGTCGTCGACCGCCGCGCCGGGGACTTCGTCGCCGCCGTCAAGGACGCCACCGGCGGGCGCGGCGCGGACGTGGTCTTCGACCCGGTCGGCGGCCCCGCCTTCACCGGCTCCACCCGGTGCGTCGCCTTCGAGGGCCGGATCGTGCTGGTCGGCTTCGCCTCCGGCGAGATCCCCGCCCCGGCCCTCGGCCACGCCCTGGTCAAGAACTACTCGCTGCTCGGCCTGCACTGGGGCCGCTACGTCACCGAGGACCCCGCCGCCGTCCGGGACTGCCACGCCGCGCTCACCGCGCTGGCCCCCCGCCCGCTGGTCTCCGCCCGCCTCCCGCTGGACGCCGCCGCCACCGCCGTCCACGACGTCGCCTCCGGCACCACCACGGGCCGCCTCGCGATCATCCCCTGACGGGCCCCTGAGCAGGGGCCCGTCAGCGGGTCTCCGACTCCCTCGTCCTCAGCGGTACTTCCTCAGCTCGCGGCGGGCGAGCGAGCGCTTGTGGACCTCGTCCGGGCCGTCGGCCAGGCGCAGGGTGCGGTTGCCGGACCAGAGCTGGGCGAGCGGGGTGTCCTGGCTGACGCCGGCCGCGCCGTGGGCCTGGACGGCCTTGTCGAGGATCCACTCGACGGTGGACGGGACGGCGATCTTGATCGCCTGGATCTCGGTGTGGGCGCCGCGGTTGCCGACGGTGTCCATCAGCCAGGCGGTCTTCAGGACCAGCAGCCGGGCCTGCTCGATGCGGACCCGGGCCTCGGCGATCCAGTCCTGGACGACGCCCTGGTCGGCGAGCGGACGGCCGAAGGCGACCCGGGAGTCGACCCGGCGGCAGGTGAGTTCGAGGGCGCGTTCGGCGATCCCGAGGGCGCGCATGCAGTGGTGGATGCGGCCGGGGCCGAGCCGGGCCTGGGCGATGGCGAAGCCGCCGCCCTCCTCGCCGATCAGGTTCGCGGCGGGGACGCGGACGTCCTCGAACAGGATCTCGGCGTGGCCGCCGTGGTCGGCGTCCTCGTAGCCGAACACCCGCATGCCGCGCAGCACCCGCACGCCCGGGGTGTCGCGCGGGACGAGGACCATCGACTGCTGGCGGTGGGTCTCGGCGGCGGGGTCGGTCTTGCCCATCACGATGAAGATCCCGCAGTCCGGGTTCATCGCCCCGGTGATGTACCACTTGCGGCCGTTGACGACGTACTCGTCGCCGTCGCGCTCGATCCGGGTGGTGATGTTGGTGGCGTCCGAGGAGGCCACGTCCGGTTCGGTCATCGCGAAGGCGGAGCGGGTGGTGCCGTCGAGCAGCGGTCGCAGCCAGCGTTCGCGCTGCTCGGGGGAGCCGAACTGGGCGAGCAGCTCCATGTTGCCGGTGTCGGGGGCCGCGCAGTTGAGCGCGGGCGGGGCCAGCAGGATGGAGCGGCCGGTGAGTTCGGCCAGCGGCGCGTACTGGAGGTTGGTCAGCCCGGCGCCCAGTTCCCCGGGCAGGAACAGGTTCCACAGGCCGCGGGACTGCGCGGCGGCCCGCAACTCGCCGATTACCGGCGGGATCGACCACGGCTCGCGCCCCGGGTCGTCGAGCTGCCCGGCCAGCACCGGTTCGGCGGGGTAGACGAACTCGTCCATGAAGGAGCCGAGTTCACCGAGCAGCTCGGTCGTCCTGGCGTCGTACCCGAAATCCATTCCTCAGCCCTCCAGCGATTCGAGCCCGAACTCCACGAACAGCGGCACGAGTTCGCCGACCCGGTCGAAGCCCGCGCCGACGGTGCCGCCCTGGGTGTAGCGGAAGTGGATGCCCTCCAGCACGACCGCCAGCTTGAACGAGGCGAAGGCGACGTACCAGCCGAGCCCGGCGACGTCCCGGCCGGAGCCCTCCGCGTAGCGGCGGACCAGCTCGGCGGTGGACGGGAAGCCGGGGGCGAGGGCCGCGCCGGGGAGCAACCCGTCGAAGCGGCGGGCCAGTTCGGTGTACATCACCAGCAGGCCCAGGTCGGTGAGCGGGTCGCCGACGGTGGACATCTCCCAGTCCAGGACGGCGGTGATCCGGTCCTCGCCGTCCACCAGGACGTTGTCCAGCCGGTAGTCGCCGTGCACCAGCGCCGGGGCGGGGGAGAGCGGCAGGGTCTCGGCGAGGCGGCGGTGCAGCTCGTCCACGCCCGGCACCTCGCGACTCCGGGAGGCGTCCAACTGCTTTCCCCAGCGCCGCAGTTGGCGCTCCAGGAAGCCTTCGGGACGGCCGAAGCCGGCCAGGCCCGCGGCCTCCGGGTCCAGCGCGTGCAGGGCGACCAGGGTCTCCACCAGCCGCACGCCCAGGGCGTGCACCCGGTCCTCGCCGAGCGCGGCCAGCGCCTTCGCGTCCCGGTGCGCGGTGCCGGGCACGTACTCCATCAGGTAGAACGGCGCGCCGATCACCCCGGTGTCCTCGACCAGCAGCACCGGCCGCGGCACCGGCACCGCCGTCCCGGCCAGCGCGCCCAGCACCCGGTACTCGCGGGCCATGTCGTGCGCGGTGGCCAGCACGTGCCCGAGCGGCGGGCGGCGCAGCACCCAGCGGGAGGCGCCGTCCTCGACCAGGTACGTCAGGTTGGACCGCCCGCCCTCGAACAGCCGCGCCGTGAGCGGCCCCGCGACGGGCGCCGGCAGCGCGGTGTCCAGGTGGGCGCGCAGCCTCTCCAGGTCCAGTCCGGGCGGAGCAGCGGTGGTCATCGGGGCACCTCGCAGGGGTCGGGACGTACTGACTAAGCGCTTGCTTAGGATCGGCCCGGCGGCGACACTTGTCAACGAGCGACCGCGGAACCGGCCACGGACGCGGTCGCGCGACCGGCTGTGAGGGCCGGCCGCAGAGCCGGTCGCAGAGCCGGTCGCGGGGCCGGCTCTGCGGCCGGTCGCGAAACGCCCGCCCGGAACGGCGTCCCGGGCGGGCGGTCCGAACCGCGGACTCAGCCCGGCTGCGACCCCGCCTCGCCCGCCGGGGCACCGCCACCGGCCGGATCGCCACCGGTGGGGGCGGCCCCCGAGCCGTCGGCCGGGGCCTGGGCGGCCGGGGTCTGGGCGCCGGGGTCCGCCGGGGGTGTCGTCGGGGACGCCGTCGGGTCGGCGGTCGCGTCCGGTGCGGGCGTGGCCCCCGCCCCCGCGCCGGCCCCCGCGCTCGCGCTCGCACCCGGGCTCGGGACCGCACCCCCCGCGCCGCGCAGCGTGGCGATGTCGACGCCGACCGGGTCGCCCAGCGAAGTGACGGCGTAGAAGGGGCCCTGCGGGCCCGCCACCGTGTGCCCGGCGGTCTCGCCCGGCCCGTGGTCGCCGGTGTAGCGGTACAGCGGGTGGCCCTTGTACAGCACCTGGGCCGTCCCGTCCGGCAGCGCCGCCGCGCCCAGCAGCCCGTCGTCCACGCCGGGCCCGGCCGACGGGAAACCCGGGGTGGTCACCGGCGGCCAGGACTTCGCGCACTCGTCCAGGCAGGTCGCGTGCACCGAGGTGTCGGCGCCGTACAGGTACAGGGTGCGGCCCTGGTCGTCCACCAGGAGCGGGCCCAGGCTGCCCACCCGGGCCAGCGCCACCCGGGTGCCCACCGTGGTGGCGAACGCCGACACCGACGGTCCCGCGTCGGCGACCGGCGCCGCGGTGGCGGGCGAGGACTCGGCGGCCGGCGGGGCGCTCGGGTCCGGGGACGCCGAGCACCCCGCGGCCGAGAGGACGGACAGCGACAGCACCACGGCCACGGCGGCCCAGCGGGTGCGGCACCTGCGGCAGGCGGGGCGGCGGGTACGGGACAGCGGGGCGGCGGCAGCACGGCGGGTACGGGGCATCGGGGCTCCAGGGGACGGCGCGGCACTGGAGACCATCCACCCCCGCCGACCGCCGCCCGGCCACTCCAGAGCCGGGCCGCTCCGCACCAGGAGGGACCCCGTTGCCCCGGAAGGCCCACCCCGGGCCCGTCCCCCGCCTGCTCCCCGCGCCCGATTCGCCCCTCGCCCGGGCAGGCGGACACTGGAGGGGTACCACTCGCCCGAGGGGGCGCCCATGACCACCCAGTCGGCCGGAACCGGCAGTACCGGCAGTACCGGCGGCATCGACAGCACCGGCGGCACCGGCACCGGCAGCGCGATCCGGGTCCAGGGGCTCGGCAAGCGTTTCAAGGACTTCATCGCCCTGGACGGCGTCGACTTCGCCGTCCCGCCCGGCACCGTGTTCGGCCTGCTCGGACCGAACGGCGCGGGCAAGACCACCACGATCCGCATCCTGACCACCATCATCCGGCCCACCTCCGGCCGCGCCGAGGTGCTCGGCACCGACGTGGCCGCCCACCCCGCCGCCGTCCGCCGCCTGATCGGACTCGCCGGGCAGTACGCCGCCGTCGACCCCAACCTGACCGCCCGGGAGAACCTCCGTCTGATCGGCCGCCTCACCCAGCTGCCCCGCCACCGCCGCGACCCGCGCGCCGCGGACCTGCTGGCCCGCTTCGACCTCGGACAGGCCGCCGACCGGCCGGTGCGCACCTACTCCGGCGGGATGCGCCGCCGGCTCGACGTGGCCGCCGCACTCGTCCCCGAACCGCCCGTGCTGTTCCTCGACGAGCCCACCACCGGCCTCGACCCGCAGAGCCGCACCGCGCTCTGGGAGCTGATCCGCGAACTCGTCGCCGAGGGCACCACCGTCCTGCTCACCACCCAGTACCTGGAGGAGGCCGACCGGCTCGCCCAGCGGGTCGCCGTCCTCGCCGAGGGTCGGGTGGTCGCCGACGACAGCCCGCACAACCTCAAGTCCCGCCTCGGCACCACCGTCCTCGAACTCGGCATGGGCGAGGACCCGCGCGCCACCCGCGCCGCCGCCCTGCTCACCGACCGCCTCCGGTACACCCCCGAACGCGACGGCGCGGTGCTGCGCCTGCCCAGCGCGGACGGCTCGCTGCTGCTGATGGACGTCCTGCACGCGCTCGAATCCGAACGGCTCACCCCGCGCACCATCGCCGTCCGCGAGTCCAGCCTCGACGACGTCTACCTCGCCCTCACCGGCCACCGCACCGGGACCGGCCCGCCCGCCGCGCCCCCCGCCGCATCCTCCGCCGCAGGAGACCCGCCGTCATGACCGTCGCCGCCCCCCTGGAACCGCCGCTGCTCGACCGCCTGCTCGCCCCCGTCCGGGACGGGCTGGCCGTCGCCGGGCGCAACCTGATCGCGCTGCGCCGGGTGCCGCGGCTGCTGATCTTCTCGACCGTGCAGCCGATCGTCTTCGTGCTGATGTTCCGGTACGTGTTCGGCGGGGTGGTCGGCGCGGTCCTGCACGGCGTCTCGTACGTCGACTACCTGATGCCCGGGGTGTTCGTGCAGGTCGTCGCGTTCGGCGCGGTCAACACCGCGATCGGCCTGGCCGGCGACCTGCAGACCGGGTTGATGGAGCGCTTCCGCTCGCTGCCGATGGCCCGCTCCGCGGTGCTCTCCGGGCGGACCACCGCCGACCTGGCCCGGAACGTGTTCGTGGTGGCGCTGATGACCGGCGTCGGCTTCCTGGTCGGCTTCCGGATCCACAACGGCGTCCTGGCGTTCCTGGCCGGCGCGCTGCTGGTGCTGGCCTTCGGGCTCGCGATGTCCTGGGTCTTCGCCGTCGTCGGCCTGGCCGTCGGCGACCCGGAGACCGCGACCGCCGCCGCCTTCCCCGTCCTGGCCCCGCTGGTCTTCGCGTCCTCCGCGTTCGTCCCGACCTCGACCATGCCCGGCTGGCTCCAGGTCTTCGCCAACCACCAGCCCGTCACCATCACCGCCGGGGCCGTCCGCGCCCTGATGGTCGGCGGCCCGCTCGGCACCCAGGTCTGGCAGGCCCTCGCCTGGGACGCCGGGATCATCGCCGTGTTCGCCCCGCTCGGCGTCTGGCTCTACCGCCGGGCGGTCTGAGCGGCGTCCCGCGACAGGTCCGCCCGGCCGGTCCGTCGGGCCGCTCCGGGGGCGGGGCGCGTTCCTCGACGGTGATCGGCCCGATCGCGCCGTCCGGCGCCCCCGTGCGCGGGGGCAGGCGCGGTGGCGGGTGGCGGGCGGGTCGTCAGCCGTCCGTCCGCTCGTGCAGCCAGGCGGTCGCGGACTCCTTGAGGTCGCGCTCCAGCTCGCTGCCCCTGGTCGCGAAGACCCGGCCCACCGGGTAGCCGGTGGCCTCCAGCAGGTAGGCGAGGGCCGCGTACTCCCGCGGGTGCCGGTCGAGTGCCCGCGGGTCGATGTCGACGGGGCCGGCCGGGAAGGTGAACGAGGCGAAGTCGTAGACGCTCCTGCGGTCGCCGATCCGCCACACCCCGTCCCGCTTCTCCAGGCGGTCGACGAACCGGTTGTGGCCCTCGCAGCCGAGCCGGAGGTCGGTGTTCTCGCCGATGATGACGGCGTTCGTCTCGCTGACGGCGCGGGTGCCGTCTGCGGAGAAGGCCACCACGGGCGCGGTGATCAGGTGCTTGGTGCGGAAGGCGGAGGCCCCCATCCGGGCGGACGCGTCGACGAACTCGTGCGCCGGCCCCTCGAACCAGGTGATCTCGATCCGGCCGTCGGGGTGGAAGAGGCCCTTCAGCCGCTCCCAGTCGCCCAGGTCGCGGTGGATCCACCCGGTCATGAGGTCGGCGATGTCCTGTCGGTCCTGGAGTGTCGCGTTCATGCGTCCAGTCTTCGTTCCGCAGAGCGATGGGTCCAACCGAAAGATACGATCGAACGATCGCTGGGAGCGATGGAGCGATGGGAGCGATGGAGGGGAGGACGGACCG
Organism: Kitasatospora sp. NPDC088783; assembly: GCF_044750705.1. Taxonomy (NCBI): domain Bacteria; kingdom Bacillati; phylum Actinomycetota; class Actinomycetes; order Kitasatosporales; family Streptomycetaceae; genus Kitasatospora; species Kitasatospora sp. NPDC088783. The sequence goes on from NZ_JBIVKJ010000011.1 coordinate 136,158, forward strand.
TGGAACTGCGGCACCTGCGCTACTTCACCGCCGTCGCCGACGAACGGCACTTCGGCCGGGCCGCCGCCCGGCTGAACGTCACCCAGTCCACCCTCAGCGCCCAGGTGCAGGCCCTGGAGCGCGAGGTGGGCGGGCGGCTGTTCACCAGGACCAGCCGGAGCGTCGAGCTGACCGAGGCCGGCGCACTGCTGCTCCCCGCGGCCCGCCGCACCCTGGCGCAGGCCGACCGGGCCCTGCGGGCCGCCCGGCAGTCCGTGCGCGGCGAGACGGGGACGGTGCGGATCGGCTTCTCCGGCGTCGCCGTCCTCCAGGGCGTCCTCCCCGACGACCTGCACGACTTCCGCCTGGCCCACCCCCGGGTCGGACTCGCCCTGACCGAACTCCCGCCCGCCGCCCAGGTCCAGGCGGTGCGCGACGGCACGCTCGACCTCGGCTACTGCCCCGACCTCGCCCTCGGCGACGCCGACGGCCTGCGGGTCACCCGCCGCGCGCCCACCCCGCTCTCCGTCGCCCTGCGCTCCGACCACGAATTGGCCTCCGCCCCCGCCGTGACCGCCGCCGCGCTGGCCGCCCACGACCTCATCGTCTTCGCCGGCCGCGAGGAGGACGAGACCGTCCTGTCCCGGATCCGGCCCGCCGCCGAGGAGGACCGCGCCCGGGTCCGCGTGGTCGGCAGCACCCTCGGCGTCCTCGCCCTCGCCTCGGCCGGCGCGGGCGTGGCCCTCGTCCCCGCCGCCACCGAACGGATCACCCTGCCCGGCCTCACCTACCGACCCCTGCACGGAACCGCACCGGGGCCGGACCTGCTGGTCATCGGCCGCCCCGACGAGACCTCCGGAGCGGTCCGCGCCTACCTCCGCGCCCTCCCCGCCCCCTGATCCGCCACGACCGCTTCACGCCGTCCGCCCCCACACCGTCCGGTCCCCGCCTCGCCACCCCACCAGGTCCGGATCGTCCAGGTCCGGCTCCGCGACCCCCGCCCGCCGGATCAGCTCCACCACCTCCTCCGGCCCGGTCGCCCGCCCCACCGTCCGCCCGTAGATCTCCACCCGCCGGTACGACCGTCCCCCGCGGGTCGGCGGGCGGACCACGACCGGCGGGTGGAATATGTCTCCGGACTCGCTCATACCCCCAGTGTCCCGCGCCCCACGCGCGACGGCCCGTCGGTGTCGCGGAGAGTGCTTGACCGGCTACTTTTCGCGGTCGGCCGGTATGGGTCGGAGCCGCTCAGCAGGCGGTCCGGGCCCGGCGGAGGAAGTCCGCGGCGATCGGCTCGGCGCCCCAGGGGTCCAGTGCGGTCGTGAACCGGCGGAGGTAGTCGCGGGCGCGGGTGGACCGGACGGTGCCGAGGATCCGCAGCGCCAGCTCGCCCGACTCCAGGCCGGGTTCGAGGTCCCGGTTCTGGAGGTGGGCGGTCCCGATGACGGCGTGCTGGATGCCGACGGCCCGGGTGTAGACGCCGCTGGGCATCGCCGCCGCCTCGCGGTGCCAGCGCAGGGCCTCCTTCGGACGGTGGAGGTCGCGGTGGATCTCGGCGGCGTCGGCGGCGATGCGGGCCCGGGTCAGGTAGGCCAGCCAGGCGGGGTCGCGCGGGTCGGTGGCGGCGGCGTCGACCAGCTGCTCGGAGTGGATGATCGCGGCGGCGGCGGCCTTGGCGTCGCCGGCGCGTCCGTGGGCCCGGGCCTGGGCGAGCTTGGCGAAGGCCAGCACGCGGGCGGGGGCGTCGTGCTTGGCCCGCTCGTACGCGCCTTCGGCCATGTCGACGGCTTCGACCGGGTAGCCGCGCAGGAACGCCTGGAGGCTCATGGTGGCCAGGACGTACGAGCCCACCGCCACGTCGCCGGAGGCGCGGGCCATCCGCAGGGCCTGGACGAACTGCCGCTGCGCTTCGGTGTGGTCGCCCATGTCGACGGCGGACCAGGCGGCGACGCGGGCGAGTTCGGCCGTCGCGGCGAACAGCTCGCTGCCGATCGCCTCGGTGAACGTCCCTTCGAGCAGCGGGGCGGCGCGCAGGCGCAGGCACTCGGTGACCATGGAGGACTTCCAGTTGCCGCCGCCGCAGCGGCTGTCCCAGGCCCGGGCCTCTTCGGAGGCGGCCCACAGTTCGTCCAGGTCGGCGCGTCCGACGCGGCGTCCGCCGAGACGTGCGGTGGCGGGGTCGGCGGGGACGGACAGCCAGCGGCTGAAGGGGGTGGCGAACGCGGCCACGGCGAAGGGACTGCTGCTGAGGAAGTCTCGTCGGTCCACGGTTCTCCAATACTCGGCAGCGATCCGGAGGGCGTGATCGGTGTCCCTGGAGAAAGTGAATCCGATCTCGGGGCCCGTCGGCGGGACGTCGGCCATGCCGATCTCCTGGAGCGTCACGGGCCGGCCGAGGCGTTCGCCCAGCGCAGCGGCCAGCAGCGCCGGTGCCGGGGGCTTGGGTCGCATCCCCCGCCGGGTCCAGTTCACGATCGAGGTGTGGCTGTACGCGCGGTTGACCCCGGCGCGGGCGGCGAGCTGGTTGATCCGGGTGGACAGCGCGGCGTGGCTGGCCCCCGACTCCTCGATCAGCCGGCCGAGCTTGCGGTTCGGCTCCTTGGTGCGGCGCCCTGCTGGCACGACAACCCCCTGCGGTCCCGGTCGGACCCGGCCGGTCGGTACTTCCCCCACGACCGCCGGGGTGGCCGAGCGTAGTACGTCCACCGCTCTCGGTGACAGGGGTCGTGATGGTGAGCCCCCCGTGTGAGCCCTTCTGGCAACCCCACCGGCGGCGGTTCCCTGGTCTTCCCGTTGATCCGAGAGGAGCAGACCTGTGACCAGGACCGATGTCACCGCGTTCCCGCCCGTCCCCGTACTGCGGCACGTGCGGCGCCCGTACGGCGAGCGCAGCGCCCGTTACGAGATCGCCGCCGACCGCCTGACGGCCGGCGGCCTGTCCGACCGCCACAGCCTGGCGGACGTCGGCGCAGGCCACACCGAGCTGGACGTGTGCCTGCGCACGGTCCACGGCTGGCGCGGCCGCTACCTGCCGGTGGACCGCTGGACCGGCCCCGTGGACCTGGAGGTGTGGTCGCCGCCGGTGCGCTGGGACTGGGTGGCCTGCCTGGAGGTGCTGGAGCACCTGCGCGACCCGTTCCGGCTGCTGGAGCGACTGATGACCAGCGCGGTGCACGGCGTGGTGATCACGACCCCGAACCCGGACGTCGTGGACGTGCCCGCGATGGACCCCACCCACGTCACCCCGATCACCCGGCAGCAACTCGCCGACGCCGGCCTGTACACCTCGCTGCACAACCTGTACGGCACCGACGGCGACGGGATCTGCGGCGCCTGGTACCGGGAGGCGTCCACCTGGTGGAGCGCGAGGTCGCCGTCGAGGAGTTCACCGCAGGAGGGGCGTCGTGATCAAGGAAGGGGCGCACACCTTCATCGCCGGGCGCGGCCCGGTGAAACCGTTCCTGGGCAAGTACGCGCCCAAGCGGGCGGACGTCTTCGAGGTGATCGAGGCCCGGTTCGCCGCCGCCGGACTGGCCGGCCTGCGCTACCGGCCGCTGCGGATCGAGCTGGAGATCACCACGAAGTGCAACGACTCCTGCCCCTCGTGCGGGATGGGCGCGCTGCCGCTGGCGCAGGGCATCACGCTGACCCCGGACCAACGCGCCCGGTTCGTCGACGAGTTCGACTCGATCGGCCTGCCGACGGCCGCGATCACCGGCGGTGAGCCGTTCGTCGCCCTCCACGCGCTCACCCCGCTGATCTCCGCGCTGCGCTCGCGCCGCATCGACGTCTCGAAGCTGACCACCAACGGAGTGTGGGGCGCGCCGCGCCGCTGCGAACGGACCTTCGACCGGCTGGAGCGGGCCGGGCTGTTCGGCAACGAGCTGGTCGTACCGCTGATCATGCTGTCCGTCGGCGAGCAGACCGTGCCGCTGGAGTACGTCGCCCGGATCCTGCACCACGCGGTCACCCACTACAGCGACCGCGAGCTGAACGTCGCCGTCTCCTCCCTCGCCGACCCGGCCGACCGCAACCACCGGATCTACGAGCTGATCGAGGTCTACGAGAAGGCGTACGGCGACTTCCCGCACGACCGCGTCCACTCCACGATGCGGGTCTACCTCAACAACGACCGCCTGGAGGAGCAGAAGAAGGCCGACCGGCCCGGCCGCACCACCGTCAAGCGCTGGATGGACGCCTGCTTCGACTGCTTCGCGCCGACCGTCGGCACGTACGTCCTGCCCTCCGCGCTGCTCAAGCAGGACGGCCGCTGGTACGCCTGCGCCTCCTTCGACGTGCCCGAGTCCCTCGGCTTCGGGAACCTCTTCACCACGCCGCTGCGCACGATCATCGAACGCGCCAACGACTCCGAGTACTTGCGGCTCATCGCCGCCGGCGGCGGACTCAAGGGACTGCACGGCTCGGTGTCGGCCGAGTTCACCGAGAACACCACCTGCGGCGGGTTCTGCGACTCCTGCGGCCTGCTCTCCGACCGCTTCCGCGCCGAACGCGGACTGCCGCCCGCCCGGCCGCTGCCGATCATCCCGCCGCAGGACCTGCTGCGGCGTGTCTCCACCCAGTAGCTCAGGAAGGGGTTCCACCGCAATGACGACACCGACAACCACCGCGCGGATCCTCCGTGGCGCGCTCGCACGGGCGACGGGCACCGCCCCGGATACGCTCCCCGAAGACGGGCACCTGGAGCACGACCTCGGCATCGACAGCCTCGCGCTGCACGAACTCGTCGTGCACCTGGAGCAGCAGCTGAACGTGACCGTCCCGGACGAGGAGGTCGGCCGCCTGGCCACCGTCGCCGACCTGCGCGGCCTCCTCGCCCGACTCGGTCACCCCATCGGAACGGACCCCCGAGTGACCCTCCAGCAGATCACCCCGAAGCAGCGCGGCTACCTGATCGTCAATTCCCACCCCGAGGGCTGCGCCGAGACGGTGGAGCGCGCCTGGCGGTCGATCCCCGCCCGCACCCCTGGCGGCCGCGCCCCGGTCGTGCTGCTGTTGGGCTCCAGCGCCGGGTACGGCCTGTCGATCCTGCTGGCCGGTCTGCGCCGGCACGGTATCCGGGGCGTCGGCGTCGCCTACGAGGGTGCCCCGACCGAGCGCCGCACCGCCACCGCCGGGTGGTACCGCACCGCGGCCACCGCCCGGCTCGCCGCCGAGAACGGCTCGGACTTCGTGTTCCTCAACGCCGACGCCTTCTCCGGCGAGGCCAAGAAGAAGGTGCTCGACCTGGTCGCCGAACGCTTCGGCCCCGTCGACCACCTGGTCTACAGCCTGGCTGCGCCCCGCCGCACCGATCCCGCCACCGGCGAAGTGCACCACTCCGTCATCAAGCCGATCGGCGAGGCGTACGAGGCCGCTTCCCTGGTCTTCCCGGACGGCGGGGCCGCAGCCGTCGGCACCGTGCGGCTCGACCCGGCGAGCGAGGAGGAGCGGCGCGCCACCGTGGAGGTGATGGGCGGCGGGGACTGGCGGCTGTGGGTCGAGGCGCTGGCCGGACGCGGCCTGCTCGGTGACGGCTTCACCACCGTCGCGCTGTCCTACGTCGGCTCCGACATCACCGCCCCCGTCTACCGGCGGGGCACGATCGGCGCCGCCAAGGAGCACCTGGAGGCCACCGCCCGCACCCTGGCCGACGGCGTCCTCGCCGACGGCGCCGGCCGGGCGTTCACCGTGGTAGCCGGTGCGGCCGTCACCCAGGCATCCACCGCGATCCCCTCGATCGCCCTGTACACCTCGCTGCTGCGCGGCGTCCTCGGCGCGGACGGCTGGCGCACCACCGACGACCAGGCCGTCGAGCTGTGGGCCCGGCTGACCGGCGAGCGACCGCTCGGCCTCGACGCGCAGGGCCGGATCCGGCTCGACGGCTGGGAGCTGGACGAGAAGGTCCAGGAGCAGGTCCGGGCCCGGTGGGCCGACCCGGCCGTCGCGTTGGCCGCCGACCCGACCGGGGCCGCCTGGTTCCACCGGCGGTTCCGGGAGCTGTACGGCTGGGACGTGCCCGGCGTGGACTACGCCGTCGGGGTCGAAACCGCGGTGGCCTGGCCCGCTCCGTAGCCCCGGCGGGGTGGGTCAGCGGGCCAGCAGGTTGACGGCGGTGCGGAAGAGCGGGGGGAGGGTGGCGGCGAGGGGGACGATGCGGGGGCCTAGCCAGGGGTGGTGGCGGGTGGTCAGGAGGGCGGAGGTGAGGAGCCGGTAGGGGCGGGTGGCGCGGTGCCAGGCGCGTTCGTAGGCGGCGGGGCGGCCGGTGGTGAGGCAGTGGACGGCGGCCTCGGCGGAGGCCAGGGCGAGGGCGACGCCCTCGCCGGTGAGGGCGTCCAGGTAGCCGGCCGCGTCGCCGACCAGCAGGACCCGGCCGTGCACCCGGGCCCCGGCCCGCTGCCGCAGGGGGCCCGCGCCCCGGACCGGGCCGGCCGGTGCGTCGCCGAGTCGGTCCAGCAGGGCCGGGAAGGAGGCGAGTTGGCGGTCGAACGGGAGGCGGGCGGTGCCGAGCACGGCGACCCCGACCGTCCCGTCCGCGACCGGCGTGACGTACGCCTCGGCGTGCCGCGACCAGTGCACCTCGACCAGGTCGCTCCACGGCCGGACCGCGAAGTGCCGCCGCTGCCCGTACCGGGCCGGGTGCCGGCCGGGGGCGGGCAGGTGCAGGCCGAGCGCGCGGCGGACGGGGGAGTGCAGGCCGTCCGCCGCGACCAGGTGGCGGGCGGTCAACCCGCCGACGGTGACCGAGTGTTGGCCCAGGTGCAGTCCGTCGGCCCGCGCGGTGAGGCGGTGGACGCCGAGCTGTTCGGCGCGGGCGGCGAGCGCGGCGTGCAGGGCGGTGCGGCGCACGCCCAGGCCGTGCCCGGTGCGGAAGCGGGCCTCGGCGGTGCGGGCGCCGTCCGCGGACAGGTAGCGGATGCCCGCGAACGGGCGGCCCCCGACCTCGACGCCCAGCCGCTCCAGGGCCCGCACCGCGCCCGGCATCAGGCCCTCGCCGCACGCCTTGTCGATCGGCGTCGGCCGCGGCTCCAGGACGGTGGTGACCAGCCCCGCGCGGGCGGCGTGGATCGCGGTGGCCAGCCCGGCCGGGCCGCCGCCGACCACCAGCAGGTCGATCACCCGGCCACCCGGCAGCGGGTCAGCGCGGCGTCCTCGCAGCGCAGCCGGGTGGCCAGCAGCCAAGCGTCCAGCACCGTGAAGCAGAGCGCGGTGGCCCACGCGGTGTGCACCAGCGGCAGCGCGAAGCCCTCGACCACCACCGCGAGGTAGTTGGGGTGCCGCAGCCACCGGTACGGGCCGCCGGAGACCAGCGGCAGGCCCGGCACCACGATCACCCGGGTGTTCCAGCGCGGCCCCAGCGTCCGGATGCACCACCAGCGCAGCCCCTGCGCGCCCAGCGCCAGCGCCAACATCGGCCAGCCCAGCGCGGGCAGGAACGGCCGCCCCGCGTACCGGACTTCGAGCAGGCAGCCGGCCAGCAGCGCGGTGTGCAGCACCACCATCGCCGGGTAGTGCCCCCGCCCGTACTCGACGCCGCCCCGGGCCAGGCTCCAGACGGCGTTGCGGCGGGCGACCAGCAGTTCCGCCAGCCGCTCCACGGCGACCAGCGCGATCAGGACGGTGTAGGGGATCATCTTCGACTACCAGCGCAGGAGGACGAGTTCGGAGGCGAAGCCGGGCCCGAGCGCCAGCATCAGCCCGTACGAGCCGGGCGGCGGCGGACCGGCCGCGAGCACGTCCCGCAGGATGTGCAGCACGGACGCCGAGGAGAGGTTGCCGCAGCGCGCCAGCGAGGCCCGGCTCGGGGCCAGCGCGGTGGCGGGCAGGCCGAGTTCCTCCTCCAGCACGTCCAGCACCCGGGGGCCGCCCGGGTGGCAGATCCAGGCCGTCACGTCGCCCGGCTTGAGGTCGTGCGCGGCCAGGAAGGACGCCACCTCCTCGCCCACGTGCAGCCGTACCAGCTCCGGGAGTTCGGCGCCCAGCAGGATGCCGAACCCCGAGTCGCCGACCTCCCAGCCGAGCAGCCGCTCGGTGCCCGGGTACAGTCGGCTGCGGGTCGCCACCACCTCGGGCCCCGTGCGGCCGAGCGCGGCACCGGCCGCGTCACCGACCGCGACCAGCGCGCCCGCGCCGTCCCCGAACAGCGCCGTGGCCAGCAGGTTCGCCGCCGAGGTGTCGGCGCGCCGGAGCGTCAGCGAGCACAGCTCGGTGGCCAGCAGCAGCGCCACCCCGTCCGGACGGCCCGCCAGCAGGTCGTCCACCGCCGCGACCCCCGCCGCCCCGCCCGCGCAGCCCAGCCCGAACAGCGGCAGCCGCCGGACGTCCTCGCGCAGCCCCAGCCGGGACGCCAACCGGGCCTCCAGGGACGGGACCGCGATGCCCGTGACCGTGGTGGAGACCACGAAGTCGACCCGCTGGGAGGGGATCTCGGCCTCGTCCAGGGCCCGCGCGGCGGCCCGCTCGGCGAGCTCGGCGGCGGCCGTCAGCCAGGCGTCGTTGGCCCGGCCGAAACCGCTCAGCTCCGGATAGCGCTCCAACGGGAACGCCAGGTGCCGGAACTCCACCCCCGCCCCCGCGAAGAACCGCTCCGCCAACGCCCCCGCCTGCCCGGCGCCCGGGCGCAGCGCCGCCACCGCCCCGGCCAACTCCCGCTGCCCGTAGCGGTGGGCCGGGAGCACTCCGTGCACAGCCGCGATCCGCGTCACCGGCCCAGAATAGGGAAGATTCGGAGAGAACCGGTCAATTCGCCCGGCCGGGCGCGTCCCGGCCGGTGACGGAGCGTCAACCCCGGGCCGTCGCCGTCGCCGTCGCCGTCGCCGTCGCCGTCGCCGTCGCCGTCGACGTCGACGGGCGGTGCGGGCTGGCGGGCGGGTGCGGGGGCTGTTCCCCTGGACGGGGGCGGGGACGGGGGAGCGGCACTTCAGCCGGTGCGCCGAGCCGTGGTGGACGTGGGGCGTCCCCTACGTGATGCCCGCGCGGACGGCCGCGCGGGCCGGTGGAGACGCCGGGCGTCACAGGCGCAGGGTGTTCCAGCCTCGGGTGATCTCCGCCCGGACGTCGGTCGGCTGACCGGCGGTCAGCAGGGAGAGCAGGGCGGCGCCATCGGCCGGGCGGTCGGCCGGATCGGGGGTGAGGGCGCGGGTGACGGTGGCGGCCAGGGCCGGGTCCAGGGCGTGGACGGCGGCGAGGGCGGACGGTTCGGGGCCGGTGTCGACGATCCGGCGGATCACCCCGCCGGTGCTGGTCGCCGCGAACGGGCTGGCCCCGTGCGCCGCGCAGACCACGCAGCAGGCCCAGGCCCAGACGTCCGCCGCGGTGCCGACCCGTTCCTCGCCGAACTGCTCGGGGGCCATGTAGGTGAGCGTGCCCGGCCCGGCGCCCGTCATGGTCAGGCGGGTGCCGTCGACCAGCGCGGCGATGCCGAAGTCGAGCAGCCGCGGGCCGGCCGAGGTCAGCATGATGTTGGCGGGCTTGAGGTCCCGGTGCACCAGTCCGAGCCGGTGCACGCCCGAGAGCGCCACGGCCAGCGCCAGCGCGAGCGCCCGCAGGGCCTCCGGGGAGCGCAGCGGGCCGAGTTCGCGCAGGTGCGCGTCGAGCGGGCGGCCGTCCAGCAGCTCCATGGCCAGGAACGGGCGACCCGCGTCCACGCCGGTGTCCAGCACCCGGGCGGTGTACGCGCCCGGCACCATCGCCAGCACCTCGGACTCCCGCTGGAAGCGGCGCAGCAGGTCGGGGTCGTCCAGCAGCTCCAGGTTGATCGTCTTGAGCGCGACCTGGGTCGCCGCGCCCTCCCGCCGGGCCAGGTAGACGGTGCCCATCCCGCCCGCGCCGATCCGGCCCAGCAGCTGGTACCCGCCGATGCTGCGCGGCTCGTGCCCGTTCAGCGGCTGGTGCGGGACGGGGGAGTGGACGGGCGCGGGGGCGGGGGAGTGGACGGGGGCAAGGGCGGGGACGGGCGGGGTGTACGCGGTCGCGGGGGCCGTCACCGGCGTGGCGGGTGCGGCTTCGGGGCGCGGGGGGAACGGGACGGCGGCGGCCGGTCCGGTCGGTCCGGTCGGACCGGTCGGTGCGGACAGCGTCGGCAGGCTGCGGGCGGAGAGCAGCGCGACCGCCTGGAACACCGCCCCGGCGGCCAGCACGCCCATCGGCAGCACGAGCACCCCGGCGACGGCGAACAGGCCCAGCCGGAGCAGGCTCCGGCCCCGGACCCGCCCGTCCGCGGCCACCGCGGTCGGCATCCCGGCGGTGAGCAGCGCCCGCCGGGCCAGGTGGGCGAGCAGCAGCCAGAGCGCCAGCAGCACCGCTCCGACGACCAGCACCCGCACCCGCACATCGGCGGAGGCCAGCCCGAGGGCGATCGCCATCTGCCGTGAATCCGCGAACGCCACCGGGCTGCGCAGCAGGTCGAAGCCGTAGTTGGGCCCGGCGAACATCGCCGCCTCCAGCCCGGCCGCGAACACCGCGCACGCCACCACCTCGGCCACCGTCGCCCCGGTGCCCACCGGCGCCGGACCGGACACCGCGGCCGCCGCCCGGCCCCGGGCCTCCCGCTGAGCGCGGCGCAGCAGCGGCAGCGACAGCAGCCGGGCGGCCAGCGCGAGCAGGACGACCACCAACAGGTCGACGGCGAGTTCGCCGTAGTCGGAGGCCCAGTTCGAGGCCGCCTCCGCGAGCGGTGCGGCGATCGGCAGGGCAACGGTGAAACCGGGGTTCCCCACCGTCGGTTCCTCCTTCCGTGGGCGGTCCTGAGCGGATCTGAATGGACCTGAGCGGTCGTGGGCGGCCGTGAACGGGTCGGGGGAGTATACGGTCCGCCGGGCCGCGGCGGGCGGGTGAACTGCCTTTCCCGAATGGGATCTTGACGATTCGTCCATGTCCTCGGCGGCGATCCGCCGCGCACCGCCTAGTCTGGCCGGTGTGAGCAGCGCAGCGGTGGTGACCAGGGCCCGGATCGGGGCGCTGCTGCGCGCCTGCCACCCCGCGCCCTCCGCCGCCGTGACCGCCCTGGCCGCCGCGATGGCCGCGGCGGCCGGGCGCGGCGCGCTCGGCACGGTGCTCACCGCCGGTGCGGTCGGGGCCGGGCAGCTGTCGATCGGCTGGAGCAACGACCTGATCGACCGGCGGCGGGACGCGGACGCGGGGCGGCCCGACAAGCCGCTCGCCGCGGCGGAGGTGACGGCGGGGCAGGTCGCCGGGGCCACCCGTTGGGCGGTGGTGTGCTGCGTGCTGCTCTCGGCGGCCTGCGGGGTCGCCGCGGCGGCGGTCCACCTGGTGGCGGTGGCCGCGGGCTGGGCGTACAACCTGCGGCTGAAGGCGACCGCCTGGTCCTGGCTCCCGTACGCGGTGGCCTTCGCGCTGCTGCCGGCGTTCGTGACGCTCGCCCTGCCCGGACGGCCCTGGCCCGCCCCCGAGGTGCTCGGTGCGGGCGCGCTGCTCGGTGTCGCCGGGCACTTCGCCAACGTGCTGCCCGACCTGGTCGCGGACCGCGCCGCCGGCATCCGCGGCCTGCCCCAGCGGCTGGGCCGCCGCGCCTCGGCGGCCGTCGCCGTCCTCGCCGCGACCGCCGCCGCCCTGCTGCTCGCCCCCGGCTGGCCCGCCCTGGCCGTCACCGCCCCGCCCGCCCTGGCCACCCTGCTCGCCCCGCCCCGCAGCCGCGCCCCCTTCCTGGCGGTGATCGCGGCGGCGGCGCTGGCGCTCGGCCTGCTGCTGCTCGGGGGCGGGCTGCGCGGCTGAGCCCGCGGGCGCCGGGCGGGGCTGTCGGTGGCGGGTGGCAGGATGGCGCGCCGGACCCGGCCATCGGAGGAAGACAGTGCGACAGCGACTCAACCTGATCCTGCTCGGGGTGCGCGACGTCGCCGCCTCGGTGGCGTTCTACCAGGAGCTGGGCTGGCGGCGGTCCGCGGCGGGCTCGGACGGGTTCGCGCTGTTCGAACTGGGCGGCGTCGCGGTCGGGTTCCAGTCCCGGGCGGACTTCGCGGCCGACGCCGGGCTGCCCGACCGGGGGCCGGGCGGCTTCGCCGGCTTCGCCCTGGCGTACGTGGCCCGCAGCGCCGACGAGGTGTACCGGGTCATGGCCAGGGCCGCCGAGCTGGGCGCCGCCGTCACCCGCCCGGCCGGCCCGAACCCCTGGGGGCACAGCGGGTACTTCACCGACCCCGACGGCCACCTGTTCGAGGTGCTGTACGAGGACGGCTGGATCTTCGACGAGCACGACGACCTGGTGCTCTGACCGCGCCGGGCCGTCCCGGACCGCCCGCGCCGCGCCAGGCGGTCAGGCCGAGAAGCCGCCGTCCACCGCGATCACCGCGCCGGTGACGTACCCGGCGTCGGGCCCGGCTAGGTGGGCGACGGTGGCGGCGATCTCGGCCGGGACGGCGTAGCGGCCGAGGGCGGTGAGGCCGCTGATCGCGCTGGCGCCGGGGCCGTCGGCGGGGTTGGCGTCGGTGTCGGTCGGACCGGGGTGGACCAGGTTGACGGTGATGCCGCGCGGGCCGAGTTCGCGGGCCAGGCCCTTGGTCAGGCCGACCAGGGCGGTCTTGGTCATCGCGTACAGGGCGAGGCCGGGGAAGGGGACCCGGTCGGCGATGTTGCTGCCGATGCCGATGATCCGGCCGCCCTCGGGCAGGTGCGCCGCGGCGGCCCGGGCCAGCAGGAACGGGGCGCGGACGTTGACGGCCAGGACGGCGTCGAGCTGCGCCGTGCCGACCCCGTCCAGCGGGCCGGAGGGGAAGGCGGCCGCGTTGCTGACCAGCACGTCCAGTCGGCCGAGCGTGCGCACGGTGCGTGCCACCGCGCCGGTCAGGGCCGCCTCGTCCGCGCTGTCGGCCCGGATCGCCAGGGCCCGGCGGCCCAGTCCCTCGATCTTCCGGGCCACCTGTTCGGCCCGTTCGGCGTCCTGGCGGTAGGTCAGGGCGACGTCGGCGCCCTCCGCGGCGAGCCGCAGCGCGATGGCGGCGCCGATGCCCCGGCTGCCGCCGGTCACCAGGGCGACGTGTCCTTCGAGTCGGTTGCTGTCCATGGCGTCGAGCTTCGTCCGGGCGGGCACCGGGTGCTGGCGGCAATCGGTCGGTGCGTTCCCCCGCGTTCAGGGGCGCGGGCGCGGTCCGCGCAGCAGGGTCTCGGCGTCCTGGTCGAGGAGCAGGCCGGCCACCGCGCGGCCGAGCTTCTCGGGGCCGGCCGGGGTGCCGGAGAGACGGGCCTCGATCTGCCGGGTGCCGCAGGGGGAGGTGATCTGGCCGTGCAGGGTGAGGACGCCGTCGGCGGTGGTGGCGAGGGCGCCGACCGGGACGGAGCAGCCGCCGTGGAGTTCGGCGAGCATGGCGCGTTCGGCGCGGACCTCGGCGTCGGTGCCGGGGTCGCCGGTGCCGGCGAGCAGTTCGCGGGCCCGGGCGTCGTCGGCGCGGACCTGGATGCCGAGGGCGCCCTGCCCGGGGCTGGGCGGGAAGCGGTCGAGCGGGAGGAACTCGGCGGCCTCCCCGGCGCGGCCGAGCCGGTGCAGGCCGGCCGCGGCCACGACGACCGCGTCCAGGGTGCGCAGCCGGGCCAGCCGGGTCGGGACGTTGCCGCGGATCCGCTCGGGGGCCAGGTCGGGCCGCACGTGCAGGAGTTGGGCGATCCGGCGGGCGGCGGAGGTGCCGACCCGGGCGCCGGCCGGGAGGTCGGCGAGGGCGGCCCCGCACAGGGCGTCCCGGACGTCGGCGCGCGGCGGGGAGGGGAGCAGCACCAGGCCGTCGGGGTCGGCGGTGGGCAGGTCCTTGAGGGAGTGGACGACCACGTCGACCTCGCCGCCGAGCAGGGCGGCGGCCTGCCGTCCGGCGAACGCGGCGCCGCCGCCGCGTTCGGAGACCTCGCGCAGGTCGGACCTCCGGTCGAGGTCGCCGTCCTCCAGGATCACCCGGTGGCGGAACACGACGTCCGGGAAGCGCTCGCGCAGCGGGGCGAGGAACTCCTTGACCTGGGCCCGCGCCAGCTGGCTGGCGCGCGACCCCACCACCAGTTCGACCATCGTCGACTCCCGTCCGGAACGCTCACTCTGACGGCATGTTAGCGCCGCGCGAGCGGTCCGGTTTCCGACCGAACGTCGGGAAGCGCCGGGGCGGGAGGCGGGGGACGGGCCCGTCCGAGGGGTGGGACGGGGGCGGCGGGGGGCGGGGTGCCGGCGCTAAGGTGCCTGACATGACCCTGCTGGTGAGCCGCCGCCATGTCGACCATGGCCGTGCCACCACGACGGGGTGTCGCCGCGTCGGCTGACGCGGCCCGTTCCCCTCCCTCCTGCCGAGGGCCGCTCACGCACTCCGCCGAGCGGCTCCGCGCCTTCCTGCCCCGGTGCCGTCCGGCGTCCTTTCCTTCCGCTCCCGGCGGAACACGTCCGACTCCCGGAACAGGACCTGCCATGCGCTCACGACTGCTGCTCCCCGCCCTCGCCCTGGCCGCCGCGCTCGCCGCCACCGCCTTCGGGCCGCTGCCGCCGCAGAACCCGGCGACCGCCCCGAACGGCAACGCCGGGATGCACGGCGACTCGGCGTCCAGCGACACCACCCCGTACGCCGGGCCCGGCACCGGCGCCGTCAACTGGAGCCGCACCGCGCTCGCCTCGGCCTGCCCGACCGTCACCGTCGGCCGGGACGGCTACCCCGTCGCGCTCTGCACCACGATCTTCGGCCAGACCCCGACCGTGCACCTGCTCGACCCGGCCAACGGCAAGGACCTCGCCTCGCTGGAGCTGCCCAAGGGCGCGCTGTTCGGCGGCGTGTACGCCTACCTGGACCAGGACGACCGGCTGGTGGGCGTCGACGGCAACGACAACCTGCTCCGGATCGGCCACCACCGGGCGGGCAGTGGCTGGCAGTTGACCGTCGACCAGAGCACCCCGCTGGCCGGCGCCGTCCCGTCCGGCGACAACATCGTCGGCCTCAGCCCCGGCTGGGACGGCAAGGTCTGGTTCGCCACCGGCGGCGGCGTGATCGGCACCGCCGACACCGCCACCGGCGCGGTGCGCACCCTGGCCACCGGCGAGGGCGTCGCCAACAGCATCTCCACCGTCCCCGGCCACACCGCCGTCGCCACCGACCACGCCCTCTACCTGCTCGGCCAGGCCGCCGACGGCACGCCCGTCGTGCAGTGGCGCGCCCCCTACGACCGCGGCCCCGGCCGCAAGCCCGGCCAGCTCAGCTGGGGCACCGGCGCCACGCCCAGCTTCTTCGGGCCCGGCACCGGCACCGAGTACGTCACCCTCACCGACAACGCCGCCCCGCACGAGAACCTGCTGGTCTACAAGGTCGACGCCGGACCGGCGCCGGTCTGCGCCACGCCGGTGCTCACCAAGTGGGCCGCCAGCGGCACCGAGGACGCGGTGATCGCCTCCGGCCGCAGCGTGTTCGTCACCAACACCTACGGCTACCCGTACCCGGCGCTGCCCGAGGGCGCGCCCGCCAGCGTCCCGTCCTCGGCCTCCTACCAGGGCGGCCTGGCCCGGGTCGACCTGAACGAGAGCGGCACTGGCTGCGCCACCGTCTGGGAGAGCGACGTCAAGTCGGCGGCGCTGCCACGGCTCTCGCTCGGCGACAACCTGATCTACACCGCCACCGTCAGCGGCCCGACCGACTCGATCGGCGCGCAGACCTTCGCCACCTACGCGCACGCCGTCATCGACCCGGCCACCGGCGCCAAGCTCACCAGCACCGCCTTCGGCATCGGACTGCTGTACAACCCGCTCCAGATGACCGGCACCACCGCGCCCGACGGCACCCTCTACCAGGGCACCGAGACCGGCGTGCTGCGCATCACCCGCAAGTAGGGAACGCCGGAAGGGCCCCGGGGGAAGCTCCCCCGGGGCCCTTCGCACGCCCGTCCGGAATTTCCCCCGCCGCCGGGAAGCGCGCCCTACCCGCCGGGAAGCCCGGCTTCCTAGATTCCTCGATGCGACGACGCCGCGACGACGCCGCGATGCCGACACGACAACCGGCCCTGGACGAAACCGAGTTCAACCGAGTTCCCGAGGGGGAGAATGTGGCTGACCTAGAGGTGGGCGTACTGGCGATCGGCGCCGGCCCGGCGAACCTGGCCCTCGCCGCCGCGATCGAGGAGAGCGGATCGGCCGAACTGGCCGAGCGCACCCTGCTGCTGGAGCAGGCCCCGGACATCAAGTGGCAGCGCGACCTGCTGATGCCCTGGGCCCGCAGCCAGGTGTCCTTCCTGAAGGACCTGGTGACGCTGCGCGACCCGCGCAGCCGCTTCTCGTTCCTCAACTTCCTGCACCAGCACGACCGGCTCGACCAGTTCATCAACCTGGGCACCTTCCACCCGCACCGCTGGGAGTTCTCCGACTACCTCCAGTGGGTGGCCCGCTCGCTGGAGAAGGTGCGCATCCGCTACGACGCCCGGGTCACCGCCACCGAGCCGCGCCACGACGCCGACGGCCGGCTGATCGGCTGGCAGGTCACCCTCGCCGACGGCGACACCGTCCGCTGCCGCGACCTGGTCGTCGGCGCCGGGCGCGACATGCACATCCCGGAGGTCTTCGCCGACCTGCCCGCCGAGAAGCTCATCCACAGCGCCCGCTTCCGCAGCCGGATCAACGCCGTCGACAAGGACGCCCCGCTGCGCACCGTGGTGGTCGGCGGCGCGCAGAGCGCCGCCGAGATGTTCATGGCGCTGTACGAGAACCTGCCGAACTCCACCGTCACCATGCTGGTCCGCTCGATCGGCCTGCAGAACTACCAGACCAGCAAGTTCGTCAACGAGCTGTTCTACCCGTCCTTCGTCGACGAGTTCTTCGACGCCCCCGCCGAGACCCGCGCCCAGCTCCTCGACGAGATGCGGTTCACCAACTACGCGGCCCTCGCCCCGCCGTTCCTGGACGAGCTGTACATGCTGCTCTACCGGGAGAAGATGATCGGCACCGGCCGGGCCGAGGTCCGGGCGATGACCGAGGTGCTCGCCGCCCGCGAGGAGGACGGCGAGGTGGTCCTCGACCTGCGCGACCGGCGCACCGGCAAGGTCACCGAGATGCGCTGCGACCTGGTCCTGCTCGGCACCGGCTACGACAGCCGGATGCCGTCCCTGGTCAGGGAGTTGACCGGCAAGACCGGCCTGTCCGACGTCACCGTCAGCCGCGACTACCGGGTCGACCTGGGCACCGGCACCGACGCCGCGCTCTACCTCCAGGGCGTCAACGAGGCCACCCACGGCATCGCCGACTCGCTGATCAGCGTGCTCGCCCACCGGGCCCGCGACATCACCGGCGACCTGCTGGAGCGCCACGGCCTCGCCCCGGCCGGTGCCCGCTGATGGCCGCGCTGCTGGTGATCGCCCCCGGCCCCACCGCCAACGGGGACCTGCACCTGGGCCACCTGGCCGGGCCGTTCCTCTCCGCCGACGTCTGCGCCCGCTACGCCCGCGCCACCGGCCGCGACAGCCTGTTCGGCACCGGCGTCCACTTCACCCAGAACTACATCGTCACCACCGCCCGCCGGCTCGGCGAGGCCCCCGAGGAACTGCGGCTGCGCGCCGCCGAACAGGTCGAGGCCACCCTGGCCGCGGCCGGCATCGTCCCCGACGGCTTCGTCCGCTTCGACGAGCGCTACCTGAAGACCGTCCGCACCTTCTTCGAGCGGCTGCACGGCGAGGGGCACCTGCGGCTGCGCAAGGTGCGCTTCCCGTACCTGCCGGCCACCGGCGAGTACCTCACCGACGCCTACGTCCGCGGCGGCTGCCCGGTCTGCCTGGCCGAGGGCTGCGCCGGGCTGTGCGAGAACTGCGGCCACTGGATCGCCTCCGGCGAACTGCTCGGCCCGCGCTCCACCCGGCACCCCGAACTCCCGGTCGAACTGCGGGAGAAGGAGGTCCTGGTCCTGCCGCTGGAGGAGCACCGGGCCGCCCTCGCCAGCCACTTCGCCCGGCTCGCCCCCACCATGCGGCCCCGGCTCGCCCAACTGGTCGAGGAACTGATGGCCCGCCGGCTGCCCGACTACCCGATCACCCTGCCCATCGACTGGGGCATCCCCGCCCCGTTCGCCGAGACCCCCGGCCAGGTGCTGTACTCCGACACCGAGACGGTCGCCTGGAGCCTGCACGCCATCGCGCTGGCCGCCGAGTCGCGCGGCGAGGTGCCCGGCGACGAGGAACGGCACTGGGCGCTGGAGGCCGGGCCCGAAGTGGTCTACTTCTTCGGCTCCGACGCCAGCTTCGCCTTCGCGCTGGCCGGCACCGCCATGCTGCTGGCCCTCGGCGGGCTCGCCCTGCCCGCGCACTTCGTCACCAACGAGTTCTACGAGCTCGACAGCGACAAGTTCTCCACCAGCCGCGGCCACGTCGTCACCGGACGCCAGCTCACCGCCGAAGTCCCGCGCGACCTGGCCCGCTACTACCTGGCCGTCACCGGACCGGACTTCCAGCGCACCAACTTCACCCGCGCCGCCATGGACCGGGTCTGCGGCCAGCGCCTGGTCGAACCCTGGAACCGGGTCGCCGCCAAGGCCGAGGCGTACCTCGACCGCGGCCCGCTGCCGGTCAGCGACCGCTCCCGGCACGCCGCCGCCCTGATCGCCGAACGCTTCGCGGCCGCCCTGCGCCCGCGCCGCTTCAGCCTCAGCGCCGCCGCGTTCACCCTCACCGAACAGCTCGGCCGGCTCGACCGCTGGGAGGTCACCGACGCCGACGCGGGCGACTTCTGGCACGAACTCGACCTGTTCCTGCGCTGCGCCGCCCCGCTGCTGGTCGACCTCGGCGCCGAGGCCCTGCCCGACCCCGCCATCCCCGCCGAACCGTCCGCCACCACCGCCCTGCCCCGCGCCCTGCCCCGGCTGGCGACCCGCGTGCGCGGCGGCGGACGGTGAGCACCGCCGCCGCCCGGGCGGACAGCGGCACCAGCGGCAGCACGGGCAGCGGCACCACCGGCAGCGCCGCCGCGCACGTGCTGGTGGTCGGCGCGGGCGTCACCGGGCTGCTCACCGCCGTCGCCTGCGCCCGGGCCGGGCACCGGGTCACCGTGCTGGAGCGCGGCCCGCTGCCCAACCCCGACGCCACCTCGCACGACCAGCACCGCGCCCTCCGCACCCTGCTGCCCGGCGACCCCGACGGCACCGCCCGCCGGCTCGCCGCGCACCGCCACTGGGAGGACCTGGAGACCCTGCTCGGCACCGCGCTGTACCGCCGGGTCGGGGTCCTCACCGCCCACCCCGCGGACCGCCTCGACGAACTGCTCGCCGCGGCCGAGCAGGCGGGCGTCCCGGTCGACCTGCCCGCGCCGGACGACCTCCCGCCGCTGGGCCTGCCGCCCGGCACCGTCGGGGTGCGCGAGCGCACCGGCGGCGTGCTGCTCGCCGACCGGGTGCTGCGCGCCGCCGTCCGCTGGCTGACCGCCCGGCCGGGGGTGGCGCTGCGCCCGCACAGCACCGTCCGCTCGGTGTTCACCGGCTCCGGGCGGATCGTGCTGGACACCGGCGAGGTGCTCCGCGGCGACCTGGCCCTGCTGGCCGGCGGCCCGTGGACGCGCCGGCTCGCCGACAGCCCCGTCACCCTGTACCGGCAGACCATGCTCTACCTGGGCCGGCCGGCCGGCGGCGACCGCTGGGACGCCGCCCCCACCGCGGGCGGCCTCGGCCGCGAGGGCCGCGGCTGGGTGCTGCCGCCCGGCGCGGGCACCCTGCTCAAGCTCAGCTCCGACACGGTGTGCCGCCCAGTGGCGGACACCGACAGCGGCGGCGAGGACCAGCGCCCGTACCTGGACCGGCTGGCCGCCGAGGGCGTCCTGCCCGACCTGGAGCGCTACCCCGTGGCGGGCGTCCGGGTCTGCCACTACACCGCGGACGCCGCCACCGGCGGCCCGCTGCTGGCCCGGGTCTCCCCGGGCCTGTGGACCCGCGCCGCCTGCGGCGGCAGCGGGTTCTCCACCGCTCCGCTGGTCGCGGAGCGCATCGCCGAGGCAGTGAGGGAGGCGGCATGACCGACGAAGGGCCACCGATCGGGGTCCTCGACACGCTCCGGGCCACCCCGGCCACCGTCCGCTACCTGCTCGGCGGCGTCCTGGTCAACCAGCTCGGCGCGTTCGTCCAGACCTTCCTGGTGCTGTACCTGACGCACCGGGGGATGTCCGACGGCACCGCGGGCCTGGCGCTGGCCGCCTACAGCCTGGGCACCGTGTTCGGCACCGTGCTCGGCGGGGAGATCACCCACCGGCTCGGGGCGCGCACCGCGATCGTCGCGGCGATGGCCTGCTCCGCGCCGCTGGTCGCGGTGCTGCCGCTGCTGGCCCGGCCCGGACGGGTCCCGGTGCTGCTGGTGGCGATCGCGCTGGCCGGGCTGTGCGCCCAGGCGTACCGGCCGGCCGCCTCGGTGCTGCTCAGCGACCTGATGCCGGAGCGCTACCAGGTGATGGCGTTCTCGATGATGCGGATCGCGCTGAACACCGGCGCGGCGCTCGCCCCGCTGATCGCCGCGGGCGTGATCCTGCTCGACTGGGACCTGCTGTTCTGGCTGGACGGCGCCACCACCCTGGTCTACGCGCTGCTCGCCCACCGGCTGCTGCCCCGGCACCAGGTGCCCGAGCCGACCCCGCAGGCGAAGGCCGAGCGGCGCTCCGGCGGCCGGGCGGCGTACGCGGCGATGCTCCGGGACCGGGCCTACCTGGCCTACCTGGCCGCGGTGGTGCTCGGGACGGTCGCCTACGTGCAGTCCTCGATCTCGCTGCCGCTGGAGATCGTTCACGACGGCTACCCGACCTGGCTGTACAGCGCGGTGCTGACCGCCTCCTCGCTGGTGCTGATCACCTGCGAGCTGAAGATCACCGCGTACATCACCCGCATCCCCACCCACCTGGCGGTCGGCGTCGGCCACCTGGTCAACTCGCTCGGCCTGGCCGCCTACGGGCTGGCCGTGCACTCCGGGGCGTTCGTGCTGTTCGGCGCGGTGCTCGCGGTCAGCGGCCTGATGATCGCCGGGCCCAGCATGTTCGCCCACCCGGCGACCTTCCCGGCCGCGGCCAAGGCCCGCTACCTGGCCACCATGCAGGCCGCGGCCGGGCTGGCCTCGGCGGTCGGACCGCTGTTCGGCGTCTGGGCCTGGACCAGGCTGCACGCCGGGTTCTGGGTGCTGATGGCGCTGGTCAACGGCCTGGCCGGGGTGCTCGCGCTGCTCGGCATCAAGCACCGGGCGGGCCCGGCGGACGCCGAGCGGCGGGACACCGACCCGGAACCCGTGGAGGAGACCGTATGAACGCCCGCCCCACCCCCGCCGGCCCGGTGCTGATCGTCGGCTACGTGGCCTTCGCGGTGCCCGTCGTGGCCGCCTTCCAGGAGACCGGCTCGGTGGTCTACGTCGAGGAGCCGGACGTCGCCCGCAAGCGGCACCTCGCCGAGGCCGTCGAAGGCATCGACTACGCCCGCGGGCTGATCGAGTGGGAGTACCACCTGCCGGGCCGGGCGGACGCCTTCTTCGCCGCCCACCCCGGGCTCGACCCGGTCGCGGTGATCCCCGCCGTCGAGTACGCGGTGCCGTTCGCGGCCCGGCTCGCCGAACGCTACGGGCTGCCCGGGGCCGGTCTGGGCGCGGCCCAACTGCTGCGCGACAAGCACCAGTTGCGGGTGGTCGCGGCTGCCGCCGGGATCGCCAACCCGGCCAGCGAGCCGGTCTCCGACGCCGCCGAACTGGCCGGCTTCCTGGCCCGGCACCCCGGCCCGGCGGTGCTCAAGCCCGCCAACCGGCAGGCCTCGGTCGGCACCCTGGTGGTGCGCGGGCCGGAGGAGGTCGAGGCGGCCTGGGCGTTCGGGCAGGCCCAGGACGAGGGCGTGTTCGTCCCGGACCGGCCGATCGCGGCCGCCATGCTGGCCGAGGAGTACGTCCGGGGGCCGGAGTTCAGCGTCGAGATGCTGGTCTCCGGCGGGCGCCCGGTGTTCGCCAACACCACCGGCAAGCTGCTCTACCCCGGCCGGTACCCGATCGAGGCCGGGCACACCGTCCCGGCCGAACTGCCGCCGGACACCTGCGAACTCCTGGCCGCCGAGACCGAACGGCTGGCCGCCGCCGTCGGCTTCGGCACCGGCGTGCTGCACTGCGAGTGGATCCTCGCCGACGGCGTCCCGGTGCTGGTCGAGTGCGCCGGACGGCTGCCCGGCGACTCGATCACCGACCTGATCGAGGCCGCCTACCCGGTCGACCTCACCCGCGCCTACTACGCGCTGATGCGCGGCGACGACCCCGGCCCGCTGCCCGCCAAGGCCGAACGGGCCACCGCCGCCGCCTTCCTGGCCCCCGACCGGCCCGGCACCGTCACCGCCGTGCATGGCCTGGACGCGGCCGCCGCCGCCGAGGGCGTGCAACTGGCCGTGGTCGGCATCGCCCCCGGCCACCGCGCCGCCGGACTGCGCAGCTCCTGGGACCGGGTCGGCATCGTCACCGCCCTCGCCGACACCCCCGCCGAGGCCCGCCGACTGGCCGACGAGGCCGCCGCACTGGTCCGGTTCGACCTCGACTCCCACGCAGAGGAGGAAGCATGACGGAACGTCAGGAAGCAACACCCGGAACGCTGCTGGTGATCGGCAGCGGACTGAAGGAGTACCGCGAGTACCTGGTCGGCCCGATGAGCCGCCGGGCCCGCGCCGCCGGACTGGAACTGCTGCTGGTCAACAACCTGCGGCCGACCTGGCAGCGCGAGTACTTCGACGAGATCGTGGTCGCCGACGTCTTCGACACCGCCACCATGAACGCCACCGTCCGGGAGATCGCCGCCCGCCGGAACATCGTCGGCCTGCTCTGCTGGGACGAGCCGCTGGTGCTGGACGCCGGCCTGCTGGCCGCCGAACTCGGCGTCCCCGGCCTGTCCGAGCGCGGCGTGCGCGGCGTGCGCGACAAGGACCGCACCCGCACCGTGCTCACCGCCGCCGGACTGCGCCAGCCCGGCTTCGCGCTCACCACCGACCTGGCGGAGGCCCGCGCCGCCGCCGCCCGGATCGGCTACCCGGTGGTGCTCAAGCCGCGCGCCATGGGCGCCAGCATCGGCGTGGTCTTCGCCGCCGACGAGGGCGAGCTCGACGCGGCGTTCGACACCGCGCTGTCCGCCAGCCGGGTCGACCCCGGGCCGTACCGGGCCAGCGTGATCGTCGAGGAGTACGCGGGCGGCCCGGAGATCAGCGTGGACGGCGCCGTCCACCGGGGCGAGTACCTGCCGCTGTTCCTGGCCCGCAAGTACAGCAGCGACGAGCCGTACTTCGAGGAGGTCGGCCACATCGTCGACGCCGCCGACCCGCTGCTCGCCGACCCCGCGCTGCTGGCCGTGCTGGCCGACGCGCACCGGGCGCTGGGCGTCGAGGACGGCATCACCCACACCGAGCTGCGGCTCACCCCGCGCGGACCGCTGATCATCGAGGTCAACGGCCGGCTCGGCGGCGACCTGATCCCGCTGCTGGGCCGGATCGCCACCGGCATCGAGCCCGGCGAGGTGCTGTTCGACGTCGCGGTAGGCCGCCGCCCGCAGACCGCCCCGAGCCGCGCCGCGGTGGCCGGCATCCGCTTCGGCTGCCCCGAACAGGACTGCCGGCTGGAGGAGTTGACCCTCCCGAAGCCCGGCGACGCGCCCGGCCTGCTGCACGCCGCGCCGATGGCCCCGACCGGCACCGTGCTGCGGCTGCCCCCCGGCGGCTACCTGGCCCGGCACTCCTTCGTGGTCTGCGAGGCCGACAGCCTCGCCGCCTGCGAGCAGCGCCTGGCCGCCGCCGCCGAACTGGTCGAGGCCCGGGTCTCCGAGGTCGGCCCGGCCGACCCGCGGGCCCCGTTCGCGATGCCCGCCGGGCTGCTGGACGTGGACCGGTGAGCGCCGCCGCGGCCCTGGACGCCGCCGAGATCCTGCGCCGGGCCAAGGAGTTGGCGCCGGTGCTGCGGGAGAAGGCCCCGGAGATCGAGGCCCACCGCACCCTGCCCGCCGAGGTGGTCGAACTGCTGCGCTCCACCGGCGTGTTCCGGATGTGCTTCGCCCGCGCCTGGGGCGGCCCGGAACTCACCTCGATCGAGCAGCTGGAGGTGGTGGAGGCGCTCGCGTACGGCGACGCCTCGGCCGCCTGGTGCGCGGTGATCGGGGCCAACAGCGGCCTGCTGGCCAACTTCCTGCACCAGTCCGTGGTCAAGGACGTCTACCCCGACCTGGACCTGATCACCGCGGGCGTGCTCGCCCCGGCCGGCCGGGCCGAGCGGGTCCCCGGCGGCTTCCGGCTCAGCGGGCGCTGGTCGTTCGGCTCCGGGATCAAGCACAGCGACTGGGTGACCTCCGGGGCCTTCCTGTTCCAGGACGGCGAGCCCTGGGCCGAGCCCGGCAGCCCGCACGCGCACGACTCCCGGCAGTTCCTGGTGCCCCGCTCCGCCGTCGAGGTCGTCGAGAACTGGGACACCACCGGCCTGCGCGGGACCGGCAGTTGCGACTACACGATGGACGGGGTGTTCGTCCCCGAGGAGCACACCTTCACCTTCTGGGAGGTGCGCGGCACCCCGGGCCCGCTCGCCCAGCCCGACTCCTTCATGCGCGCCCTGTGCGGCGTCCCGCTCGGGGTGGCCCGCGCCGCGCTCGACCACGCCCGCGAGACGGCCACCGCCCGCTACGACCGGATGGCCGGCCGCAGCTGGGCCGACAGCTGGCGGGTGCAGACCGAACTCGCGCGCTGCGAGGCCGAGTTCCACGCCGCCCGGGAGGGCGTGTACGGGGCGGCCCGGCGGCAGTGGGAGGTGCTGGCGGCCGGCGGCACCCTGGACGACCTCACCCCCACCGAGCGGGCCGCCTCCCCGCTCGCCTGGCTGCACGCCTTCCGCACCTCCCGGGCCGTCGTGGTCCGGCTCTACGACCTGCTGCAGACCTGGTCGATCAACCGCTCCTCGCCGATGGACCGCTGGCTGCGCGACACCGCCGTGATGTGCCAGAACCTCACCGCCCAGGACGCGGTGCTGGAGTCGGTCGGCGCCTACCTGCTCGGCCGGCCGCCGCTGTTCCGGATCAGCCTCGGCCTCTCCACCTGACCCGACGCCCCCACCCCCGACAGAGAAGGAGAAGTGACGCGATGACATCGGAGATCCTGCGCCGGGCCAAGGAGCTGGCGCCGGTGCTGCGGGAGCGGGCCCCGGAGATCGAGGCCCACCGCACCCTGCCCGCCGAGGTGGTCGAACTGCTGCGCTCCACCGGCGTGTTCGGCATGTGCTACGGCCCCGAGTGGGGCGGCCCCGGGCTCACCTCGATGGAGCAGACCGAGGTGGTGGAGGCGCTCGCGTACGGCGACGCCTCGGCCGCCTGGTGCGCGGTGATCGGCGCCAACACCGGCATCTACGCCAACTTCCTGGACCAGACCGTCGCCAAGGAGGTCTTCCCGCGCCTGGACCTGGTGGTGGCCGGGCTGCTCCAGCCCGCCGGCCGGGCCGAGCGGGTCCCCGGCGGCTTCCGGCTCAGCGGGCGCTGGTCGTTCGGCTCCGGCGTCAAGCACGCCGACTGGGTGACCTCCGGCGCCTTCCTCTACCAGGACGGCGAGCCCTGGGCCGAGCCCGGCAGCAAGCACCGGCACGACTCCCGGCAGTTCCTGGTGCCCCGCTCCGCCGTCGAGGTGGTCGACAACTGGGACACCACCGGCCTGTGCGGCAGCGGCAGTTGCGACTACACGATGGACGACGTGTTCGTCCCCGAGGAGCACACCTACACCTTCGCCACCCCGCAGGGCCGCCCCGGCCCGCTCGCCCAGCCGGACTCCTTCACCCGGGCGATGTGCGGCGTCCCGCTCGGGGTGGCCCGCGCCGCCCTCGACCACGCCCGCGAGGTGGCCACCACCCGCTACGACCGGATGGCCGGCCGCAGCTGGGCCGACAGCTGGCGGGTGCAGACCGAACTCGCCCGGCTGGAGGCCGAGTTCAACGCCACCCGGGAGGGCGTGTACGGCGCGATGCGCCGGCAGTGGGCGGTGCTGGCGGCCGGCGGCACCCTGGACGACCTCACCCCGACCGAGCGGGCCGCCTCCCCGCTGTCCTGGCTGCACGCCTTCCGCAGCTCGCGCGACGTGGTCGCCCGGCTCTACGACCTGCTGCAGACCTGGTCGATCAACCGCTCCTCGCCGATGGACCGCTGGCTGCGCGACACCACCGTGCTCGTCCAGCACCTGGTCGCCCAGGACCGCATCCTGCAGTCCGCCGGGGCCTACCTGCTGGGCTCCGAGCCGGAGTTCGGCATCAGCCTCGGCCTGGTCTGAGCCCCGCCGTAACCGAGCCCCCGCCGCGGACCAGCCCGCGCCGCAGCCGAGCCCGCGCCGCAGTTGCGCCCCCCGCCGCCAACCCCCAAGGGAGGGAACCCCGATGAGCAGACTCGTCCTGCTGGTCAACCCGAACAAGGTGCATCCGCCGATCGCGCCGTACGCCCTCGACGTGCTCACCACCGCGCTGGAGGACGACGGCTTCGAGGTGGAGGTGCTCGACCTGACCTTCCGCCGCGACGACTGGAAAGCCTGCCTGCACGAGTACTTCGCCGAGCGCTCCCCGATGCTGGTCGGGGTGACCGTCCGCAACACCGACACCGTGTACGCCTTCGAGCAGCGCCCGTTCGTCGGCGAGCACCGGGAGATCATCACCGAGATCCGCCGGCACACCGACGCGCCCGTGGTCGGCGGCGGGATCGGCTTCTCCACCATGCCGTTCGCGCTGGTCGAGTACTTCGGCATCGACTACGGCGTGAAGGGCCCCGGCGAGAAGATCCTCTGCGAGCTGGCCGCCGCGATCGCCGAGGGCCGCGACACCGCCGGCATCCCCGGCCTGATCCGCAACACCGCGCGCGGCGCCGTCCGGGTGCCGCCCGCCGTCCTCACCGTCCGCCACGGCAAGCCCCAACCCGCCGAGGCCACCGGGCAGTTCGAGCCCCGGGTCTGGCAGGTCGACCGGCTCTCGGTGTACCGGCGGCGCTCCGGCGTGCCGCGCCGGGTCGACAACCTGGAGTACTACCGGCGCGGCGGCCTGGGCTCGATCCTGACCAAGAACGGCTGCGCCTACCGCTGCTCGCACTGCGTCGAGCCCGACGCCAAGGGCACCCGCTACGGGCAGCGCGAACTCGCCTCGGTGGTCGACGAGATGGAGTCGCTGGCGGCCCAGGGCATCCTGGACCAGCACACCACCGACAGCGAGTTCAACCTGTCCATCGCGCACGCCAAGAACCTGCTGCGGGAGGTGGTCCGGCGCCGGCACGCCGACCCGGACAACCCGCTCAACCAGCTGCGGCTCTGGGTCTACTGCCAGCCCAGTCCGTTCGACGAGGAGTTCGCCGACCTGCTGGCCGCGGCCGGCTGCCGGGGCGTCAACGTGGGCAGCGACCACATCCGCCCCGAGGTGCTCAGCGGCTGGAAGGTCACCGAGAAGGGCGGCACCTACTACACCTTCGCCGACACCGAGCGGCTGGTGCGGCTGTGCCACGAGCGCGGCATCCTCACCATGGTCGAGGCGCTGTTCGGCATGCCGGGGGAGACCCCCGAGACGGTCCGCGCCTGCGTGGACGCCTTCATGGCACTGGACGCCACCGTCACCGGCTTCTCGCTCGGCCTGCGGCTGTTCCCGTACACCCCGATGGGCATCGACATCGCCGAGCGGTGCGCGGGCGTGCGCACCGTCCCCGGCCTGCAGTCCAACACCGCGGACGGCCCGATCGTGCTCAAGCCGCTGCGGATGTGCGCCTCCCCGGCCGAGTACGAGCGGCAGTTCATGTTCGACGAGCACGGCAACTTCCGGCTGGTCTGCTACTTCTCGCCCGACCTGCTGCCCGACCCGGCCCGGGCCGCGGACCCGGCCGAGCGCTGGCACGGCGCGGTCACCGACCTGTGGGCGCTGATCGACCCGGCCGACCACCACCGGGTGATGCTGCCCACCGTCGAGGGGATGAGCGAGCACGACAACAACTACGCCGACAACCCCTTCCTCACCAGCCTGGGCGGGCTCGGCTACACCGGCGCCTTCTGGTCGCACTGGCGCGGCCGCGAGGAGATCATGCGCAAGGCCCGGGAAGCCGCCGCCCAATCGTCACATCTGCCAACTCCTGTATGACATTGCGCACTTGAGGTGCCGGTTTGATCGGATCATGATGAGATAACGGAATCATCACTACCCGTGATCATCCGCTGCCGTACCGCTGCCCTACCGCCGCCGCAGGACCGCCGCACCGCCGCACCGCCGCTGCCACGCCGCGCACCACCCGCCGCACCACCACACGCCGCGAGGGGACGATGAACCAGCACGGGACCACCGCACCGCTGACCGTGCTGCTCGCGGACGCCCAGCCCGCCGTCCGCCAGGGCGTCCGCTCCATGGTGGAGTCCGGCGGCGGCGCGGCGGTGGTCGGCGAGGCCGGCACCACCGGCGAAGTGCTCGCCGCGACCTCCCGGCACCGGCCCGACGTGCTGGTCCTCGACCCGCAGATGGACGAGGGCACCGGCATGCGGATGATCAGCCAGGTGCTGCGGCTCACCCCCGAGACCGGCGTCCTGGTGTTCAGCCCCCTCGACGACGACAAGGCCGTCGCCGCCGCCTTCCACGCCGGCGCCCGCGGCTACCTGGTCAAACGCGCCACCGCCGACCAGATCGTCCGCGGCATCCACGCCGTCGGCGCGGGCGAGGCCATCCTCGACCGCGCCATCGCGGCCCGGCTCGGCACCCTGATCGGCGTCGGCCCGCGCCCGCGCAGCTACCCGTTCCCGCAGCTCAGCGACCGCGAACGCGAGGTCCTCGAACACCTCGCCGCCGGGCGCTCCAACACCTTCATCGCCCGGGAACTCGCCCTCGCCTCCAAGACGGTCAGCAACCGGATCTCCGGCATCCTCGGCAAGCTCGGCGTCGCCGACCGCGCCCAGGCCCTGGTCCTCGCCCGCGACGCCGGCCTCGGCCACGCCGCCGCGGCCCGCTGACCCGCGCTCCCCCCACCTCCGCCCCTTTGCCACCGCCTCCGCCGAACGGAGCCCCGCCATGCCCGAGAACGGCCCGCCGCCCGGCCTGGTGATCCGCCGCCAGGAACCCCGGCAGCTCGAACGCGCCCACGGACTCGACCTGAAACTCCTGCACCCCTGGGGCGAGTTGACCACCCCCTTCCACGGCGCCTGGTGCGTGCTGCGCCCCGGCGACCTCACCGACACCCACCAGCACACCGAACGCGAACTCTTCATCTGCATGAGCGGCCGCGGCGAGGTCCGCACCGCCGACGGCAGCCACCCCATCGCCGCCGGCGACCTCGTCCTGCTCCCCGCCGACACCGACCACGCCGTCGCCAACCCGCACGACACCGACTTCGCCTACTACGCCATCTGGTGGCAGGCGTGAACCCCCGCCACCCCGCCCCGCTCGACTACGACGGCCGCCGCTTCCACGCCCCCGACGGCGACCGCCGCACCGTCGCCGTCTACCACCAGCAGGGCGACCTGGTCTGGGGTGAGGTCACCGGCGGCACCATCCAGCGCGGCTGGACCGCCGGCACCCGCCAGCCCGACGGCACCCTCGCCATGGGCTACACCTTCGTCCTCACCGACGGCCAGATCGTCTGCGGCCGCACCCACAACACCCCCACCCTCACCCCCGACGGCCGCATCCGCCTGCACGAGACCTGGGAGCGCTACGGCCCCACCCCCGGCACCGGCACCTCCACCATCGAGGAGATCGCCCCGTGACCGCCGACTGGGCGCTGCTCGACAAGCACACCACCGGCCCGCTGCTGCGCCCCGGGGACGGCGCCTTCCACGAGTCCTCCGCGGCCTTCAACGAACGCTGGGCCGACCGCGCGCCCACCGCCGTGCTGCGGGCCGCCGGCCCGCCGGACGTGCTGCGGGCCATCGACTGGGCCCGCGACCACGCGGTGCCGATCGTGCCGCGCGGCGGCGGGCACTCGTACGCCGGGAACTCCGTCAACTCCGGTCTGGTGGTGGACCTGCGGGCCCTGGACGCGATCACCGTCGACCCGGCGACCGGGCGGGTCACCGTCGGCGGCGGCGTGCTGACCGGCGCGCTGTACGCCGCGCTGCGCCCGCACGGCCTCGCGCTGCCGCTCGGCAACGGCGCCGGGGTGGGGATCGCCGGGCTGGCGCTCGGCGGCGGCTCCGCCGCCACCTCCCGCCGGTTCGGACTGACCGCCGACACGCTGCGCGCCACCACCCTGGCCACCGCCGCCGGCACCGTCCTGACCTGCGACGCGGACCGCAACGAGGACCTGTACTGGGCCTGCCGGGGCGGTGGCGGCGGCAACTTCGGGATCAACCTCGATCTGACCTTCCAGGCCGTCGAGGCACCCGCCGCGTCCACCTGCCTGCTGCTCTGGGAGGCCGAGCACGCCGAGCACGTGCTGCACGCCGTCCAGGAGCTGATGCTCACCGCGCCCGAGGAGACCTCGCTGCGGCTGGGCGTCGCCACCTCCGGCGGCCGGACCCTGGTCTCCACCGTCGGCCTGCACCTGGGCCCGGCCGCCGAGCTGCGCGAGCTGCTCGCCCCGGCGTTCGCCGCCGGGCCGCCGCTGCGCGCGGAGATCGCCGACCGGGCCTTCTGGGACGCGATGGACTACCTGCGGCACGAGACCAGCGGCGGCGCGTTCGCCGTCCGCACCCACTTCGCGGCCCGCCCGCTGCCGCCCGCCGCGCTGGCCGCCGCACTGGCGCACCTGGCCGCCGCGCCGCCCGGCGGCAACGCCGACGGCTGCGGGTTCGCGCTGTTCGGCTGGGGCGGGGCGATCAACCGGGTCGACCCGGCGGCCACCGCCTTCGTCCACCGCGACGCGCAGTACCTGGTCAGCCTGGACACCTCCTGGCTGCCGGGCGAGGACCCGGCCCCGCACCTGGACTGGCTGGCCGGACTCGACCGCCTGATCGCCGCGCACGCGACCGGCGGCGCCTACCTGAACTTCACCGATCCGGACCTGCGGGGCTGGCGCGACGCCTACTACGGTGCCAACTACCCCCGGCTGGTGGCCACCAAGCAGCGCCACGACCCGGACCGGCTGTTCGCCTTCCCGCAGTCCATCGGCAGTTGAAACCGCACGCGTGAAACCGCACGTGCGGAACCGCACGCGTGAAACCGCACGTGCGGAACCGCACGTGCCCGCGCACGGAACGCCCCCGACCGACCGTCGGCCGTTCCGTCCCGCCCCGGAAGGAGACACCACCGTGTCGCCGCGAACCGCGACCCCGCGCCACTACCTGATGTGCCGGCCCGCGCACTTCACCGTCGACTACTCCATCAACCCGTGGATGGACCCGGCCAAGCCCACCGACACCGGCACCGCGCTGGCCCAGTGGGACCAGCTGCACGCGCTGTTCCGGCGCCTGGGCCACACCGTGGAGCTGATCGAGCCGCTGCCCGGCCTGCCCGACATGGTGTTCGCCGCCAACGGCGCCACCACGCTCGACGGCCGGGTGCTCGGCGCCCGCTTCCGCCACCCCGAACGGGCCGCCGAGGGCCCCGCGTACGCCGACTGGTTCCGCGAGCGCGGCTGGCGGGTCAAGGACGCCGAGCGGACCAACGAGGGCGAGGGCGACCTGCTGGTGGCCGGCGAGCGCATCCTGGCCGGCACCGGCTTCCGCACCGAGACCGCCGCGCACGCCGAGGCCCGCGAGTTCCTCGGCCGCGAGGTGGTCACCCTGCGGCTGGTCGACCCCCGCTACTACCACCTGGACACCGCGCTCGCGGTGCTCAGCGACACCGAGATCATGTACCACCCGCCGGCCTTCGACGCCGCCTCCCGGGCGGTCCTGGAGCGCCTCTACCCCGACGCGCTGCTGGCCGACGCCGACGACGCCCGGGTGTTCGGCCTGAACGCGGTCTCCGACGGCGCGCACGTCGTCCTCCCGGAGGCCGCCGTCGGCCTGGCCGAGCGGCTGCGCGAACGCGGCTTCACCCCGATCGGCGTCGACCTGACCGAACTGCTCCGGGCCGGCGGCGCGGTCAAGTGCTGCACCCTGGAGCTGCGCCGCTGACGGCACGGCGGAGGGCCCGGACCGCCGGTGCGGTCCGGGCCCTCCGTCAGCTCACCCTCACGCCAGGTCGAAGCGGTCCAGCTCCATGACCTTCGTCCAGGCGGCGGCGAAGTCCTTGACGAACTTCTCCTCGGCGTCGTCCGAGGCGTACACCTCGGCCAGCGCCCGCAGCTCCGAGTTGGAGCCGAACACCAGGTCGGCCCGGGTGCCGGTCCACTTCACCGCGCCGGAGGCGTCCCGGCCCTCGTACACCGTGTTGTCGGAGGCGACCGGGGCCCAGACGGTGCCCAGGTCCAGCAGGTTGACGAAGAAGTCGTTGGACAGCGTGCCCGGGCGCTCGGTGAGCACGCCGTGCTGCGAGCCGCCGGTGTTGGCGCCCAGCACCCGCAGGCCGCCGACCAGGACGGTCAGCTCGGGGGCGGACAGGTTCAGCAGGTTGGCGCGGTCCACCAGCAGGTACTCGGCCGGCAGCCGGGTGCCCTTGCCCTGGTAGTTGCGGAACCCGTCGGCCTGCGGCTCCAGCGCGGCGAACGACTCGACGTCGGTCTTCTCCTGGGTGGCGTCCACCCGGCCCGGGCGGAAGCCCACCTCGACCTCGACGCCGCCCTCCTTCGCGGCCCGCTCGACCGCCGCGGTGCCGCCCAGCACGATCAGGTCGGCCAGCGAGACCTGCTTGCCGCCCCGCGCGTTGAACTCCTGCTGCACGCCCTCCAGCACCCGCAGCACCTGCGCCAGCTGCTCCGGGTCGTTGACCTCCCAGCCGCGCTGCGGCTCCAGCCGGACCCGGGCGCCGTTCGCGCCGCCGCGCTTGTCGCTGCCGCGGAAGGACGCCGCCGAGGCCCACGCGGTGGACACCAGCTGGGCGGTGGTCAGGCCGGAGTCCAGCAGCTTCGCCTTGAGCGCCGCCACGTCCGCCGCGTCGATCGGCTCGCCCTGGGCGGCCGGCAGCGGGTCCTGCCAGAGCAGCTCCTCGGACGGGACCTCCGGGCCGAGGTAGCGGACGACCGGGCCCAGGTCGCGGTGGGTCAGCTTGTACCAGGCCCGGGCGAAGGCGTCCGCGAACGCCGCCGGGTCGTTCAGGAAGCGGCGGGAGATCTGCTCGTACACCGGGTCGAAGCGCAGCGCCAGGTCGGTGGTGAGCATCTGCGGGGCGTGCTTCTTCGCCGGGTCGAAGGCGTCCGGCACGGTGCCCGCGCCGGCGCCGTCCTTCGGCTTCCACTGGTGCGCGCCGGCCGGGGACTTGGTCAGCTCCCACTCGTGGCCGAACAGGATCTCGAAGAAGGAGTTGTCCCAGGCGGTGGGGGTGTTGGTCCAGGTCACCTCCAGGCCGGAGGTGATCGCGTCGGCGCCCTTGCCGGAGCCGTAGCTGCTCTTCCAGCCCAGGCCCTGCTCCTCCAGCGCCGCGCCCTCGGGGTCGTCGCCGACGTTGTCCGCCGGGCCCGCGCCGTGGGTCTTGCCGAAGGTGTGGCCGCCGGCGATCAGCGCGACGGTCTCCTCGTCGTTCATCGCCATCCGGCGGAAGGTCTCGCGGATGTCGCGGGCCGCCGCGACCGGGTCCGGGTTGCCGTTGGGGCCCTCCGGGTTGACGTAGATCAGGCCCATCTGGACGGCGCCCAGCGGCTCCTCCAGGTGGCGGTCCCCGGTGTAGCGCTCGTCACCCAGCCAGGTGGTCTCCGGGCCCCAGTACACGTCCTCGTCGGCCTCCCAGACGTCCGCCCGGCCGCCGCCGAAGCCGAAGGTCTCGAAGCCCATCGACTCCAGCGCCACGTTGCCCGACAGGATCAGCAGGTCGGCCCAGGACAGCGCCTGGCCGTACTTCTGCTTCACCGGCCAGAGCAGGCGGCGGGCCTTGTCCAGGTTGGCGTTGTCCGGCCAGGAGTTGAGCGGGGCGAAGCGCTGCTGGCCGGCGCCCGCGCCGCCGCGGCCGTCGGTGATCCGGTAGGTGCCGGCGCTGTGCCAGGCCATCCGGATGATCAGCGGGCCGTAGTGGCCGAAGTCGGCCGGCCACCAGTCCTGCGAGGTGGTCAGCACCGTCTCGATGTCGCGCTTGACGGCCGGCAGGTCGAGCGAGGCGAAGGCCGCCGGGTAGTCGAAGTCCGCGCCCAGCGGGTTCGCCACCGCCGGGTTCTTCGCCAGGATCTTCAGGTTCAGCCGGCGCGGCCACCACTGCTGGTTGCCGCCGCCCTGGGTCGGATGGGCGGCCCGGCCGTGCGCGACCGGGCAGCCGCCCGCACCCTCGGACTTGGGGTCGGTGACGATGGCGTCGTCGTTCTCGGGCATGGGATGTCCCTCCGGGTCGGGCGGATCACGTTCTGCGACGGGCACCTTGGCTGTTCGCCGGAACAGATCCTAAGATAGACGAAGTCTAAGTCAAGAACATGGTCAATCGGGTGGTGGTCCCGCTCGAATCGGGTGTCCGGCGACACCCGCTGTACAGTTCGGGCGAATGTTGAGCTGATTGGGTGAACGAGATGAGTGACCTGCTGGAACGACTGCGGGCCCGCGGCTGGCGGCTGACCTCCCAGCGCCGGGTGGTCGCCGAGGTGCTCGACGGCGACCACGTCCACCTCACCGCGGACGAGGTGCACGCCCGCGCCGCCGACCGCCTCCCCGAGATCTCCCGGGCCACCGTCTACAACACGCTCGGCGAACTGGTCACCCTCGGTGAGGTCCTCGAGGTCGCCACCGACGGCCGCGCCAAGCGCTACGACCCCAACGCCCACCAGCCCCACCAGCACCTGGTCTGCTCCGGCTGCGGCACCGTCCGCGACGTCCACCCCACCGGCGACCCGCTCGCCGCCCTCCCCACCGCCGAACGCTTCGGCTTCACCGTCGCCACCGCTGAGGTCACCTACCGCGGCCTCTGCCCCGACTGCACCTGACCCCGCCCCCGGACGCCCGCCCGGGCCCGCCCGTCCGCGGTTCGGCGGGCGCCCTCTCCGCGGGCGCCCTCTCCACGGGCGGCCTCTCCACGGGTGCCGTCCCGGCGGACGGCCGGTTCAGCGGACGCCGCGGATGCGCTGGACCAGGACCGCGCCGAGGGCGCTGAGCACCGCCGTGGTGCCGAACAGGGCCGGGTAGCCGCCCAGGTGGGTGACCAGCAGGGCGGCGATCGCCGGGCCGAGCACGTGGGGGAGCGCCGCCGCCACGTTGATCACGCCCAGGTCCTTGCCGTAGGTCTCCGGGTCCGGCAGGACCTCGGTGATCAGCGCCTGGTCGACCGAGACGTACACGCCGTAGCCGAGCCCGAACAGCGCCGCCGCGACGATCGCCACCGGCCAGGTCGGC
The DNA here is from genome assembly GCF_044750705.1 of Kitasatospora sp. NPDC088783. Lineage (NCBI taxonomy): Bacteria > Bacillati > Actinomycetota > Actinomycetes > Kitasatosporales > Streptomycetaceae > Kitasatospora > Kitasatospora sp. NPDC088783. The sequence continues at coordinate 171,362 of NZ_JBIVKJ010000011.1, forward strand.
ACCGCCGCCAGCAGTCCGGCGCCCACCGCGATGACCAGGCCGGCCGCCGTCACCGGGGCCTTGCGGCGGCCGATCCGGTCCGAGACCACGCCGCCCGCGAAGGCCGCCAGCACGATGCCCACCGAGTACAGGCCGACCAGCACCAGCAGGCCCTGCTCGGCCCTGCGGCCCGGGAAGAGCGTCTCGTAGTGGATCCGGTCGCGCAGGAAGTACAGCAGGTAGAGGGTGCCGGTGGCGTTGCCGAGCTGGATCAGCAGCCGGGTCAGCCAGGCCAGCGCGAAGTCCGGGTGGCGGCGCGGGCTGATCAGGAAGGAGCGCAGCAGGGCGCGCGGCCCGATCCGGCCGCCCGCCGCCGGGCTCCGCTCCGCCGCTGCCTTGGCCGGTGCCTCGCGCAGGGAGCGCAGGAAGGGCAGCTGGGCCGCCAGCAGCAGGACGAGCAGCACCAGGTAACCGGCCGCGTCGTCCGCCAGGCCGGTCACCGCGGCGGTGCCGACCAGCACCGCCAGCGGCTGGGTCGCCCCCACCCAGGCGCTCACCACGGCCCGCTGGGAGACCGGCACCCGGGCCGGCACCACCGCGACCAGCGCGGCCTGCGCCGCGCTCAGGCCCAGCTGGACCATCACCCAGCCCGCCATCAGCCCGGCCACCGTGTGCTGCCCGGCGAGCAGCCCGAGGCCCGCCGCGCCCAGCAGGCTGCCGCCCGCCAGCCACGGCCCGCGCCGACCGAACCGCGAGGTGGTCCGGTCGGACAGCGCGCCCACCAGCGGGTTGGCGACCAGGGCGACCAGGGCGCCGACCCCGGTCACCAGGGCCAGCGAGGCTTCCTTGTGGCCGGGGGAGAACACCTCCAGCTGCCGGGCCAGCAGCACCTGGACGGGCGTGTACAGGGCGGCCCACAGGCCCAGCGAGGCGAGCGCGATGCCCGCGACGAAGCCGCGGCCCACCCGCTCCGGCGACGGCGCGGAGCCCGCCGCGGCGGGAGCGGAGCCCACCGCGGCGGACCCGGCGTCGGCTGCGGCGGGAGCGGCGGCGGGGACGTCGTCGGCGGGGACGTCGGTACGGTGTCCGGTCACAGCAGTGTCTTCGCCACGGTGTGGAACTCCGGTGTCCAGGAGGTCGGTCGGAGGGTCTCGCGGTCGATCCGCACGTGCACCCGGCGGCCCTCGGCGTGCACCGTGCCGCCGTCGGCGGACAGCACCCGGAAGCCGTACTCGGCGGTGCTGTCGGTGAGCCGGGAGATCCAGAAGTGCACGCCGACCTCGCCGATGCCGCGGATCGGGCTGCGGTAGGAGATCGCGAACTCGGCGACCGCGAGGAACACGTCCGGCCGGCTGTAGCGGCCGTCGGTGAAGGTGAAGCCCTCGCGGGCCCAGAACACCGTCAGCGCGTGCTCCAGCAGCACCGGGTAGCGGGAGTTGTGGACGAACCCCATCGCGTCGAGGTCGTCGAAGTGCACGAAGACCGGTTCGGTCCGGCCGCGCGGCGGACCGGCGCTCTCCGGGGTCCCCGGGTCCTGCTGAGTGGGCATCGCGTCTCCCTGGACGGCGGCGGAACGGCGGCGGAACGGCGGCGGCGGAACGGCGGCGGAACGGCGGTGGCGGAGCGACGGCGGCGGGGAAGGCGCCCCGGGTCAGGCCCGGACGGCCTCGACGACCGACACCGTGCCCGGCGTCGGGACGGTCCGGGTCCGGCGCAGGCCGGTGGCCGCCAGCAGGGCGTCGAACTCCGGCTCGGTGCGCTCCTTGCCGTCGAAGATGGTCATCATGGCGATGTCGTAGAGCTTGCCGGGGTGCGGGTCGTTGCCGGCCGGGACCACCGCGTCGACGATCAGCAGCCGGGCGTGCTCCGGCATCGCCGCCCGCACCGCGCGCAGGATGCGCAGGCAGTGCTCGTCGTCCCAGTCGTGCAGCACCCGCTTGAGCACGTACAGGTCGCCGCCGCCCGGGGCGGTGCTGAAGAAGTCGCCCTCGGCGGTCTCCCAGCGGCCCGCGATCGCCGGGTCGTCCAGCTCGTGCCCGGCCAGCACCGACGCCTGCTCGTACAGCACGCCGCGCAGGCCCGGATTGCGGCTCAGCACGGTGCGCAGGAAGCCGCCGGGGCCGCCGCCGACGTCCACCACGGTGCCCTCGGCCGGGAACTCGTAGCTGTCGGCGATGCCGCCCTGCTCGATCACCGACAGGTCGGCGATGCCCCGGTTGAAGGTCTCGGCGTCCTCGGGGACGGCGGCCAGGTGGTCGAAGAGCGGGGCGCCGAAGATCCCGTCGAAGGCGGTGCGGCCGTCCCGGACGGTCTGCTCCAGGCGGCCGGTGGACTCCCAGTACATCCGGTCGGTCAGCAGCAGCGCGGTGCTGCGCACCGAGTACGGGACGTCGGAGCGCAGCACGTGCGCGGCCGGGGTCAGGTGGAAGGCGCCCGCCTCGTCCTCGCGGAACAGGCCGCGGGTGGCCAGGAAGCGCAGCACCCGGTACAGCGACGGGGCGTCCGCGCCGACCGCCTTGGCCAGCTGCTCGGCGCTCTGCGGGCCGGACAGCAGCAGGTCGGGCAGGCCCAGCCGGACCGCGACCCGCAGCGCGGCCGGGTACAGGTAGCCGAGCGAGTCGCCGAGCACCTGGCGGACCGCGGCACCGATCTCCTCGGGCTGGGGGGGACGGACCTCGTTCACGGGCTCCTCCGGACTGCTCGCACGGGCGGCGGACAACCGGCCGCCGCACGTCAGACGACCGGCCGACATCGTGCCAGCAGCGTCTGACCGGGGGCTGACCGCAGGCTGACCGCACCCCCGCCACCCCGGGGGTCAGGACGCGGTCAGCCTCCGGTCAGGGTCGGTCGCGATGATGTCCGGACCATCGAACGGGGGGCCGACATGGCGGAGTCGACGCGGCGGGACGGGGCCGGGAGCCTGCTGGAGTGGCGCCGGGGCCGCACCTGGTACCGGGTGGTCGGGGGCCACCCCGGCGACCTCCCCGGTGACGGCGAGGGCGACGGCGGCGGCGGCCGGGCGCCGCTGGTGCTCTGCCACGGCGGCCCCGGCATGACCCACGACTACCTGGTGCCGCTCGCCGAGGCGCTCGCCGCCGCCGGCCGGCCCTGCGTGCTCTACGACCAGTACGGCGTCGGCCGCTCCGGGCACCGCCCCGAGGCGCCCGCCGGGTTCTGGACCCCCGAGCTGTTCGTCGAGGAACTGCACGCTCTGGCCGACGCGTTGGGCCTGTCCGGCGGCTTCCACCTGCTCGGCCACTCCTGGGGCGGCATGCTCGCCCTGGAGACCGCGCTGACCCGGCCCGCCGGCCTGCGCGCGCTGGTCCTGGCCGACACCTTCGCCTCCTCGCCCGCCTACGTCCGCGGCGTCGCCGGGCTGCTGGCCCGGCTGCCCGCCGAGCAGCGCGAGGTGCTGGCGCGGCACGAGGCGGGCGAGCCGGTCGACCCGGCCGCGTACGGGGAGGCGATGACCGCGTTCTACCGGCGGCACGTCTACCGGGCCGGGCCCGCGCCCGAGGCGCTGCGCCGCACCATGGCCGCGATGGCCGAGGACCCCACGGTGTACCGGACGATGATGGGGGAGAGCGAGTTCAGCATGACCGGCAGCCTGCGGGACTGGGACTTCACCGACCGGCTGGCCGCGGTCGACCTGCCCGCGCTGGTGGTCTCCGGCCGGTACGACCAGGTCGTCCCGGAGGCCGCCGACGCGCTCTACCGGGGCCTGCCGCGCGCCTGGCGGCTGGAGTTCGGCGCCTCCGGCCACCTGCCGCACCTGGAAGAGCCGGCCGCTTTCCGGGCCGCGGTGGAGGTGTTCCTGGCCCAGGTCGAGGGAACACCCACCCCGTGATCGACTCCGCACCCGCCCTGCCCGTCGTCGGGCTGTTCGGCGCCAACCTGGGCCCGTTCGCCGACCCGGCCACGGCCACCCGCCTCGCCCGCCGCGCCGAGCGGCTCGGCTACGAGTCGCTGTGGGCCGCCGACCACGTCGTGCTGCCGGCCCCGCGCACCCCCGAGTCGCCGCTGGAGCCCGACCAGCCGCTGCTCGAACCCCTGGTGGCGCTCACCCACCTCGCCTCCCGCACCGAGCGGATCCGGCTCGGCACCGGCTGCATCGTGCTGCCGCAGCGCAACCCGCTGGTGCTGGCCAAGCAGCTCGCCTCGCTCGACGTGGTCAGCGACGGCCGCCTGCTGTTCGGCACCGCCGTCGGCTACCTGGAGCCCGAACTGCGCGCCCTCGGCGTCCCGGTGCGCGAACGCGGCGCCCAGATGGACGAGTACCTGCGGGCCGTCCGCTCGCTCTGGGAGGACGAACACCCGTCCCAGCACGGCAAGTTCGTCGACTTCGCGGGCGTCGACGCGCACCCCCGCCCCCGGCAGCGCCCGGTGCCGCTGCTGGTCGGCGGCCACAGCCGGGCCGCGCACCGGCGGGCCGCCCGGTACGGCGACGAGTGGTTCGGCTTCCGGCTGAGCCCGGCCGCCACCGCCGAGCAGCTGCGCTCGCTGGCCGGGGCCGCCGCCGAGGTCGGCCGCCAGGGCCCGCCGCTGCGGATCACCGTCGCCCCCTCCCGGCCGCTCGACCCGGACACCGTCCGCGCCTACGCCGAACTCGGCGTGCACCGGCTGGTGGTGATCACCCCGTACAACCCGGAGACCGCGCTGCTGGAGGAGCTGGTCGAGCGCAACGCCCCGGAGCTGATCGGGGCCCGCCCGCACTGACGCGCCACCGACGACGGGGGCGGACCGGCAGCCGCCGGTCCGCCCCCCACTTTTCCGACGGTCCGTCAGTTCGCCGCGCCCACCCACCCGGTGCCGTGCTCGGCCGCGATGAACTCGGCCGCCCGCTCGCCCACCAGCAGCGCCGGGGCGTGCGTGTTGCCGGTGGTCACCGTCGGGAAGACCGAGGCGTCGGCGACCCGCAGGCCCGCCACCCCGTGCACCCGCAGCCGCGGGTCGACCACCGCGTCCGCGTCCACGCCCATCCGGCAGGTGCCGACCTGGTGGTGGTAGGTGCCGACGGTGCGCCGGACGTGCTCGCGCAGCTCCGCGCCGGAGCCCGCCGGGCCGGGGTACAGCTCGCGCGCGCCCCACTCGGTGCGCAGCGGCTCCGCGTTGCCCAGCTCGCGGCAGAGCTCGACCGCGGCGACCAGCCGGTCCACGTCCGCCGCGGTGCTCAACACGCCCGGGTCGATGAGCAGTTCGTCCTCCGGCTCGGCGCCGGTCAGCCGGATCGAGCCGCGCCCGGCCGGCCGGACCAGGCCCGCCTGGAGGGTGAAGCCGGTCGGCGGGCCGGACATGCCGGGCAGGTACATCGGGACGGGGAAGTGCAGCGGCTGGAGGTCGGGGCCGGGCAGGCCCGGGCCGCTGTGCCAGAACAGGTGCGTCTGGGCCGGGCCCAGCCCCTCGGAGGGGCGGCCCGGGTCGCGCTCGGTGGAGAACAGCACTGGCACCAGCAGGTGGTCGTGCAGGTTCCGGCCGACCCCGGGCAGGGCCGCCGCCACCTCCACCCCGACCGCCTTCAGCTCGGCCGGGTCGCCGATGCCGGAGAGCATCAGCAGCCGGGGCGACTCGATCGCGCCCGCGCTGACCACCACCTCGGCGTCCGCGGTGGCCGACTCCAACCGGCCCTCGCGCACCCACTCCACGCCGGTGCAGCGCCCGTCCCGGAGCAGCAGCCGCCGGGCCCGAGCCCCCGTCAGCACCTCGGGACCGGCCACCCCCGGGCGGCGCAGGTACGCGGCGGCGGCGCTGAACCGGCGGCCCTGCGCGATGGTGAACTGGATCTGCGAAATGCCGTGCGGGCGGCCGTCGTTGTAGTTCTCCTGCCGCTCGACGCCGATGCTCCCGGCGGCCTCCAGGAAGGCCAGGTGCACCGGGTCGGGCCGGTAGTCGGTGAGCACCGGCACCGGGCCGCCCGCGCCGCGCAGCCCGTCCCCGCCGGTGTCGTAGTCCTCGATCCGGCGGAACACCGGCAGCACGTCCGCCCAGGACCAGCCGGCGTTGCCGAGGTACGCCCAGTGGTCGTAGTCGAGCGCCGCGCCGCGGGCCCAGATCATGGCGTTGAGCGAGCTCGACCCGCCCAGCACCCGGCCGCGCGGCCAGTGCAGCTGCCGGTCGGCCGCCCCCGGCTGGGCGGCGGTGCGGTACGCCCAGTCCTCCGGGCCGAACCACAGCTCGCCGAAGCGCCGCGGGTCGTGGATCGCCGGGTTGGTGTCGGCGCCGCCCGCCTCCAGCAGCAGGACCCGGGCGCCCGCCTCGGCGCAGCGGGCGGCGACCGCGCAGCCGGCCGAGCCGGCGCCGACCACGATGACGTCGTACCTGTTGTCGGTCCTGTCGTTGACCAAGGTCTCGCTCACGGTCCCATTTCCGTTGTGTGTGAGGGGCGGTCGGGCCCGGTCGGCAGGGCGGTCGGTCGGGCCCGGTCGGAGGGGCGGTCAGGCCCGGCCGACCACCAGGACCGCGTTCTGGCCGCCGAACCCGAAGGAGTTGCTCACCGCCAGGCCGACCTGCTGCGGACGCGGCGCCCCGGCCACCAGGTCCAGCTTGATCTCCGGGTCGGGCTGCTCCAGGTTCGCCGTCGGCGGCACTGTCGCGTGCTCCACGGTGAGCACCGTCAGCGCGGCCTCCACCGCGCCGGCCGCGCCCAGCGAGTGGCCCAGCACGCCCTTGACCGAGGTGACGGACGCGCCGGTGCCGATCACCCGCTCCAGCAGCCGGGCCTCGGCGACGTCGTTCAGCGGCGTCGAGGTGCCGTGCGCGTTGACGTGGTCGACCTCGTCCGGCGCGGCGCCCGCGTCGGCGAGCGCCGAGGTCAGCGCCCGGCCCTGGCCGACGCCCTCCGGGTCGGGGGCGGTCATGTGGTGGGCGTCCGCCGAGCCGCCGAAGCCCAGCAGCCGGGCCCGGACCCGGGCGCCGCGGGCGCGGGCGTCCGCCTCCCGCTCCAGCACCAGGATGCCGCTGCCCTCGCCGATCACGAAGCCGTCCCGGTCCTGGCTGAACGGACGCGAGGCGGCCGCCGGGTCGTCGGTGCGGCGGGACAGCGCGCCCATCTGGGCGAAGCCGGTGACGATCAGCGGGGAGATCCCGGCCTCGCTGCCGCCGGCGATCACCACGTCGCAACTGCCGTCGCGCAGCAGGCCCATGGCGATGCCGACGGCGGTCGAGCCGGAGGCGCAGGCGGTCGCGGTCACCAGGTTGGGGCCGGTCGCGCCGAACTCCATCGCCAGGTGGCCGGCCACCATGTTCGGCACCAGCATCGGGATCAGCAGCGCGGAGACCGTGGTCGGCCCGTCCTCGAGCATCCGGCGGTGCTGCTTCTCCCAGGTGGAGACGCCGCCGAGCCCGCAGCCGATCACCACGCCGACCCGGGCGGCGTCCCAGCTCCCGGTGTCCAGCCCGCTGTCCAGGACCGCCTCGCGGGCGGCCGTGACGGCGAGCTGGGTGAACCGGTCGTGCATCAGCGAGCTGCGCCGCCCCACGTGCTTGGCCGGTTCGAAGCCCGGCACGGCGCACGAGATGTCCACGGGCAGCCCGGCCAGCGCGGGGTCGCGCCGGGCGGCGGAGACCCCCGCCAGCACGCCCTGCCAGCTCGCCGCGGCACCGATCCCGGCCGGAGTGACCAGGCCGAGACCGGTGACCGCGACCGGGGTGCCGGTCATGACGCCTTCGCGGCGGCGACCTGCTCCTCGATCGCCTCGGCGGCCCGGCCGATGGTGTCCCGGGGGGTGGCGACGTCGTCGGAGATCTGCACCCCGACCTCCTTCTGCACCACCAGCAGCAGCTCGACCAGGAACAGCGAGTCCATCTCCAGGTCCTCGAAGGTGACGTCGGGCCGGATCTCCGAGCGCTCCACCTGGAACTGGTCGACCATCAGGTCGGCGAGGGTGTCGTACATCGTGGCCATGGTGGCTCCTTCGTCGTCGCGGGATGCGGAACGTGCGGGTGGAGAACGGGAACTGACCGGGCGTCAGGACACGAAGCGGTCCGGTCCGGGCCAGGTGAGGGTGGCGGAGCCCCAGGTGAGGCCGCCGCCGAAGGCGGTCAGCAGGACGCGGTCGCCGGGCTTGAGCAGGCCGGCGCCGCGGGCGTCGTCCAGGGCGAGCGGGATCGAGGCCGCCGAGGTGTTGCCGACCTCGGCGATGTTGCCGACCGAGCGCTCGCGCGGCACCCCGAGGTCGTCGGCGAGCCGGTCCAGGATGCGCCGGTTGGCCTGGTGGCCGACCATCCAGTCCAGGCCGGACAGCTCCCAGCCGGCCCGGTCCAGCACGGTGCGCGAGGAGCGCGACATCCGCTCCACCGCGTGCCGGAAGACCGCCTTGCCGTCCATCGTGAAGTACGCCCGCCCCGGCTCCGGGGCGGCCGTGGACAGGTGCTGCTCGGAGCCGCCGCCGCGGACGGTGATCAGGTCGTACCCGTCCCCGTCGCTGCCCAGGTCGAACGCGCCCAGCGCGCCCGGCTCGTCCGGGTGGCCGGCCCGCAGCACCACCGCGCCCGCGCCGTCGCCGAAGATCACCGAGGTGGTCCGGTCGGCCGGGTCGAGGATGCTGGAGAAGGTGTCCGCGCCGATCACCAGGACCCGCTCGGCGATGCCCGCGGCGATCAGGCCGCTCGCCGAGGCCAGCGCGTACACGAAGCCGGTGCAGACCGCCGCCACGTCGTACGCGGCGACCGGGCCCAGGCCCAGCCGGGCCGCCACCAGCGGGGCGGTGGCCGGGCAGCTGCGGTCCGGGGTGGTGGTGGCGACCACCACCGCGTCCACCCCCGGCCGGTCCTCGGGGGCGCAGCTGGCCAGCGCCCGCCGGCCCGCGCCGACCGCCAGGTCGGAGGTCGCGGTGTCCGGGTCGGCCCAGTGGCGGCCGCCGATGCCGGTGCGCGAGCGGATCCACTCGTCGGAGGTGTCCAGCACCCCGGCGAGCTCGTCGTTGCCGACCCGGCGCGCGGGCAGGCAACTGCCGATCCCGCAGAGCACGGCCGCCGGTGTCGCCGGGGTCACCGGGGGCCGCCGGGCGGGCGGGGGCGGTTCGAGGTCATGGCAGTACGCTCCTTTGGCGGAAGTCGCGGAAGTCGCGGAAGTCGCGGAAGTCGCGGCGGCACCGGGCGGTTCGGGGCACCGCGCGGGCGCCGGCGGGCACCGGTGGCCGGTGGAGCAGGTCGGTCCGGTGCGGCTGGTCGGATCGGTGGAGCGGGTCAGGTCGGTGCAGCCGGTCGGGCCGGCGCCGGCCGGTCGGGCCGGTGGAGCGGGTCAGCCCGCCGCGGCCACCGGGACGCGGAAGCCGGCCGGGCCGAGCAGCGCCGGGTCCTGGGAGAGGATCTCGGCGTAGCGGCGCTGCATGGCGTCGCCCGGCCGCAGGCCGAAGTCCTCGTCCAGCCGCAGCCGGGTGCGGTGGTAGGCGGTCAGTGCCTCGCTCTGCCGGCCGGAGCGGTACAGCGCCACCATGAGCAGTTCGCAGAACCGCTCGTGGGCGGGCCGGGCCGCGGTCAGTCGGCGCAGTTCGGCGACCGCCTGCCGGACGTCGCCGACCGCGAGCAGCGCCTCGGCCAGGTCCTCCTGGGCGGTCAGCCGCCGCTCCTCGAAGAGCGTCGCCGCCGAGCGGCAGCGCAGGCCGTCGCCGACGTCCACCAGGGCCGGGCCGCGCCACAGGTGGAGGCCGGAGCGGAGCAGCCCGAGGGCCCGGCCGGGCTCCGCGGCGAGCGCCGCCGAGCCCTGCGCGGTGAGCGCGAGGAAGCGGTTGGCGTCCACGCAGTCGCGGTCCAGGTCGAGCAGGTAGCCGTGCGGGACGGAGCGCAGCGCCGTCCCGCCGGTGCGCTCGCGGGCCGGGCCCTCCAGCACCCGGCGCAGCCGGGTGGCGGCGGCCTGGAGCGCGTTCGGGACACCGGCCGGGGGCCGGCCGGACCAGAGTTCCTCGGCCAGTTCCTGCTGCGGGACCACCCGGCCGATATTCAGGGCCAGGACGGCCAGGAGTGTGCGGACCCGGTTCGCGGGAATTGTTCGTTCAATGCCGCCGGTGGTGACGGACACGGCACCGAGGAGATTGATCTGCACGGTTCCCCCGAATCGCAAATCGAACGGACCGGAAGGATGCTCGCCCGGGATTCGACGCGGTGTCAAGCCCGGTCCTCCCGAGGCAGGGTGGAACCCAGGGTCGTCCCAGGGGTCCCCAGGGTTTTCCCCCGGTGTGTTCGAACGGAGCCCGATGCAAGACTCGAGCGGCCAGATGGCCTGGTCCGCCCGTGGGTGACCGGACACGGAAGCCGAGGGCGGGAACGAGATCGGGGAGACCGATGACAGGCGGATCCGCCTCCGGCGCCGAGCGCCCGGTGCCGCGCATCGACCACGTGATGGTCCTGGTCGGCGAGGACGTGCTGACGGCCGTCGATTCGAACAGCTTCGTCGAGGGCCGGTTCGGCCGGGTCAAGCGCAAGGTGGCCGACAGCTCGGTCGCCGGCTCCTACTCCACGCTCGGCGTGGCCGGCCGCAACACCCTGGTCGAACTCTTCGGCAGCCCGATGCCCAGCGCCTCGCCGCTCACCGGCGGTCTGGTCTTCTCCTTCGAGGAGCCCGGCTCCTCGCCGGTCGCGCACCGGCTGCTGGACGAGGCCGGCCTGCGCCACCAGCACCAACTGGTCACCCGGGCCGACCCCGGCAGCGGCGAGCAGCAGCCCTGGTACCACCTGATCAACGCCGACCTGGGCGAGGGCAGCCGGATCCTGCTGTTCCTCAACGAGGTCACCCCCGAGTACTTCGAGAGCCTCGGGGCGGTGCCCCGGCCCGACGGCGCCATGCGCCGCGCCGACTACCTGGACGCCTCGCTCGGCACCGCCGAGGACGGCCGGCTGCTGCGCGACCTGACCGGCGTGACCCTGGAGACCGGCCCCGAGCGGGCCGAGCGGCTGGCCGCGGTGCTGGGCGCGCTGGGCTTCGAACGGACCGCCGCCGCGGACGGCGCGATCCGGCTCTCCGGCGAGGACTTCGAGCTGGTCCTGAATGCCGGCGAAGGCACCACCGACCGGATTGCGGAAATCCGGTTGTCCGTGGCCGAAACGGCCCCGGGCGAACTCCCGGAATCCGTCGACTTCGACGGGAAGTCCCGGATCCTGTTCGAACCGCGGGGCGCGGCCCGGTGGATTTTCGACCCGGCGTCCTGAATATCCCGGCGGCGGCCCGGCAAACGATGCTCCGCCTTCCCTTCGCCGCGCTGCGGTGAAGTCCCGACACCAGGGGGAACGCGCACAGATGGAAGCACGGAATCCGTTTTTCCTCGACGTCTTCGACGGCCTGGCCGCGAGAATGCCCGACGCCGTCGCGGTCGAGTTCCGCGGCACCCGGCTGACCTACCGCGAACTGGCCGACCGGGCCGGGGCGCTGGCCGCCGAACTGGCCCGGCAGGGGGTGGAGCGGGGCGCCGTGGTCGGCATCGCCACCAGGCCCTCGCTCGACCTCCCGGTGGCCGTCCTCGCCGTGCTGCGCACCGGCGCCGCCTGGCTGCCGCTCGACCCCGCCTACCCGGCCGACCGGCTCGCCCACATGGCCGCCGACGCCCGCCTGGAGCTGGTCGTCGGCGACGCCGGGCTGCCCGGCCCGGCGCCCGTCCCGGACGTCCGGACGATCGACCCGGCGCAGGGCTCCGACCCGGCCGGCCCCCGGGCGGCGGCCGAGGACGGACAACTGGCGTACGTCATCTACACCTCCGGCTCCACCGGCCGCCCCAAGGGCGTGGCCCTGCTCCAGCGCGGCCTGGCCAACCTGATCGCCGCCCAGGCCGAGGCGTTCGGCACCGGCCCCGGCCACCGCGTCCTGCAGTTCGCCCCCACCAGCTTCGACGCCTCGGTGTTCGAGACGGTGATGGCGCTGGCCACCGGCGCCACCCTGGTGCTCGCCCCGCGCGAGGACATCGCCCCCGGCCCCGGGCTCGGCGACTTCCTGCGCGAGCGGCGGATCAGCCACCTCACCGTGCCGCCGTCCGTGCTCGCCACCCTGCCCGACACCGACCTGCCCGACCTGGAGGTGCTGGTCTGCGCCGGCGAGGCGCTCCCCGAGCCGCTCGCCGAACGCTGGCTGCCCGGCCGCCGGATGTTCAACGCCTACGGCCCCACCGAGACCACCGTCTGGGCCACCGTCGCCGAACTCGCCCCCGGCGGCGGCAAGCCGTCGATCGGCCGCGCCATCGCCGGCGCGCACACCGCCGTCGTCGACGGGGAGCTGCGCCCGGTGCCCGACGGCACCCCCGGCGAACTGCTGGTCGGCGGCCTCGGCGTCGCCCGCGGCTACCTGCACCGCCCCGACCTGACCGCCGAGCGCTTCGTCCCCGACCCGGACGGCGGGCGGCCCGACGCGCTGCGCTACCGCACCGGCGACCTGGTGGTCCGCCGCCCGGACGGCGACCTGGAGTTCCTCGGCCGGATCGACCACCAGGTGAAGATCCGCGGCTTCCGGATCGAACCCGACGAGATCGCCCGCCGGCTCGCCGAGCACCCCGACGTCGCCGACAGCGTGGTCACCGCCCCCGACCTGGGCGCCGGACCCCGGCTGGTCGGCTACGCCGCCCCGGCCCCGGGCGCCGTCCTCGACCCCGCGCGGCTGCGCGCCCACCTCGCCGCGCTGCTGCCCGCGCACATGGTGCCCGACACCGTGCTGGTGCTGGAGCGGATGCCGCTCACCCCCAGCGGCAAGATCGACCGCGCGGCGCTGCCGCTGCCGCAGCGCGCCGAACCCCTCGACGCCGGGCAGGCGCCCGCCACGCCCACCGAACGGGCGCTGGCCGCGATCCTCGCCGACCTGCTGGCGGTCGACCGGATCGCCCGCGACGACGACTTCTTCGCGCTCGGCGGCCACTCCCTGCTGGCCGGCCGGCTCGCCTCCCGGGTCCGCTCCGAACTGCACCGCGAACTGCCGCTGCGGCAGATCCACGAGGCCCGCACCGTCGCCGCGATGGCCGCCCACCTCGACTCCCCGGACGCCGCGCCCGCCGTCCCGCGGATCACCGCCGCCGCCGACCGGGCGCTGGGCGTGCCGGTGCCGCTCTCCTTCCCGCAGGAGCGGATCTGGTACCTGGAGGAGCTGGCCCCCGGCAACCTCGCCTACAACGCCCAGGCCACCATCCGGCTGCGCGGCCCGCTCGACCCCGCCGCGCTGAACGCCACACTCACCGAGATCGTCCGCCGGCACGACGTGTTCCGCACCGCCTTCCGCGCCGTCGACGGACAGCCCCGGCAGATCCCGCTCGCCCCGATGGATGTCGACCTGCCGCTGCACGACCTCAGCGACGAGCCCGACGAGGCCGCCCGCGAGAAGCGCGCCGAGGAGATCGTCCGGCGCACCGTCGACGCCCCCTTCGACCTGGCCGCGCCGCCGCTGGCCCGCTGGGTGCTGATCCGGCACACCGCCGAGGACCACACCCTGGTGCACGTCGAGCACCACCTGGTGCACGACGGCTGGTCGTACGCGCTGTTCCTGCACGAGCTCCAGGACATCTACCCGGCGCTCGCCGCGGGCCGCCCCTCCCCGCTGCCCGAGCCGCCGATCGGCTACACCGACTTCTCCCGCTGGCAGCGCGAGTGGCTGCGGGGCGCGGTGCTGGACGGCTACCTCGACCACTGGACCCGCGAACTCGCGGGCGTCCCGGCCGCGTTGGAGCTGGCCACCGACCACCCGCGGCCCGCCGACCAGTCCTTCGCCGGCGCCGCCGTCCGGATCGACCTGCCGTCCGGCCTAGCCCGCGCGCTGCGCAGCCACGCCCGCTCCCGCGGCGTCACCCTGTACACCGCGATGCTCACCGGCTTCGCCGCCCTGATGTCCCGCTACAGCGGCCAGCACGACCTGGTGGTCGGCACCGGCATGGCCAACCGCCGGCTCGCCGAGATCGAGCAGATGATGGGCATGGTCGTGAACACCGTGCCGCTGCGCGTCGACCTCTCCGGCGCCCCCGGCTTCGACCGGCTCGCCCAGCGGGTGCACGCCACCGTCGGCCGCGCCCACCAGTGGCAGGACACCCCGCTGGACCGGCTGGTCGAGGCGCTCGACCTGCCCCGCGACCCGTCCCGCAACCCGCTGTTCCAGGTCATGTTCAGCTTCCACGACTCGCAGCTGCCCGACCTGGAGTTCGCCGGCCTGAGCGGCAGCGTCCTGGAGCGGCACAACGGCTCCGCCAAGACCGACCTGAACGTGGTCGTGCTGCCCCGCGCCGAGCAGCGGGCCGGCCACGGCGTGGCCGACGACGACGCCCCGATCACCCTGATCTGGGAGTACGCCACCGACCTGTTCGAGCCGGAGACCGTCCGCCGGATGGTCGGCCACTACTTCACCCTGCTGGCCGCCGCCCTCGACGACCCCGAACTGCCCTACGACCGGCTCGACCTGCTCCCGGAGGCCGAGCGCCGCCGGGTGCTCGACGCCGCCGCCGGGCCCGCCACCGCCTACGGCGCCGACCGCACCATCGGCGGCCTGTTCGCCGAACAGGCCGCCCGCCACCCGGACAGGACCGCGCTGGTGCACGGCGAGCGCTCCGCCACCTACCGGGAGCTGGACGAGGAGTCCAACCGGATCGCCCACCTGCTGCGGCGGCGCGGCGTCGGCCGGGACACCCCGGTGGGCGTCCTGCTGGAGCGCGGCGACCGGATGGTCACCGCCCTGCTCGCCGTCCTCAAGGCGGGCGGCGGCTACGTGCCGCTCGACCCCGGCTACCCGCGCGAGCGGATCGCCGCGATGCTCGCCGACACCGAGGCCCCCGTGGTGCTCACCCGCGCCGACCTGACCGGCCTGGTCCCGCCGGGCACCGCCGAGCCGCTCGCCCTCGACGCCCTGGCCGAGGAGCTGGCCGCCGCCCCCGCCACCGCCCCCGAGACGGACGCCGCCCCCGACGGCCTCGCCTACGTCCTGTTCACCTCCGGCTCCACCGGCCGCCCCAAGGGCGTGATGGTCGAGCACCGCTCGGTGCTGCGGCTGGTCAGCGCGACGGACTACGTGGCGTTCGGACCGGACGAGTGCTTCCCGCAGATCGCCGACGCCTCCTTCGACGCGCTGACCTTCGAGGTGTGGGGCGCGCTGCTGCACGGCGGCACCCTCGCGGTGATCGACACCGAGGAGGTGCTCACCCCCGGCGGACTCGGCCGGGCCCTGCGCCGGCACGGCGCGACCAGCATGTTCATCACCTCCGCGCTGTTCACCGAGGTGATGGGCACCCACCCCGACACCTTCGCGGGCCTGCGCCACCTGCTGGTCGGCGGCGACGTGCTCAACCTCGCCCGGATCCGCCAGCTGCTGGAGCGCCCGGCCGACGGCCGCCCCGCGCACCTGCTGAACGGCTACGGGCCGACCGAGACCACCACCTTCGCGGTCTGCCACCCGATCCGCGACCTGCCCGCCGCCGCCACCTCGGTGCCGATCGGCCGCCCGATCGCCAACACCACCGGCTACGTGCTCGACCGGCACCTGAACCCCGTCCCGACCGGCGTCCCCGGCGAGCTGTACGTCGGCGGCCCCGGCGTCGCCCGCGGCTACGCCGGCCGGCCCGGACTCACCGCCGACCGCTTCCTGCCCGACCCGTTCGCCGCCGACGGCTCCCGGATGTACCGCACCGGCGACGTGGTCCGCACCCGGCCCGACGGCAGCCTGGACTTCCTCGGCCGGGCCGACCACCAGGTCAAGATCCGCGGCTTCCGGATCGAGCCCGGCGAGGTCGAGGCGGCCCTCGCCGCGCACCCCGCCGTCCGGCAGACCGCCGTCCTGGTCGACGACGCCCCCTCCGGGCGCCGCCTGGTCGCCTACCTGGTCCCGGCCGATGCCCCGCTCCCGGTGGCCGAGCTGCGCGACTTCCTGGCCGCCGCGCTGCCGCCCTACCTGCTGCCCGCCGCGTACGTGCAGCTGCCCGCGATGCCGCTGACCGCCAGCGGCAAGATCGACCGCGCCGCGCTGCCGCCGGTCGGCGACCAGGACCTCGCCGCGGACGACCGGGTCGAGCCCCGCACCGCCACCGAACGGGAGTTGGCCGAGCTGGTCGCCGAACTGCTCGGGGTCGCCGCGGTCGGCGCCACCGACGACTTCTTCGCCCTCGGCGGCAACTCGCTGCTCGCCATGCGCACCGTCGCCCGGGTCAACGAGCTGCACCGCACCGAGGTCCCGCTGCGCCGCTTCCTGCAACTGCCCACGGTCGCCCGGCTGGCCGCCGAGGTGGACGCCGCCCGGGCCGCCGCCGACACCCCGGCCGCCGACGCCGCCGACACCCAGGCCCCGGCCGCCGGCTACGGCGAGGACCTGCTCGACCGGCTCCACGAACTGTCCGACGACGAGGTCGAGGCGCTGCTGCGCGACCTGGCCGAGAACGAGGTAGAGCGATGACGGCCACCACCCCCGACTCCCCGGACGCCCGCCGGGCGCTGCTCGCCGAACGGCTCCGGCAGCGCCTCGCCGAGCAGCACCACCCGCTGTCCTTCCCGCAGCAGCGGCTCTGGTTCCTCGACCAGCTCGACCCGGACAACCCGGTGTACGTGGTGCCGATGGTCCACCGGATCACCGGCCCGCTGGACACCGCGGCGCTGGAGCGCGCGCTGACCGCCGTGGTCCGCCGCCACCAGGTGCTGCGCACCGTGTTCCGCCCGGTCGACGGCGCCCCGCGCCAGTTCGTCCGCCCGGCCGACCCGGTCCCCGTCCCGCTGGTCGACCTGCGCGGCCTGCCCGACCCGCTGGCCGAGGCCGAGCGGCTGGCCGAGGAGGAGGCCCGCCGCCCGTTCGACCTGGAGCAGGACCTGATGGTCCGCCCGCTGCTGCTGCGGCTGGACGCCGAGGAGCACTGGTTCTGCCTGAGCCTGCACCACATCGCCTGCGACGGCTGGTCGCTGGGCCTGCTCTCCGGTGAACTCTCGGCGCTGTACCGGGAGTTCGCCGAGGGCACCGAGGCGGCGCTGCCCGCCCTGGAGACCCAGTACGCGGCCTTCGCCGAACAGCAGCTGGCCCGGCTCGGCGGCGAGCCGCTGGCCGAGGCGCTCGACCACTGGCGCCGCCGCCTGGACGGCGCGCCCGCGCTGGCCACCCTGCCCGCCGACCGGCCCCGGCCGCCGCAGCAGAGCTACGCCGGCGCGCACCTCGACTTCCCGGTCGACCCGGCCACCGCCGACCGGGTGGACGCGCTGGCCCGCGCCTGCGGCGCCACCCCGTTCGCCGTGCTGCTGGCCGCGTTCGCCGCCCTGGCGCACGCCCACACCGGCGGCGAGGAGGTCATCGTCGGCTCGCCGGTGGCGGGCCGCGCCCGCGCCGAACTGCACCCGCTGATCGGCTTCTTCGCCAACACCGTGGTCCAGCGGATCGACGTCTCCGGGAACCCGGCCTTCCGCGACCTGGTGCTGCGCGCCCGGGACGAGAGCCGGGCCGCCGTGGCCCACCAGGACCTGCCGTTCGAGAAGCTGATCGAGGAGCTCAACCCGGTCCGCGACCCGGCCTACAACCCGCTGTTCCAGCTGATGGTCAGCTACCACGAGGGCGGCTCCGACGGCCTCGACCTGCCCGGCTGCACGGTCCGGATGGTGCCCGGCGACACCGCGAGCGCCAAGTTCGACCTGACGCTCAGCCTGACCCGCTCCGGCGAGCGGCTCACCGGGCGGCTGGAGTACGCCACCGACCTGTTCGACGAGGCGACCGCGCAGGCCCTGGCCGCCCAGTTCCGCACCGTGCTGGGCGCGGCCACCGCCGACCCGGACCTGCCGATCGGCCGGCTGCCGGTGCTCTCCGCCGAGGAGACCCGGCGGATCCTGCACGAGTGGAACCCGGCCCCGTCCGCCGCCCCGACGGCCCCGATCCACCGGCTGATCGCCGAGCAGGCCGCCCGCACCCCCGACGCGCCCGCCCTGGTCGCCGCCGCCGACGCCCCCGAACAGGCGATCTGCTACCGGGAGCTGGACGAGCGGGCCGAGCGCCTGGCGGCCCGGCTGCGGGCCCGCGGCGTGGGCCGGGACGTGGTGGTCGGCATCCACCTGGAGCGCTCGCCCGAGCTGGTGGTCGCGCTGCTCGCGGTGCTCAAGGCCGGCGGCGCCTACCTGCCGCTGGACCCGGCCTACCCGGCCGACCGGCTGGCGTTCATGGTCGAGGACTCCGGCACCCCGGTGATCGTCACCAGCGGCCCGCTCGCCCGCCGCCTCGCGGACGGCCCCGCCGCACTGCTGCGGATCGACCAGGACGACCCGGACGACCAGGCCGCTCCGGCCGCTCCGGCCTCCCCGGAGGCCCTGGAGGTCCCGGAGGCCCCGGCCGAGGAGAGCCCCGACCAGCTCGCCTACGTCATCTACACCTCCGGCTCGACCGGCCGCCCCAAGGGCGTGATGCTCACCCACCGCAACGTGCAGACCTTCTTCAGCGGCATCGACCGGATGCTCGACGGCGACCCGCCGGCCGGCTGGCTGGCCGTCACCAGCGTCTCCTTCGACATCTCGGTGCTCGAACTGCTCTGGACGCTGGCCCGCGGCTACCGGGTGGTGCTCCGCGGCGACGAGCCGACCCCGGCCGAGGCCCGCGGCGGCGCCGCGGTCACCGCCGCGGTGCAGACCCGCCCGATCGAGTTCAGCGTGTTCTACTTCGGCGGCGACCAGGGCGGCGACCCGGAGGACGCCTACCGGCTGCTCACCGAGGGCGCCCGGTTCGCCGACCGCAACGGGTTCAGCGCGGTGTGGACGCCCGAACGCCACTTCCACGAGTTCGGCGGCCTCTACCCCAACCCGGCGGTGACCGCCGCCGCCGTCGCCGCGATCACCGAGAACGTCGCGGTGCGGGCCGGCAGCGTGGTGCTGCCGCTGCACGACCCGCTGCGGGTCGCCGAGGAGTGGTCCGTGGTGGACAACCTCTCCGGCGGCCGGGTCGGGATGTCCATCGCCTCCGGCTGGCAGCCCGACGACTTCGTGCTCGCCCCGGAGAAGTACGCCGACCGCAAGAAGGTCATGATGACCGCGCTGGAGGAGGTGCGGCGGCTGTGGCGCGGCGAGCGCACCGTGCGCACCAACGGCGTCGGCGCCGAGACCGAGGTGCGGATCTTCCCCTCCCCGGTCCAGGCCGAACTGCCGGTCTGGGTCACCAGCGCCCGCAGCCCGGAGACCTTCCAGCTGGCCGGCGAGGCCGGCGCGGGCCTGCTCACCCACCTGCTCGGCCACAGCGCCGAACAGCTCGCCCGCAAGATCGAGCTGTACCGGGAGTCCTGGCGGGCCGCCGGCCACCCCGGCGACGGGCACGTCACCCTGATGCTGCACACCTTCGTCGGCACCGACCGGGACGCCGTCCGGGAGACCGTCCGGGCCCCGCTGTGCGCGTACATCAAGTCCTCGCTGGACCTGCTCTCCGGCCTCAGCCAGGCGCTCGGCAGCGACCTCGACCTGCGCGCGCTGCCCGAGGCGGAGCTCGACCAGCTGGTCGAGCGCGCCTTCGAGCGGTTCTTCGAGACCTCCGCGCTGCTCGGCACCCCCGCCGACTGCGCCGACCAGGTCGACCGGATGAAGGCCGTCGGCGTCGACGAGGTCGCCTGCCTGATCGACTTCGGCGTCCCGCACCACGAGGTGCTCGACTCGCTGCCGCTGCTGGCCGAGGCCCGCGAACTCAGCGAGCAGCGCCGCCGCACCGCCCTGGCCGACGAGCCGATCGCCGCCCAGCTGACCCGCCACCGGGCGGCCGCCCTCCAGTGCACCCCGTCGGTGGCCGGCGTGCTCCAGCGCGAACCGGACTCCCGCGCCGCGCTGGCCGGCCTCGACCGGCTGCTGGTCGGCGGCGAGGCGCTGCCGCCCGCGCTGGCCGCCGAACTCGCCGCCCTGCTGCCCGGCCGGGTGCACAACATGTACGGGCCCACCGAGGCCACCGTCTGGGCCACCACCGCGCGGGTCGGCGTCGACGGGCCGGTCGCCATCGGCCGCCCGCTGGCCAACGTCCGCGCCTACGTGGTCGACCCGCACCTGCGGCCGGTCCCGGACCGGGTGCCCGGCGAGCTGCTGCTCGGCGGCCCCGGCATCGCCCGCGGCTACCTCGGCCGGGCCGCGCTCACCGCCGAGCGCTTCGTCCCGGACCCGTTCTCCGGCGAGCCCGGCGCCCGGCTCTACCGCACCGGCGACCTGGTCCGCCGCCGCCCCGACGGCGAACTGGAGTTCCTCGGCCGGCTCGACCACCAGGTCAAGGTGCTCGGCCACCGGATCGAACTCGGCGAGATCGAGGCCGTGCTGGCCGCCCACCCCGAGGTCACCGAGGCGGTCGCCACCGTCCGCGGCAGCGGGGACCACGGCCGGCTGGTCGCCTACTGCGTGCCCGCCGCCCGCGGCGAGGACGCCGAACCGCCGACCGCCGCCGCGCTCAAGGCGCACGCCGCGCTCACCCTGCCCGACTACATGGTCCCCGCCGACCTGGTGCTGCTCGACGCCTTGCCCCGCACCCCCAACGGCAAGGTGGACCGCAACCGGCTGCCCGATCCGCAGGCCCGCCCCGCCACCGCCTACCAGGCCCCCGGCAGCGACCTGGAGCGGCAGGTCGCCGAGGTGTTCGCGGCCGTCCTGCGCGCCGAACGGATCGGCGTCGAGGACAACTTCTTCGAGTCCGGCGGCAACTCGCTGCTCGCCGTCCAGGCCAGGAGCCGGCTCCAGCCGGTCCTCGGCGACACGCTCTCCCTGGTCGACCTGTTCCGCTACCCCACCGTCCGCACCCTGGTCGCCGCCCACGAGGGCGCCGACCGGCGGCGGGCCGAACGGGAGCAGGACATCGAGCAGGTCCGCGAGGCGGCCGGCCGGCGCGCCGCCGCCCTCGCCCGCCAGGCCCGGCTGCGCCGTGATCGGAAGGACGCGCGATGACCAGCCCGCAGCAACCGCAGGCCCCCGAGGAGTACGAGGTCGAGCCGGTCGCCGTGGTCGGCATGGCCTGCCGGGTGCCCGGGGCCGACACCGTCGACGGGTTCTGGCGCAACATGCGCGACGGCGTCGAGTCGATCACCCGCTTCACCCGGGAGGAACTGCTCGCCGCCGGCGTCGACCCGGCCACCGCCGACGACCCCGACTACGTCCCCGCCGCCGGGTACCTCCCGGAGGCCGACGCCTTCGACGCCGCCTTCTTCGGGTTCAACGCCCGCGAGGCGGAGACCATGGACCCGCAGCACCGGGTGTTCTGCGAGACCGCCTGGCAGGCCGTCGAGGACAGCGGCCACGACCCGGCCCGGTTCACCGGGGAGGTCGGCGTGTTCGCCGGCACCTTCATGAACAAGTACCTGATGGCCAACCTCTCCACCAACGCCCGCTTCCAGCGCTCCCCGATGGCCCCCGTCGCCCGGATGTTCAACGACAAGGACTTCCTGGCCACCCGGGTCGCCCACACCATGGACCTCACCGGGCCCGCGCTGACCGTGCAGACCGCCTGCTCCACCTCGCTGGTCGCCACCCACCTGGCCTGCCAGTCGCTGCTCAACTACGAGTGCGACACCGCGCTGGTCGGCGGCGTGGCGATCAACCTGCCGCTGAAGAGCGGCTACCCCGCCGCCGACAGCGGCCTGTTCAGCGCCGACGGCCACTGCCGCCCGTTCGACGCCGACAGCGGCGGCACCGTGCCCGGCAACGGCGCGGTGGTGCTGGTGCTGCGCCGGCTCAGCGAGGCGCTCGCCGACCGCGACCACGTCTACGCGGTGATCCGCGGCTCCGCGATCAACAACGACGGCTCGCTGAAGGCCGGTTACGCGGCGCCCAGCGTCGACGGCCAGTCCCGGGCGGTCGCCGCGGCCCTCGCGGTGGCCGGCGTCGACCCCGCCACCGTCGGCTACGTCGAGACGCACGGCACCGCCACCCGGGTCGGCGACCCGATCGAGGTCACCGCCCTCACCCAGGCGTTCGACTCGCCCGGCACCCGGCCCGGCCAGTGCGCGCTCGGCTCGGTCAAGGCCAACATCGGCCACCTGGACGCCGCGGCCGGCGTCGCCGGACTGATGCGCGCCGCCCTGGCCGTGCACCACGCGGTGATCCCGCCGACCGCCAACTTCACCGCCCCCAACCCCGACCTGGCACTGGAGCGCACCCCGTTCCACGTCCCCGCCGAGGCCGCCGACTGGCACACCGACGGCACCCCGCGCCGGGCCGGCGTCAGCTCCTTCGGCGTCGGCGGCACCAACGCCCACGTCGTCGTCGAGCAGGCCCCCGCCCCCGCCGAGCGCACCGGGCGGGCCCGCGCCTGGCAGCTGCTGCCGCTGTCCGCGCACACCAAGGAGGCCGCCGACCGGGCCGCCGACCGGCTCGCCGACCACCTGGCCGGCCCCGGCGCCGCCGCCCCGCTGGCCGACACCGCCTTCACCCTCCAGGACGGCCGCCGGGCCTTCCCGGTGCGCCGCTTCGCGGTCTGCACCGACCCGGCCGACGCGGTCTCCGTGCTGCGCGGCGCCGAACCCGAGCGGCTCACCACCCGCACCGTCCGCGGCGGCCGCCAGGAGGCGGTGTTCACCTTCCCCGGCGGCGGCATGCAGCACCCCGACATGGGGCTGGACGTCTACCGCTCCGAGGAGGTGTTCCGCGCGGAGGTCGACCGCTGCGCCGCGATCCTCGAACCCCGGCTCGGCTACGACCTGCGCCGACTGCTCTTCCCGTCCGCCTTCACCCCGCTGGAGGGCCGCGAACTGCGCGGCGGCGCCGCCACCATGGGCCGCGACCAGGGCGCCGGGGTGATCTCCTCGCTGTTCACCGTCGAGTACGCGCTGGCCCGGCAGCTGATGGCCTGGGGAGTGCGGCCCGCCGCCCTGCTCGGCCACAGCCTCGGCGAGTACGTCGCGGCCTGCCTGGCCGGGGTGTTCCCGCTGGAGGACGCGCTGGAGATCACGCTGGCCCGCGGCGAGCTGTTCGCCGCCATGGAGCCCGGCCGGATGCTGGTGGTCCAGCAGCCCGAGGCGCTGCTCGCCCCCCGGCTCGGCGCGCGGATCTCGGTCTCCGCCGTCAACGCCCCCGACCTGACCGTGGTCGCCGGGCCGGACGCGGACATCGCCGCGCTGCTCACCGAACTGCGCGCCGAGGGCGTCGACTGCCGCAAGGTCAGCGTCCCGGTCGCCAGCCACTCCTGGATGGTCGAGCCGCACCTGCCCGAGTTCACCCGCCGGGTCTCCGCCCTGACCCTGTCCGCCCCGCGGCTGCCGGTCGTCTCCAGCGTCACCGGCCGCCCGCTGACCGCCGCCGAGGCCACCGACCCCGGCTACTGGGCCCGCCACCTGCGCCAGCCCGTCCGGTACGCCGACGGCCTGCGCACCGCCCTGGACCGGCCCGGCCGGGTCCTGCTGGAGGTCGGCCCGGGCCGGGCGCTCACCGCGCTCGCCGCCGCCCAGCGGCTGGCCCCCGCCCCGGTGGCGATCCCCACCATGGGCCTGCCGCGCGACCCGGTGCCCGACCTGGCGCACCTGGTCACCGCCGTCGGCCGGCTCTGGCAGCAGGGCGTCGAGGTCGACTGGCCGGCCTTCCACGGCCCCGCCGACCCGCGCCGCGTCCCGCTGCCCGGCTACCCGTTCGAGCGCGCCCGGCACTGGGTCGAACCCGGCCGCAGCGCCCTGGCCGAACCCGCCGCCGCCGAACCGGACACCGCCGCCCGGGACACCGGCCTGCACACCGACCCGGACACCGCCGGAACCGCCCCGGCCCAGCCCGACGACGCGCCCCGCACCCCGCGCGAGCTCCAGGTCGCCCGGATCTGGTGCGACCTGCTCGGCCTCGAACGGATCGGCGTCGACGAGGACTTCTTCGACCTCGGCGCGCACTCCCTGATGGTCACCCAGGCCACCCGCCAGCTGCGCCGCTCCGGCATCTCCACGCTCTCCGCCCGGGACGTGCTGCGGGCCTCCTCGGTCGCCGCGCTCGCCGCCCTGGTCGACCGCCTCGCCGACGGCGCCGCCGCGGCCCCGCCGGCCGGCCCGGTGCTGGAGGACGAGGTGCGGCTCGACCCGGCGATCACCGCCGAGGGACTGCCGCCGCTCCAGGACGGCCCGCCGCGCACCGTGCTGCTCACCGGCGCCACCGGCTTCGTCGGCGCGTTCCTCTGCGCCGAGCTGCTGGCGAGCACCGACGCCACCGTGCTCTGCCTGGTCCGGGCCGCCACCGAGGCCGAGGGCGAGGAGCGGCTGCGCGCCGTGCTGGACTCCTACGGCCTGCCGCAGCCCGCCGCCCGCCGGCTGCGGGTGGTCACCGGCGACCTCGCCCAGCCGCTGCTCGGCCTCGGCGCGGAGCGCTTCGCCGCCCTCGCCGAGCAGGTCGACACCGTCCTGCACTGCGGCGCCTGGGTCAACTTCGTCCGCCCCTACCGGGCGCTGAAGGCGTCCAACGTGCTCGGCACCCAGGAGGTGCTGCGGCTGGCCACCACCGCCCGGCTCAAGCCCGTCCACTACGTCTCCACCCTCGCCGTGCTGGCCGGCGCGGTGGTCGGCGGCGCCACCCTGATCCGCGAGGACGACCCGCTGCCGCCGCCGGTCGGCCACGACACCGCGTACAGCCAGAGCAAGTGGGTCGCCGAGGGCCTGATCGCGCTGGCCCGCGAACGCGGCGTCCCGGTCGCCGTGCACCGGGCCGGCGCGGTGCTGCCCGACAGCCGCAACGGCGCCGCCAACAGCGAGGACTACGTCACCAAGGTGATCCAGGGCTGCGTCCAGCTCGGCCTGGCCCCGCTGCGCCGCTACCCGCTGGCGGTCGGCACCGTCGACCACACCGCCCGGCAGGTCGTCCAGCTGCTGGCCGACCCCAAGTCGCCGGGCCGCACCTTCCACACCATCAGCCCCGACACCCTGGAGTGGAACGAGATCTTCGACCGGATCCGGGAGTTCGGCTTCCCGGTCCGCAGCGTCCCGTTCCACGAGTGGCGCGACGCGCTGATCGAACAGGTCGACCGGGACGGCGAGGACAGCGCGCTCGCCCCGCTGATGGCGATGATCGGCGAGACCCCCGACCGGGCGATGCCGGTGATGGACAGCGCCAACACGCTGGCCCTCACCGACCCGCGCACCTGCGCCGCCCCGCCCCTGGACGCCGACTACTTCACCCGGATGCTCGGCTTCTTCGTCCGCCGGCGCCTGCTGCCCGCGCCCGCCGACACCGACGCCGACCGGGACCCGCAACCCACCACCACGGAGAACTGACATGGCCCTGCTCCTGACCGGCGCCACCATGATCGACGGACTCGGCGGCGACCCCGTCGCGCGCGCCTCGGTCCTGGTGGAGGACGACAAGATCGCCGGGATCGGCGTCGACGGCCCGGCCGGGGACGCCGACCTGGTCGACCTCAGCGGCCTCACCCTGCTGCCCGGCCTGATCGACGCCCACGTGCACATCGGCCACTCCAGCGAGATGCGCGCCGTGCTCAACCTGGAGGTCTCGGTCGCCGAACGCGCCGCCGACATCTTCCGCACCCTGCGCGAGACCATCGACGCCGGCTTCACCGCCGTCCGCGACTGCGGCGGCATCGACCACGGCGTGCTGCGCACCGTCGGCCGCGGCCTGGTGCCCGGCCCGCGGATCTGGGCCTCCGCCTCGCCGCTGGTCCAGTGCGGCGGCCACGGCCACCTGGGCTCGCCGTTCGCCCCGCCGGACGACAGCTTCCACTTCCGGGTCCGCGGCCTGACCGCCGTCGGCCGGATCTCGGACGGCTGCGACGAGGTCCGCAAGGCCGCCCGCGAGTGCTTCCGGCAGGGCGCCAGCTTCCTCAAGATGGCCGTCACCGGCGGCGTGGTCTCCATCGCCGACTCCCTCGACGACACCCAGTTCACCGTCGAGGAGATCGCCACCGCCGTCACCGAGGCCAAGGCCCGGCACACCTACGTGACCGTGCACGCCCACAACGTGCACGGCATCCACAACGCGGTCAAGGCCGGCGTGGAGTGCGTCGAGCACGGCACCGGCATCGATGAGGAGACCGCCGCGATGATGGCGGCCGGCCGGGTCAACCTGGTCCCGACCCTGGCCATCGCCAAGGTGCTCGAGGAGAACTTCGACCAGCACGGCCTGCCGCCGCAGATCCGCGAACGGGTCGGCGACACCATGCAGGGCATGATCGACGGCCTGCTCGCCGCCCGCGAGGCCGGCGTGCTGATCGGCTCCGGCTCCGACCTGATCGGCCCCAAGCAGGACCGCCGCGGCCTGGAGATCGCCCTCAAGGCCAAGGTGCTCGGCGCCGCCGAGGCGATCCGCTCGGCCACCTCGGTCAACGCCAGGATCATGCGGGTCGACGACCGGATCGGCTCGATCGAGACCGGCAAGCTGGCCGACCTGATCGCCGTCGACTTCGACCCGCTGGCCGAGCCCGAGCTCTTCGACGACCCCAGCCGGGTGGTCCTGGTGGTCAAGGGCGGCCGGATCGTCAAGGACACCCGCAAGTAGCACCCGACCGCCGGGCGGCCCCGCGCCGCCCGGCCGCGCCGGTGCCCGGTACCCGGTACCCGCACCCGCGACAGGAACCGCACCGGCGGCGGCACCCGCCGCCGCACCCGCGACGAGAGAGGCAGCCCACCGTGTCCGACAGCACGCCCGAGTACCTGGTCGTGGTCAACCACGAGAACCAGCACTCCATCTGGGAGGCCGCCCTGCCGGTCCCCGCCGGCTGGACCCCCGAAGGCTTCACCGGCCCCAAGGAGGACTGCCTGGCCCGCATCGAGGAGGTGTGGACCGACCTGCGCCCGCGCCGCCCGCGCACCCACGCCTGAACACCGTCCCGTCCGGGGGACGGGGGAGGAGACGAGCAGATGGTTGACTGGACGGCCGCGCCCCGGCCACCGCTGGTGATCGGCATCGGAGGCACCGGCAGACCGGACTCGACGACCGAGCGCGCGCTGCGCCTCGCGCTGGACGGCGCCGCCCGGGCCGGCGCCGAGGTGCGGATGTTCGGCGGCGAGGACCTCGGCCGACTGCCGGTGTTCGTCCCCGGCCGCGGCGAACCCACCGCCGCCACCCGGGAGTTCCTCGACCAGGTGGCCCGGGCCGACGGCTTCGTGCTGGCCAGCCCGAGCTACCACGGCGGGGTCGCCGCCCTGGTCAAGAACGCCCTCGACCACCTGGAGGAACTGCGCCACGACCCGCGCCCCTACCTGGACGGCCGGGCGGTCGGCTGCGTGGTCACCGCGGCCGGCTGGCAGACCGGCGGCGGCACCCTGGCCTCGCTGCGGGCCACCGTGCACGCCCTGCGCGGCTGGCCCACCCCGCTCGGCATCACCGTCAACTCGGCCGAGCAGAAGCTGCGCGACGACGGCACCGAGGCCGACCGGCGCTGCCTCGAACAGCTCGCCCTGGTCGGCCGCCAGGTCGCCGAGTTCGCGCTCGGCCGCTCCTTCGCCCCCCGGGCCGCGGCGGGAGCCGCCCGATGAGCACCGAGACCGCGGCCCCGGCGGCGACCGAGACCCCGGCCGCCGCCGCACCCGCCGCGCCCGCCGTCACCGCCCCCGCCGCCGCCCCCGCCGGGCGGCCGACCACCGCGCAGCGGATCGCCGAGCACCTGGCCCGCCGCGAGGAGGCCCGCCGCCCCGGCTCGCCGCGGGCCGCCCGCCGCCGCCGGGCGCTGGGCAAGTTCACCGCCCGGGAGCGGATCGAGCTGCTGCTCGACCCCGGCTCCTTCCTGGAGACCGACCCGCTGGTGCGCCACCGCTCCACCAACTTCGGCCTGGAGGCCAACCGCCCGGCGGGCGACGGCGTGGTCACCGGGACGGGCACCGTCGACGGCCGCCCGATCTGCGTCTACGCCCAGGACGTCACCTCGCACAACGGCAGCGTCGGCGAGATGTTCGGCGTCAAGGTCGGCAAGCTGCTCGACCTGGCCCTGCAGACCGGCTGCCCGGTGGTCGGCATCAACGACTCCAGCGGGGCCCGGCTCCAGGAGGGCGTGCTCGCGCTGGCCGCCTACGGCCAGGTGGCCCGCCGGGTGGTGACCGCCTCCGGGGTGATCCCGCAGATCTCGGTGATCATGGGCGTCTGCGCGGGCGGCGCGGTCTACACCCCGGCCGCCACCGACTTCGTGGTGATGGTCGAGCGGACCTCGCACATGTTCGTCACCGGCCCGGACGTGATCCGCTCGGTGACCGGCGAGAGCGTCGGCCTGGAGGAGCTCGGCGGCGCCGCCGTGCACGCCCGCCGCACCGGAAACGCCCACTACATGGCCACCGACGAGGAGGACGCCCTCCTCTACGTCAAGGAGCTGCTCTCCTTCCTGCCGAGCAACAACTGCGTGGACCCGCCGGTCTTCCCGGCCCCCGAGGTGTCGGAGGTGACCGCCGCCGACCTGGAGCTGGACGCCGTGATGCCGGACGCGGTGGAGCAGGCGTACGACATGGCCGAGGTGCTCGACCGGATCCTCGACGACGGCGAACTGCTGGAGGTGCACCCGGAGTTCGCCCCGAACATCCTGTGCGGCTTCGCCCGGATCGAGGGCCGCAGCATCGGCGTGGTCGCCAACCAGCCCAAGTTCCTGGCCGGTTCGCTGGACATCGACGCGGCCGAGAAGGCGGCCCGCTTCGTCCGCTTCTGCGACGCCTTCAACCTGCCGATCCTCACCCTGGTCGACGTGCCCGGCTTCCTGCCCGGCACCGTGCAGGAGTACGCCGGCATCATCCGGCGCGGTGCCAAACTGGGCTTCGCCTACATCGAGTCGACCGTCCCCAAGGTCACCGTGATCGTCCGCCGGGCCTACGGCGGCGGCTACGCGGTGATGGGCTCCAAGGAGCTCGGCGCCGACCTGTGCCTGGCCTGGCCCACCGCCGAGATCGGCGTGATGGGCGCCCGCGGCGGCGTCGACGTGCTGTTCCACCAGCGGATCGCCGCCGCCGACGACCCGGAGGCGGCCCGCCGCGAACTCACCGAGGAGTACGAACGGACCGTCATCAGCCCGTACGTGGCCGCCGAGCACGGCTGCATCGACGACGTGATCACCCCGTCCGAGACCAGGGTCTCGGTCATCAAGGCCCTGCGCGCACTGCGCACCAAGCGAATGGCGCCGCCGTACAAGAAGCACAGCAACATTCCGCTCTGAGGGGGGAGTTGTGGGCGAGCCGCGGAGGAAGCAGCGGGCCTGTTCGGCACGGCGCCGTGCCGAACAGGCCCTGAACGCCAGACTGGAGACCTTCATCCAGCAGATCGCCGGCCTGCCGCCCGGTGCGCTAGGCCCGGTCCCCGGAGGAGGTCCCGACCCGGGGCCGGTCCACGGGCACCGGATCCCCCTCCAGCCGTTCGCGAGTGATGATCGCCGAGACCGCCGCCCGGTTGGCCACGCCCAGCTTCGCGAAGACGTTGGACAGGTGCATCTCCACGGTCTTCTCGGAGATGTGCAGGCACTTGGCGATCTGACGGTTGGTCAGGCCGTCGCCGAGCAGCCCGGCGATCTGGCGCTCCCGGCCGGTCAGCGCGGTGACCGTCCGCTCTGAGTCGCCCGGTCTGGTCCGGGGCGCCCCGGCCGCCAGCCGGCGGCGCTCCGAACGGGCGGCCCGGGCCAGCACCGGGGCGCCGAGCTGGTTCAGCGCCGACTCGGCGGACTTCAGCTCCCGCCCGGCCTCCTCGTGCCGGCCCTGCTGCCACAGCGCCGCCCCCAGCACCACCCGGGCCCGCAGCGCGTCCAACGACCGGCCGGCCAGCTCCAGGCCCTGCACGGCCTGCTGCGCGGTCGGCACCGCGTCCTCCCGCTGACGGGCCAACAGCACGTGCGCGCGGGCGAGTTCGGCCAACGCGTAGCGGCCGGGCTTGTCCAGCCGGGCCGCCGCCGCCCAGGCCCGGTCGGCCCAGACCCGGGCCGCCTCGGGCTGCCCCAGGGCCAGCTCGGCCCGGGTCAGCAGCTCGTACCAGGCGACCCGGCTGCCCGCGTCGGCCTGCGGCAGGTCGGGCCCGCCGGCCTTCGCGATCAGCGCCAGGCAGCTCTCGGCGTCCCCGTTCAGCAGCTTCGCCTCGGACAGCGCCCGCAGCGCCATCATCTCCTTCCACCCGCCCGCCGACCGGGGCGGCTGCACGGTGGCCTTGCCGGCACTGGTCAGCGCCTCCACCCGGCGGCCCTGCGCGATGTCCACGTACGCCAGGATCGCGTACGAGTTGACCAGCGCCTCCGGGCTGCCGGACAGCTCGGCCAGGTACACCGCGTGCTCCGCGGTGGAGCGCGCCTCGGCCAGCCGGGCCCGCTCGCACAGCACGTACGCCTGCCCGGCCAGCAGGTGCGGCAGGAACAGCCGCGAACCGGACCGGGTGGCGAACTCGGCACCCTTGTGGAAGTGCCGCAGCGCGTCGTTCCAGCGCTCCAGCAGCACGCCGCTCCAGCCGATCCACACGGTGGCGTCCAGGCTCTGCGCCAACTCGCTGTCCAGCATGCTGTCCAGCGTCGCGGTGGCGCTCGCGTGGTGGTCCAGCGCGGGCGCCGGCCGGCCGACCGCGCTGGCGGCCATCGCCATCACGCCCAGCGCGGAGGCCTGCAACGGCCGGTGCCGGAGCTGGGCGGCGATGGTCAGCACCTCCTCGGCGGCCCGGTAGGCGCCGTCCGGGTCGCCGCGGTGCAGCAGCCCGGTGGACACCTCGAACTTGAGCATCGCGCAGGCCGGGGTGACCTCCTCGCCGAGCGCCTCCAGCTCGCGGTGCAGCAGCGCGGCGGTCTCCTCCGGGCGGCCCAGCAGCCGCTGCACCTTGGCGACCGAGGCGACCGCGACGGCGTGCTCGGCCAGGTCCCCGGTGGGGAGCATCTCCAGGGCCTGGTGCATCAGGTGGCGGGAGTCCAGCAGCCGCCCGGACAGCGCCTGCGCCTCGGCCAGTTGCAGCATCAGCCGGCCCCGCTGCGGGTCGTGCCCGGGCCCCTGCGGCAGCGCGTGCAGCGCGGTGGTGAGCCAGGCGCAGGTGGCGTCCGGGTCGTCCAGCGAGACGGCCCGGGCGGCGCTCTCCAGCAGGCCGATCGCCTCCTGGTCGCCGTAGGCGGTGCACTGCTCGACGTGCGGGGCCCGCTCCATCGCGGACGCCCCGCGGGCGCACAGCGCCGCGTCGGCCCGGCCGTGCATGCCGACCCGCCAGCTCAGTTCGCTGTTGTGGTAGACCGAGCGGCGCACCACCGGGTGCCGGAAGGCGAAGTACTGGCCGGGGACGACCGGCCGGATCAGGTCGCGCCGGATCAGCTCGCCGATCGCCATCAGCACCGTCGCCGACGACAGGCCGAGCAGCTCGGCGACCAGGCCCACCTCGAACTCGTCGCCCAGCACCGCCGCGGTCTCCGCCACGCCGCGGGTCTCCGGGGCCAGCGGGGCGATCTCCTTGTCGAAGGCCGCGTAGCAGTCCGAGCGGGACGGCTGCGGGGTCAGGCCGCCGTCCAGCGGGGCGGTCGAGACCGCCTGCTCGGCCAGCAGCACCTTCAGGTACTCGGGGTTGCCGCCGCTCTCCCGGTGCAGCCGGCGGCGGGTGACCGAGGTGGCCACCCCGGCCAGCAGTTCGTCGTAGTCCTGCTCCAGCAGCGGTTCCAGGTGGAGGTGCTCGACCGGCATCTCCTTGGCCCGGCCGCCCAGGGCCCGCAGCAGCGCGCCGGTGTTCTGCCGGTCGCGGTACCCGAGGACGAACAGCGTCGACGGCCGGGGCGGGTGCCGTAACAGGTCGGCCAGGGTCTCGACGGACTGCGGGTCGGCCATGTGCAGGTCGTCCATCACCAGGACCAGCGGGCCCGGCGGGTAGGCGTCCAGCGACCTGCGCACCACCTGGCCGCCCGAGACCCCGGAGAGCCCGGGCAGCTCCTCCAGCCCGGTCATGCCCTCCGCGAAGGTGCCCAGCGGGATCTCCGAACGCTCCTCCGCGGTACGGAAACTGAGCACCACGGCCTCCGCGGCGCGGGCGGTCCGGGAGAACTCGCCCAGCACCGTGCTCCGGCCCACGCCGGCGTCGCCGGTCACCTTGACCAGGGCCGTGCCCCCCCGGGCCAGCAGCCGGTCCAACGCCCCGCCCAGCGCCTCCAGCACCCGGCCGCGCCCCACCAGGGGACCGCCGTTCCGGGCCTGTGCCGGCTCCGCCCCGGCCACCGACCGACCGACGTTGGTTCGTCGGCGCCGGTGATCGTTCCCTGTGCTGCTCATACGACTCTCCCCGTAGGTCGTTTCGGCCACGTCGATCGAGCGCCTCCCGGTCCGTTCCGGCGGTCCGCACCTCCGGCACGGGAGGGAACCCCAGGGTTCACCGGACCCGGGAACTCCGTACCCCAGGGTAATCCCCACTGCCCCGCCGCACAGGGTTGATCCAGACTTGACGCGTACTCGGGCTGCCCTCGGCAGCGCGGCCGTGACCGCCCGGCCAGCCTTTCCCTGGAGGGGAACTCGTGAGCACTCGCATGTACGCACTCCCGGTCGAACAGACGAGGTGGGAGGTCCCCGGTGGCGCCACCACGGTCTTCGACTGGGAGTACGACGAAGGCCGTGACCGCCTGCTCAACCTGTACGAGAAGGGCAAGCAGAAGCAGTGGGACGCCGCCGACCGCCTCGACTGGTCCATCGAGGTCGACGTCAACGACCCGATGGGCGTCCCGGAGCAGACCATCGCGATCTACGGCTCCCGGGTCTGGGACAAGCTCAGCCAGGCCGAACGCGGCACCGTGCGCCACCACTTGACGGCCTGGCAGTTCTCCCAGTTCCTGCACGGCGAGCAGGGCGCGCTGATCTGCTCCTCGAAGATCGTCCACACCGTGCCCGACCTGGACTCCAAGTTCTACGCGGCGACCCAGGTGATGGACGAGGCCCGGCACGTCGAGGTCTACTCCCGCTACCTGCGCGAGAAGCTCCAGCTCGCCTACCCGATCAACCCCGGCCTCAAGGCCCTGCTGAACGACGTCATCTCCGACTCCCGTTGGGACATGACCTACCTCGGCATGCAGGTGCTGATCGAGGGCCTCGCGCTGGCCGCCTTCGGCCTGATCCGCGACACCGCCACCGAGCCGCTCGCCCAGGCCCTCAACACCTACGTCATGCAGGACGAGGCCCGCCACGTCGCCTTCGGCCGGCTCGCGCTGCGCGACTACTACCCGCACCTCACCTCCGCCGAGCGGGCCGAGCGCGAGGAGTTCTGCACCGAGGCCTGCCACCTGATGCGGCAGCGGTTCATCGGCGAGGAGGTCTGGCGCAACCTCGACGTCGACGCCGACGAGTGCATGGAGTTCATGAAGAACTCGGTGCACTTCAAGACCTTCCAGAGCCACCTGTTCTCCCGCATAGTGCCGACCCTCAAGGACATCGGCCTGTTCGGCGACAAGATGCGGGCGACCTTCGCCGACATCGGCATCATCGGCTACGAGAACCACGACATCGAGTCGCTGATGGAACAGGACGAGAAGATCGCCGGCGACCTCGACCGGGCCCGCATCCTCCAGGTCGAACAGGCCATCAAGCTCGGTGCGCGCGAAGAGGACTGACCGCGCGCCACCCCCGGGGGCCGACCGCCCCGCCCGCGTCCACGACACAGGAGTACCAAGCAGTGACGACGCCCGCACCCACCCGCACCGCGCGGGAGTACCGGCTGGTGACCCTGACGGCGTCGGGAGGAACCTTCCTCGCGATGCTCGACTCGACCGTCACCAACCTGGCCGTTCCCAAGCTCCACCACGACTTCCCGGCCGCGTCGCTGACACAGCTCTCCTGGGTCATCACCGGGTACGCGGTCATGTTCGCCGCGCTGCTGGCCCCCGCGGGCCGGCTCGCCGACGTGCTCGGCCGACGCCGCCTGTTCGTCTTCGGCATCGGCGCCTTCACCGTCGCCTCGCTGCTCTGCGCCCTCGCCCCGAACATCCCGGTGCTGATCGGCATGCGGATGCTCCAGGGCATCGGTGCGGCGGCGATGATCCCCGCCTCGCTCGCCATCCTGCTGCTCGACGGCCCGGCCGACGGCCGGGTCAAGTCGATCGGCCTGTGGAGCGCGGCCTCCGCGCTGGCCGCCGCCGTCGGCCCGACCGTCGGCGGCATCCTGGTCGACCAGCTCGGCTGGCGCTCGGTGTTCTACATCAACCTGCCCTTCGGCATCCTGCTCACCGTCTCGGCGCTGCGCCTGCTCGCCCCGGCCCCCCGCCCGGAGGGCTCCCGGCTGCCCGACCCGCTGGGCACCGTGCTGATGGCGGTCGGCGTCGGCCTGCTCACCCTCGGCGTCACCGAGGGCGTGACCTGGGGCTGGCTGTCCGTCAAGACCGTCGTGGTGCTGGTGGCCGGCCTGGCCGCCCTCGCCCTGGCGCTGCTGCGCTCCACCAGCCACCCGGTGCCCGCCGTCGAGATGCCGCTGTTCCGCAACGGGGGCTTCGCCGCCACCAACGTGGTCTCGCTGCTCTACGGCATGGCCCAGTACCCGTGGCTGCTGGTCGGCGTGCTCTACATCACCGACCTGTGGCAGTACTCCGAGATGGAGGCCGGCCTGGCGATGACCCCCGGCGCCATCTTCGCCTCCGTCGCGGCCCTCAACATGGGCAAGATCGCCCCGAAGATCGGCGGCCCGCGCGGCGTCACCCTGCTCGGCCTGGTGGCGATCCTGGCCTGCGGCTTCCTGATGATCTTCGGCCTCACCAGCCACGCCGCCTTCCTCGCGCTCTGGCTGCCGGCCGGCTTCATCGTCGGCATCGGCATGGGCGCCACCACCATGGGCACCTCCAGCGCCGCCGCGTTCTCCGCCCCGCCGACCAAGTTCGCGGTCGGCAGCGGCGTCAACACCACCTCCCGGCAGTTCGGCGGCGCCCTCGGCATCGCCGCCCTCGCCGTCATCATGCAGAACAGCGCCACCGCGGACGGCGGCCACACCCTGGACTCCTACCGCAACGTCTACATCTTCTGCACCGTGGTGGTCGCCCTGGCCCTGGTGGTCAGCTTCATCTGGCTGAAACTGACCCCGCCGGCCGCCCCGGCCCCCGCCGCCCCGGCCGCGCCCGCCGGTGACAAGGCCAAGGAGGGCGCCCGGTGACGACCGCCCCCGGCGGTCCGAGCGGCGCGGTCGCGCCGGTGGCCCTGGTCACCGGCGCGACCCGCGGCCTGGGCCGGGAGATCGCCCGGCAGCTGGCCGAACGCGGTTACACCGTGTTCGCCGCCGCCCGCGACGAGGAGCGCGGCCGGCGGACGGCCGCCGAACTGGCCGCCGCCGGCGACGTCCGCCCGCTGCGGCTCGACGTCACCGACCACGACTCGGTCCGGGCCGCCGCCGGGACGGTCGCCGCCGAGTCCGACCGGCTCGACCTGCTGGTCAACAACGCCGGCATCACCGGCATCCCGCGCGGCACCCTGCGCCCGGTCGAGGACCTGACCGTCGACGACCTGCGCGCCGTCCTGGAGACCAACCTGGTCGGCCCGTTCGCGGTCACCCAGGCCCTGCTCCCGCTGCTGCGCAAGGCGTCCGGCCGGGTGGTCAACCTGACCAGCTCGCTCGCCACCTTCGCCCGCACCGGCCCCGGCACCGCGCCCGGCCGCCCCGACCTGCTCCCCTACAACGTCTCCAAGGCCGGCCTGAACATGGCCACCGTGCTCTACGCGGCCGCCCTCCGCGACAGCGGCGTCACCGTCCACGCGGTCTCCCCGGGCTTCGTCGCCACCGACATGAACAACCACACCGGCACCAGGACCGTCGAGGAGGGCGCCGCCGCCGTCCTGAGCCTGGCCACCGCCCCGGCCGACGAACTCCCCGACCGCTCCTTCCTCACCGAGGGCGGCCCCATCCCCTGGTGAACGGCCACCCCCCGGTGTCCGGAGCGGCGGCTCCGACCCCCGCCCCGGACACCGGCCCCGGCCGTCCACCACCGTCCGCCCGACAGGTGCTGCCGCCCCTCCCCAACCCCTACGATGCACGTCTGTGGCTGACGAGGAGTTGCGGGCGGCACGGGCGAAAGCCGGTGAACTCGCCGCAGAATTAAGCACGTTGCTGGGGGAACGCCCCTCGGTGACCTGGACCGGGGGCGGCGCGGTCCGAGTGGCCGTCCGCGTCCGCGGAACCGACGACCGCGAGTCGACCACGGCCGTCCTCGGCGTCCTCGCCAAGGGCGACCGCTTCGGACACCGCAGGACCCAGGGCCGGGAGTACCTCTGGCTCGAAGTGGGCGGCGTACCCACCAGGGACGACGACTGGTGACGGCCGGGCCGGCCACCGACCGGTGGCCGGCCCGGCCGTCACCACCCGGAAAAGCAAGAAGACCCCTGATCAACAGGGGTCTTCGCTGGTGTCCGAGGGGGGACTTGAACCCCCACGCCCGATAAAGGGCACTAGCACCTCAAGCTAGCGCGTCTGCCATTCCGCCACCCGGACCGGGTGTTCACCTCGGGGCTTCCTCGCGGCTGCCCCCTGGCGACAGAGAGAACACTACCAGGCCCGGGGAGTGCTTCTCACCTGCGTTTTAGGGTGCCGGGACGGCCGCCGCGCGGCGAACGGGGCGGAACCGGACAAGCCGGGCGGCGAGGCGGTGGTCCGGCGGGCGATTGCGCTGGTGGGCGGGGGCGCGGGCGATTTCGGACGGGCGTTCTGGCGGCAACAGTGGGCCCGTGGCGGGACGGGACCGGCCAGGACGGCGCAGAACGCGTACCGAATCGGTCGGGAACCTTCACGACACGCGTAGTTCCAGTCCCGGTGCGGGTCGCCGGGGAGTGCTCTCCTAGCCTCTGTGCACCAGGGAGCCTTGAGCGGAACGCCCGATTCCCGACAGCCGCCGCCGGTCGGACCCCGGCGCGGGAGCCTCCCGTCACCGCGTGAAGGGCGGCATGCAGTGGAACAGACGGACAAGGCGGTCCCCGACGCCGCGAGCTGGTGGCCGGGCCGCGCGCCCGGTCCCCGGCCCGCGCCGGGCCCGGAGACCGGGGTGTGGCGCTTCTCGGCGCTCTCCCACGAGGCGTCGGTGCCGCGCACCCGGCACGCGGTGCGCGACCGGCTGCTGGCCCAGGGGATGGCGGGGGAGCGCTACCAGGAGCTGGTGGACGACCTGCTGCTGATCGTCTCCGAGCTGGTCTCCAACGCCGTCACGCACGCGGCGGTGCTCTCGCCCGAGGTGGTGTGCGAGCTGGCCATCGGCGCGGACCGGGTGCGGATCTCGGTGGTCGACCGCCACCCGTACCGCCCCAAGGCGCAGGAGAACGACCCGGCCCGGCCGGGCGGGCGCGGGCTGCTGCTGGTCAAGAGCATCACCCTGCAGGCGGGCGGGGAGTGCGACGTGGAGCGCACCGAGGACGGCGGCAAGGTGATCTGGGCCAGCCTGCCGCTGCCCGCCGCCGGGGCGGGCCCGGAGGCCGACCCCGACGACGACGACAACTGAGACGACCACCGGACCGGACGGGACCGGACCGGGAGGGCCGGGAGGGCCGCTCCTACCAGTCGTGCCCGGCGATCTCCCGGATGCCCGGCAGCGCGGCCTCGAAGACCGTCTCGAACCACACCGAGAACGGCTTCTCGGCCCGCAGCTCGCGCAGCTCCGCCGCGGTCACGAACCGGGTGTCCTCGATCTCCTCCGGGTCCGGCTCCAGCTCGGCGGTGACCAGCCCGACGAACAGGTGGTTCCACTCCCGCTCGATCAGCCCGGACGCCTCGTCGGGCAGGTCGTAGCGGACGGTGCCCGCCTCGCAGAGCAGGGCCGGCGCGGCGCCCAGCTCCTCCGCGGTGCGGCGGGCGGCGGCGGTGAAGGGCTGCTCGCCCGGGTAGGGGTGGCCGCAGCAGGTGTTCGACCAGACGCCGGGGGAGTGGTACTTGCCGAGGGCCCGGCGCTGGAGCAGCAGCCGGCCCTGGCGGTCGAAGAGGAAGACCGAGAACGCCCGGTGCAGCCGGCCCGGCTGCTGGTGCGCCCAGAGCTTCTCGCCGGTCCCGATGGTCGCGCCGTCGTCGTCGACCAGTTCCAGCAGGATCTCGCCGGGCGCGGCCGAGGGCGGGGGGGCCAGTTCCGGCGAGAGGGGCTCGGTCGGGCTGACGGCAGGGCTCATGGGCACAATGCCCCTTTCGGCACGTGGACCGGGGCCGCCGCCCGGGCCGTGCGGTCCGCGGCTGCCCGCCCCGGTCCTTGGGGTCGGCTGCACGCGCGTCGGCCCGGACCGGCCGGTCCGGGCGACGGCGTCGGGGCCCAAGTCTGCCGCATGCCCCACCCGTCGCGGGCCCGCGACGCACACCCCGGGGCGGGAGGACGGGACCACCGGCAGAAGTGTTCGACCGGCGGTCCACCCCGGTCACCGGACGTTCACCGATCTCCCCCGAACGATCACCGGCGCCGTGCGGGCCCGCGTTCTGGCAGGTCGCCGAGGTCGCCTACCATCAGTGACACCGGGCGGCCCGCAGCGGCCGCCCGCTCGGCGCGCCGCAGCCGCGGCCGCACCAGGCCCGCACGGCACCGACCGATCCGGAACGACCGGTCCGGATCGGCGCCCGCGGCACCCGAGAGAACGTGGAGTCCCGCATGATCGGCCTCGTCCTGGCCGCCGGCGCCGGCCGCCGGCTCCGCCCCTACACCGACACCCTGCCCAAGGCGCTGGTGCCGGTGGACGGGGAGCGGACGGTGCTCGACCTGACGCTGGGGAACTTCGCCGAGGTCGGCCTGCGCGAGGCGGCGATCGTGGTGGGCTACCGCCAGGAGGCGGTCCGCGAGCGCCGGGAGGCGCTGGAGCGCAGGTACGGCGTCAAGCTCACCCTGGTCGAGAACGACAAGGCCGAGGAGTGGAACAACGCCTACTCGCTCTGGTGCGCCCGCGAGCTGTTCGCCGAGGGCCTGCTGCTGGCCAACGGCGACACCGTGCACCCGGCCTCGGTGCAGCGCACCATGCTGGACGGCAACGACCGCCGGATCAAGGAGGGCCGGGCCCCCGGCATCCTGCTCGCGCTGGACACCGTGAAGAAGCTCGCCGACGAGGAGATGAAGGTCGTCGTCGACCCCGAGCTGGGGGTGCGCCGGATCACCAAGCTGATGGACCCGCTGGACGCCACCGGCGAGTACATCGGCGTCACCGTGATCAACCCGTCCGCCGCCGACGCCCTGGCCGACGCGCTGAAGGCGGTCTACGAGCGCGACCCGCAGCTGTACTACGAGGACGGCTACCAGGAGATGGTCGACCGCGGCCTGACCGTCGACGTGCAGCCGATCGGCGAGGTCTCCTGGGTCGAGGTCGACAACCACGAGGACCTCGCCAAGGCCCGGGAGATCGCGTGCCGGTACTGACCCGCCTGGTGCCCTCGCCGGTCTTCGTGGAGATCCGCGCGGGCGCCCTGGACTCGCTCGGCGGCATCCTCGCCGACCAGCGGCTGTCGGCCGGCGGCCGGATCGCGGTGGCGATCAGCGGCGGCTCCGGCGAGCTGCTGCGCGAGCGCCTGGAGCCGGCGCTGCCCGGCGCCGACTGGTACCGGGTCGCCGACGGCACCCTGGACAGCGCGGTGCGGCTGACCGACGAGATCCGCCGCGGCCACTACGACGCGCTGGTCGGCCTCGGCGGCGGCAAGATCATCGACGTGGCGAAGTACGCCGCGGCGCGGGTCGGCCTGCCGGTGGTCGCGGTCGCCACCAACCTGGCCCACGACGGCCTGTGCTCCCCGGTCTCCACCCTGGACAACGACGCCGGGCGCGGCTCCTACGGGGTGCCCAGCCCGATCGGCATCATCGTCGACCTGGACGTGATCGCCAAGGCCCCGAAGCGGTTCGTGGCGGGCGGGATCGGCGACGCGGTCTCCAACATCTCCGCCTGCGCGGACTGGGAGCTCTCGCACGCGGTCACCGGCGAACCGGTCGACGGACTGGCCGTGGCGATGGCCCGTTCGGCCGGCGAGAACCTGCTCCGGCACCCGGGCACCCTGGAGGACCCGGACCTGCTGACGACGCTGGCGGAAGCCCTGGTACTGTCCGGCATCGCGATGAACATCGCGGGCAGCACCCGGCCCAGCTCGGGCGCCTGCCACGAGATCTCGCACGCCCTGGTCGAGCTGCACCCCAAGCGACCCGGCCAGCACGGCGAACAGGTCGGCCTCGGCGCGGCCTTCGCCTGCCACCTGCGGGGCGAGCGGGACCTGTCCGGACTGATCGTGGAGCGCCTGCGCTTCCACGGCCTGCCGGTGACCGCCGATCAGCTCGGCTTCACCGAGGCGGAGTTCACCGAAGCGGTGCACTACGCTCCGAACACCAGACCGGGGCGCTTCACCATCCTCGAACACCTCGACCTCTCCGTCACAGACATCAGGGACGCGTACGCCGACTATGTCCAAGCCGTCAACAGCTGAACGCCCGCCGGTCGACCTCACCCGGCGCCCGTCGATCGAGGAACTGCGGGCGGTGATCCACCCCGAGGGCATGCTGCAGCGCCGCAGCGCGGAGCACTGGGCGGGCCGCCTCTACATGCGGCGGATCTCGCTGCGGATCACCCGGGTCCTGTCGACCTTCACGGTGATCACGCCCAACGGCCTGACCTACCTGATGATGCTCACCGGCATCCTGGCCGGCGTCGCCCTGCTGGTCCCGGGCCTGACCGGCGCGGTCCTCGGCGCCCTGCTGATCCAGGTCTACCTGCTGCTGGACTGCGTGGACGGCGAGGTGGCCCGCTGGCGCCGGCAGACCTCGCTGACCGGCGTCTACCTGGACCGGGTCGGCCACTACATGTCCGAGGCCGCGCTGCTCACCGGCCTGGGCCTGCGGGCCGCCGACCTGTTCCACCGCGAGGGCGCGCACGCCGCCTGGCAGTGGGCCTTCCTGGGCACGCTGGCCGCGCTCGGCGCGATCCTGATCAAGTCCGAGACCGACCTGGTGGACGTGGCCCGGGCCCGCTCCGGCCTGACCGCCGTCGAGGACAGCGCCTCGGTGCCGCGCTCGACCGCGGTCGCCAGGGCCCGCCGGGCCGCCTCGCTGCTCAAGTTCCACCGCCTGGTCGGCGCGGTCGAGGCGTCGCTGTTCATCCTGGCCGCCGGCATCGCCGACGCGGTCCGCGGCGACCTGTTCTTCACCCGGCTCGCCGTCGTGGTGCTGGCCGCCATCGCGGTGCTCCAGACCGTCCTGCACCTGCTGTCCATCGTGCTCTCCAGCAGGCTGCGGTGAGCGACGACTTCCGCCTCGGCGCGGTCATCATCACGATGGGCAACCGGCCCGCCGAGCTGAACGCCCTGATCGAGTCGGTGCGCGCCCAGCAGGGCCCGCCGGTGGAGCTCGCGGTGGTCGGCAACGGCGCCCCGCTGCCGGTCCTGCCCGAGGGCGTGCGCAGCGTCGAGCTGCCCGAGAACCTCGGCATCCCGGGCGGCCGCAACGTCGGCATCGAGCTGTTCGGCCCGGACGGCCGGGACGTCGACGCGGTGCTCTTCCTGGACGACGACGGCCTGCTGCCGAACACCGACTCGGCGAAGCTGCTGCGCGAGGCGTTCACCGCCGACCCGGCGCTGGGCATCGTCTC
Organism: Kitasatospora sp. NPDC088783; assembly: GCF_044750705.1. NCBI lineage: Bacteria > Bacillati > Actinomycetota > Actinomycetes > Kitasatosporales > Streptomycetaceae > Kitasatospora > Kitasatospora sp. NPDC088783. The sequence continues at coordinate 212,611 of NZ_JBIVKJ010000011.1, forward strand.
GTTCCGGATCGCCGACCCGGAGACCGGCACCACCCAGCGCCGCCACGTGCCCCGGCTGCGGGCCAGCGACCCGATGCACGGCTCCCGGGTGACCACCTTCCTGGGCGGCGCCAGCGCGGTGCGCAGCGCGGTCTTCCCGCAGGCCGGCCAGCTGCCCGCGGAGTTCTTCTACGCCCACGAGGAGACCGACCTGGCCTGGCGGGCGCTGGACGCCGGCTGGTCGATCGACTACCGCCCGGACGTGGTCCTGCACCACCCGGCGACCTCCCCGGCCCGGCACGCCGCGTACTTCCACAACGTGGCCCGCAACCGGGTCTGGCTGGCCCGGCGGAACCTTCCGGCCCCGCTGGTGCCTCTCTACTTGGGAACCTGGTTCCTGCTGACCGTGCTCAGGCGTCCCTCCGGGGCGGCGCTGAAGGCGTGGCTCGGCGGGTTCCGGGCCGGTTGGAGCGAGCCCTGCGGCCCGCGCCGGCCGATGAAGTGGTCCACCGTCTGGCGCTTGACCAGGCTCGGCAGACCGCCAATCATCTGATCGCAACCGGTCGGTCCGCCTTCCCCCGGTCCGGCCGCGAGCGCACCAGAGCTCCCGTGGTACACCCCGGTCCCCCGCCCCGCCCCCCTCGGCGGGGGATTTCGACCCCTGAAGGACGAATGTGTCGACACTGAGTGACCCGGTCAACCTCTCCGCACCAAGGGGTTCCGACACGGGTCTGACCCCGAAGCAGCTCGCGGACAAGTACGGGTTGTCCGTCAGCGGCAAGCGGCCGAGCCTGTCCCAGTACGTCCGCCAGCTCTGGGCCCGCCGCGCCTTCATCAGCGCGTTCGCCACCGCCCGGCTGGTCGCGCAGTACACCACGGCGAAGCTCGGCCAGGTCTGGCAGGTGCTCACCCCGCTGCTGAACTGCGCGGTGTTCTACCTGGTCTTCGGCCTGATCATGAGCAACCGGGACACCGTCCCGAACTACATCGCCTGGCTCTGCATCGGCGTCTTCATCTTCCAGTTCTCGCAGAGCGCGATCCAGGCCGGCACCCGGTCGATCTCCGACAACCTGGGCCTGATCCGGGCGCTGCACTTCCCGCGCGCCAGCCTGCCGATCGCCTTCACCATCATCCAGCTCCAGCAGTTGCTGATCTCGATGGTGGTGCTGGTCGTCATCGTGCTGCTGAACGGCATCACCCCGGGCACGACCTGGCTGCTGATCATCCCGGCGCTGGTGCTCCAGTCGATGTTCAACACCGGTCTGGCCCTGGTGATGGCCCGGATCGGCTCCAAGACCTCCGACATCTCGCAGCTGATGCCGTTCCTGCTGCGCACCTGGATGTACGTCTCCGGCGTGATGTACAGCGTGTCGAGCTTCATCGAGAAGTGGCCGCCGTTCTGGCAGACGCTCTACTCGTGGAACCCGGCCGTGGTCTACATGGACCTGATCCGCTACGCCTTCATGCCCGAGAGCTTCGACAAGAAGCTCTACCCGGGCGGCTGGGACGCCCACGGCAACGCGCTGCCGAAGGCGCTGATCCTGCCCGACCACATCTGGATCATGGCCACCACCTGGGCGGTCGTCGCCTTCGCCGTCGGTTTCCTGTTCTTCTGGAAGGCAGAGGAGGAGTACGGCCGTGGCTGACGCAGCTCTCGACACCGTCAAGGAGGCCACCGCGGTGGACACCGACAAGGCCCGGGTCCCCACCGTGGTGGTGGACGACGTGCACATCGTCTACAAGGTGCACGGCGCCGGTTCCGGCAAGGGCAGCGCCACCTCGGCGCTGAGCCGGATCATCACCCGCAAGAAGTCGCCCTCGATCCGCGAGGTGCACGCGGTGCGCGGCATCAGCTTCACCGCGTACAAGGGCGAGGCGATCGGCCTGATCGGCTCGAACGGCTCCGGCAAGTCGACCATGCTGGCGGCCATCGCCGGCCTGCTGCCGACCGAGCGGGGGGCCATCTACACCAACGGCCAGCCCTCGCTGCTGGGCGTCAACGCGGCGCTGATGAACGACCTGACCGGCGAGCGCAACGTGGTGCTGGGCTGCCTGGCGATGGGCATGTCCCCGGCCCAGGTGCGCAAGCGCTACCAGAACATCGTCGACTTCTCGGGCATCAACGAGAAGGGCGACTTCATCTCGCTGCCGATGCGCACGTACTCCTCCGGCATGGGCGCCCGCCTGCGGTTCTCCATCGCGGCGGCGAAGACCCACGACGTGCTGCTGATCGACGAGGCCCTCGCCACCGGCGACCAGGGCTTCCAGCAGCGCTCCAAGGCCCGGATCAACGAGCTGCGCAAGGAGGCCGGCACGGTCTTCCTGGTCAGCCACGACAACAACGCGATCCGCGAGGTCTGCGAGCGCACCATCTGGATCGAGCACGGCGAGCTGATCATGGACGGGCACACCGACGAGGTGGTCCGCCGGTACGAGAAGGGCGAGCGCCCCTGAGCGGGGGCGGGTCGCACGGCGCAGGGCCGGTGCGCGGGGAGCGGATCCCCGGGCACCGGCCCTGCGCCGTGCGGCGGGTGAAGGCGCGGTGGCGGAAGCGTGTCCGTGGCGCGGTGGCGGTGCGGCCCGGTGTAGAACGGGGGAGTGACGGCAGTGTCGGATGCAACTAAGTCAGATAACCGGACAATGGCGGTGACGCTGGACAAGGCCGACCTGGAGAACTTCCCGGTCGCCCCCGGCTTCCTGCCCGCCGCCTGGCGCGGCGACCTGATGGCGGTCTACGGCTTCGCCCGCCTGGTCGACGACGCGGGGGACGGCGACCTCGCCGACCCGGCCGCCGTCGCCCGGCTGCTGGACGTGCCGGGCACGCCCGCGGACGAGGGCTTCCGGCTCGCCCTGCTCGACGGCCTGGAGCGCGACCTCGACCGCGCCTTCGCCACCGCCCTCGGCGGCGACCGGTCCCCGCACGGCACCGTCCTGGGCGCCGACCCGGCCGAGCCCCGGCACCCGCTGATGCGCCGGCTGGTCCCGCTGATCGAGCGGCACGCCGTCACCCCCGAGCCGTTCCGCCGGCTGATCGAGGCCAACCGGGTGGACCAGACCACCACCCGCTACCCCGGCTACGCGGACCTGCGCCACTACTGCACGCTCTCCGCCGACCCGGTCGGCCGCCTGGTGCTGGCGCTGGCCGGCCGGGCCACCCCGGAGCGGACCGAGCTGTCCGACGCGATCTGCACCGCGCTGCAGATCGTCGAGCACCTCCAGGACGTCGCCGAGGACCTCGACCGCGGCCGGATCTACCTCCCGCTGGAGGACCTGGCGGCCTTCGGCGTCACCGAGCGCGACCTCGCCGCCGACACCGCCTCCCGCGGCGTGCGCCAGCTGGTCGCCTGGGAGGCGAGCCGGGCCCGGACCCTGCTCGACCGCGGCGCGCCCCTGGTGGGTACGGTTCACGGGAGGCTCCGACTGCTGCTGGCGGGATTCACCGCCGGCGGGTACGCGGCCCTGGACGCCATCGAGGCGGTCGGGTTCGACGTGCTCGCGCACCGGGCGAAGCCCGACAAGCGCCGCCTGGCCGGCCGGGCGGCGGCACTCTTCGTGAAGGGAAGGTGAGCGCCCGCGTGGGGGCATCACCACTGGCGTCCGCGCCGGTCATGGCGGCGTACCGGTACTGCGAGGCGGTCACCGCCCTGCAGGCCCGCAACTTCAGCTACGGCATCCGGCTGCTGCCCGAGGCCAAGCGGCTGGCGATGTCGGCGCTGTACGCGCTGGCCCGCCGGGTCGACGACATCGGCGACGGCGAACTGCCCGACGGGCAGAAGGCCGAGGCACTGGCCCGCACCCGCGCCCTGCTGGACGAGGTCCGGGCGGGCGTCGTCGCCGAGGAGGACACCGACCCGATCAAGGTCGCGCTGGCCGACGCGGCCCGCCGCTTCCCGATCCCGCTCGACGGCTTCGACGAGCTGATCGACGGCGTCGAGATGGACCTCAAGGGCGTCGAGTACCGCACCTACGACGAGCTCAAGGTCTACTGCCGCTGCGTGGCCGGCTCGATCGGCCGCCTCTCGCTGGGCGTCTACGGCTGCGACGAGTGGGAGCGCGGCGCCGAGTACGCCGACACCCTGGGCCTGGCCCTGCAGCTCACCAACATCCTGCGCGACCTGCGCGAGGACGCCCTGAACGGCCGCACCTACCTGCCCACCGAGGACCTGGACCGGTTCGGCTGCCGGGCGGGCTTCGCCCCGGCCGCCCTCCCGGCCGACGCCGACTTCACCGGCCTGGTCGCCTTCGAGGCCGAACGCGCCCAGCGCGCCTTCGAGGAGGGCCTGCGGCTGCTGCCGATGCTCGACCGCCGCAGCCGCGCCGCCACCGCCGCGATGGCCGGCATCTACCACCGCCTGCTCGGCCGGATCGCCGCCGACCCGCACTCGGTGCTCCGCGGCCGGGTCTCGCTGCCCGGCTGGGAGAAGGCGTACGTGGCACTGTCCGGGCTCGCCGGAGGGCGTTCTTGATTCTCGCGCCAGTTCTGTCACGCTGTGTCAACAGGGAATCACGACGCATGCGCACGTTGTTGTGCCCACCGTCCACTGCCGTCCGGGAGGGCCGATGAGCACGCCGACAGCGCCGCGCGAGCGCACCGCCGTGGTGGTCGGCGGCGGCCTGGCCGGGATCACCGCCGCCCTCCGCCTGGCCGACGCGGGCGTGCGCACCACCCTGCTGGAGGCCCGGCCCCGGCTCGGCGGCCTGGCCTTCTCCTTCAAGCGCGGCGAACTGACCGTGGACAACGGCCAGCACGTCTACCTGCGCTGCTGCACCGCCTACCGCGGCCTGGTCGACCGGCTCGGCGCCGGCCGGCTGGTCGAGATCCAGCCCCGGCTGGACGTCCCGGTGCTCGCCCTCGCCCCCGACGGCACCCGCACCCTGGGCCGGCTGCGCCGCGCCGACCTGCCCGTCCCGCTGCACCTGGCCGGCAGCCTGGCCACCTACCGCCACCTGAGCCCGGCCGACCGGCTGCGGGTGGTGCGCGGCGCGCTCGCCCTGCAGAAGCTCGACCTCACCGACCCGGCGCTGGACGACGTCTCCTTCGGCGACTGGCTGCGCCGGCACGGCCAGACCCCGGCCACCGTGGCCGCCGTCTGGGACCTGGTCGGCGTGGCCACCCTGAACGCCACCGCCGACCGCACCTCGATGGCGCTGGCCGCGACGGTGTTCCAGACCGGCCTGCTCTCCGACCCCGGCGCCGCCGACATCGGCACCGCCGCCGTCCCGCTCGGCGAGATCCACCACGACCGGGCGCTGGCCGAGCTGGAGCGGGCCGGCGTCCGGGTGCTGCTGCGCACCCGGGCCGCCGAGCTGAAGGCCGCCGAACCGCACGCCGTCCGGCTGGAGGGCGGCGAACTGCTCACCGCGGACACCGTGGTACTGGCCGGCGCCCAGGACACCGCGGCCGCCCTGCTGCTGCCCGGCGCGATCCCCGACCAGCGGCGGCTGGCCGACTTCGGCACCGCCCCGATCCTCAACGTGCACGTGGTCTACGACCGGCCGCTGATCCGCCGCCCGTTCTTCGCGGCGCTCGGCTCCCCGGTGCAGTTCGTCTTCGACCGCACCCGGCACTCCGGCCTGGCCGTCCCCGGCGCCCAGTACCTGGCGCTCTCGCAGTCCGCCGCCGAGGACGAGATCGACCTGCCGGTCGCCGAGCTGCGCGCCCGCTACCTGCCGGAGCTGGAGCGGCTGCTGCCCGCGGCCCGCGGCGCCGGGGTGCTGGACTTCTTCGTCACCCGGGAGCGCACCGCCACCTTCGACCCGGCGCCCGGCACCGCCCGGCTGCGCCCCGGCGCGCGCACCGACCTGCCCGGCGTCCTGCTCGCCGGGTCCTGGACGGCCACCGGCTGGCCAGCCACCATGGAGGGCGCGGTGCGCAGCGGCCACGCCGCCGCCGACGCCGCCCTGTCCGGCCACGGCCGGCTCCCGGTAGACCGGGGGGACGGGCGGTGGCCCCGATGACGCCGAGCCCCCACTCCCCGACCACCGACACCACAACCGGACGGCCGCCCGCCGCGGCCGGGCGGACGCACCGAGAGGGAACGCACGTGGAGGCACGCACCGGCTCGACGGTCGAGGACACCCCGACCGTCCTGGACCTGCTGGCGCGCGGACGCACGCTCTGCACGCCGCCGATGCGCGCGGCCATCGCCCGTTTGGCGGCACCGATGGACACCGTCGCCGCCTACCACTTCGGCTGGATCGACCGGGACGGCCGGCCGGCCGCGGGCGACGGCGGCAAGGCCGTGCGCCCGGCGCTGGCCCTGCTGTCGGCCGAGGCGGTGGGCGCCGACGCGCGGGTGGGCGTACCGGGCGGCGTGTCGGTGGAGCTGGTGCACAACTTCTCGCTGCTCCATGATGATCTGATGGACGGTGACGAGACGCGCAGGCACCGGGCCACCGCCTGGACGGTGTTCGGCCCGGCCCAGGCCGTGCTGGCCGGCGACGCGCTGGCCACCCTCGGCACCGAGGTCCTGCTGGACGCCGCGGTGACCGGCGGGGCCGACCCGGCCGACGCCGCCCGCGCGGTCCGGCTGATCACCACCGCCACCCGGGGGCTGATCGACGGCCAGGCGCTGGACGTCTCGTTCGAGCAGCGCGACGTCGTGACGGTCGAGGAGTGCCTGGCCATGGAGGGCGGCAAGACCGGCGCCCTGCTGGCGGCCTCGGCCGCGATCGGCGCCGTGCTGGCCGGGGCCGACGACCGGGTCTCCGGCGCGCTCCAGCGGTACGGCCACCACCTGGGCCTGGCGTTCCAGGCGGTGGACGACCTGCTGGGCATCTGGGGCGCCACCGAAGTGACCGGCAAGCCGCACTGGAGCGACCTCCAGTCGCGCAAGAAGTCGCTGCCGGTGTGCGCCGCGCTGGCCGAGGGGGGCACCGCCTCCCGCGAGCTGGCCGCACAGCTGGCCGACCCGACCGGCCGCGGCGAGGAGAGCGAGCAGACGCTCGCCGCCCGCGCCGCGCTGATCGAGCAGGCCGGCGGACGGGCCTGGACCCAGGAAGAGGCCCGCCGCCAGTACGACACCGCCCTCGCCGCCCTCGGCGAGGTGTCGATGGCCGACGAGGTGCGCGAGCACTTCGTCGCACTCGCCGAATTCGTGGTGGTCAGAGAGAGGTGACGTAAGAGTGACAGCAACCGCGGGTGGAAGGCTCGGACCCCAAACCTCAGTTGCCTTAACACGATCTGACGATTCCTCACCCGCGGCGGCGCTCAGCCGTGCCACCGCACACCTGCTGTCACTCCAGCACGCCGACGGCTGGTGGAAGGGCGACCTGGAGACCAACGTCACCATGGACGCCGAAGACCTGCTGCTCAGGGAGTTCCTGGGCATCCGCACCGAGGAGCAGACCCGGGCCACCGCGGCCTGGATCCGCTCCCGCCAGCGGGAGGACGGCACCTGGGCCACCTTCCACGGCGGCCCGCCCGAACTCTCCACCACCGTCGAGGCGTACGTCGCCCTCCGGCTCGCCGGGGACGCGCCGGACGCCCCGCACATGCGGGCCGCCGCCGCCTTCGTCCGCGAGCGCGGCGGCATCGCCGCCAGCCGGGTGTTCACCCGGATCTGGCTCGCCCTGTTCGGCTGGTGGCCCTGGGAGAAGCTCCCCGAGCTGCCGCCCGAGGTGCTGTTCCTGCCCAGCTGGGCGCCGCTGAACATCTACTCCTTCGGCCAGTGGGCCCGGCAGACCATCGTCCCGCTCACCGTGGTCTCCGCGCACCGCCCGGTCCGCCCCGCCCCGTTCGACCTCACCGAGCTGCACACCGACCCGGCGAACCCGTACCCCGAGCGCCCGCTGGCCCCGCCGCACACCTGGGACGGCCTGTTCCAGCGGCTCGACCAGCTGATGCACCGCTACCACCGGCACGCCATCAAGCCGGTGCGCCGCCTGGCGCTGCGGCAGGCCGCCGCCTGGATCATCGAGCGGCAGGAGGCCGACGGCTGCTGGGGCGGCATCCAGCCGCCCGCCGTCTACTCGCTGATCGCCCTGCGACTGCTCGGCTACCGGCTCGACCACCCGGTGATGAAGGCCGGACTCGCCGCCTTCGACTCCTTCACCGTCCACACCGAGGACGGCAAGCGCTGGCTGGAGGCCTGCCAGTCCCCGGTCTGGGACACCTGCCTGGCCGCCATCGCGCTGCGCGACGCCGGACTGCCCGGCGACCACCCCGCGCTGGTCCGGGCCGGCGGCTGGATGCTCGACGAGGAGATCACCACCCGCGGCGACTGGGCCGTCAAGCGCCCCCGGCTGGCCCCCGGCGGCTGGGCCTTCGAGTTCGAGAACGACACCTACCCGGACGTGGACGACACCGCCGAGGTGGTCCTCGCGCTGCGCCGGATCGACCACCCCGACGCCGCCCGGCTGGACGGCGCCGTCGAGCGGGCCGTCCGCTGGAACCTCGGCATGCAGTCCAAGGACGGCGCCTGGGGGGCCTTCGACGCCGACAACACCAGCAAGCTCCCCAACAAGCTCCCGTTCTGCGACTTCGGCGAGGTCATCGACCCGCCCTCGGCGGACGTCACCGCGCACGTGGTGGAGATGCTCGCCGAGACCGGCCGCGCCCGGGACCCGCGCACCCGGCGCGGCGTCGCCTGGCTGCTGCGCCACCAGGAGGCGGACGGCTCCTGGTTCGGCCGCTGGGGCACCAACTACATCTACGGCACCGGCTCGGTGGTGCCCGCGCTGATCGCCGCCGGGATCACCCCCGGCCACCCCGCCGTCCGGCGCGCCGTCGCCTGGCTGACCGACCGGCAGAACCCGGACGGGGGCTGGGGCGAGGACATGCGCTCCTACGAGGACCCGGCCACCTGGGCCGGCCGCGGCGAGTCCACCGCCTCGCAGACCGCCTGGGCGCTGATGGCGCTGCTCGCGGCCGGCGAGCGCGACTCCGAGCCGGTCGCCCGCGGCGTCGCCTGGCTCACCGCCACCCAGCGCGGCGACGGGACGTGGGACGAACCACAGTTCACCGGCACCGGCTTCCCCTGGGACTTCTCCATCAACTACCACCTGTACCGGCTGGTCTTCCCGGTCACCGCGCTCGGCCGCTACGTGCACGACGCCCCGCTCGGCCGAGCGGGTGAACGATGAGCGAACGGAGTGAGCCCATCATCGAAGGGACCGCGGGCGCGGAGCGCCCGCCCGACGAGACCGGGGCGGACGCGTGAGCGCCCCGCTGCTGGTGCTGTGCGCGCTCGGGCCCGAAGCCTGGGCGCTGCGCGGCGGTGACTGGTCCGGCGCGGTCGGCGGCCCCCCGGTGCTGGCCCGCACCGGCATGGGCCGCCGGACCGCCGGGCGACGGGCCGCCGCCCTGCTCGACGCCGGCGGCTACGGCGCGCTGCTGGTCGCCGGGTTCGGCGCCGCGCTCGGGCCCGGGGTGCGCCCCGGCGAGGTGATCGTCGCCGACCGGGTCACCGACGCCGAGGGCGGCGACCACCCGCTGGCCTCCGCGCCCGCGCTGGCCACCGCCCTGGAGGAGGCCGGCCTGCGGGTCCACCTCGGCACCCACCGCACCGCCGACCACGTGGTGCGCGGCGCCGAACGGGCCCGGCTGCACCGCGAGGGCGCGCTCGCCGTCGACATGGAGGCCGCCGCCGTACTGGCCGCCCGGGCCGCGCACGCCCCCGACCTGCCCGCGGCCGTGCTGCGGGTGGTGGTCGACACCCCCGAGCGGGAACTGATCCGCCCCGGCACCCTGCCCGCCGGGGTGCGGGCCTGGCGGACCCTGCGCGCCGCCGTCCCCGCCCTCACCGCGTGGCACCGGCAGGCCGTTGCCGCGCCCGCCCAGCCGACGAACCCACAGCCCTCGACGCTCCCCCAGGAGGCGAGCTAAGCCATGGCCATGCCGCTGCGCCAGACCGTCCGCGTGTCCACCTACCTCATGCAGCAGAAGATCAGGGGCCGGAAGAAGTTCCCGCTCATCGTCGAGCTGGAGCCGCTGTTCGCCTGCAACCTCAAGTGCGAGGGCTGCGGGAAGATCCAGCACCCCGCGGGCGTCCTCAAGCAGCGGATGCCGGTCGCCCAGGCGGTCGGCGCGGTCCTGGAGTGCGGGGCCCCGATGGTCTCCATCGCCGGCGGCGAGCCGCTGATGCACCCCCAGATCGACGAGATCGTCCGCCAGCTGGTGGCCCGCCGCAAGTACGTCTTCCTGTGCACCAACGCCCTGCTGCTGCGCAAGAAGCTCGAGAAGTTCACCCCTTCGCCGTACTTCACCTTCGCCGTCCACATCGACGGCCTGGAGGAGCGGCACGACGCCTCGGTGGCCAAGGAGGGGACGTTCGCGGAGGCGGTCGAGGCGATCAAGGAGGCCAAGCGGCGGGGCTTCCGGGTCACCACCAACTCGACCTTCTTCAACACCGACACCGCGCAGACCGTGGTCGAGGTGCTGGACTTCCTCAACGACGACCTCAAGGTCGACGAGATGATGATCTCCCCGGCCTACGCCTACGAGAAGGCCCCCGACCAGGAGCACTTCCTCGGCGTCGAGCAGACCCGCGAGCTGTTCCGCAAGGCGTTCGCCGGCGGCAACCGGCGGCGCTGGCGGCTCAACCACAGCCCGCTCTTCCTGGACTTCCTGGAGGGCAAGGTCGACTTCGAGTGCACCGCCTGGGGCATCCCCAACTACTCGCTGTTCGGCTGGCAGCGCCCCTGCTACCTGATGTCGGACGGCTACGTCCCCACCTACCGCGAACTGATCGAGAAGACCGACTGGGACAAGTACGGCCGCGGCCGCGACCCGCGCTGCGACAACTGCATGGCCCACTGCGGCTACGAGCCGACCGCGGTGCTCGCCACCATGGGCTCGCTCAAGGAGTCGATCCGCGCCGCCCGCGAGACGCTCGCCTCGCCCAAGGCGGTCTGACCGGCCGTCAGCCGGCCGCCCGCGCCCGCGCGGGCGGCCCACGCCGACAGGCGACCGCGACCGCCGGGCCGCAGGCTGGACACCGACAGTCCACGCACACCGAACCAGCCGTGAGGGGTACGCCATGCCACTGCTGAGCCGGATCACCGGGCCCGCCGACCTCCGACGCCTGCACCCCGAGCAGCTGCCGCTGCTCGCCGACGAGATCCGCGACTTCCTGATCGACGCCGTCACCCGCACCGGCGGCCACCTCGGCCCCAACCTCGGCGTGGTCGAGCTCAGCATCGCCCTGCACCGGGTCTTCGACTCCCCGCACGACCGCGTGCTGTGGGACACCGGCCACCAGGCGTACGTCCACAAGCTGCTCACCGGCCGGCAGGACTTCGGCCGGCTGCGCGCCAAGGACGGCCTGTCCGGCTACCCCTCGCGGGCCGAGTCCGAGCACGACCTGATCGAGAACTCGCACGCCTCCACCGCGCTCGGCTACGCCGACGGCATCGCCAAGGCCAACCAGCTGCTCGGCGTCGACCGCTGCACCGTCGCGGTGATCGGCGACGGCGCGCTCACCGGCGGCATGGCCTGGGAGGCGCTCAACAACATCGCCGAGGCCCAGGACCGCCCGCTGGTCATCGTCGTCAACGACAACGAGCGCTCCTACGCGCCGACCATCGGCGGCCTGGCCCACCACCTCGCCACCCTGCGCACCACCCGCGGCTACGAGCGCTTCCTCGCCTGGGGCAAGGATGCCCTCCAGCGCACCCCGGTGGTCGGACCGCCGCTGTTCGACGCGCTGCACGGCGCCAAGAAGGGCTTCAAGGACGCCTTCGCGCCGCAGGGCATGTTCGAGGACCTCGGCCTCAAGTACCTCGGCCCGATCGACGGCCACGACATCGCCGCCGTCGAGCAGGCGCTGCGCCAGGCCCGGCACTTCGGCGGGCCGGTCATCGTGCACTGCCTGACCGTCAAGGGCCGCGGCTACCGGCCCGCCGAGCAGGACGAGGCCGACCGCTTCCACGCGGTGGGCCCGATCGACCCGTACACCTGCCTGCCGGTCTCCCCGTCCGCCGGCGCCTCCTGGACGTCCGTGTTCGGGCAGGAGATGCTCGCGCTCGGCGCCGAGCGGCCCGACATCGTGGCGATCACCGCCGCGATGCTGCACCCGGTCGGGCTCGGCCCGTTCGCCGCGGCCCACCCCGGGCGCACCTACGACGTCGGGATCGCCGAGCAGCACGCGGTGGCCTCCGCCGCGGGCCTGGCCACCGGCGGGCTGCACCCGGTCGTCGCGGTCTACGCGACCTTCCTGAACCGGGCCTTCGACCAGGTCCTGATGGACGTCGCGCTGCACCGGCTGGGCGTCACCTTCGTGCTCGACCGGGCCGGGGTCACCGGCAACGACGGGGCCTCGCACAACGGCATGTGGGACATGTCGATCCTCCAGGTCGTCCCCGGGCTGCGGCTGGCCGCCCCGCGCGACGCCGACCGGCTGCGCGAACAGCTCCGCGAGGCCGTCGCCGTCGAGGACGCCCCCACCGTGGTGCGCTTCCCCAAGGGCGACCTCGGGCCCGCGATCCCGGCGGTCGAACGGATCGGCGGCGTCGACGTGCTGGCCCGCACCGGGCCCAGCCCCGACGTGCTGCTGGTCGCCGTCGGCCCGATGGCCGCCGCCTGCCTGGACGCCGCCGCGCTGCTGGCCGCCGACGGGATCACCGCCACCGTGGTCGACCCGCGCTGGGTCAAGCCGGTCGACCCCGCCCTCGTCGCGCTGGCCGCCGCGCACCGGATGGTGGTCACCGTCGAGGACAACGGCCGGGCCGGCGGCGTCGGCGCGGCCGTCGCCCAGGCCATGCGGGACGCCGAGGTCGACACCCCGCTGCGCGACCTGGGCGTCCCGCAGGAGTTCCTGGCGCACGCCTCGCGCGGTGAGATCCTCGAGGAGATCGGGCTCACCGGCACCGGCGTCGCCGCCCAGACCGCCGCCTACGCCCGCCGCCTGCTGCCCGGCACGCGGAGCGGCGCCCAGGAGTACCGGCCCAGGGTGCCGCGCAAGTGACCGATTGGAGCGAACCAGCGTGACCCAGGCCGAACCGCTCGACCTCGCCGCCCTGCTCGACGCCCGGGGCGGCGAGCGCTACGAGCTGCACGCCCGCTACCTCAACCCGCAGCTGCCCCGGATGCTGCACACCATCGGCTTCGACCGGTACTACGAACGCGCCAAAGGCCCGTACTTCTACGACGCCGAGGGCAACGAGTACCTCGACATGCTCGCCGGGTTCGGCATCTTCGCGCTCGGCCGGCACCACCCCGCCGTCCGGTCCGCGATCGAGCAGGTGATGGAGCTGGAGACGGCCGACCTGACCCGCTTCGACTGCTCCCCGCTGCCCGGCCTGCTCGCCGAGCAGCTGATCGCCCACGCGCCCGGCCTGGACCGGGTGTTCTTCGGCAACAGCGGCACCGAGGCGGTCGAGACGGCGCTCAAGTTCGCCCGGTACGCCACCGGGAAGCGCCGCGTCCTGTACTGCGACCACGCCTTCCACGGCCTGACCGCCGGCTCGCTGTCCGTCAACGGCGAGGGCGGCTTCCGCAAGGGCTTCGACCCGCTGCTGCCCGACACCCCGATCCCGCTCGGCGACCTGGCCGCGCTGACGAAGGAGCTCAGGAAGGGCGACGTCGCGGCGCTGATCGTCGAGCCGATCCAGGGCAAGGGCGTGCTCGCCCCGCCGCCCGGCTGGCTGGCCGCCGCCCAGGCGCTGCTGCACGAGCACAAGGCGCTGCTGATCTGCGACGAGGTGCAGACCGGCGTCGGCCGCACCGGCACCTTCTTCGCCTACCAGGCCGAGGAGGGCGTCCACCCCGACCTGGTGTGCGCCGCCAAGGCGCTCTCCGGCGGGTACGTGCCGATCGGGGCGACGCTCGGCAAGTCGTGGATCTTCGAGAAGGTGTACTCCTCGATGGACCGGGTGCTGGTCCACTCCGCCAGCTTCGGCTCCAACGCCCAGGCGATGGCGGCCGGCCTGGCCACCCTGCACGTGATGCGGCAGGAGGGCGTGGTGGAGAACGCCGCGAAGGTCGGCGAGCTGTTTCGGACCAGGCTGGCGGCGCTGACCGAGCGGTACGAGCTGCTCGCCGAGGTGCGCGGGCGCGGACTGATGATCGGCATCGAGTTCGGCCGCCCCAAGTCGCTCAAGCTACGCACCGGCTGGACGGCGCTGCAGGCCGCCCGCAAGGGCCTGTTCGCACAGATGGTGGTCGTCCCGCTGCTCCAGCGGCACCGGATCCTCACCCAGGTCTCCGGCGACCACCTGGAGGTGATCAAGCTGATCCCGCCGCTGATCGTCACCGAGAAGGAGGTCGACCGCTTCGTCGACGCCTTCACCGAGGTGATGGACGACGCCCACCGCGGCAGCGGCCTGATGTGGGACTTCGGGCGGACCCTGGTCAAGCAGGCGGTCGGCTCGCGCTGACCGGGCCCCCGGCGCCGACCTGACGGCGCCAGGGGTTCACAGCTCGGTGCGGCGGCGGCGCACCACGACCCACAGGTCCGCCGCCGCCACCAGGGTCAGCACCCCGCAGCCCACCGCGAACACCACCAGCGTCCCGCTGCTGGGCGCGCCGTGCGGGGAGGCCAGCGCGGCCCACACCGCGAACCCGGCCGTGCACAGCGCGAAGAACGGCACGAACAGCACCGACAGCAGGAACCGCAGCTTCAGGTCACTGCGCGCGGTGACCGGCTCGCTCCCGCTCCGCCACACCTTCGGCGTCCTGGCCCGCCGCATACGCAACCGCCTCCCTCGTACCCTTCCAGGGTAGGACCCCTCGCGGGGCACCACCCTTTCGGGAACGGGGAGGCGGGACGATGGACGACCGGCTGGAGGACTACCCGGGGCTGCCGGTGGAACCGGCCCGGGCGCTGGCCGCCGAGCGCGGCTGGCGCACCGTGCGGGTGCTGGCGCCGGAGGCGCTGCTGACCATGGAGTACCGCTCGGACCGGCTCAACCTGACGGTGTGCGACGGCGTGGTGGAGCGCGCCTGGGCGGGCTGAGCGGAGGACGGCAGCGGGTGCGGCGGCCACGCCGGGCGGGCCGCCGCCGCCGGGCGGGGCCGGGGCGCGGCGGCCGGGCGGGCGAAGCGGCCCTCCCGGTGCCAGGCGGCCAGCACCCGCCGGTCCAGCGCGGCGACGGCCGGCTCGGCCAGCGGCAGCGAGAGCAGCACCAGTGCGCCCGCCGCCCAGCCCGCGAACACGTCCGAGATCCAGTGGGTGCCCAGGTAGACGGTGGTCAGCCCGATCGAGGCCGCGGTGAGCCCGGCCAGCACGGTGCCGGTGCGCCGCCAGCGGGTGGCCAGGTAGGCCAGCACGCCCCAGGTGACCACGGCGTTCGCGGTGTGGCCCGAGGGGAAGATGCTGCCGCCGGAGAACAGCTCGGGCGAGCCCACGTAGTGCGCGTAGTGCGGGCCCAGCCGGCCGGTCAGGATCTTCACTCCGCCGACCGTGACGTTCAGCAGCAGCAGCGCCATCCCCATCACCAGCAGCGGCCGGGCGGAGTGCGAGCGGTAGCAGCGCCAGCCCAGCCACAGGCAGGCCGCGATCGCGGTCGGGCCGCGCTGTCCGGCGATCACCCAGATGTCGAGGTACGGCAGTGCCCCGGGCCACTGCCGGTACGGCCGCAGCTGCTGGAGGGACCAGTCCAGGTCGACCAGCGGGGAGTCGTACAGGATGGCCAGGACCACCACCAGGTAGAGCACCCCGACCAGGCCGAAGAGCAGGGCGTGCCGCCGACTGATCGACGGGAGCGCGGAATCGGTCGTTCCGGTGAGGGAACCGTGTCCGGATCGGACCGGAACCGTGCGCGGTGCGGTCGATATCGGTTGCTCGGGGGATTCGGGCTTGGCTGGCACGGCCTCGACATTACCGGTCGGCCCGGAGAGACCCGGGCTATTCGGCCGATCTGTCACCCGGCGGTGACGTGTCGTCCCTGGTTTCTCCATAGCGGCAGTTCAACCCCCGGGGCCGCGGCGGGGGAAAGGGGCGGAGGGTGGGGGAAATCACGCTCCCCGGCGCTCCGGAGCGCCGCATTCCGGCAGTTTCTCCAATAGGCCGGAGGGTAGTGCGGGAACGAATGAGGCGGCCGATTTCCCGTGACCCAGGTCACTTCCGGGTCGCTTCCGGGAAATCGGCCGCCGATTCGAACGGGCGGCGCCGGGCTCAGGGCAGCAGCCGCTCGACGGCCGCCGCGCCCTGCTCCTCCAGCTGCTTCTTGGCCTTCGCGAGCAGCTCCGGGGTGGGGGTGCGCCCCGAGGCCATCACCAGGTCCTCGGGGTCGACCGGGTGCTCGGCCCCGGTGTGCAGCAGGTTGTCGGGCGTCGGCATGGACTCGCTGTCCGTGGAATCGGTCATCAAGATCCTCCGTGGGTGGAGCGCCGGAGGGACCGGCCCGGCCCCTCCGGCGGGGCGCGCCCGCCGCCGGGCCGGCGGCGGGAGGTCTGCCATCGAGTCTGGACCCGGGCCCCGGACGGCGCACCACGAACGCGCCGCGGGCGTGTCGCGCGCCGCCCGTCCGACTAGTCGAGCGGGCCGCCCGCGACGTAGATGACCTGGCCGGAGACGAAGCCGGCGCCCTCGGAGGCCAGGAAGGAGATGGTGTGCGCGATGTCGTCCGGCACGCCGACCCGCTGGACCGGGATGGCGGAGGCGGCGGCCTGCTTGAACGCCTCGAACTCCATGCCGACCCGGGCCGCGGTGGCCGCGGTCATGTCGGTGGCGATGAAGCCGGGGGCGACCGCGTTGGCGGTGATGCCGAACTTGCCGAGCTCGATCGCCAGGGTCTTGGTGAAGCCCTGGAGGCCGGCCTTGGCGGCCGAGTAGTTGGCCTGGCCGCGGTTGCCCTGGGCGGAGGAGGAGGAGAGGTTGACGATCCGGCCGAAACCGGCCGCCACCATGTGCTTCTGCACCGCGCGGGTCATCAGGAAGGCGCCCTTGAGGTGGACGTTCATCACGGTGTCCCAGTCCGACTCGGACATCTTGAACAGCAGGTTGTCGCGGAGCACGCCCGCGTTGTTCACCAGCACCACCGGGGTGCCCAGCTCGGCGGCGATCCGGTCCACCGCGGCCTGCACCTGCTCCGCGTCCGAGACGTCCGCGCCGACGGCCAGCGCGCGGCCGCCCGCGGCCTCGATCGCCTCGACGGTGTCCTTGGCGGCGTCCTCCGCCAGGTCGACCACGGCGACGGCGTAACCGTCCGCTGCCAGTCGGAGCGCGGTGGCCGCTCCGATCCCACGGGCCGCACCCGTCACGACGGCCACCCGCACCGGAGCGTCGGCGGTCACGGACGTGCTCTGCTCGGTCATCTTCGTACTCGTCTCTCTCGAAGTCGGACGACGGGACCGGCGCGGGCCGGTGACCCGTGGATGAGAAATAAAGGAGGTGCGCACAGCGCAGCCCGGCAACCTTACCGACGGGTAGGGTTTCCGACCAGGGGCAGCGCCGCAGGTGACGGAGGGTGAGGGCGGAAAGCGGCCGAGCGGGTGAACCGGATTGGTCGTGGACCCGACATACGGGGGAAATATGCCAACTTCACCGAACCTGCGACTACTCTGCGCCCCTACCTGCCAGTCCAGGCCGACCGTTTGTATAGTGTGCGCCAGCAGCCACCGGCTGCACGGCCGGCGCGTCCTCACTCACAGCGGGATGCTCACTCGCCGTTACTGCCCCGCTCGGGTGTCCCACACACACCCGGGCGTGACACCGGGACGGATTTCATGGTGCTGGGGGAGATCCCGACAACCCGCGTGCCCGGCCGACTGCAGCAGTCGCCCGGTCACCTCATCCGCGTGGCCCAGCAGGTGCACACCCGCTTGTGGTCCGAATACGTCGGTACCGAGCTGACGGCCCCGCAGTTCGCGGTGCTGCTGGTACTGGCCCTGGAGCCCGGAGCCGACCAGCGCACGGTCGGCGAACGGGCCTCGCTCGACAAGGCGACCATGGCCGAGATGGTCGCCCGGCTGGTCCGGCGGGGCCTGGTGCTCCGCCGCCGGGACCCGGCCGACGGCCGGCGCAAGCTGCTGGCCCTCTCGCAGAACGGCGCTCAGGCCGTGCGCGAGGCGACCGGCGGCGTGGTCCGGGTCCAGCGGACCCTGTTCGAGCCGCTCAGCCCCGAGGAGCAGCTGGAGATCGTCCGGGTGATGGCCCGGATAGCCCGGCTGGAGCCCTCCGCGGTCGCCGTGATGGGGGACGCCCGGCCCACGCTGGACGCCCAGCGGGCCATCGGCTACCTGATCCGGGTCGCCCAGCAGGTGCACACCAAGCTCTGGTCGGAGAAGGTCGGCACCGAGCTGACGGCACCTCAGTACGCGGTGCTGGACGCGCTGGAGACCGAGCCGGGCGCCGACCAGCGCACGGTCGGCGAGCTGGCCTCGCTGGACAAGGCGACGATGGCCGAGATGGTCAGCCGGCTGGTCCGGCGCGGCCTGGTGCTGCGCCGCCGCGACCCCTCGGACGGTCGGCGCAACCTGCTCTCGCTCTCCCCGACCGGCCAGGAGCTGCTGCACCGCTCCACCGCAGGGGTCCGCGAGGTCCAGGAGGCGCTGCTCTCCCCGCTGGAGCCGCAGGAGCACGCGCAGGCGCTCGCCCTGCTCGCGAAGGCGGCCCGGCTGTAACGATTCTGCAAAGCGTCGCCCGGTCGTTCGGGCGGCGACCGCGCCCCGGCCGGTAACGCGGCACCGCCCGGGACGTGTCGGAAGGGGCCGACACCCTCGGGTGTCGGCCCCTTCCGACGTTCACGGACCCGCTCCTTGCTGACTCTGCGTCAGCGGACGGGGCGTCAGTTCCAGTCGAAGGCGGCCGGGTCCGGGCCGATCCGCTGCCCGGTGGCGATCCCGTCGATCGCGGCCAGGTCCTCGGCGTCCAGCTCGAAGCCCGTGACGTCCAGGTTCTCCCGGATCCGGGCGGGGGTGACCGACTTCGGGATGGCGATCACGCCGGACTGCAGGTGCCAGCGCAGCACCACCTGGGCCGCGGTGCGGCCGTGCTTGGCGGCGACGGCCAGCAGGGCGGGCTCGGCCAGCAGGTCCTTGCCCTGGCCCAGCGGGCTCCACGCCTCGGTGGCGATGCCGTGCTCGGCGTGCAGGGCGCGCAGCTCGGCCTGCGGGAAGTAGGGGTGCAGCTCGATCTGGTTGAGCACCGGCTTCACCTCGGCCTCCTTGAGCAGCAGCTCCAAGTCCGCCACCCGGAAGTTCGAGACGCCGATCGCGCGGACCCGGCCCTCGGCGTGCAGCTGCTCGAAGGCGCGCCAGATGTTCAGGAAGGTGTTGCCGTGCATCGGGCGCGGCCAGTGGATCAGGTACAGGTCCAGCCGGTCGAGGCCGAGGCGGCCGAGCGACTCGTCGAAGGCGCGCAGCACCCGGCCCTGGCCCTGCTCGCCGGACCAGTCGACGGTGCCGGAGTTCCACAGCTTGGTGGTCACGAACAGCTCGTCGCGGGCCACGCCGGACTCGGCGATCGCCTGACCGGTGCCCGTCTCGTTCTCGTAGATCGCGGCGGTGTCGATCGAGCGGTAGCCGGCCTCCAGCGCGGTGCGCACCGCCGGGACGGCCTCCTCGTCCGGCACCTGCCAGACGCCGAAGCCGAGCTGCGGGATGCGCACGCCGTTGTTCAGTGCGATCGAGGGGACCGCGGGGACCGCCTCGGCCGAGGGGGTCGAGGGGGTCGAGGTGGTCGGGGGTACTGCGGGGGTGCTGGTCACGGAAGGAGTGCCCTTCGGTTGCGGTTGGCTTCTGCTTCTCTGCTTCCGGAGCGGTGGCAACGGCGGTGAACTCCGGCTTATTCCCCGCGCCGGAGAGTTCCCCGGAACGGATGAAAGTGGACGGGGCCGACGGCCGGATCGGGCCGATCCGCCGGAAAACCTGTTGCGTGCGTCACAGCGGGACGGCCAGGCTCACCGCATGTGACGAGCTGACCACGCCTTCCGCCGCGCACCTCCGACGCGCCGGAGCCCGCACCGGGCCCGGCCGACCGACGCCGCCCGCCCGTGTTCCCCCGGCCGGACGCCCTCCCTCCCTCCTGCTCCCCGCTTCTGGCCTGCTGTCCCGCCGCGTCCCGTCCGGGCGCTCCCCTGCCCGTCCCGTCCCCGTAACGGAGCGACCATGCCGCTCGTCCCCCTTCCGCTGCCCGATCCCGGCAGCCCGGACCTCAGCTCACCGCTCGGCTTCCTGCGCTGGCTCGGCCGGGCCCAGCGCCGGGGCCAGTTGCTCGCCACGCTGTGGTGCACCCTGGAGCTCGGCTCGATGGCCGCGCTGCCCGTCGCGGTCGGCCGAGGCGTCCAAGCCGTCGTCGACCGGGACACCCGCGCCCTGCTGACGGCCGGGCTGCTCGCCCTACTGCTGTCCGCCACGCAGACCGCGATGACGGTGCTGGTGCACCGCCAGGTGGTGTGGAACTGGATCCACGCCGCCTCCCAGGTCCGCCAGTTGGTGGCCCGCCAGGCCTCCGCGCTGGGCGGCGGCCTGAGCCGGCGGATCGCCACCGGCGAGATCGTCGCCGTCTCCAGCGGCGACGTCGAGAAGATCGGCTGGTACGTCGAACTCACCGCCCGGCTGCGCGGCGCGGTGCTGGCCTGGCTCGGCGTCAGCGCCGTGGTGCTGTGGCGCCAGCCCGGCCTCGGGCTGGCCGTGCTGCTCGGGGTGCCCGTGCTGGCCGCCGCGGTGTGGCCGCTGCTCGGGCCGTTCGAGCGGCGCTACACCGAGCAGCGGGCGCTCGGCGGCCGGGCCTCCGAGTTGGCCGCCGACACGGTGGCCGGGCTGCGGGTGCTGCGCGGCATCGGCGGCGAGGAGCTGTTCCTGCGCCGCTACCGGGCCGCCTCCCAGCGGGTCCGGGCCGCCGCCGTCCGCACCGCCCGGACCTGGGCGGTGATGCAGGCCCAGGAGGTGCTGCTGCCCGGCCTGTTCGTCATCGGCGTCACCTGGTACGGCGCCCGGCTGGCCCTCGACGGGTCGATCGGCGTCGGCGAGCTGATCGCCGTCTACGGGGCCACCGCCTTCCTCGCCGCCCCGCTGCGGGTGATCGGCGAGGCCGCGCACGCCTGGAGCGTCGCCCGGGTCTCCGCCGGGCGGGCGGTCAAGGTGCTCTCGCTGACCCGCGAGGGCGGGGCGGCCGGGGGTGAGGGTGGCGGATCGTCAGGTCGGGTCTTCGCGGACGGCGTTGACGTGCCGGGTGCGGACGGCTCTGGTGGGGCGGCCGAGAGCAATGGTGACGGAACGTCAAATCCCTTCTTCACGGACGGTGTTGAAGGCGTTGACGAGCCGGGTGCGGACGGTTCCGGCGGGGCAGTGGACGCGGACGGTGCGGGGGTGGCGGTCGGCTCGTCCGGGGTGGCGGAGCTGGTGCGCCGGGCCGCGCGGTCGGACCTGCACGACCCGGTCAGCGGGCTGACCGTCCGGGCCGGTCGGCTGACCGCCGTGGTCTGCGGGGACCCGGACGCGGCGGGGGAGTTGGCGGCCCGGCTCGGCGGGCGGCCGGTGCTCGCCGAGGGCGAGCGGGCCAAGCCCTCCGTCCGGCTCGGCGGGGTCGCCCTGGACGGGGTGCCGCTGGCCGCCGCCCGGGCGGCGGTGCTGGTCCACGACAAGGAGCCGGTGTTGCTCTCCGGCACCCTGGCCGACCTGTTCGACGTCCCCCGCTCCGGCCGGGTCGGACCCGCCGAGGCGCTGGCCGCCGCCCGCGCGCAGGACGCGCTGGAGGCACTGGTCGAGGGCTCGCCCGAATGCGCGGACGACCCGATGGCGGCCCGGATCACCGAGCGCGGCCGCTCGCTCTCCGGCGGCCAGCGCCAACGCCTCGCGCTGGCCCGCGCGCTGGTGGCCGACCCGCCGGTACTGGTGCTCGACGAGCCGACCAGCGCCGTCGACGCCCACACCGAGGCGCGGATCGCCGCGGGCCTGCGCGAACTGCGGGCCGGGCGCACCACGGTGGTCTTCGCCACCAGCCCGCTGCTGCTCGACCAGGCCGACACCGTCCTGCTGCTCCAGCGGGGCCGGGTCGCCGCCACCGGCACCCACCGCGAGCTGATGGCCGCCGAGCCGCGCTACCGGGCCGTCGTCACCCGGGACGAGAGCGCGCCGCCGGAGACCGGCGCGCCGGAGCCGGTGGGCGCATCGGAGCCGGTGGGGCCGGGCGGTCCGGCGGGGTCGGCCGAGGTGCCGGTGGGCTCGGTGCTGCCGGGGGGTGCGGAGTGAGCGGGCACCCGTCCGGCCCCCGGCCCGGCCCGGCGGCCGGCCGCCGTCCGGACGTCCAGCCGATCCGCAGTCGTAGCTGTGGCCGCAGCCGTGGCCGTAGTCGTCGCCGCAGCCGCGGTCGAAACCGAAGGAGCACGCCGTGAAGCCCCCGAAGATCCACGAGCAGGGGCCGGCCACCACGCTGCCGGTCGGCTCCACCGCGGCCGTGCGGGCGTACGGGCGGATGCTGCTGCGGCGGCACCGCGGGGGCCTGGCGGCGGTGGTGGCGCTGCACGGGACGGCGACGGTGGCGGGGCTGGTCGGGCCGGCGGTGCTCGGGTCGCTGGTGCAGTCGCTGTCGGCGGGGAGCGGCGGCGGGCGGATCGCCGCCGCGATCGGGTGGTACCTGGCCGCGCTGGTGGTGCAGTCGGTGTTCACCGGGCTGTCGCTGCTGCGCGGCAGCGTGCTCGGCGAGGAGGCGCTGGCCGACCTGCGGGAGGACTTCCTGGTCCGCTCGGTGGCGCTGCCGCTCGGCGTGCTGGAGCGGGCCGGCACCGGTGACCTGGTCTCCCGGGGCACCACCGACATCGACCGGCTGGCCCGCTCGGTCCGCGACGCGGTGCCCGAACTGGTGGTCGCGGTGGTCTCGGTGGTGCTGGTGCTCGGCGCGCTGCTGGTCACCTCGCCGCTGCTGGCCGCCACCGCCGTGCTCGGCCTGCCGCTGCTGTTCTTCACCTCCCGGTGGTACTTCCGCCGGGCCCCGCAGTCGTACCGCAACGAGTCGGCCGGGTACGCGGCGGTCAACACCGTGCTCGCCGAGACGGTCGACGCCGGGCGGACGGTCGAGGCGCTGCGGCTCGGCGACCGCCGGGTGCAACTGACCGACCGGAAGATCCGCGAGTGGGTCTCCTGGGAGCGGTACACGCTGTGGCTGCGCAGCGTCTGGTTCCCCACCGTGGACGGCACCTACGCGCTGGCCGTGCTCGGCACCCTGGTGCTGGGCGGGCTGTTCGCCCTGCACGGCTGGGTCAGCCCGGGCCGGCTGACCACCGGCGTGCTGTACGCCCAGGCGCTGGTGCACCCGGTCTCCCGGATCCTGCGCTGGTACGACGAGTTGCAGGTCGGGCAGACCTCGCTGGCCCGGCTGGTCGGCGTCCACGAGGTCGCCGAGCCGGAGACCGACGCGGCGCTGCGCCCGGACGGCCGCCGGGTCGAGGCCCGGGAGGTCAGCTTCGGCTACCACGAGGGGGCGGACGTGCTGCGCGACATCACGCTGGACGTCGAGCCGGGCAGCCGGGTGGCCCTGGTCGGGCCGTCGGGGGCGGGCAAGTCGACGCTGGGCCGGCTGCTGGCGGGCATCTACGCGCCGGGCCGGGGCCTGGTCACGCTCGGCGGGGCCCAGCTGTCGCGGATGCCGGCCGAGCGGGTGCGCACCGAGGTCGCGCTGGTCAACCAGGAGCACCACGTCTTCGTCGGCACCCTGCGGGACAACCTGCACCTGGCCCGGGCGGAGGCCGACGACACCGAACTGCGGGCCGCGCTGGCCGCGGTCGACGCCGAGGAGTGGGTGGACGCGCTGCCGGACGGGCTGGACACCGAGGTCGGCTCCGGCGGCGCCGCGCTGACGCCCGCCCAGGCCCAGCAACTGGCGCTGGCCCGGCTGGTGCTGGCCGACCCGCACACCCTGGTGCTGGACGAGGCCACCTCGCTGCTCGACCCGCGGGCGGCCCGGCACCTGGAGCGCTCGCTCTCCCGGGTGCTGGCCGGGCGCACCGTGGTGGCGATCGCCCACCGCCTGCACACCGCGCACGACGCCGACGTGATCGCGGTGGTCGAGCAGGGCCGGATCACCGAGTACGGGCCGCACCCGGAGCTGGTGGCCTCCGGCGGGCCGTACGCGGCGCTCTGGCGGTCCTGGCGCGACGAGAGGTAGCGGCCCGAGGAGACCCGAGGAGACCCGAGGAGAGGTGACGGCCCGACGGGAGGGGCGGCGGTCCGGTGGGCGGGCCCCGCCGCCGCACCACCCGTCCGCCGCCCCGGAGGGGGTGTGGCGCGGACGGGTGAATGGGCGGGTGAATGGCGGCCGGCGGCGGGGTGGCGCGGTGGTCGGTGGGCGGGGCGGGCGCAGACTGCGGGGGTGACCAAGACATCAGGTGGTTCTCCGTCAGGCACCCAGCGCAACGAGATCGCGGGGATTCCGACCCGGTACATCGGGATCGGCGTCATCGTGGTGCTGGCGATCTGGTTCCTGTTCGCCAACCTGGAGAAGGTGAGGATCCAGTTCTGGGTGTTCACCGTCACCTGCCCGCTGTGGATCGCACTGCTGGCGACGCTGCTGGCCGGGACGGCGCTGGGCTGGCTGCTGAAGGGCCGGCGCGCCAGGTGACGGCCCCGGGGGAGGGCGCCGGGGCGGCACCGGGAGGAGTGCCGGCAGGGGTGCCGGGCGGCCTGGTGGGGGAGCCGCTGATCGAACTGCGCGGGGTGAACAAGCACTTCGGGCAGCTGCACGTGCTCCAGGACATCGACCTGGTGGTGGGCCGGGGCGAAGTCGTGGTGGTGATCGGCCCCTCCGGGTCGGGCAAGTCCACGCTGTGCCGGGCGATCAACCGGCTGGAGACGGTGGAGAGCGGCAGCATCCTGATCGAGGGGCAGCCGCTGCCCGCGGAGGGCAAGGGCCTGGCGAAGCTGCGCGCCGAGGTGGGGATGGTGTTCCAGTCCTTCAACCTGTTCGCGCACAAGACGGTGCTGCAGAACGTGACGCTGGCCCAGATCAAGGTCCGCAAGCGCGGGAAGGCCGAGGCGGAGGCCAAGGGCCGCCAACTGCTGGAGCGGGTCGGGCTGGAGGCGCACGCGGCCAAGTACCCGGCGCAGCTGTCCGGCGGCCAGCAGCAGCGGGTGGCGATCGCCCGGGCGCTGGCGATGGACCCGAAGGCGCTGCTGTTCGACGAGCCGACCTCCGCGCTCGACCCCGAGATGATCAACGAGGTGCTGGAGGTGATGCGCTCGCTGGCCGCCGAGGGCATGACGATGGTGGTGGTGACCCACGAGATGGGCTTCGCCCGGTCGGCCGCCAACCGCGTGGTGTTCATGGCGGACGGCCGGATCATCGAGGACCGCGTCCCCGAGGAGTTCTTCGCCGACCCGCGCAGCGAGCGGGCCCGGGACTTCCTCTCCAAGATCCTGAAGCACTGAGGTGGTCCGGGTGAGGAGACGCCTCGTGCCCCTGCTCGCGGTGCTCGCGGTGCTGGCGGGCCTGTCCGGCTGCGGCAAGGAGGGCACCCCGCCGCCGAAGGGCCCGCAGGCCGGCGCGCTGCCCAGCTACCAGGTGCGCGGCGGCGACGCCGTCACCGGCTCGCCGACCCTGGACGCGGCCCGCGCCCGCGGCCACCTGGTGGTGGGCGCCAAGGAGGACCAGCCGTACCTGGGGCAGAAGAACCCGGCGACCGGCGCGTACTCCGGCTTCGACATCGAGATCGCCAAGATGGTCGGCGCCGACCTGGGCTTCGCCCCGGAGCAGATCGAGTTCCGCACCATCGCCTCCGCCAACCGCGAGACGGCGCTGCAGAACGGACAGGTCGACTACTACGTGGGCACCTACACCATCAACGACAACCGCAAGAAGCTGGTCGGCTTCGCCGGGCCGTACTTCACCGCCGGGCAGTCCCTGCTGGTCCGCAAGGACGAGACCGGGATCGACGGGCCGCAGGACCTGGCCGGGCGGAAGGTCTGCTCGGCCGCCGGGGCGACCCCGTACCAGCGGATCCAGCAGGACTACCCGAAGGCCAAGCTGATCGGCTACGACACCTACTCGGCCTGCGTGGACAACCTGATCACCGGCCAGGTCGACGCGGTGACCACCGACAACGCGATCCTGCAGGGCTACGCGGCGAAGGTCCCGGAGGAGTTGAAGATCGCCGGGCAGCCGTTCTCCACCGAGCCGTACGGCATCGGCGTGCCGAAGAACGACACCGCGCTGCGCCTGGCGCTGGACGACGCGCTGGAGCGGCACGAGCAGAACGGCGACTGGAAGAAGGCGTACGAGGCGACGCTCGGCCTGTCCGGGGTGCCCGCGCCCGAGCCGCCGGCCGTCGACCGGTACCAGTAGAGGGAGGAGGACAGGTGAACGTCCTGACCGACAACTGGTCCACGTACTGGCACGGGTTCCTCGGCACGCTGTGGCTGACCCTGGTGAGCGCGGCGCTGTCGCTGGTGCTCGGGGTGGTGGTCGCGGGCTTCCGGGTGTCGCCGGTCAAGCCGCTGCGGGCGTTCGGCACCGGGTGGGTGACGGTGCTGCGCAACACGCCGCTGACGCTGCTGTTCTTCATCGTGGTGCTGGGCCTGCCCCGGTTCGACATCACGCTGCCGTTCTTCACCTTCGCGGTGCTCGCGCTGGGCTGCTACACCTCGGCGTTCGTCTGCGAGACGCTGCGCTCCGGGGTGAACACGGTGCCGGTCGGGCAGGGCGAGGCGGCCCGCAGCCTGGGCCTGACCTTCACCCAGACGCTGGGCCTGGTGATCCTGCCGCAGGCGTACCGGGCGGTGGTCGCCCCGCTGGGCAGCGTGATGATCGCGCTGGCCAAGAACACCGCGATCGCCGGGTCGTTCAGCGTGGTCGAACTGCTCGGCACCTATCGGACCCTCAACGAGCTGGGCTACAGCATCGTCTGGACCTTCGTCTGGATCGCGCTCGGGTACCTGGTCCTGACGCTGGCGATCAGCGCCCTGTTCAACCTGCTGGAACGACGGGTGGCGGTGTCCCGATGACGGTGGAGTCCTCCGCGCTGTACGACGTCCCCGGCCCGAAGGCGCTGGCCCGGCACCGGCTGTACGGGTGGCTGGCGCTGCTGCTGATCGTCGCGGTGATCGGCTGGGTGGTCTACATGCTGTTCCACACCCAGCAGTTCACGTACCAGAAGTGGATGCCCTTCGAGTACAAGGGCGTTCAGGAACTGCTGCTGCGCGGCCTGGCCAACACCCTGAAGGCCTTCGGCTGGACGGCCCTGTTCGCGCTGCCCTTCGGCGCGCTGTTCGCCGCCGGTCGGCTCTCCGAGCACCGGGTGGTGCGCTGGGTCTCCACCGTGGTGGTGGAGTTCTTCCGGGCGATGCCGCTGCTGGTGATGATCTTCTTCATCTTCGTCGCGCTCAAGGCGCCGCCGATGTGGGCGCTGGTCGCCGGGCTGACGCTGTACAACGGCTCGGTGCTGGCCGAGGTGTTCCGGGCCGGGGTGCTTGCGGTGCCCAGGGGGCAGCGGGAGGCGGCGTACGCGCTGGGGCTGCGCAAGACCCAGGTGATGGCGTACGTGCTGGTGCCGCAGGCGAACCGGGCGATGCTGCCGACCATCGTCAGCCAGCTGGTGGTGGCGCTCAAGGACACCTCGCTCGGGTTCCTGATCACCTACGAGGAGTTCCTGCACGCCGGGAAGCTGATCGCCACCAACCTCGACTACGACCTGCCGTTCATCCCGGTGGTCATGGTGATCGCCCCGGTCTACATCGGGATGTGTCTGCTGCTCTCCTGGTTCGCCAAGTGGCTGGAGCGGCGCGGGCGGCGCAGCCCGAAGGTGAAGGGCGGCGCGCCGGTCGCGCCGGCCGGGTTCACGCCCGATCCGCAGGGGTAGCCCACGGTGACCGGCCGGGTCGGTTAGGGTCAGTGGGTCAACGACCGGTGCCGACCTTCCCAGGAGTTGCCGCATGTCCGTGCTGCCCAGCCGCCAGGGCCTGTCCGAGGCCGAAGTGCTCGACCGGCGGGAGAGCGCGAGCGGCGAGGTGGTGCTGCGGCGGCGCGGGGAGCACTGCGAGGTCATCGTGAACGGCTGCTTCCTGATGGACACCGTCGACGGCCGCTCCGAACGGCTGCTGGTGCGGGCCGCGTTGGACGGGCTGGCGGCGGTGGAGCGCCCCAGCGTGCTGATCGGCGGGCTGGGCGTCGGCTTCTCGCTGGCGCACGCCGCCGCCGAGCCGCGCTGGGCGCGGATCGCGGTGGTCGAGCGCGAGGCGGCGATCATCGACTGGCACCGCACCGGCCCGCTCGGCGCGTTCTCCGCCGGGGCGCTGGACGACCCCCGGGTGGAGGTGCTGCACACCGACCTGGTCGAGTACCTCGGGCGGGACGGGGAGCGCTACGACGCGCTCTGCCTCGACGTCGACAACGGCCCCGACTGGACGGTCGGCACCGAGAACGGCCGCCTGTACGCCCCGGCCGGGCTGGCCTCCGCCGCCGCCCGGCTCAACCCCGGCGGGGTGCTGGCGGTGTGGAGCGCCCAGCCGTCCGCCGCCTTCGAACGGGCGCTGCGGGAGGCCGGGTTCACCGGCGTACGGACCGAGGAGGTGCCGGTCGAGCGCGGCGTGCCCGATGTGGTGCACCTGGCACGCCGCGCCTGACTATCCGTCAATCAATGCGCTAGTTGAGCCCGTTGGCGATGGCAGTCATCAACTCGCTGTTGGCGGTGTCGCCGTCGAAGGGCCAGACCATCGCCCCGGCGAGGCCCTGCTCCTTGATCCAGTTGGCCTTCCGGGTGATCTCGGTCGGGTCGTCGTAGGTGTAGAGCACGGTGCCGTTGTGGGGGTAGGAGCGGCCGGCCACCGGGTCCCGGTAGAGGGTGTAACCACCTTTCGTGGCAAGCTACTTGACTTGTGTGGTAGTTCTCGTGGCTGCCCGGCGCGGGGCCGGTCGCGGGCTGGAGCAGGCCGTTGGTGCTGCCGCGCGGCACGCCCGTCCAGCCGCGGCCGTGGAACGGGACGCCCAGTGTCAGTTCCGACTTCGGGGCGCCGCCGTTCACGTACGCGTTGATGGCGATCTCGGAGCTGAAGCGCCGGTCCGGGGCGGAGGGGTCGCCGGCGGCGAAGTCGAACGCCCCGAACAGGCCCGGGACGTCGATGCCCGCGGTGCTCTTCGCCGGGTCGGCGGGCAGGAAGGCGCTCAGCGTGTAGTGCTTGCCGGTGCTCGCGTCGAGGGCGTCCAGCTGGCGGTGGAACTCCTGGGCCGGCAGGGTGCAGTCGGCCTTGTCGGCGGGCCGGACGACGTTGCCGAGGTGGCCTCCGAGTTCGGCCGCGCCCAGTCCAGGTCGATGCAGGAGGAGACCGGCGCCTTGCGCGAGGCGTCGGTGGCCGCCGCGTCGGAGAACCACTTGCTGTAGGACCAACCGCCCAGCGAGATCCGCACCTTGAGGTGCGGGTGCTTGGCCTTGAGCTGCGGAGCTGGTTGAAGTTGCCGGCCAGCTGCTGGTCCCAGGTGTCGGTCGTGCCCGCCACCGAGGTGGCCGCGTCCCAGCCGCGCCCGAAGTCCGCCCAGACGTCGCCCGCGCCGTCGCCCGCGTTCGGGTCGGAGTCGTTGCCCGCCGCCTTGTTGGTGGGGAAGCACTGTTTGGTGGACGGGTGGATGTGGGCGAACGCGTAGTTCAGGTGGTCGAGTTTCGCGGCGCTGCCCGAGGTGTCCAGCTTCTTCAGGCTGTAGCCGCGCGCGTACACCGACCACTGGGTGAAGTAGCCGATGGTCAGGTTGGAGACCGTCGCCGCGGTGGCGGGGCGGGGACGGACGGGGCCACGGTGTCCGGCGGCGGCGGGACGATGGTGAGCGTCGCCGGGGCGGAGGCCGCCGAGCGGTTGGCCGAGGGGTCGAACGTGACCACCGTGCAGGTGTGCGGGCCGTCCGCCAGGCCGGTGAGCGTCACCGCCGTGCCGTCGCCCGTCGCCGTGGACAGCTTGGCCGCGCCCTCGTACACGTCGTACCCGGCGACCTTGACGTCGTCGGTGGACGCCGTCCAGGAGAGCGTGGCCCGGCCCGTGCCGGACCGGGACGCGGTGACGTCGGCCGGGATCGTCGGCGGCCGGGTGTCGCCGCCACCGCCGTCGCACGGGCCGGCCGTTCAGCTTGCAGTTCCGCAGCTCGGCGTACGGGCCCGAGTAGGCCACGTTGAAGCCGAAGCCGTAGGAGGTGCCGGGGGCGATCTGCGGCTGCCAGCTCGGGTTCTTCACCGTGACGTGCGAGGCCGCGGCGGTGTACGTGGCGTTCCACCGCGCGCCGAGGGTGCGGTTCGCGGGGAGGTCGAACTCCGGCGTCCAGCCGTTGATGGCGGCGCTGCCAGCGGTGGTGACGGTGTAGCCGCCGCCGTAACCCGTGCCTCGGTTCTGGTTCTGGTCCTGGTGGAAGACCGCGGTGGGCTCGGCCGCGTGCGCGGCCCCGGCCGGTAGGGACACCGTCGGCAGCGGGGCGAGCAGGCTGCCGGCGGCGAGGAGGGGGAGGCGGTACCGACGTCTGCGCATGAAGGGGCTCCTGCCCGGGAGCGGTGCCGTGCGGGGCGCGCGCGGGACGGCTCCACTGCCGGTGGGGGAGGAGAGGTGCAGGTGCGGATGGCAGGCCGCGACCCGGCCGGAGTCCCGGCGGGCGGGCGCGGGAGGGGAACTCCTCGGCCGTCGGGGAGCCCGGGAAGTCCTGTGTCATTGGAGGGTAGGGGTCAGGTAATGGAATGGCAATGGGTCTGTACCATGCCGAATTTTCCGCAAGGGGACGGGAGTCGGGGGTTTGAGCGGCGGGTCCTCCGGCGGCGCGGTCACGGGGGAGGACGGGCAGGACGCGGGCGGGGGCGGGGAGTGCGTGAGGGTGATGTGTGTGACACGCGTTCCCATCGAGCCGGTGGGTGCGGCATGATCATTGGCATGCTCGAACGTGAGATCGAACTGTTGGCACAACTCCTGGCGGAGTTCGAGGCCCTGCGGTTCCCCCCGGGCTGGCACGACCGGGAACCCGGCGGCACGTGCCTCCTCACCCTCGCCACCACCCTCACCGCCTGCACCGCCGCCGCCCTCGACGGCCCGCTCGCCCCCCGCCACCGTGAGCACCTGAGCCAGCGCCTCGCCCTCCTCTCCGACCTGCTGCCCGCCGTCGCCGCCGACTCGTACGCCACCGGCTACTTCGTCGCGCTCTACCGGATGGCCTCGCTCGCCGAGGAAGTCGACGACCGGCGGGCGGTGGAGACCGGCTGACGGGTTGGCAGGCTGACCGGCTGACCGGCTGACGGGGCGGCGGGTCGGCGGAAAGGCGAACGGCGAGCCGGGGACCGGCTCGCCGTTCGGTGGGGCGGGTGCGGGATCAGCCGAAGGGGCTGCTCGCGGGCGGGGGCGGCGGGGTCTGGGCCGGCGGCTGGGCCGGGGCGTTGGCGCGCGGAGCCGCTGCGGCGAAGGGGTTGAAGTCCGGCGGCGGGACCTTGACCAGGCGGCCCTTGGTCGGGTCGGCCTCCTCCGGCTCCTCGGCGGGGGCTTCGGCGGCGGTGGTGCTGCCGGGAGCAGCTGCGGCGAAGGGGTTGAAGTCCGGCGGCGGGACGTTGACCAGCCGCCCCTTGGTCGGGTCCGCCGGCTCCGCCGGGGCGGCCGGGGCCGGGACCGCGGGCGGGGCGCTCGGACGCGGCGGGATGTTCGCGGCCGGGGCACTCGGAGACGGCGTGGCCACGGTGCCGAACGGGTCGGACGGCTCGGAGGAGAGCGTCGTCCCGAACGGGTCGGCGCTGGCCGGACGCGGGGCGCGCGCCACCGGGGCGGGGGCGGGAGCCGGGGCGGCGGGGGCGGCTGCGGTGGTGGTGCGGGGGGCCGCGGAGGCGAAGGGATTGAAGTCGGCCGGGGGGACCTTGACGAGGCGGCCCTTGGTCGGGTCGGCTTCCTCCCGCTCTTCGGTGGCGGGGGCCGGTGTGGCGGGGGCGGTGGTTGCGGCGAAGGGGTTGAAGTCCGGGGGCGGGACGTTGACGAGTCGGCCCTTGGTGGGGTCGGCCTGTTCCGGTTCGGGGGTCGGTTCCGGTGCGGCGGGTGCGGGGGTCGGGGCGCCGAAGGGGTCGCTGCCCGCGAACGGGTCGGCGGCGGGAGCCGGAGCCGCGGGGGCGGCCGGGGCGGCGGGGGCCGCGGAGGCGAAGGGGTTGAAGTCCGGGGGCGGGACGTTGACCAGGCGGCCCTTGGTCGGGTCGGCTTCCTCCCGCTCCTCGGCGGCCGGGGCCTGGGTCGCGGGGGCGGTGGTTGCGGCGAAGGGGTTGAAGTCGGGCGGCGGGACGTTGACGAGTCGGCCCTTGGTGGGGTCGGCCTGTTCCGGTTCGGGGGTCGGTTCCGGTGTGGCGGGTGCGGGGGTCGGGGCGCCGAAGGGGTCGCTGCCCGCAAACGGGTCGGCGGCGGGAGCCGGAGCCGCGGGGGCGGCCGGGGCGCTGGGGGCCGCGGAAGCGAAGGGGTTGAAGTCCGGGGGCGGGACGTTGACCAGGCGTCCCTTGGTCGGGTCCGCCTCCTCCCGCTCCTCGGCGGCCGGGGCGGCGGCGGGCGCGGCGAACGCGTCCGTGGAGGCCAGCACCGGGGAGGCGGTGGTCTGGGCGGGCAGGTCGCCCGGGGCCGGCGTGCCGAACGGGTTGAAGTCGGAGGGCGGTACCCGTACCGCCGTCCCCGACGGGCTTTCGGGCTGTTCGGACGCGGCGACCGGCGTCGGGGCCTGCACCGGAGGGGACACCGGCGGGGCCGTCGGCGCGGTCGGGGCGGGGGTCGGGGCGGCGGCCTGCGCGGGCACCGTCGTGGGTGCGGGCGTGGCCGGCGGCTGGGCCGGGACGGTCCGGCCCACCGGGACCGGCGTCGGGGCCACCGCCACGCCGTCCCAGGCGAGTTGGACCGTGCAGAGCAGGTCCGCGAAGACCTCGGTGTACACGTCCCAGTCCTCGGTGTCCGAGGTGGTCAGCTGGACGGTCAGCACGGTGGCCCCGTCCGGCATCGGCAGGAACGCCTCGACCGCGGTGCTCACCACCCGGCCGCTCGGGCTCCCGTCCCGCAGCTCCTTCAGCGCGGGGACGGCCCGGGTCTCCACCAGCAGCGCGGCCGGGCCGGACGGCAGCAGCACCGTCCACACCTCGGCGTACGGGCGCTCGGTGGACAGGTCCACCGCCAGGTCCTGGATCGGCTGGGCGCACTGGACGGTCGACACCACCAGCGACACCCGGGAGCGCCGGCCGTTCACCAGCAGGGCGCCGACACCCGCGTACGCGACGTCCGCCGCCGCGAACCGCTCGGCCAGCATCGCCGCGACCACCGCGAAGTCGTTGCGCTCGGCCGGGGTGCCGCCCGAGAACACCTCCTCGGCGGTCTCCGCCAGGTGCGCGGAGAGCGCGTTGCCCGAGCCGCGGACGGTCAGGGTGTGGAACGCGGGCGGCACCACCAGCCGGGCCTCCACCCCCGAGCCGGTCGGCAGTTCGTCGGGCGCCACCGTCGTCCTCGGCTCCGCGAGCGCGGCGAGCGCCCGGGTGAACCCGGCCACGCCCTCCTCGTCCAGCCCGACCGGCTCGGCGGACAGCCGCAGCGCCGAGGCCGCCGACACGTCGGTCAGTCCGAGCGCCGACGCCCCGTAGCGCTGGGCCAGCACCGGGACGGCCTCGCGGCCGGCGGCGGCGTTCGGACGGCGGTTGCCGGACACCTCGACGACGGTGCCGAGCCGGGGCACGGCGAGCAGGCCGGGGCCGATCTGGCTGATCCGCAGGCCGAACAGGGCCTTGGCGGCGGGGTGTTCGGAGCGGCGGAACGCGGTGAGCGCGTCGGCCTGGTAGTGGGTGGCGCGGCTGCCGAGAAGTGCGGCGCACGCCGCGTCCAGCGTGGCCGTGATCCGGTCTGCGGCGGCGAAGCCGTCCTGCGTCATTCGCCGAGCCCCCTCGTTCTCGGGTGTGGACAGTTCAGCCAATTCTTATCAGACCGCGACGGCGCGGACGGTGGGTTGGCCGGGGGCGACGGGAGGTCAGGGGGCGGGCGGGGCGGCGAGCCGGAACAGGGACTCGGTGAGGGCGGGGGCGGCGAAGGTCGCGGCGAGGTCGCGGAGCAGCCGGGCGGTCGGGCCGTCGGGGCGTTCGGTGGCGAAGAACTCGCCGAGCAGGGCGGCCAGTTCCGGGTCGCGGGTGGCGGTGACGGCGAGCGCCGCGACCAGCTCCTGGACCAGCTGGAGCTGGAGCGTCTCGACCGGGACGGGCCTGTCGGAGAGCCAGTCCAGCGAGCTGATCTCGGCGTTGGCGATCCAGGCCCGGACGGTCCGGCGCAGGGCCGGGCTGGGCGCCGGGACGCCGAGGTGCAGCAGGATCTGCTCCTGCGCGGCCCGCCGGACCTGGTCGATGACGGCGTCCGCGTCCGGGCTGGCGGCGACCGAGCCGCCGCGCAGCAGGGCGGTGAAACCGGCCGCGTGGGACTGCACGAAGTCGAGGTAGCGGCCCATGACGCGGTACAGCCGCTCGGAGAGCGGGCCCTCGCCGGGCTCCTCGAACCGCCCGGCCAGCTCGCGCCCGGCCCGGCGCAGCGCCTCCTCGTACAGGGCCTGCTTGCCCGGGAAGTAGTGGTACACCAGCGGGCGGGAGGCGCCCGCGGCGGCGGCGATGTCGTCGATCGAGACGTCCTCGGGCGCGCGGTCCGAGAAGAGTTGGAGCGCCACCGCGATCAGCTGCTCGCGGCGCTCGTCGACGCTCAGCCGCCGCCGGGGCGCGCGGGCGGCGGGACGCTGTTCCTCCGCGAGGGGGGCCGCGGGCGGCGTACGGGAAGCCATGCGGCCCACCCTAGTTCTTCGGGCCCGGCGGGTGGGCGACGAGGGCCCGGGGAGCGGCCGGAGCGTCGGCAGCGCCGCCGGGGCGACGGGCCGGGGCGGGCGGCGGTCAGGCGCTGGCGCGCCGCTCCAGGTAGCGGCGGTACGCCTCGCGGCCGTCCGGGACGAACTCCCAGCCAGTGAGCCGTTCGGCGAGCTGCTCCTCGGTGAGCCAGTCGTACCAGGCGACCTCGGACTCCTGGGGGTGCACCGGGCCGTCCCACTCGGCCTCGTGGACGTCGGACCACCAGCTGTAGCGGTCGCCGTCGGTGTAGAGGAAGCGGAACAGCGGGCGGGTGCGGATGCCGGTGACGCCGAGCTCCTCCTCGGCCTCCCGGACGGCGGCCTCGCGGTAGCTCTCGCCGGCGCCGACCACGCCGCCGACGAAGCAGTCGTGGGCGCCGGGGGCGAACGCCTTGGTGTCGGTGCGGCGGTGGGTGAAGATCCGGCCCCGCGGGTCGCGGACCAGGACGAAGACGCAGCGGTGGATCAGGCCGTCGCGGTAGACCTCGGAACGGGGGGCGGTGCGCAGCACCCGGTCCTGTTCGTCGACCACGTCGAGGATCTCGTCGGGGTGGGTGGCGGGGCCGGTGAAGGGGCCGGCGCCGGAGTCGGTGGCCGGACCGGTGGCGGGAGTGTCCATGTCCGCCATTGTGGCGTGCTCCGGCGGTCCGCGGCGGTGTCACCCGAAAGAGTTGGTATACGCAGTGATCGGCCCGGGAATGACCCGGTCGGAACGTCAGGAACCCCTCCGAGGAGCAGAGTTGAAGAACCGCGCCGCCGCCCTGTCCGTCGCCGCCGCCCTGGTCGCGCTCGGCACCGCGCTGCCCGCCTCGGCCGCCCCGGCCCCGGCCCCGGCCCGGGTCGGGGCCGCCGTCGAGTCGGTCCGTTCGGGCCTGGACTGCACCACCTGGATCCACCACAACGACCCGCTGTACGGAGGCGTCGACTGCACCAACAACACCGGCTCCCCGGTCACCTTCCACGCCGACATCGTCTGCGGCTGGGCGCCGGACGTGACGGGCAACTCGGTGACGGCCCTGCCGGGCCGGACCGAGGAGTCCTCCGGCCACTGCGCCGTCTACTCCTCGGGCATCGGGCACATCGGGTGGACGGTGGAGTGACGCGGGAGCGACCCGGAGGAGCCCGGGGGACCGCGAAGTGATCGCGGGGGAGCGCGGTTGTCTAGGGTGGGAGGGTGGAGAACCAGCAGATCCAGGGGTTCGCGGCGGCCGGGTTCGAGCCGGTCCGGGAGGCTTTCGCGGGCAACTTCCGGGAGTACGGGGAGTTGGGCGCGGCCTTCGCGCTGTACCTCGACGGGCGGAAGGTGGTCGACCTGTGGGGCGGGGACGCCCGGCCGGAGGTCGGGGCCCGGCCGGCCCCGGCGGTCGGCTGGGGGGAGGGGACGGCGCAGGTGCTGCGGTCCGTCACCAAGGGGCTGACCGCCTCCGCCGCGCTGCACCTCGCGCAGCGCGGGCTGCTCGACCTGGACGCGCCGGTGGCCTCGTACTGGCCGGAGTTCGCGCAGGCCGGGAAGGGGCGGGTGCCGGTGCGCTGGCTGCTCTCGCACCAGGCCGGGCTGCCCGCGCTGGACGTGCCGCTGCGGATCGAGGACGTGCTGGCCTGGGAGCCGGCCGCCGCGGCCGTCGCCGCCCAGGCCCCCGCCTGGGAGCCCGGCACCGCGCACGGGTACCACCCGCTGACCTTCGGCTGGCTGGTCGGCGAGGTGGTCCGGCGGGCCGGGGGCCGCAGCGTGGGCCGGTACTTCGCGGAGGAGATCGCCGCCCCGCTCGGCCTGGACCTGTGGATCGGCCTGCCTCCCGCCGCGGCCGGCCGGGTCGGCCGGCTGGTCGACCTGCCCGCGCCGGAGGCGGCCCGGCTCGCGCCCGGCGGGATGCGGATGCGCCCCAAGCAGTCCGTGCTGGACGCCTACCGGGACCCGCACTCGCTGACCGCCCGCTCGTTCGGCGCGGTGCGCAGCAGCGTGGACCTGAACGACCCGGCGGTGCAGGCGGTCGAGGTGCCGGGCGCGGGCGGGATCGGCACCGCCCGTTCGCTGGCCCGGTTCTACGCGGCGCTGATCGGCGCCGCCGACCGGGCCGACGCGCCCGGGCAGCGGCTGCCCGCGCTGTTCGAGCCCGGCACGCTGGCCGAGGCGGCCGGTCCCTCGGTGCAGGGCCCGGACCGGGTGCTGATCGTCAACACCGCCTTCGGCCAGGGCTTCTTCCGGCACGGCGGCACCTCGCCGATGGCCTCCCCGGCGAGCTTCGGCCACCCGGGCCGGGGCGGTTCGCTGGGCTTCGCCGACCCGGAGCTGGGCATCGGCTTCGGCTACGTCACCAACGGCATGCAGCCGGGCGTCACCGGGGACGTCCGCTCCCGGGCGCTGATCGCCGCCGTCCGGCGGTGCCTGGCGGAGCGGGGCTGAGACCGGCGCCCGGGAGCGGGCGAAACGGACGGCGCGGGGCCGGGTCGGGCGTCAGGCCTGGCCGGTCTCGAAGCGGCTGACCCGGCCGTCCGGGGCGACGGTGAAGCGCCAGGCGGTGCGCATCTCGCCCCAGGTGTCGTTGCGGTAGTCGGCGACCACGGCGCGTCCGCCGGACTTCTCGGTCTGCACCTCGATGTGCCCGTGCGAGGAGAAGATCTCCCGGTCCACCCAGTCCGCCAGGTCGCGCTCCGAGCCGTCGTCGGACATCGTGGCGTCCTCGGTCAGGGCGGCGAAGAAGGCGTCCCGGTCACCGGAGTTGACGGCGCCGAGCAGGCGGCGGACGGCCGGGTCGGAGAGTTTGTCGACGGCGATGGTCATGGCGGATGGCTCCTTGACGGTGGATCTGGTCCTGCCTCGACGGGACCACGGCGGGCCGCCGTCCGCCAGCCGCCTTGGGCCACCCGGAGCCCGGGCCGGTCCGCCGACCGCGTGGCGTGCCGCGCCCCTCCGGCATCCGTGTGGTCTGATCCCGACATGCGCGACACGAGGGACACCGGGAATTCGCCCACCGAAGGGGGCCCCTGATGGGACCGGCCGAACTGCTCGTCCTGACCTTCCCGGAGGCGACCGTCGGCGCCGAGGCGGCCGACGTGCTGGCCCGGCTGCGGGACGCGGCCGGGGTCCGGGTGATCGACTCGCTGGCGGTCGTCCGGGACGCCGAGGGCGAGGCCACCTACGGGGAGCTGACCGACTTCGAACACCTGCGGGGCGTCGCGGGCCCGGACGGGGCGGAACTGCCGCTGATCGGGCCGGAGGACGCCCAGGAGGCGGCCGAACTGCTGGAGCCCGGCAGCGCGGCGCTGATCGTGCTGGTCGAGCACCTGTGGGCCGAGGAGGCCGCCGCGGCGCTGCGCGCGGTCGGCGGCCGGATCGCCTCCGGGGTGCGCATCCCGCCGGAGAACATCGAAGAGGCCGTCCGCGCCGCCGAGGCGCGCGTCGCGGCGGGAGAGTGAGGACGGCGTGTTCCGACCGATGAGGCCGATCCGGCCGGTCCGGGTGGTCCGCCCGGTGGGCCGTCCGCTGGCCCGCGGGCTGGTGGTGGGCGGCGCCGCGTACGCCGCGGGCCGGGCCGGGGCCCGGCGGGCCGCCGACGAGCGGGGCCAGGACGAGGCGATCGCCGAGCTGCGGGCCGAGCAGGACCGGGCCGCGCAGCAGCAGGCCGCGCCGGCACCCGTGCCCGCCGCTGCCGCTCCCGCCGCTCCCGCCGCTGCCGCTCCCGCCCCCGGCGGCGAGGACGTGGCGGACCAGCTGACCCGGTTGGCGCAGCTGGTGCAGCAGGGGCTGCTCACCCCGGAGGAGTTCGCCGCGGCGAAGGCCAGGCTGCTGGCCTGAGCGGCGCGTCACGGCTTGCACGGTGCCCGGAGCGCCGGGAGCGCCCGGAGCGGTCCGTCGGGGCCGGCCGTCACCACAGCTGGTCCCACCACCAGGCGATCTCGGGGTAGGGCGGCGGGGTGAGCCGGCCGTCGGCGGGCCGTTCGGCGCGTTCGGCGGTCGGGAGCGTCCCGGGGGTGCGCTCGGTGTAGCGGGCGGAGGTGAAGCCCCACTCCAGGTTCCCGCTCACCAGGTTGGACAACTGCTGGATGTAGCGCCGCAGTTCGGCCCCGGCCCGGCGGGAGGTGCGGTCGGCGAGGCGGAGGAACAGGCACATGGTGCGGTCGTGCAGGGCGGCGGCCTCCAGCAGGGCCTGCTCCCGGCCGCAGCCCAGGTGCCGCTGGAGCGCGTCCACGATGTTGCTCTCCAGCGCGCCGTGGTCGTCCTCGCGGCGGAAGGAGTAGACGTCGGCCGAGACCAGCACCAGGAACTTGGCGGCCTCGGTCAGCGCGTGCACCCGGGGCGAGTCCAGCTGGGACTGCGGGACGGCGGTGCGCTCGCAGACCTCGATGATCTCGATGCAGGAGCGGCTGCCGCGGTCCAGCGGGCCGATGGTCAGGTACTCGGAGAGCGTCATCGGCCGGCGCTCGGTGCGGTAGGCGACGATGGCGGCGGCGCCCATGAAGGACTCCAGCTGGCTGTCCGCCCAGCGCTTGACCGACAGCGCGGGGGCCCAGTCGCGGGCCCGGGCGAACACGTCGCGCACCGAGGCGACGTAGAGGTCGGTCTCGTCCGGGTGGGAATTCGGCGAATTGATAACAGCCAGTAGTGTGGCTGCTATGGTGAGTACACGGGAGGGGTCCCGGCTGAGCCTGCCGGTGTCCCACTCGTCGTCCAGCGTGAGCATGCTGCACAGCCACTGCGAGACCAGTTCCAGCCCGGTGGTGCCGTCCGCGTCCTTGGCTATCCGGCAGACGAATTCGTGCGCGCCGATGGCGAGGAGACGGCGCCGCCGTTCCGCGTCCGCGGCGAAGCCCATCGTTTCGAGCCAGAGTTCGGTGCTCTTGCCGACGGCTTCGTGATCGGGGTGCAGGCCGGACGGGATGGGGCAGAAGAGCGGGGGTATTGCAGCCAACGTGTCTCCAGTGCAGCCTGTTTCCGGTGCGCCGCCGATCAGGGTGCGCGGTCCCGGCGATGGCCTTCCCCGGCGAAGATCGACTACACCTTTGTGGTCTGAAAGTTATCCGATCGGATCGTCAGATGTCATGGCTGGTAAGGGATTTGCCCCGGGCATCGCCGTCTAACCCTGCGTCAGGTACCCCTGCCTGCGCGAACGCCGCCCGCGCGGCCCGCGACGGCGCTAAGGTCGGGAACGGAGTGCCGGACGGCGAGGCGGAGGGACGGACGTGGCCGAAGAGCAGAACGGGCCGCAGGAGTGGGAGGCCGCCGCGGACGCGGTCGGTCAGCGGCTTTGGGAACGCGATCAGGAACTGCGTTCCGTCGATCAGGCCGTGGACAGGTTGTGCCGCGAATTCGCCGCGGGCGGACTGAAGATCGGCGAGCTGCTGGTCTTCTCCGGCTCGCCCGGCATCGGCAAGACCTCGATGCTGGAGCAGGTCCGCCGGATCGCCGGTGCCCGCCAGGACTCGACCGTGCTGTTCGCCCGGGGCAGCGAGCGCCAGCGCCGGGAGCCGTTCCGGGTGCTGCGGCAACTGCTCCTGCCGGTGCTCAGCGACCTGGACGAGGCCGAGGTCGAGGAGGTGTTCGGCAGCTGGCACAACATCGTGGCCCCGGCCATCGGGCTGGCCCCGCCGTCCGACGAGGTCGAGCGGATCGACCCGCAGAGCGTCCGCGACGGACTGGACTTCGTCATCACCCAGCTCGCGCCCCGGCGCGCCCCGCTGGTGGTGATCGTCGACGACCTGCACGCCGTCGACCAGGAGTCGCTGACCTGGCTGGCGTCCTTCGCGGTGCGCGCCCGCGAACTGCCCGTGCTGCTGGTCTTCGCCTACCGGCACGAGTTCGAGGACGAGGCCCGCGCGCTGGCCCAGCAGATCCACGAACGGGCCGCCCGCAAGCACGAGTTGCTGCCGCTCAACCCGGTCTCGGTGGCCGCCATCGTGCACGGCGAGTTCGCCGAGGCCGACGACGCGTTCTGCCGCCAGGTCTGGGCGGTCACCGCCGGCGCCCCGTACGACACGGTGGCGCTGCTGCGCGAGGTCCGCGACCAGAACCTCGAACCGGTCGAGGAGAACTCGCCCCGGCTGCGCGACCTGGCCGCGGCCGCCCGCGGCGAGGGCCGGGACTACTGGCTCGACAAGCTCGGCACCACCGTGCTGCGCTTCGCCTGGGCCGCCGCGCTGCTCGGCACCGAGATCAAGGAGGAGCTGGCCGCCACGATCTGCGGGCAGGGCCCCGCGCAGGCCGCCGAGTCGATCCAGGTGCTGCGCCGGATGCGGGTCCTCACCAGCCAGCCCAACGGCAGGCTGGAGTTCGTCCACCCGCTGATCGCCACCTCGATCTACCAGTCGATCCCGCCCGCCGTCCGCACCGGCATGCACGGCATGGCCGCCACCGCGATCGAGAACAGCGGCGGCTCGCTGCTCTCCTCCTCCCGCCACCTGCTGGAGACCCACCCCGGCGAGGGCGACGACGTCATCGTGCGCAAACTGCGCCGGGCCGCCGCCGAGAACCTGGCCATCGGCGCCCCCGAGGCCGCCCGCCGCTGTCTGGAGCGCGCCCTGAACGAGCCGCCGGACGAGGATGACCAGGCCGAGGTGCTGTACGAGCTGGCCTGCGCCAGCCTGCTCACCGACCCCGGCGCCACCGCCAACCAACTGCGCCGCGCCATCGACATGGAGGACGGCCTCAGCCCCGACCTGCGGGTCGAGGCGGTGTTCCGGCTCTCCGAGGTGATCGCCCACGGCGGCGACCTGAGCGCGGCCGCCGCGCTCTGCCTGGACGAGTCGGAGCGCGCCCCCGAGGGCCCCGGCCGGGTCCGGCTGCTGGTCGCCCACCTGCTCTACACCGCCCTGCAACGCGACGAGGAGGACGGGCCCGGGCGCGCCGCGCGGGTCCGCCGGCTGGTCGCCGAGGTCGACCCGGACAGCGAGGTGGCCCGCCCGGTCCGCGCGCTGTACGCCTGGGACCTCACGCTCCAGGGCGGCAGCGCCACCGAGGCGCTGCGGGCCGCCGAGGACGCCCTGGTCGACGGCCGGCTGCCGCGCGGCCTCGGCTGGACCAACACCACCTGGAACTTCGAACTGCCCGCGCTGCTCGGCCTGTGCTTCGCCTACAACGACGAACTCGCCCGCGCCGAGAAGCTGTTCAGCTCCGCCATCCTGGAGTTCGAGATCGCCGGGTGGAGCGGCGCGCACCGCGGGTTCGCCTACTTCCTGATGGGCTACGCCCGGCTGCGCCGCGGCTTCCTCCCGGAGGCCGAGGACTTCCTGCGCCGGGGCCTGCGGAGCGCCGACCGGATGGGCGCCGGCCTGCCGCTGACCTGGAACCTGGTCGGCGCGCTGATCGACACCCTGCTGGCCCGCGGCCGCGACCACGAGGCGTGGGAGATCGCGGTCAAGTACCGCTTCCTGCCGCCCTACCACCAGACCGCGCTGCTGCTGCCCGACGTGGCCACCATCTACGGCAAGCTGCTGATCTCCCGCGGCGACTACGGGATGGCCGTCGAGGTGCTCGCCGAGACCGGCACCCGGCTGGACAAGCGCGGCTGGCGCTCCACCGTGCACGCCCCGTGGGCCGGCTACCTGGCGGTGGCGATGGCGCACCAGGACCTGCCGTCCGCCCGGAAGAACGGCGAGGACGCGGTGGAGCGGGCCAAGGTGTCCGGTTCGCCGTCCGCGATCGGCACCGCGCTGCGGCTGGCCGCCAGCGTCTGGGAGGGCGCGCACGCCGTCGAGCTGCTCCAGGAGGCGGTCGGCTGGCTGGGCCGCTCCCCGGCCAGCTACGAGCACGCGCACGCCCTGGTCGACCTGGGCGCGGCGCTGGTGCAGGTCGGCCGCAGCCTGGAGGCCGCGGAGCACCTGTACCAGGGCATGGAGCTGGCCAAGCACTGCGGCGCGGACGGGCTGGAGGTGCGGGCCCGCAACGTGCTCTCCTCGGCCGGGCTGCAGCCGAGCCGCCCGCTGGCCCCGGCCAAGGACACCCTCAACCCGCACGAGCTGGAGGTGGCCCGGCTCGCGGTCCGGCCGCTGCCGCCGCAGCGGATCGCCGAGGAGCTGGGCATCCCGCTGGGGATCGTCAAGCAGCGGCTGGCCGCCGTGCACCGCAAGCTCGGCACCGGCCCGGAGGGGCTCGCGGACGCCCTCGGGCTGCCCGCCGACGGCCCCGGGCAGCCCGACTGACGGTTCGGCCGATCCTGTCGGCGCGCGGGGCGGGTCGCCGGTCCGCGCGCCGGGTCGGGCTACGCTGACCGGGCAGGGTGATCACGAACTGAGGAGCAGTCCCATGACCGCGTCGGCCGCGCCCACCGAGGTGCACCGGGCACCGTACGACCACTCCGGCGCCGGGATGGGGCTGGAGCGCTGGACGCTGCGGTCCGGCCCGGTCGAGGCGACCGTGATCACCCTCGGCGCCGCGCTGCACACCCTGACCGCCCCGGACCGCTCCGGCAACCCGGCCCAACTGCTGCTCACCAGCCGGGACGTGGGCACCCTGCTCGGCCCGGCCAAGCACTACGGGGCCACCGTCGGCCGGTACGCCAACCGGATCGCGGACAGCCGGATCACCGTCGACGGCGAGGACCACCCGCTGCTGCCCACCGGCGGCGGCGTGACCCTGCACGGCGGCCCCGACTCCTTCGCGCACCGGGTGTGGGACGCCGAGGAGATCCCCGGCGGGGTGCGGATGCACCTGCACTCGCCCGACGGCGACCAGGGCTTCCCGGGCGCGCTGGACGTCTGGGTCGACTTCACGCTCGCCGGCTCCGAGCTGACCGTCTCCTACCGGGCGGTGACCACCAAGCCGACGGTGGTCAACCTGACCAACCACGCCTACGTCAACCTGGCCGGCGAGGGCCGCGGCGACGTGCTGGGCCACCTGCTGACCCTCGACGCGGACGCGTACACGCCGGTGGACGAGCGGCAGATCCCGTACGGCCCGTACGAGCCGGTGGCGGGCACCCCGTTCGACTTCACCACCGCCCGGCCGATCGGCGCGGGCATCGCCGAGGAGCACCCGCAGCTGAAGTCCTCCCGCGGCTACGACCACAACTGGGTGCTGCGCGAGCGCCCCGCGGACGGGCCGCCGGTGCGGGCCGCGCTGCTGGCGGACCCGGGCAGCGGGCGCACCCTGGAGGTGCTGACCACCGAGCCGGGCCTCCAGGTGTACACCGCGAACGGCTTCGACGGCTCGGTCACCGGCCCGTCCGGCACGGCCTACGGCCCGTACGCCGGGGTGGCGCTGGAGACCCAGCACCACCCGGACTCGCCGCACCAGCCGTCCTACCCGTCGACCGAGCTGCGGCCGGGGCAGGAGTTCCGCTCGACCACCGTGCTGCGGCTGGGCACCGACGGCTGACCGTCCGAGCCTCGCGAAGGCCCCCGGGAGCGCTGCTCCCGGGGGCCTTCTCCGCACGTCCGGGGGCCGGCCGACTGCAAGGAGTTTCCGCAAGGCGACGGATGGTCAAGACGCGCGGCGGCAACTCTAAGGACACGTGGACGTAACGATCCCCGTCGCCTTGCAG
The DNA here is from genome assembly GCF_044750705.1 of Kitasatospora sp. NPDC088783. Classification (NCBI taxonomy): domain Bacteria; kingdom Bacillati; phylum Actinomycetota; class Actinomycetes; order Kitasatosporales; family Streptomycetaceae; genus Kitasatospora; species Kitasatospora sp. NPDC088783. Next base: position 256,712 of record NZ_JBIVKJ010000011.1, read on the forward strand.
AAACTTGCTGCAAGGACTTTCAGTCCCGGTTGCCGCGCTGTTACGTTCCTGCTCAAGCCCGACGGCCGCAACGGCGCAGTCGGCTCGGGACAGCCATTATGCGCGGTCCTCCTCCCTCTCGGGCACCCCCACCTTTCAAGGAGTTTCCATGCGGCGTGGCATCGCGGCCTCCGCTCTCGTTGCGGCTCTCGCAGTCACCATGGCGGCCTGCAGCAGCAGCGGCTCCGGCTCGGACGCCAAGGGCGACGGCGGACCGGTCACCATCACCTACTGGGACACCTCGAACGCCACCAACGAGGCGCCCAACTACCAGGAACTGGTCAAGAAGTTCGAGGCCGCGAACCCGAACGTCAAGGTCAACTTCGTCAACGTGCCGTTCGACACCGCGCAGAACAAGCTGCAGACCGCGATGGGCGCCAAGGGCGCCCCGGACGTCTTCCGCTCCGAGGTCGGCTGGACCTCCGCCTTCGCCAAGGCCGGCTACCTGGAGCCGCTGGACGGCACCCCCGCGCTGACCGACGCCTCCGTCTTCCAGCCCTCGCTGATCCAGCAGGCCAAGTACGCCGGCAAGACCTACGGCGTCCCGCTGGTCACCGACACCCTGGCCCTGATGTACAACAAGGAGCTCTTCGCCAAGGCCGGCATCACGACCGCCCCCGCCACCTGGGACGAGCTCAAGGCCGACGCCGCCCAGCTGAAGGAGAAGGCCGGCGTCGACGGCTTCTGGCTGAAGGCCGCGGACGGCTACTACGCGATGCCGTTCCTGTACGGCGAGGGCACCAACATGGTGGACGCCGCCGGCAAGAAGATCACCGTCAACTCGGCCGAGGCCGTCAAGGCGGTCGACACCTACAAGTCGATGTTCACCTCGCCCGGCACGGTCAAGGCCGACGTCACCACCGACGCCTACGCGCACATGATGGACGCCTTCAACAGCGGCAAGGTCGCGGCGATCATCCAGGGCCCGTGGGAGGTCACCAACGTCTACAAGGGCGCCGCGTTCGCCGACCCGAAGAACCTCGGCATCGCCGCCGTCCCGAACGGCTCCACCGGCAAGGGCGGCGCCCCCACCGGCGGCCACAACGTCTCCGTCTACGCCGGCTCCGACGCCGCCCACAAGGCCGCCGCCGAGAAGCTCGCCGCGTTCCTCACCTCCGCCGAGAGCCAGACCTTCCTCGCGCTGAAGAACGGCACCCTGCCCACCCGCAGCGACGCCTACACCGCCGAGGTCAAGGCCAACCCCGGCATCGCGGACTTCCAGGCGATCCTGACCTCCGCCCAGCCGCGCCCCGAACTGCCCGAGTACGCCTCGCTGTTCGGCTCCTTCGGCACCAACCTCGGCAAGATCGTCCAGGACCAGAGCGACACCAAGGCCGGCCTGGACGCCACCGCCACCGACTACGCGAAGCTCCTCCCGGACTTCACCAAGTAGGAGATCGGCCGCCCGGCCCACACCTGACGGTGGGCCGGGCGGACCCGTCCAGACCCCCAGCCGTCGCCGAGGCAGGCGGCGGACCTCCCGGAGAAGGTGTCAACCCATGGCAGTTGCGGTCGTACAGCGCATCAGGCTGTCGTACTCGAAGTACTGGTACGCGTACGCGATGATCGCGCCGGTCGTGATCGTCCTGGGGGTGCTGGTCGGCTACCCGCTGGTGCGCGGCATCTACCTGACCCTGACCAACGCCACCAGCCTCAACGTCGGCCGGCAGATCGGCGTCAACCACATCCCCGACAGCTTCGACTTCGTCGGGCTGGACAACTACGCGGACGTGCTGTGGGGGCCGACCGCGTACGACCGCTTCTGGTCGCACTTCATCTGGACGGTGGCCTGGACCGCGATCTGCGTCGTCCTGCACTACACCATCGGCCTGGCCCTGGCGATGCTGCTCAACCGGAAGATGCGCGGCCGCGGCCTGTACCGGCTGGTGCTGATCCTGCCCTGGGCGGTGCCGACCTTCGTCACCGTCTTCTCCTGGCGGCTGATGCTCGCCGACGGCGGCGCCGTCAACGGACTGCTGTCCTTCCTGCACCTGCCCGAACCCGCCTGGCTCTCCGACCCGCTGGCGCAGAAGGCCGCCGCGATCATGGTCAACACCTGGGTCGGCGTGCCGTTCATGATGATCTCGCTGCTCGGCGGGCTCCAGTCGATCCCCGGCGAGCTGTACGAGGCCGCCGAGATGGACGGCGCCAGCCCCTGGCAGCGCTTCCGCCACGTCACCCTGCCCGGCCTGCGGACCGTCTCCTCCACCGTCGTGCTGCTCGGCGTGATCTGGACCTTCAACCAGTTCGCGGTCATCTTCCTGCTGTTCGGCTCCGGCGCCCCCGACGCGCAGATCCTGGTCACCTGGGCCTACCGCCTCGGCTTCGGCCAACAGCCCTCCGACTACGCGCAGTCCGCGACCTACGGGATCCTGCTGCTGTCGATCCTGGTCGTCTTCACCAGCTTCTACCGCCGCTGGCTGGCCCGGAACGAGAAGGCCAACGGATGAGCACCGAGACCGCCCACCAGACCGAGGAACCCGACCAGGCAGGCAGCCCCATGACACTCACCGCCGACCGCCCCGCCGCCGACGCGGCCCCCGCGAAGCGCCCCGCCAAGGTCCGGCGGCGCGGCCAGTCCTCCCCGCTCGCCGCCGCGCTCGCGCACGGCGCCCTGACCGTCGCCAGCCTGATCGCGCTCTTCCCGGTGCTGTACATCGCGTACATCTCGCTCGGGCCGGACGACAACGACTACCTGCACCCGGCGAAGATCTTCGACAAGATGACCTTCGCCAACTACGGCAAGGTGATCGACGACACCGGGTTCTTCACCTGGTTCGGCAACTCGGCGATCGTGGCCGCCGGCACCACCGTGATCGGCGTGCTGATCGCCGCCTCCACCGGCTACGCGGTCTCCCGGATGCGCTTCCCCGGCTACCGCCAGCTGATGTGGACCCTGCTGGTCACCCAGATGTTCCCGATCGCGGTGCTGATCGTGCCGATGTACTACATCCTGTCGAACCTCGGCATGCTGGACAGCTACACCGGCCTGATCCTGGTCTACTCGGCCACCACCGTGCCCTACTGCGCCTGGCTGCTGAAGGGCTACTTCGACACCATCCCGGTGGAGATCGACGAGGCCGGCCGGGTCGACGGGCTCTCCCCGATCGGCACCTTCTGGCGGCTGATCCTGCCGCTGGCCCGCCCGGGCCTGGCGGTGGCGGCGTTCTACTCCTTCCTCACCGCCTGGGGCGAGGTCGCCTACGCCTCGACCTTCATGCTCTCGTCCGACAAGTACACCCTGGCGGTCGGCCTGTCCTCGTTCGTCAGCGAGCACGACCACCAGTGGCAGCTGATGGCCGCCACCTCGGTGCTCATCGCCATCCCCGCCGCGGTCGTCTTCTACCTGGTGCAGCGCCACCTGGTCACCGGCCTGACGGCCGGCGCCGCGAAGTCCTGAGCACCGCCACCTCCCACGCCACTTCCACCGCCTCCAAGGGATGACCGTCCAATGACCCAGAACCTGGCCGACGCCTCCGGGCCCGCCGTTCCCGCCGCCGTTCCCGCCGCCCGGACGACTGCCGCGAACGACGCCGCCAGAGACGGCTGGTGGCGGGACGCGGTCATCTACCAGGTGTACCCGCGCAGCTTCGCCGACGGCAACGGCGACGGCATGGGCGACCTGCCCGGCATCCGCGCCCGGCTGCCCTACCTGCGCGACCTGGGCGTGGACGCGGTCTGGCTCTCGCCGTTCTACGCCTCCCCGCAGGCCGACGCCGGCTACGACGTGGCCGACTACCGGGCCGTCGACCCGATGTTCGGCACCCTGCTGGACGCCGACGCGCTGATCCGCGACGCCCACGAGCTGGGCCTGCGGATCATCGTCGACCTCGTCCCCAACCACTCCTCCGACCAGCACGAGTGGTTCCAGCGCGCGCTGCGCGAGGGCCCCGGCTCCCCGCTGCGCGAGCGCTACCACTTCCGTCCCGGCAAGGGCGAGGACGGCGAACTCCCGCCCAACGACTGGGAGTCCATCTTCGGCGGCCCCGCCTGGACCCGCACCACCGACCCCGACGGTGCCCCGGGCGACTGGTACCTGCACCTGTTCGCCCCCGAGCAGCCCGACTTCAACTGGGACAACCCGGCGGTCGCCGACGAGTTCCGCTCCATCCTGCGGTTCTGGCTCGACATGGGCGTCGACGGCTTCCGGATCGACGTCGCCCACGGCATGGTCAAGGCCCCCGGCCTGCCCGACCTCGGCAGCCACGACCAGCTCAAGCTGCTCGGCAACGACGTCATGCCGTTCTTCGACCAGGACGGCGTGCACGCCATCTACCGCAGCTGGCGGCAGATCCTCGACGAGTACCCCGGCGACCGGATCGGCGTCGCCGAGGCGTGGACCCCGACCGTCCAGCGCACCGCCAACTACGTCCGCCCCGACGAGCTGCACCAGGCGTTCAACTTCCAGTACCTGGGCACCGGTTGGGACGCCGCCGCGCTGCGCGAGGTGATCGACGTCTCGCTCGACTCGATGCGCCCGGTGCAGGCCCCCACCACCTGGGTGCTCTCCAACCACGACGTCACCCGGCACGCCACCCGGTTCGCCAACCCGCCCGGCCTGGGCACCCAGATCCGCACCCCCGGCGACCGCGCCCTCGGCCTGCGCCGGGCCCGCGCCGCCACCCTGCTGATGCTCGCGCTGCCCGGCTCCGCCTACCTCTACCAGGGCGAGGAACTCGGCCTGCCCGACGTCACCGACCTGCCCGACGAGGTTCGCCAGGACCCGTCCTTCTTCCGGCAGGCCGGCCAGGACGGCTACCGCGACGGCTGCCGCGTCCCGATCCCGTGGTCCGGCACCGAGGCCCCCTACGGCTTCGGCCCCAACCCCGGCGGCCCCAGCTGGCTGCCGCAGCCCGCCGAGTGGGCCGGCCTGTCGGTCGAGGTCCAGACCGGCGACCCGACCTCGACCCTGGAGCTGTACCGCTCCGCGCTCGCCGTCCGCCGCGCCCAGCCCGCGCTCGGCGCCGGCGACCAGGTCGGCTGGCTGCCCGCCCCCGAGGGCGTGCTGGCCTTCCGGCGCGACTCGGCCCGGGGCTCCTTCGTGTGCACGGTGAACACCACCGGCGAGGGCGTCCGGATCCCCGCCCCCGGCCGCCTGCTGCTCGCCTCCGCCGAGACCGGCCCTGCGGAGAACGGCGTAGAACTCCCGGCCGACAGCACCGCGTGGTGGGCGGTCTGACGTGGTTGCAATAGGCTCTGGGATCGTGACTACGGCGCGACTCTCCGACATCGCGGCGCAGGCGGGGGTCAGCGAAGCCACCGTCAGCCGCGTACTCAACGGCAAGGCGGGCGTCTCCGCGACCACCAGGCAGACCGTGCTGGCCGCGCTCGACGTCCTCGGCTACGAGCGGCCCACCCGGCTGCGCCAGCGCAGCGCCGGGCTGATCGGCCTGATCACCCCGGAGCTCAGCAACCCGATCTTCCCGGCCCTGGCCCAGGTCATCGAACAGGTGCTCAGCCGGCACGGCTACACGCCGGTGCTCTGCACCCAGACCCCGGGCGGCTCCACCGAGGACGAACTCGTCGAGATGCTGGTGGAGCGCGGCGTCGCCGGCATCGTCTTCGTCTCCGGCCTGCACGCCGACACCACCGCCGACCACGACCGGTACGCCAAACTCACCGGCCGCCAGGTCCCGTTCGTGCTGATCAACGGCTACAGCGACAAGATCGCCGCGCCGTTCATCTCCCCGGACGACCGGGCCGCCATGTGGATGGCCGTCCAGCACCTGGTCGAACTCGGCCACGAGAAGATCGGCCTCGCGGTCGGCCAGCAGCGGTACGTGCCGGTGCTCCGCAAGATCGAGGGCTTCACGGCCGCCGTCCGGCAGCTCACCGGGCGCACCGAGGCACAGGCCGGGGAACTCGTCCACCACACCCTGTTCAGCGTGGAGGGCGGGCACGCCGCCGCCCAGGCGCTGCTCGACAAGGGCTGCACCGCGATCGTCTGCGGCTCCGACATGATGGCGCTCGGCGCGATCCGGGCGGTGCGCCAACGCGGGCTGTCGGTGCCGCAGGACGTCTCGGTGGTCGGCTTCGACGACTCCCCGTTGATAGCGTTCACCGAACCGCCGCTCACCACCGTCCGGCAGCCGGTCGAGGCGATGGCCACCGCCGCCGTCGACGCCCTGCTGGAGGAGGTCGGCGGGAACCCGGCGCAGCGCTCCGAGTTCATGTTCCAGCCCGAGCTGGTGATGCGCGGCTCCACCGGGTCGGGCCCGCGCAACGGCTGAGGCGCCCCGCACGGCTGGAGGCGCCCCGCACGGCGCGGCCCCCGGGAGGACCACCTCCCGGGGGCCGTCCGCTACGCGTAGAGCTGCTCGACGTCGCGGCGGTAGGCGGCGCCGACGGCCTGGCGGCGCACCTTCAGCGAGGGCGTCAGCAGGCCGCGCTCCTCGGTGAAGTCGCCCGCCACCACCCGCGCCCGCCGGATCGACTCGGCGCGCGAGACCGTCGCGTTGACGCCCCGCACCGCCTCGGCGAGCGCCGCCAGCACCGCCGGGTGCACCGGGACGGCGCTGCCGACGTCCACGCCGCCCGACGCGGCGGGTGCGGCGGGCGGGTCGAGCGCGAGGAAGCGCTCCACCGCCTCGGCGTCCAGGGTGAGCAGCGCGCCCACGTACGGGCGGCCGTTGCCGACCACCAGGGCCTGGCTGATCAGCGGGTGGCCGCGCAGCCGGTCCTCCAGCGGGCCGGGGGAGACGTTCTTGCCGCCGGAGGTCACCAGGACCTCCTTCTTGCGGCCGGTGACGGTCAGGTAGCCGTCCTCGTCCAGCCGGCCCAGGTCGCCGGTGGCGAACCACTGCGGCCGTCGGGGCCGCGGCGCGCCCAACTCGTAGTAGCCGTCGAAGAGCTGACCGCCGGACAGGAACACCTCGCCGTCCTCGGCGATCCGCACCGCGCTGCCCGGCACCGGCTGCCCGACCGTGCCCGGACGCGGCCGCAGCGGCGGGTTCACCGTGGACGGGCCGCTGCTCTCGGTCAGCCCGTAGCCCTCGTGCACCAGCACGCCCGCGCCCGCGAAGAACAGCAGCAGCTCCGGGTCGATCGAGGAGCCGCCGCTGATCGCGTACCGCACCCGGCCGCCCATCGCCGCCCGCACCCGCCGGTACACCAGCGCGTCGTACAGGCCGTGCGCCAGGCGCAGCGGGAGCGGCACCGGGCGGCCGCCGGCCAGCGCGTCCAGCTCGGCCCGGGCGTGGCGCACCGCCACCGCGGCCGCCCGGTCGAACACCTTCACCGCGCCCTTCGCCTGCGCCTCGGCCCGGCCCAACTGGTGGATCTTCTCGAACAGGTAGGGGACGCCGACCAGGAAGGTCGCGCCGAAGGAGGCCAGGTCCGGCCGCAGGTCGGCCGGTTTCAGGGAGGGGCTGTGGCCGATCCGGACCCGGCCGTACACGCAGGTCACCTGGATCATCCGGCCCAGCACGTGCGCCAGCGGCAGGAACAGCAGGGTGCACGGCGCCCGGCCGGTCGCCTCCTCGAAGACCGGCCCCAGCAGGGCGTGGCAGTTCGCCGCCTCGGTGAGGAAGTTGGCGTGGGTGAGCAGGCAGCCCTTGGGGCGGCCGGTGGTGCCCGAGGTGTAGATCAGCGTCGCCTCGTCCGCCGGGCCCCGGGCCCTCCGGCGGCGGTCCAGCTCCTCGGCGGGGACGGGGCGGCCGAGGGCGGTGAGCTCGCCGACGGCGTCCTCGTCCAGCCGCCACAGCGGGACCGTGCCGCCGGTGCGGGCGATCGCGACGGTCAGCACCTCGGCGGTTCCGGCGTCCTCCGCGAGCGCCAGCACCGCCCCCGAGTCCCGGACGATCCACTCCGCCTGCTCCACCGAGGAGGTCGGGTACACCGGCACCACGCACGCGCCGGCCGCCCAGGCGGCGAAGTCCAGCAGCGTCCACTCGTACCTGGTCCGCGACATCAGCACGATCCGCGCGCCGGGGCCCACCCCGACCGCGACCAGGCCGCGGGCCACCGCCGCGACCCGGTCCGCGAACTCCCGCGCCGTCACGTCCCGCCAGGAGCCGTCCGGTTGACGGCGTGTCAGCACCACCGCCTCCGGTGCGGCCTCCGCGTTGCGGAACGGCAGGTCGCCCAGGCTCCCGCCCTCGGGCGGTGGCACCAGGTACGGGGACCGGGCCTCGACGACCCGCCCGCCGGTGCGGAGCACCTCGACGGGCGGGCGGGCGGCGCGGGCGGCCCGGGCGAGGGGGTGTGCCATGAGCGAACTCCCTTGGGTGGGGTGGGGGTTCGCCCAGGGTAGGTACTCGCCGGTAAACTTACTAGACGGTAAGTTACTTGACAGTCACGGAGGTTGCGGGCTCCGGGGCGCCCCGGTCGCCCGCCGGGGGGTCAGCCCTCTGCCGCGGCGGGGGCCCGGGGAGGAGGCGCTCGCCGTCCCGGCGGCCGGCGGCGCCGACGCGCACCATCACCTCCAGGGCCGGGTCCGCGTCCGGCGTGATCGTCACCTTCGCCACGGTGCTGCTCCCCGGGCGTCGGTCGTCGGGCGTCGGGCCTTCTCGGGCCGAGGACAGGCCGCTGCCCCCGGGGCCGACCAGGGTCCCCGGGGGCAGCGGCGGTCGTGCCCGCGATCAGACGCGGCCCGCGAAGTCGGGGGCCCAGTTGGCGACGGTCTCGGTGCGGACGCCGGCGCTCGGGTTCGCGGCCTCGACGTACTTGCCGTCGCCGACGTACAGGGCGACGTGGTAGACGCCCGAGTTCGAGCCGTTGTTCGACCAGAACAGCAGGTCGCCCGGCTGCAGGCTGTCCAGCGAGACGCGGGTCGAGTAGTCCGCCTGGTCGGCGGCGACGCGCGGCAGGCTGATGCCGGCCTGGCGGAACGCGGCCTGGGTCAGGCCAGAGCAGTCCCAGCCGCCGTTGCCGGTGCCGCCGTAGACGTACGCCTGGCCGACCTTGGACAGCGCGAAGTCGATCGCGGCGGCCTTGGAACCGGTCGCCTTGGCGGCGGTGGTGGTGGTGCCGGCGGTCGTGGTCGCCGCGGTGGTGGCGGTCGACGCGGTGGCGGTCTGCGTCGAGCCGGTCGACGACTTCGCCGGGGCGCCGGACGGCTTGGCGGAGGAGCGGTTGTTCGTCCAGGACGAGCCCTGGGCGGCGGAGGACTTGGTGGCGGACTTGGTGGCGGAGGGCTTGGTGGCCGGCGCCGACTGCTGCGCGGTGGCGGACCCGCCGAGGGAGAGCTGCTGACCCGGGTAGATCATGTCCGGACCCTCGGTGAGGACCGAGCGGTTCAGGTCGTACAGCTTCTGCCAGCCGCCGTCGACGTGCTGGTTCTGCGCGATCGCGGACAGCCAGTCGCCCGCCGCGACGGTGTAGGTGCCGGCGGCCCGGTCGGTGGTGGCGGCCGGGGCGCTCTGCTCGGCCTGCGGCTGGGCCTGCGACGTGCCCTGCGACCAGCCGTGCTGGGACTTGCCCTTGCCGCCGGACTGCGGCTGCGACTGCTGGGTCTGCGACTGCTGGGCCTGCGGCTGCTGGGTCTGGGCCGGGGCCTGGGTCTGCGCGGAGCCGGAGGTGTTCACCTCGGGGGCGGCGCCGCCCTTGGTGAGGCCGGCCTGGATCGAGCACACCGGCCAGGCGCCGGGGCCCTGCGAGGCCAGCACCTTCTCGGCGACGGAGATCTGCTGGTCCTTGGTGGCCAGGTCGGCGCGCGAGGCGTACGCGGTGCCGCCGAACTCGGCCCAGGTGGAGGCGGTGAACTGGAGGCCGCCGTAGAAGCCGTTGCCGGTGTTGATCGACCAGTTGCCGCTGGACTCGCACTGCGCGACCTTGTCCCAGGTCGAGACGGTGGCCGCGGAGGCGACGCCACCGGTCAGGCAGGGGATCGTGAGTCCGATGCCGACGACACCGGTGGTGGCGATCAGGCGGCGGGCGCGCTTGGCGCTGATGGGCAGCATGAAGAAGCGTTCCTCTCCCACGCCTGCGAGGTGAGCTGTCGGATTCGGGCTGGAGTTGCCCGGCCGCGCGCACCGTGTGGTGCGCCCGGCTTCACCCCAAGCCCCGTGCGGTCCTTCGACCGCCCGGGGCGACTTACCTGGTTCCCCCGCCCCTGCCGTGGTGCGTTGTGCATGAGCCGGCCCACCCGGCGGCAGGACTCGGCGTCCCGGGTGAGCTGGGTCCGTGTGTCCACGAACGTGGGCAGGAGATTAAGCGGACTTAAGCAGGATTGGCAAATGCCGGTGCGGCCTCCCGCGCGGCGGGGAAAAGGTGATCAAGAATTCCGCCCGGAACTCCGCTGTGTCGACCGGGCGCTGCGGGTGCGTCAGGCGAAAGCGGATCTTGTGTCCGGTTTGGGTCATAGGGGACTTTGGTCCACTTTTGGGCCTTTGGTGCTTCCGGGCTCTCGCGGCGGGTCGTGGTCGGCCGGGTGGTGTGACCCGGTTCGTGGCAAATGTCACTGAGGGTGCGGGTCGGTGCCGCTCGGCCGTCGACGGCCCGCGCCGCCCGCTCCGGGGCCCGGTTCCGGCGATCCGGCCCACCCCGGTCCGGAGGCCCGGTGCGGCGGAAGCGGTCGGTGCGGCTTTCGATTGTCCCGGCATTTCGGAATTCCGGAGAAACGGCCCTCCAGGCCGCCGGGGCCCGCCGCTCCGGCGGCCGGAGGATGGGCGGAGGCGGCATCAGGTTCCATGGGTGGCCGGGGGGTTCCGTGTCCGGCCGGTCTTCCGGGGCCGGGGGGCGGCGGCCCGGTCGGGTGGTGCCGGGGGGAGCGGAGTGCCATTCGGCGGGTCCTGCCGTCCGGGTGCGGACGATCAATTCGGTCATCAACGGACAAGCCGCCGAAGCCACTTGACCAGATATTCATCGGGACTGCATCGTTCGTCTCCGATCACCCGCTCGGCTTCTGACAGGCGGGCCGACGGGAGGGGACAGGTACCCAGACATGTCAAGAATCCCGCAGGCGGTACGCCGCCGCACCGGGCGCCCCGGGGGGAGCGGCGCCCTGCCGCGGGCGGTGGCCACCGCCACCGCCGCACTGCTGCTGGCCGCGCTGCCGGCCCCGTTCGCCGCGGCCGCCGACCCGGCACCGACCCCGGCGCCCGGAGCCGCCGTCGCCGAGCCGCCCGCCGAGAGCGGGCAGACCGCGGCCGTCCGGGCGGCGCTCCAACAGGCCCAGCAGACCGGCCGGCCGGTGAAGGTCGACGCACTGACCACCGAACTCGCCGAGACCTTCGCCGCGACCGACGGCCACTCGCTGTACAGCGAGAACCACGTCCAGCCCGTCCGCACCAAGCGCTCGGGCAACTGGCAGACCCTCGACCCGGCGCTGCGCCGGGCCGGGGACGGCTCGGTCCGGCCCGCCGTCACCGATGCCGACCTGGTGCTCTCCGGCGGCGGCAGCGGGCCGCTGGCCACCGTCACCACGGCCGACGGCAAGCAGATGTCGCTCACCGCCCCGTTCGCGCTGCCCGCGCCGACGCTGGACGGCGCGACCGCGACCTACTCGAACGTGCTGCCGGACGTGGACCTCCAGGTGACGGCCCGCCCCGACGGCGGCTGGCGCGACGTGGTGGTGGTGAAGACCGCCCAGGCCGCCGCCGACCCGCGGCTGCGGGAGCTGCACTTCCCGATCCGCACCACCGGGCTGGCCCCCGTGGCCGACGCCGCGGGCAACGTCTCGCTGACCGACGGGAGCGGCACGGTCCGCTTCCAGGCGCCCACCCCGTTCCAGTGGGACTCCACCCGCCCCGGCCCGCAGGCTCCTGCGGGCGGCACCGCCAAGGCCGCCGCGAAGTCCCTGCTGGCCGCGCCCGCCCCCGCCGACGCCGGGACGACCGACTCCGCGCAGTCCTCGGCCGAACAGCCCGGCGACGCCGCCGTGGTGGCCCCGATGGGCGTCAGCGTGTCCGCGACCGAGCTGGTGCTGACCCCCGACCGGAACAGCTTCGGCAAGGGCACCGGCCCCTGGTACCTCGACCCCGAGGTCGGCACCCCCCTCACCAAGTCGAACAACGCCCAGGTGCAGGAGAACCACCCCGACACCGCGACCGTCAACACCGGCTCCCCGATCGGCGTCGGCTACTGCGGCTACAGCAACTGCACCGGTTACGGCCGCTACCGGGCCTACTACCAGTTCGGCGTCCCGAGCGGCCTGATGGCCGGCGGCGGCCACGGCACCGCCACCATCACCAGCGCGACCATGGAGGTGGGCGTCACCGACGCCGCCAACACCGCCGTCGACACCACCTTCGAGCTGTACAGCACCCCGGCGTTCAACGGGAACCCGACCTGGTACAACCAGCCCTGCGGCTACGCGAGCAAGATGCGGGGCTGCACCTGGGCCGCCGGCGACCACCTCAAGAACGTCGGCACGCTCAAGTTCAACGTCAAGGACTGGGTCCAGTACCTGGTCAACAACCAGGTCACCCCGTGGACCGTCGGCATCACCACCAGCGACGAGTACGACAAGGGGCTGCGCCACCACCTGGCGCCCGACCCGGTGATCTCGGTCTACTACGACATCGCGCCGACCATCTGGAACCCGAGCACCTGGCCCACCCCCGGCTTCGTCAACGACCCGCAGTTCGGCACCCGCAACGACAGCTGCCAGCACCCGGGCGGCGACCCCTGGTACGCGCTGGGCTGGGTCGGCGGCAACCAGTACGTCAACCTCCAGGCCAACATCTGGTCGCCGATCAACTCCTCGGTCAACACCACCTTCCACATCTGGGACGACAACGACCCGAACTACGGCCCCTGGCCCAGCACCGGCCTGCTCGGCGGCTGGGGCACCGTCGGCGTCCCGCTCGGCCAGCTCGTCGACGGCCACCAGTACGGCTGGACCGCCAGCGCCACCGACCAGTTCCTCAGCTCCGGCGACACCCCGTGGTGCTACTTCCGGGTCGACAAGACGGCACCCCAGGTGACCGTCTCCTCCACCGACTTCCCGGCCAGCGGCGTCCTCGGACAGTTCCCGACCAAGAAGCTCGGCGACAGCGGCACCTTCTCCCTCGCCGCGAGCGACCCGCCCCCCGCCAACGGCCTCAGCGCCTCCGGCGTGGCCTGCCTGCGCTGGAGCACCGACCCGACCCCGGTCACCGGCTGGAAGTGCACCGACCCCACCGGCCCCACCTCCGGCACCTTCGGCGGGGCCAAGGGCGATCTCCGCCTCAAGCCCGCCAACTGGGGCACCAACAGCCTCTACGTGCAGGCCATGGACGTGGCCGGCAACTACAGCCAGCCCGCCCGCTACACCTTCTACGTGCCCTGGAACCCGGCCAACGGCGCCGCCGGCACCCCCGGCGATCTGAACGGCGACGGCCGCGGCGACGTCCTGCTGCCCGACGACCTCGGCAACCTGCGCACAATGTCCCTCGACAGCGACCCGACCACCGCCCAGGCCGCGCCGCTGGAGCTCTTCCCCGGCGGCCACGGCTTCAAGGACGGCCAGACCAGGATCACCCACCGCGGCGCGCTGCGCTCCGGCCTGAGCGACGACGTGCTCGCCTGGAGCAACGCCACCCCCGACCTGGCCACCCAGCTGTACGACTTCCCGAACAACAACGACGGCACCATCGGCACCCCGACCCCGCTGCTGAAGAACCGGCTCTGGGCGAACCCCGACGGCACCGCGCTCGGCACCGCCCCGACCGGCTGGCGCGACGACTGGTCGAACCTCCAGCAGCTCGTCGCGCTGGGCGCGCCCAAGGCGCCCCTCACCAAGGGCGACAACATCGTCCGGCGCGAGCAGACCGCCGTCCTCACCGTCGAGGGCGGCAACCTGTGGCTCTACCGGGCCAGCACCACCGACCACCTGGACGCCCCCGCCGTGCTGGTCTCCGGCACCGGCACCTGGAACGGCTACGAACTGGTTAACCCCGGCGCGGCCGGCGGCACCGCGCAGCCCACCCTGTGGACCCGCGACAAGGGCGACGGCACCCTGCGCGCCCACGACGTCAAGCTCAAGGCCGACGGCACGCTCGACCTGTCCGCGCTCGCCGCCCCGACCGGGCCCGGCGCGCGCGTCCTCGGCGGCCCCAAGTTCACCACCGCGGCCTACCCGAAGCTCGGCTCCAGCGGCGACGCCAACAAGGACGGCGTCACCGACCTGTGGACCGTCGACGCGAACGGCAGGCTGCAGATCTGGACCGGCAGCACCGCCGACGGCACCCCGGCCACCGCCGTCACCGCCCTCGCGGGCACCGGCGCCGACCAGGGCTCCGCCCGCCGCCCGGTGGAGCGCTACCGGCTGCAGGGCACCGCCGCCGACGGCACGCTGCCCGGCTACTACCCCGGCTCGGTGACCGCCGCGCCCACCGGCGCGGTCTCCTTCCCGGCCGACACCGTGGACGGCGCCGCCACCACCGTGGCGTCGTTCGGCGGCAACGCCGCGCCGGGCCGGATCGAGGCGGACAGCCAGGGCCGGCAGTTCCGGATCGACACCGGCAAGTCCTTCACCGCGACGGTCTGGGCCAAGCCCAGCGGCACCACCGCCCAGGGCGCCGTGCTCAGCACCAGGGGCGCCGCCTCCAGCGGACTGGTGCTGGCCCCCGGTGCGGACGGCAACTGGCAGTTCAAGCTCGCCACCTCCGACACCGCCCTGCCGTCCTTCGACACCACCGACTCCACGCTCAGCAACGCCGCCCGCTGGCAGGACGGCCGCTGGGACCGGCTCACCGTCAGCTACAACGCCACCACCAAGGTCATGAGCCTGTACGTGAACGGCGCGCTGGCCGGCGTCCGGGCCCACGCCGCCGGGTTCGCCCTCAACGGGACGCTGGTGATCGGCTCCGCCCAGCAGGGCGGCGGCTTCGGCACCGCGTTCTCCGGCCGGATCGGCGACGTGGCGGTCTACGACACCCCGACCGACGCGGGCAGCGGCACCGGCCCGCTGGTGATCGACACCGCCGCGAACAAGTGCGCCGACGACCCTTCGTCCTTGGACCAGGCGGGCCAGCAGGTGGAGATCTGGGACTGCAACGGCAGCGCCGCCCAGCAGTTCACCGTCAAGCCCAACGGCACCCTGAAGATCATGACCCACTGCGTCGAGGCCGCCGTTGCCGGCGCCGCCGCCGGCAACGGGACCAGGCTCCAGCTCGCCGACTGCACGGGCAGCACCAACCAGCAGTGGATCGTCCGCCCGGACGGCTCCCTGCTGCACGTCCTCTCGGGCCGCTGCCTGGACCTGCCCAACGGCGACACCACCAACGGTACCCTGCTCCAGCTCTACGACTGCAACCAGTCCTACGCCCAGCGCTGGCGCACCACGCCGGTCGCCTGACGGGAGGCCGCCGCACCGGAGAACGGGGTGTGCCCCCTCGCCCGCCAGTACGTCGGCGGGCGAGGGGGCACACCCCTTCCTCAGGTCACCGGCCCCGGCGGGACCGCGCGGCGCGCAGCCACTCCCTCCCCTCGGCGGAACGGACGTTCCCGGTGGCGAACCGCATCTCGAAAGCCGCCAGCGCCGACCGCAGGCCGGGCGGGGAGTCGGCGGGCACCGGCAGCCGGGTGCAGGTGTCCGCGACGGCCTCGATCCGCCGCCAAGGGCCCGCCGCCAAGTGGTCCTCCCCGTCGACCGGCAGCGGCGGCTCCCGCCGCGCCAGCGCGTGCAACTCCGCCGCTCCGGCCAGGGCCAGGGCGTACGCCGTGCGCACCGGCCGCAGCGGGACGGGGAGCACCGGTCGCTCGCCGGAGGCCAGCGCGGCGGTGCTCACCCGCCGAGCCTCCTCCAGCGCCCGCACCGCGGACGCCTCGCCGGGGCCGCCCTCCCCGGGCGGCGGCAGCGCCCCCGTGGGGGGCCACCCGTAGTCGGTGGCGCACGAGGAGAGCCAGCACCGGGCCGCCGGGCCCGCGTGCTGCCACGCGAACCGTTCCACCAGGGTCGGCGGGGCCTGCACCCGGCACGCCGCCAGGACCAGCAGGTGGTGCGTCGCGGCGATCTCGGCGATCACCTCCGCCGCGTGCCCGAAGCCGGGAGGGCAGCCGTACCCGACCGCCGACACCGGGTCGACGCCGTGCCTGGCGAGCGACCGGGCCTCGGAGAAACCGGACTGCTGCGCCCTGGTCCTGACACGCAGGTCGCGCCTCTCGGGAGCGGGCGCGGATCGGTCCGCCATCAGTGGATCTTCGTCGGGATGGGCGTGGTGTCGATCCGCCAGACGTACACCGGCGTGTCCCAGGGCAGCTTCCCCGCTTTTGCCATCTCGATCAGCTTCCAGGCGCGGTGGTTGCCCTCGTCGAACCAGACGCCGTCCCTGCTGACTGCCATGTAGGTCCCGTCCCTGGGAGTGAAGACCGACCTCAGCATGCGCTTGGGGTTTCTGGCGCGCGCGGTGGCCAGCCTCTGCTTGAGCGTGCTCTCGGAAGATTTGTTCACGTCCCTGATGTTCCGCTTCTCCAGGTCCCGGATGGTGGCGTTCGGCTCGGGCCCCATCTTCTTGACGACCCGCTCGTACTTGCTGAACTGCGGGTACGGCGGGTCCTCGGCGGTCGGGCAGTTGTGGACCAGGACCGGAGCCGTCCCGACCAGCACGTAGTACGTGTGCACCTGGT
Organism: Kitasatospora sp. NPDC088783; assembly: GCF_044750705.1. Classification (NCBI taxonomy): domain Bacteria; kingdom Bacillati; phylum Actinomycetota; class Actinomycetes; order Kitasatosporales; family Streptomycetaceae; genus Kitasatospora; species Kitasatospora sp. NPDC088783. The sequence goes on from NZ_JBIVKJ010000011.1 coordinate 273,242, forward strand.
CGACCGTCAGGTTGTGGGTGACGACGCCGTCCAGGTAGGAGCGTACCGAGCCGACCGTGAGCAGCGCGCCGTCCGGGCCGCGCAGCCGCTCGCCCGGGGCCAGGTCGCCGGCGTCCACCCACTGGCGGCGGGTCTCGCTCCAGTACGGGTGGTGGGTGGTGGAGGTGAGGACGGAGGTCCGCTCCGGGTGGTCGGCGTCCGGGGCCAGGACGAGGTCGGTGAACTCCTTGTCGTCGGGGGTGGTGATGGTGGTGGTGACCTGCTTCGGGCCGGTCTCGCCGGTCTGCGGGTCGGTGGCCGTGACGGTGTCGCCGTCCCGGACCTGCTCGATGGCCTTGGTGCTGCCGTCGGCCATCAGGACCAGGGTGCCGGCGGGGAAGCTGTTGCAGCCCGTCCGCCCGCCGCCCTCGTCGCCGGCCCTGGCGGGTGACTCCTCCCCGGCCGGTTTGCTGCTCGGGGCGTCGGCCTTGGCCTCCGGTGTCGGTCCGGCGTCCGCCTTGGTGGCGGCGGCTTCGGCGTCGGCCGCCTCCTGCTCGGTCTTGCGGGCGACGGACAGGGCCTCGTCGGCCTCCTTGGCGACGCGTTCGGCACCGCGGACGGCGGTGTACGCCTTCTCGCCCTCTCGCCAGAGCTTGAACGCCTTGATGCCGACCTTGACGGCCTTGAAGACCTTGGTCCACGGAACGAAGTTCAGGGCGGTGTTGATGCAGCCCATCACGTCGCCCTCGGTGAAGCAGGCGCGGGCGTCGTTGAAGCCGATCAGGTCGGCGACCACGTTGACGATCTTGCTGATCAGTTCTTCGCGCTGCTGCTTCGCCTTGGCGAGCGCGGCGTCGGCGTCGACCTTCTTCTGCTGGGCCTGGTTGGTGGCCTTGCTCTTCGAGTTGTCGGCACCCGAGGTGCCGGTGCCGCCACCGCCGCCACTGCCGCCGTCGTCGCCCGCGCTGGAGCTCGGCGGGATGTAGGTGTACTTCGTGCCGTGGCAGAGGCCGTCGTCGAGGACCTGGCAGGTGCCGTCCGGGTCGGAGCTGTTGACCGGGTCGTTGCCGGCGTAGGCGTAGCTGTTCCACGACTGCGGGTTGGTCGCGACGAACAGCGGGTCGACCGATAGGAAGCGCGCGGTCTTCGGGTCGTACTGGCGGGCGCCGAGGTTGGTGAACCCGGTGCCCTCGACGGTGCCGCCGACGAAGCCCTTGTCGCCCGCCCAGGCGCCGTTGCCGGGCTGGGTGCCGCGGGCGTTGCCGAACGGGTCGGTGGGCCGCCGCACCGTGGCCAGGGTGCCCGCGTCGAACTGCACGCCGTTGGTGCCGTGCGGGTCGGCCGCCTGGTAGGCGAGCCGGCTGCCGGAGGCCGAGGTGGTGCGGGCGATGGTCAGGCCGCCGGGGGCGGGGTAGTAGCGGGTGTCGGACAGTTGGTCGGTGGCGGTGTCGAGGGTGACCTCGTCGCTGCCCAGGTTGACGGTGACCTTGCCGGGGGTGCGCCGGATCAGCTGGCTGCCGTCCGCGTCGTAGACGTAGCCGGTGTCCCCGGAGGCGCCGGTGTCGTGGACCTTGGTGAGCTTGCCCTGGGTGTTCCAGGTCAGCGTCTTGGTGCCGGAGGTGTCCGTGATCGACGAGGTGTTGCCCAGCGCGTCGTACGTGTACGCGGCGGTGGACCGGGTGCCGTTCACGCTCGTGGTGGAGGTGAGCAGCGCGTGCGGTCCGCCGGTGCCGCCGCCGGTGGCCGGGTCGGCGGACGGCGTGTTGGCGGCCGGCCCGAAGGTCTGGGCGACCGTCTTGTCCCGGACCACCGCGCCGGTCGGGTCGTGCTGGACCATGCCGGTGCGGTTGCCGGTCAGGTCGTAGGAGTAGGACTGCCAGTACGGAGCCGGGCCGCCGATCCTCGCCGAGGCGGTGAGCGCGGTCGGCTCGGTGGCGTCGGTGCAGCCGCCGATGCCCTGGACGATGTTCGCGCCGGTACCGCTGGAGGTCGTGGTGCCCTTGTCGGTCCACGCGGCGGACAGGCGTCCCAGGTAGTCGTAGGTGTAGCACTGGAGGTCGGCGGCGAGGCCGTCCTGCACGGTCCGGACGGAGGTGATCGCCCCCGTCCTGCCGTACGTGTAGTCGGTGTAGTCGACGTGGGTGCTGGCCGAGGTCTGCTTGTCCAGCGTGGAGTTGACCACCCGCCGGGTGGAGGGGTCGTAGTTCTGGGTGGAGACGATCTGCTTCCCGGCCGGGCCGACGGTGCTCTGGTAGGGCTGCCCGAAGTAGTCGTACTTCACGGCCTGGAGGTAGTAGTCCGTGCCGCTGGAGGTCTTCAGGTTGCCGTCGTTGTCGTAGGAGTAACCGACCGTCTCGGCGGGCAGGTCGCCCACCTCGGGCATGGTGGTGGTGTCGGTCAGGCCGAGCGCGCCCGCGTACGACTGGGACCAGGTGTAGGTCTTGGCGAGCTGCTCCTCACCGGTGACCGACGGGATGGTCACCGAACTGCCGGTGGGCCGGTAGCCGAGGTCGTAGCCGGTGACCGTCTTGGTGTAGGCGAGCTTGCCGCCCTTGCCGTCGGGGTTGTCGACGTAGGCGGTCGAGGTGTCGGGCTTGCCGAGGACCTGGGCGTCGTAGGTCCAGGCGGCGGTCCGCTTCGACGCGTCGTCAGTGTTGCCGCCGTCGTAGCGGGCGGTCTGCCGCCCCATCAGGTCGTAGGTGAAGGAGGAGGTGCCGCGGGCGTCGGTGACGGTGGCGACGTGCCCGGCCCCGTCGTACATGCTGGACGCGGCGCCGGAGTCCGGGGACGTGCTGCCGGTGAGCTGGCCGAGCAGGTCGTACCGGTACGTCCACTGGTGCGGCGGGTTCGCCGAGTCCTTGATCCAGGTCTGGTTGCCCAGGACGTCGTACCCGTAGGTGGTGGCGTCGTAGTCCCCGGTCGGGGTGTCGCCGTGGTACTGCCGGGACTCGACCACCTGGCCGGCGGCGTCGGTGATCGCCGTGGTGGCGTGGCCGCCCGGGACGGGGATGCCGTCGACCCGGTCCGCGCCGACGTAGACGGTGCGGGTGCGCCACTGCTCCTGGGCGTAGGCGACGGAGACGCTGGCGGTGGGCCGGCCGAGGCCGTCGTACTCGGTCCAGGTCTGCGCCGGGACCTGGGAGTCCTGCGGGAGGTAGACGGCGGTGGTCGGGCCGGAGTCCTTGTTGTAGTACGCCGGGGTGGACTTGACCTGCCAGCCGTGCGAGTCGAAGGTCGACTCGGAGATCAGCCGGCCCAGCGAGTTGGCGACCGGCACGGACTGCGCCTGCCGGATCCGGCCCAGGCCGTCGTAGATCTCGATGCTGGAGGCGTAGGTGACGCCGTCGTTGCGCAGGCTGCGGCTGGTGACGGTGGACGGGCCCGAGGTGCCGTTGAGGGCGTAGGAGAACGTCCGGTTCGGGTTCTTGGCGGTGCCGGCGGCGTCCGGGGCGCGCCCGGGCTGCCAGACGGAGGTGAGGCGGCCGAGCGCGTCGTACGCCTCGTAGGTGGTGCGGCCGTTCTCGTCGACGGCCTTGGTGGGCAGGCTGCGCCCGGGGTCCAGGGTGGTGGTGGACTTCCAGCCGAGCGGGTTGGTGACCTCGACGCTGGTCGGCAGGGCCCCGCTCGCCGGGCTGTACGCGGTCGTGGTGGTCGCGCCGTTCGGGTGGGCGCGGTCGGTGCGCTGCGGGTCGGTGGTGGAGACCTGGCGGCCGTACGCGTCGTACTGGGCGCGGACGGTCGTCCGGTAGACGGGGCTGTTGCCCGGGCCGTAGGACTCCAGCACCCGGGTCTCGGTCTGGTCGGCCTTGTCGCCGAGCAGGCCGACGTCCTTGCCGTCGTAGACGGTGAGCGCGTCGGAGACGGTGTTGTCGGCGTTCGGCTGCTGGCCGCAGCCGCCCTTGAGGGTGAGCACCCGGTACGGGTTCTCGACCATCACCGGGTCGCCGCCGGTCGCGTAGCTGACGCTGGTGCACTGGCGCTGCGGCAGGCCCGGCAGCGAGGTGTCGCCGAGGACGTCGGTGGTCAGGACGCGCCCGGCGTGGTCGGCGTCGTAGCTGGCGTCGCGCTCGGTGGTCCGCCAGGAGCCGTCCGAGAGCAGCGAACGCTCCTTCACCTTCGCGGTGTTGACGTACTTGGCGGTCAGCGCGGGCAGGCCGCCCGGCGGGGTGTGGGTGGCGGTCGCGGCGGAGATCCACGGGGTGGTCAGGGTGCCGCCGATGACCTTGGCGCCGGGGGCGTCCGACTCGAAGTTCTGGGTCTCCCGGACGAATCCGGCCAGTTCGTCGGCGTCGGTGACGCTCTCGCCCCAGGTGTCGGTGACCTGGCCGCCCATGCCGCGCAGGAAGGTCGTGACGTTCTTGGTCTTCGGGCCGTCGGCGCCGGAGCCGGTGGTGGTGGTGACGGTCTGGTAGCCGCGGAAGTTGTCCCAGGTGCGGGTGTCGTCGTCGGCGAACTCGGAGTCGTCGTGGTGCCAGGCCGCGCCGCCGCCGTAGGAGTACTCGGTGATCTTCGCCGTGCTCGGCGAGGTCACCATCGACTCCTCGCTGATCGAGGACACCAGGTACTTCAGGAACCAGTCGTCGTACGGCTTGGTGTTGTACGGCGAGTTCGGCGGCACCCACTTCACCGGCATGCAGGCCATGGTGTTGCCCTGCGCCGAGGACGGGATCCGCCCGGCGTTGCGGGAGCAGTCGGCGTCCTTGTAGGTGACGGTGATCCGGCCGCCGGTCTCGGTGCGGATCTCCTTCATCCGCGGGTGGTTGAACCGGGGCACCGGCGGGACCATGCCGTCCACCCGGTTCGGGTAGGACTGCTGGCCGAAGGTCACCGCGGGCACCGGGAGGTCGGCCTGCCCGTTGCCGCCGGTCCGCTTGATCGAGCTCAGCCAGGCCAGCTTGGGCGTGCCGTCACCCGGGTCGGCCTGGCTCTGGGTCAGCTCCCAGGTGTCCACGGTGCGGGCCGCGCCGCCGGTGTACACCACGGTCGCGATCTTCGCCAGCATCCGGGAGGTCCAGAACGACGGCCCGTAGTTGGTGCACGGCCCGGAGGAGGCGCAGAGCTGGTCCAGCGGGGTGTCGGGCCAGTTCGCCTGGTGGTCCGCGGTCATCTGCGAGGACGCGCAGGACGCGCCGTCGGCCCAGCAGCGCTCACGCACCGTGAAGACGATCTTCTCGGCCGGGTCGCCCGCGCCCTTGGCCGCGATCCGGTCGGCCAGTCGGACGCCGTAGCCGATCTCGGTCACGTACGAGTTGCGGTCGTAGCCGGTCAGGGTGCCGGTGCCGTTGTTCTGGCCGCCGCCCCGGCTGTAGTAGTTGGACTCCTTGGCGTAGCGGTACGTCACCAGGTTGCCGTGCAGGTCGACCGCGTGGTCCAGGTTCCACTGCCAGCCCATCTGGCACCAGGACGCCGCGCCCTTGGCGCTGGTGTAGCAGGGGTCACCGGCGTGCGGGTGGTAGACCGGCACGGTGTTGACCGAGTTGCTGGCCGGGTCGGTGCCGTCGCCGCCGGGCAGGTGGTTGGCGCCGAACCAGTACTGGGTGCCGTCGGTGGTGGTGACCTTGAAGCCCTCGCCGTTCCAGGCCCCGTTGGCCAGCCCGGTCAGCGGCGTGATCTTCGTGCCGTCGTCGCCCTGCAGGCGCAGCTCGCCGCTGTGGTCGTCCCTGACCACGGTGCCCGAGTGCCCGGCCAGGTTGAGCTGGAGCGCCTGTCCGGCCCAGCACTCGTCGCCCGACATGTCGATGCCGGACTTGGTGCACGGCTTGTACGAGCGGGAGATCGACCCGGGCGACCAGTCCCAGCCCTCGCCGATCCAGGACGGCTGCGCGTTGGTCGCCGCGGTCTTCCCGTCCACCGAGGAGGAGTCGTACTGCAGCACCAGGTTCGGTGCCGCACCGCCCACCGGGCTCGGCACGTCCACGGTGTACGAGTAGGTGAAGTTGCCCGCGTTGGTGCCCGCGCTCCAGGACGCGGACGGGCTGATCGGCGTCGCCGCGAACGAGCCCAGCGAGCCGGACGGCGCGGCCTCCGCCGCCAGTACCACGGTGCCGGAGGTGAGCGCGGCGCTCTGCGCGCCCGTCCCGGCCGCCGCCCTCGCCGCCTTCGTGCCCGCGTCGGAGACGGCCGGCAGCTCCAGGTCCGCGCTCAGCGTGCCGCTGACCGCGTCCAGTTCGGACGCCACCACGGTGCTGGTGCGGCACTCCGGGAGGTCCGGGGTGGTCAGCGCGCACTCGGGCAGCCGGACCAGCCGGGCCCGGTCGGACCAGGTGCCGTCGCCGATCAGGTCCTTCAGGCCGAGCGAGACGCCCAGCGGGTGCCCGGGGCGGGCCGAACCGCCCGCGCCGGACAGGGCGAGCACCGGGCCGCTGCGCCCGGCGGTCCTGGAGCGGGCCCGGTCCAGCACGTCCACCCGCACGGTGGGCGGCTCGGCTGCCTCCTGCGGCCGGGCCTGGGCGCCGTCCTTCGCGGCGCCGTCCTTCCCGGCGGTGCCGGTCGGGGCCCGGTCGGTCAGGAAGACCGGCAGGTCGCCGGCCTGGACGCGGGCCGGGCCGCCCGCCGAGGGCGCGGCGCCGCCGCTGCCCGCCCGGGCGGCGAGCTGCTCCGACGAGACCCGGCCGACCGGGACCGTCGTCGAGCCGGACTTCGGTGTGCGCGGCGTCGCGGCCGCGACCCGGGCGGGCGCGGGGTCGGCCGTGACCGCCGTCACGTCGTCGTCGTGGCCGGCGACCGAGGCGGTCTCCTGCACGTGAGTGTTCGGCGGCCCCCAGACCTCGGGTGCGTCCTTCCCGCTGAACGCGCCCGCGGGCGGCGCCACCAGCAGCGTGGTCAGTACGGCCAACAGTGTCAGCAGTCCCACTCCGCGCGGTCGGCCGAGCAGCCGACGCCGGAGTGCGGGGTGTCTGGGCAAAGCCCCCACCGTCATCTCCCAGTGAATGGATTTCACCGCACCGGGCTCCGGACACCAGAGGGCGTGGCGGCCTATCCAGTGCGATAGCGATGGCCCAAGGTAGAGAGAATTCGGCCTTCTCCACCAGCGTTCACGAATCGCCTTGACCATCCCGTGACGTGGGCGCGGAGACCAATCGGGACAAGATTGGACGACGAACCTACCGTTTACGCACGATCGGCGCCTCGAATGGTGGAAAAGCCGCAGTGCCGTCATAGGGCCCTTACCGGAAAGGGCAATTGACCGAACGTCAACCCCTGCGGCAGGCCTGCCCCGTGGCCTTCCGGGCGGCGGTCGAACGCGCGTCCGGAGTGCTACGTCAGGATGCTTAACCCACCCGGAAGACGCCGTGGACCGGTATCGGCCGTGCTTATGCTGCCCCCGACGACGCGGGGTCCCGGATTCCGGAAGGGCGGCCGAGGTGGAACAGCAGCGCGAGGGCGAGCAACCCCCGGCGCGGCACCGGCGCCCGCCGGTCGGGCGGCGCAGGATGCTGACCTGGCTGGCGGTCGGGACGGCGACGGCGCTCGGCGGGGGAGTGGTCCTGCGGCAGTCCCTGGCGGGGGCCGACGAGCCCGCCGCCCGGCCCGGGCCGCTCGGCGTCGGCACCGGCGCGCCGCCCGGCCACCAGCACGGCACCGGCGCCCCGCCGCCCGCGTCCGGCAGCCCGCAGCCCTCCGTGCCGCCCCCGGTGCTGGACGGCGGCGGCCGCAAGTGGTCGGACGCCAAGGGCTGGGGCGGCAGGCCGCCGGGCCCCGGCAGCGCGGTGCGGATCACCGACAAGGTGGTGCTGGACGCCGACGCCGAGGTCGGCTCGCTGCTGGTGGAGCGGAGCGGCTCGCTGGTCTTCGCCGCGGACCGGACGCTGACCCTGGCCAGCGCGGGCAACGTCGAGGTGCGCGGCGTCCTGGCGCTGGCCCCCGACGCCGCGCACACCCACACCCTGCGCTTCCCGCACGTCGACGAGCGCCGCTTCGCGGGCGGCGGCATGACCGTCGTCGACAGCGACACCGGCCTGTGGGTCACCGGCCAGGGCTACCTGCGCCTGGACGGCGCCCCCCGCACCGCCTGGACCCGGGCCGCCACCGACCTCGGGCCCGGCGACACCGCGCTGAAGCTGGCCGCCGCCCCCGAGGGCTGGCAGCCCGGCGACGAACTGGCCGTCACCCCCACCGCGCCGCCCGACACCGAGGACTTCTCCACCGCGTACGACCTGGTGACCGTCGCGCGGGTCGACGGCGCCACCGTCACCCTGACCGCCCCGCTGCGGCACGCCCACCCCCGGGTGGCGCTCGGCGGCGGCGCGACCTTCGGCGCGGAGGTGCTCAACCTCAGCCGCAACGTCCGGGTCGAGGGCACCGCGCAGGGCCGGGCGCACGTCCACCTCACCTCCAGCCGCCCGCCCGACGTCCGGCACGCCGCGCTGCGCTGGCTCGGCCCGCGCGCCGACGGCAAGGACACCTGGGAGGGGAAGCCGGTCACCGAAGCGGTGCTGGGCCGGTACGGGCTGCACTTCCACATGCTGCTGGACACCTCGCGCGGCACCGTGGTCGAGGGCGTGGTGGTCCGCGACACCGGCAGCCACGCCTTCGTGCCGCACGCCAGCCACGGCATCACCTTCCGCGGCTGCATCTCCCACGAGACCTGGGAGGACGCCTACTGGTGGGACGGCCCGATCGACACCCGCACCCCGCAGGGCCCGTCCGACGACATCGCCTACGAGGGCTGCGTCGCCTCCCGCACCGTCTTCGAGCCCGACCCGCGCGGCTACCGGCTCACCGGGTTCAGCCTCGGCGCCGGGACGGGCTCCTCGGCCCGGGACTGCGTGGCCGTCGGCGTCCAGGGCGCCACCGGCGCGTCCGGCTACGAGTGGCCGGAGACCAGCGAGGGCGTCTGGACCTTCGAACGCTGCCTGGCGCACAACAACCTGGAGAACGGCGTCTTCGTCTGGCTGAACGCCGAGCACCACCACACCGTCACCCAGTACGCGGCCTACCACAACGGCGGCTGGGGCATCGAGCACGGCGCCTACCTGAACGACTTCGACTACACCGCCTCGGTGCTGTACGGCAACGCCGCGGGCGGCGTCGCGGTGCACGCGCTGGGCCGCGACCGGGGCACCGTCCTCGACGGGCTGCTGATCGACGCCGCTGGGCAGTCCGACTACGCGGTGACCACACTCAAGCACCAACTCGCCGGGGAGCCGGTCACCCTGAGCCGCAGCCGGCTGACCGGCTACCGCAAGGCCGGGGTGGCGTTCCGGGCCACCGACGACGGGAAGCCCGACGACATCGCGGTGCTGGACTGCGAGTTCGGCGGCCCGGCGGGCAGCGAGCTGTGGCTCGACCCGGAGTCGCCCGACCCGACCCGCATCCTGTTCCGCCCGGCCGGGCAGGCGCAGACCGTCGCGCTCGGCAAGGGCGGGGGAGGCGGGGGCAGCGGTGGTGGCGGCGGGAGCGGGGGGCAGGGCGCGGCGGGCGGCCGGTGGAACGCCGTCACCGCGCCGGCCGAGGCGCCCGTCCCGCCGCGCCCGGTGGCCCTGCCCGCGCTCGCCTTCACCGACAGCGCGCCGCGGACCGGGCGGATCACGGCGGGCTGAACCGGCGCGCGGGCCGGGCGCCGCGGGCACCGCCGCAGGCTGCCGACGGCTCGGCCCGCAGGTCGGTGCTGTGCCGGGGCCGCCGTCCCGGTCGCGGAGCGGGGGAGTGGCGGGCCGCAGGCCGGTGGCGGGGAAGCGCGACGGGCGGGAGCGCGTCGATTCGCTGCTCCCGCCCGTCGCGGTCCGTGGGCCGGGGTCAGCGCGCGGCGTGCGCCCCCGAGCTGGTGCGCTGCTGCTCGGCCGCGGCCTCGGCGGCCTCCAGCTGCTCCTGGGTCGGCTCGGGGAGCGCGGCCAGGTAGGCGGAGGCGATCAGCTGGCCCACCGTCGGGTAGGCGCCGATCGGGGCGGCGCTCGCGCAGCCGGTCTCCTCGGCGGCGGTGGCCAGCAGTTCGGGGTCGGCCTCCGGGCCGATCACCAGCGGGGCCAGCGCCGGGCGCTCGGAGCCGGTGGCCCGCAGGTGCGCGACGGCCGCGGCGACCGAACCCGGCACGTCCAGCGCGGCCGGGACCACGGGGACCGCCAGCCGGGAGGCCAGCAGCACGCCGGTGATGCCGGCCGAGGCCGCCGCCTCCTCGCCGCCGACCGTGGTCAGCACCACGCCGTCGGCGGCGGTGGCGATGGCGAACAGCCGGGCCCGGTCGGCCCGGGCCAGCCCGGCCTCGGACAGCCGCACGTGCACGGCCTCGGCCAGCAGCGGGTGCGGGCCCAGCGGGTCCAGCACCCGGGCGCCGGTCTCGGCGGCCAGCTTGTGCAGTTCGGGCAGGAAGTCGTGCGGCCCGGGCACCAGCGGGACCACCAGCGGTGCGGGCAGGCCCGCCTCGGCGGCGGCCGCCAGCAGGTCGGCGACCGTCGGCGCGCCCTCACCGCCCAGGTAGGCCGCCGTCACCTCGATGCCCGACTGCTCGGTGCGGACGATGGACAGCAGCTCCTCGACGACCGGGCGGCTCTCCGGCCCGGCGGCGGCCGGGACCGCCAGCACCAGGGCGGGCGAACCGGGCATGATCTCGGGGCGCTCGGGACGGCGGTGGCGCCCCCGCGCACGGGAGCCTGGCGTACGGACGGGCAGTGGCGCGCCCGGGATGGCTGCGGTGCTCATGCGCCAGATCGTAGGACATGTGCCCGCGCGCGTTGCAGCCGGATGCCGACAGCGGGCGGCTTTCCGTCCGGAAGTGACAGTGATCACAGGGTGAATCGTGACTGCCTGTGAACCGCGTGAAAGGTGGTGATGATCGACAACGCGCTGGCGAGTGTGTGCGGACGGTCATGGAGTGACTGGCGTTTCGCCCGGCTGTGTCCGCTTACGCACCGTCAATTACGCTGCTGTGAAGGGATGGTGTCGGCATCGGCACGTTCCTTTGCACAGGAAATTTCCCATGCTGATGCACGTGCAGGAGAGCTATCATCACGTCAAGTGAGGCGTTCGCCGGGCTATGGGGAGAAAACAATGCGTGAGGCGTACAACGGCATGGCGGCGACGGACCTGGACGGGGTGGTCTGGCAGAAGAGCCGTCACAGCAACTCGAAGGGCAACTGCGTGGAATTCGCCGCGCTGCCGAACGGCGACGTGGCGATGCGCAACTCGCGCTTCCCGCAGGGGCCGGCGCTGGTCTACACCCGGGACGAGATCACCGCGATGCTGCTCGGCGTCAAGGACGGGGAGTTCGACCACCTGGGCGGCACGCCCTGACCGAGGGCCGACCCCCGTGTGTCCGGGCCGTCGTGGGGCTTCCCACGACGGCCTTCGTGCTTCTCCGGTCCCTTCCGGTTCCCGGTCCCTTCCGCTCCCTTCCGTTCTCCCCGGGCGTGCCGCCGTCACCGCGCCGCGGGCGGGCGCGGGGCGGGTGGTGGCGGCGGTTGCTGAACGCGGGGCCGCGAGACTCGCGGGCGGACGGGTGGGAGCGTCAGGCGGAGCGGCGGTGCCGGCCGGCGTTCGACAGCTGCTCCGGGCCCGGCAGCTCCGTGCGGGCGTCGAACAGCGCCCAGACCACCTTCCCGGCGCCGGCCAGCGGGTGCCAGCCCCAGGAGCGGGAGAAGGAGTCCACCAGGTGCAGGCCGCGGCCGGACTCGGCCACGAAGTCGGCCTCCCGGGCGATCGGTCCGGTACTGGACGGGTCGCTGACCGCGCAGACCACCTGCGGCGCGCGGTGCACCAGGCTGATCCGGATCGGCAGCGACCCGGCCGCCGGCTGCGGAGCGCCCTGCGCGGGCACCAGGGAGGGCTCGCTCTGGCCGAGCGCGTGCCGCAGCGCGTTGGTCACCAACTCCGAGGCCACCAGGGCCACGTCGTCGAAGATGTCCCCGAGTCCCCACGCGTCCAGCGACCGTCTGGTGAACTCCCGCGCGGTGCGCACGGCTTCGAAGCGGGGAGCGAGGGTGCAGCTGACCACATGAGGGTCGGTCGCCAGGACCGTACCGGTGCTCATGAAGAGCTCCTCCCATAAGGGGGCGGACACGGCGGGACCCACCGGGGTCATGCCGGTCACCTCCGACTCGCTCGGCCGCCGGACCGTCGGCCGACCGGTCCGCACACGCAAGTACCCAGCGACGCACGGGCGTTGCCGGGAGGGTGTGCGGATTCGCGCATGGGGTCGACGCGGTGCCCGCGGGATTGCCAGGGCGTGCAAGTGCACGTGCACCATGGTCCTCTGCGCTCACGGCAGATGCAAGAGTCGATTCACGTGCAGTCGTGCGATTGGCATATGCATGGCCCGGATGCACGTGCAAGATGGACCCCGGAGTGGCCGAAGCGACAACCTGCTGTGCCACTACCGGCACTCAGTGCGCCCGACTGATGGCAGACTGTGCAACTGGTCCGTCCACGTGGAGGTTTGGTCAGATGACCACAGTTCAGCCCGGCGGGGGCTCGATGGTGCGCCGCATCCTCCTCGGCTCGCAGCTGCGTCGGCTCCGCGAGGGATGCGCCATCACCCGGGAGGACGCCGGCTACGCGATCCGCGCCTCGGAGTCCAAGATCAGCCGGATGGAACTCGGCCGGGTCTCCTTCAAGGAGCGCGACGTCGCCGACCTGCTCAGCCTCTACGGGCTCGCCGCCGGCCCCGACCGGGAAGCCCTGCTGGCGCTGGTCCGCGAGGCCAACAAGTCCGGCTGGTGGCACAGTTACAACGACGTGCTGCCCAACTGGTTCCAGACCTACATCGGCCTGGAGGAGGCCGCCGCCCTCATCCGCACCTACGAGGTGCAGTTCGTCCCCGGCCTGCTCCAGTGCGAGGAGTACGCCCGGGCGATCTTCGCCCAGAACCGGCCCACCCTGGACGAGGCCGAGATCGGCCGCCGGGTCACCCTGCGCGCCCGCCGCCAGAAGCTGATCACCGACGGGCGCGGCCCCAAGTTCTGGGCCGTCATCGACGAGGCCGCGCTGCGCCGCCCGGTCGGCGGCCCCGAGGTGATGCGGGCCCAGCTGGAGCACCTGGTGGAACTGGCCCAACTCCCCAGCGTGGTGGTCCAGGTGATGCCGTTCCGGTTCGGCGCGCACGCCGGTGAGAGCGGCGCCTTCTCGGTGCTGCGCTTCCCCGAGCAGGACCTGCCCGACGTGGTCTACCTGGAGCAGCTCACCAGCGCCCTCTACCTGGACAAGCGCGACGACGTCGACGAGTACCTCCAGGTGATGGAGCGGCTGTGCGTGGACAGCCTCACCCCGCAGCAGACCCTCGACCTGCTGCAGTCCATCCTCAAGAACCAGTAGGGGCCGCCGGTCCGTCTGCCGTTCCGCCCGTGGGTCCGCCTGCTCGTCCCGCCTGCTCGTCCCGCCTGCCGGGGCCCCGGGTGGTGCGCGGGTGGCGCCGACGGCGCGCGGATGGCGCGGGCGCGGGCCAACCCCCTTGAGCAGTGCGTCGGTTGGGTCTCGGAGCGGCTGGGTGCATTGACCGTGGCCCGGCCAACTGCCATGGTGTCTGCTCCGAAGCCCGCGCCGCACGCCCGAACCGTTCGGGCCCGGCCGGGGGCGGACCGCGCGCACCGGCTCCACCAACACGGGGGTTTGGTGGAGCCGGCTCCCGAGGACGATCCGACGGGCGGCGGCCGGAGTGCTCGGGGCGGCGAGGGGTCGACCGCCCGGCGCCTCCTCAGCGCTCCGACAGCAGCGCCTCCTCAGCGCTCCGACAGCAGCGCCTCCGACGCGGAGGTCTCCGCCGGGCGCGCCGCCTGCGCCGCGGGGTAGACGTAGTCGGGCACCGGGGCCGGATCGGCCGCCGGGCCGCGGCGACCGGCCCGGACCGCGCCCGTCAGCGCGATCAGCAGGCCGAGCGCCGTGGTGCCCGTCACCAGCAGCAACGCGGGTCGGTAGCCGGCCAGTTGGGCGTGCGCGTCGGTGCCGCCGGCGCTGCCCGCGGTGAGCACCGCGGTGGTGACGGCCAGCACGATCGCGCCGCCGACCTGGAGCGCGGTGTTCACCAGGCCCGAGGCCAGGCCCTGCTCGTCGTCCGCCACCCCCGAGGTGGCCGCCACGTTGATCGAGGGGAAGGCCAGCGCGAAGCCCGCGCCGATCAGCAGCATGCTCGGCAGCACCAGGCCGAGGAAGCCGCTGTGCTCGTCCAGCCGGAGGAACAGCGCGTACCCGAGGGCCATCGAGGCCACGCCGACCGGCAGCACCCGGGCCGGGCCGTACCTGTCCAGCAGCCGGCCGACGGCGCCCGCCGAGAAGGCCACCACCGCGCCGCCGGGCAGCAGCCCGAGCGCCGTCTCCAGCGCGGACCAGCTCAGCAACCGCTGGAGGTACAGCGTGGCCACGAACTGGAAGCCCGCGTAACTGCCCATCAGCGTCAGCGCCGTGAGGTTCGCCCGGCGGACGCCCGCGTCGCGGAAGATGCCGAGCCGGACCAGCGGGTGGGCGGTGCGCGCCTCGATGGCCAGGAAGGCCACGGCCAGCGCCGCCACCAGCAGCAGCGACCCGATCGTGCGCACCGACAGCCAGCCCGCGCCCTGGGCCTCCGTCACCGTGAAGACCAGCAGCAGCACGGCTGCGGTGCCGGTGACCGCACCCGCCAGGTCGTACCCGCCGGAGGCGCGGTGCCCGTCGTGCCGCCGGGGCAGCAGCTTGACGCCGGCGACCAGCGCGATCAGGGCGACCGGGACGGGCATCAGGAACGTCAGCCGCCAGCCCGCCGACGTCAGCAGGCCGCTGATCACCAGGCCGAGCGAGAAGCCGGCGGCCGAGCAGGTGGTGTAGATGGACAGCGCGCGGTTGCGGGCCGGGCCCTCCGGGAACGTGGTCGTGATGATGGACAGGCCGGCCGGAGCGGTGAACGCGGCGCTGACGCCCTTGAGGAAGCGGGCGCCGATCAGCAGCGGCCCGCTGTCCACCAGGCCGCCGAGCAGCGAGGCGGCGGCGAAGACGGCCAGGGCCACCAGGAACACCCGGCGGCGGCCGAGCAGGTCGGCCGCGCGGCCGCCGAGCAGCAGCAGCCCGCCGTAGCCGAGGACGTAGCCGCTCACCACCCACTGCAGGGCGGAGTCGGACAGGTGCAGGTCGGCGCCGATGGAGGGCAGGGCGACGCCGACCATCGAGACGTCGAGCGCGTCGAGGAACATCGCGGCGCACAGCACCACCAGGGCGCCCCAGAGGCGCGGGCTCCAGTGGGTCTGGTCGGTCGCGGGCGGATGGTCGGCCGCAGGCGTGCGGGTCACCGTCGTGTCGGTCATGACACAGAACGGTACATGCATGTGCATGTGATGCAGGCGCATTTAATGTGACCGCAACAGATGCGCGTGCATGTGCTACCCTGGCGGCGTGACCGACTTCGACCCAGACCACGATCCGTCCGCGGAGACGGCGCTCAGCGAGCAGTGGCGCGCCCTGCTGGCCCGGCACGCGGCCACCTCCTGCGCCATCGACCGCGAGCTGGGCGAGGCGTACGGGCTCGGCGTCAGCGAGTTCGAACTGCTGGAGCGGCTGCGGGAGTTCGAGCGGGAGAAGCCCGGCCTCGGCGAGCGCGCGCAGACCCTGGCCGGCACCGTCCACCTCAGCCAGAGCGCGTTCTCCCGGCTGGTCGCCCGGATGGAGAAGGCCGGCCTGGTCCAGCGCACGCACTGCGTCGACGACCGGCGCGGCATCTACATCGCGCTCACCGACGAGGGCCGCGAGCGCTACCGCCTGGCCCGCCCGGTGCACCGCCGGATCCTCGCCGAGACGCTCGCCCCCGAGGACTGACGGCCCGTCGGCGGCGTCCGGCGGGCTTCAAGGCGCCGGGCTTCAAGGCGCCGGGCGTCGGGGCGGCGCCGATGAGCCGTCAACGGCCGTGCCGCGCGAGGGGGCCGGGCCGCGGCCCGGTCAGAGCAGCGCCGACAGCCCCGGCGCCACCGCCAGTGCCGCCGCGCCCAGCGGGGCGGCCAGCGCCGCCAGCGTCCAGCCCAGCCGGGCCGGCACCGGCAGCCGGGGCTCGCCCAGCAGCAGCCGGTCCACCCGGGCGGGGGACTGCGCGAGCTGGGCCGGCGGGCAGGAGGCGAACACCTCGCTGTTCAGCTCCGCCAGCGCCAGCGCCGTGGTCACCCGCCCGTGCCGCCGGGCCGCCCGGTCGTCCGCCGCCAGCTCCACCAGCACCGCCACCTGGTCCCGGAACGCGGAGAACACCCCCACCCCCGGGAACCCCGTCGCCAGCGCCTGCGCGCACTGCCCCAGCCAGTGGTGCCGGGCCCGGACGTGACCGCGCTCGTGGCTCAGCACCGCCGCCAGCTCCCGGTCCGACAACTGCTGCAGCGCCCCCGTCGTCACCACCAGCCGGGCCCGCGGCCCCGGCAGCGACCAGGCCTGCGGCCGGACGTTCTCCAGCACCACCAGCGGCTCCCGCCCCCGCCCCCGGCGTCGACGCGGCAGCAGCGAAATCGGCAACTCCGGCGCGCGCCGCACCAGTTGGGCGTGCCGGTGACCGCGCTCCGCCCGCGCCGACCGGACCTCCCGGGCCAGCGACACCGCCGTCCACAGCCCGCCCGCCGCCAGCACCGCCGCGGACAGCCGCCCCCACCCCTCGCGGCCCGCCAGCTCGTACGCGCCCTCCACCCCGGCCGGGGCGCCGGAGAACACCACGTCCCGCCAGGCCGGCAGCGCCGCCGCGCTCGCCAGCAGCAGGCTCAGCACGCAGCACAGCAGCACCGCGACCACCAGCATCTGCCACACCAACAGGGCCAGCACCGGTTCGCGCTCCGGCCAGCGGGCCCGGGCCAGGCGGCTGGGCGCCACGGTGGCGAGCAGCAGTCCGAGCAGCAGCAGGCTCAGCAGTGCCGTCATGGCAAGGTCTCCCCGAGGGAGGGGTTCGAGGCGCGGCGGTGCGCTTCCCCCCAACCTATGCCGCCGCACGCCCGGGCGGAACGGCCGGGTCGGTCCAGTGACCAAGGCCACGCCCCGCCACCGCCCCGGCCCCGCCCGACGCCCCGTCAGCCGCACACCTGTACGGCAGGGGAACGCGCGGAGGGGAAAACGGAGGCTGAACCGCAGGGAAGCCGGCGGAGGAACGCGCGGAGGGGCCGGACCGCCCGGGCGCCCGTGCTCACATCGACAGCAGCATCGCGAACATCCCGATCCCCATCGCCGCCCGGCAGGCCCGCGGCAGCGGCGCCGCCACCGCCACCGCCGGGCCGCCCGCCACCGCCACCGCGCCGCCCGCGGTCAGCACCCGGCTGCCCTCCCACAGCGCGTAGAGCCCGAAGTACACCAGCAGCGCCCCCGTGAGCAGGGGCAGACCGCCCGGCTGCCCGTGGTGCCCGGCGTGCCCGCCCGCCGACCCGCCGCCGCCCGCCATCGCCAGCGCCATGTACGCCATCGCCAGCGCCCCGATCCCGTGGTGCAGCCGGTGCACCCGCAGCCCCGCGCCGCGCCCGGCCAGCGCGCCGACCAGCAGCACCGCCGCCAGCAGCGCGTACGGCCAGCCCCAGAACACCCCCGGCAGCAGCGCCATCCCGGCCATGCCCAGACCCATCGCGGCCTCCAGCACGTCCGACTCCCGGCGGGCCAGGTGGTGCCGCCCGCCGCAGGCCGGACCGGTGCTCCAGCGGCGCACCCGCCACCCGCAGTAACCGCCGCTGCTCGCGGCCAGTGCCGCCAGCAGCCAGCTCACCAGCGCCGGACCGTGCATCGCGTCCCCCTCCGTGCCGGACCCGCCGGACGTCCCGGCGCCCTCCACTCCACCAGCGCCGGACGGTGCGCCGCTTCCTCTCCCGTGCCGGATCCGCCGGATGCCGCCGCCCCCCACGATCACCGACCCCGCCCGGGTGCAGCAGGGCGTGAACGGGGGCGCACCGAGGCGCGAGCGGGCCCGTGACCGGCGTGGGTGCCCCGGTGGCGGGCCGGTGGGGGCCGAGGCATGGTCGGGGCAGGTCGGCCGCCCCGGTCCGGCCGGCGTCGCATCTGTCCGTTTTCATCCACCGCGGCGGGAACGGCGGGCGGCGGTACTACGAACTGGAGCGTCTACCGTCAGACCGGTCTTGAGCCGGAGAACCTTTCGCATTTAACGTGGTCCTGTCGAAATAACTCCTGTCGAAGTGAGCCTGTGATGCAGAATCTTTCGTCGACGCTCGCGCTCGCGGGCGACGCCCACGCCGCGGACCCGGTCGCCCACCCGGCCTGGACCCGCCTCAAGAACGCCGTCGAGGCCCTCCGACCGCTGCAGTCCAAGGACGGCTCGATCGACCTCTCCGCCGTGCCGCGCCCCACGGTCGACCCGCTGGTCGAGACCGTCCGTGCGGCCGTCGCCGAGCTCGCCCCGCTCTTCCCGCACGACGCCGCCTACCTGGACGCCGTCCGGACCGACCTCGCCAAGTGGGCCGACACCGGCTACCGCGAGCCCGACTTCCTCGACTCGCTGCTGGCCTTCCGCCCGAACGAGCACCGCGTCGACGGCACCGGCCACCTGGTCGTCTTCCCGATGTACACCCAGAACGGCAACCCGGACCGCAACCTGGAAGCCGTCCTGCTCAAGGTCGTCTGGCCCGACTGGATCGCCGAACTGGAGCGCACCCGCTTCGACAACCCCGGCTACCTCGGCATCGCCTTCGAGGACTTCACCGCCGGCTACGACACCAACTCCGCCGTGCTCTTCCCCGAGACCGTGGCCGTCCGCGAAGCGCCGGAACGTTTCACCTGGGGCGGCATCTTCTGCGACCGCGAAGCCGCCCGCTTCCGCGCCGTCACCACCAGCGCCGTCCGCCAGCTCGACCTCGACATCCCCGCCGACGCCGCCGAGCTGCTCCGGGACCAGGACCGCACCCAGCAGACCTTCGTCCTGTGGGACCTGGTCCACGACCGCACCCACAGCCACGGCGACCTGCCGTTCGACCCCTTCATGATCAAGCAGCGCAGCCCGTTCTGGATGTACGGCCTCGAAGAGCTCCGCTGCGACCTCAACACCTTCAAGGAGTCGGTCGAGCTGGAGGCCGAGGGCCACCCCCAGGGCCGCGACGTCCAGTACGCGATCCTCTTCGACCGCCTGTTCCGCTTCCCGGTCACCGGCGACCGGGTCCGCAACTACGACGGCATGGGCGGCCAGCTGCTCTTCGCCTACCTGCACAAGCACGACGCCCTGCGCTGGCGCGACAACCGCCTCACCATCGACTGGGACCGGGTCGCCGCCACCACCAACGCGCTCTGCGCCGAGATCGAGACGCTCTACCGGGACGGCATCGACCGCCCCAAGACCGCCCACTGGATCGCCGCCTACCAGCTGGTCTCCCGCTACCTCACCCCGCACCCCGCCTCCACCTGGGCCAAGGGCCCCGAGGCGCTCCCGCTCGACCTCGCCGACGACAAAGCCCTGCGCAAGGCGCTGTGCGACGCCGTCCACCCCGACGAGTTCCCGCTCAGCATGTTCTACGAGGCCCTGTCCAAGAAACTCCGCCGCGTGATCGCCGACACCAAGGGCATCACCGGCACCAGCACCCAGGAGGTCGCCGCATGAGCACCCGCCCCCTCGACGGCAAGGTGATCGCCGTCGCCGGAGCCAGCGGCCCGGCCGGCCAGGCCGCCCTGCGCCGCCTCGCCGCCGACGGCGCCACCGTCATCGGCGCCGACATCGACCAGCACCGCCTGGACGCCGCCCTCGCCGCCGTCCGCACCGCCGTCCCCGACGCCAAGGCGCACAGCCAGGTCATCGACCTGCTCGACCCGCAGGAGGTCCACGACTGGGCCGACCACCTGGAGGCCGAGCACGGCCACGTCGACGGCCTGCTCCACCTGGTCGGCGGCTGGCGCGGCAGCAAGACCTTCTTCGAGTCCCGGATCGACGACTGGGACTTCCTGCACGACACCGTCGTCCGCACCCTCCAGCACACCTCGTTGGCCTTCCAGCCCGCCCTGCTCCGCAGCCCCGCCGGCCGCTACGCCATGGTCTCCGCCGCCGCCGCGCACAAGCCCACCGCGGGCGGCGCCGCGTACGCCGCCGCCAAGGCCGCCACCGAGGCGTGGACCCTGGCGATGGCCGACTCCTTCCGCAAGGAGACCACCGCCCCCGACGGCGACCCCACCGCGGCGGCCGTCATCCTGGTCATCAAGGCCCTGGTCAGCCCCGAGATGCGGGCCGAGAAGCCGGACGCCAAGTTCGCCGGCTTCACCGACACCGCCGACCTGGCCACCACCCTGGCGTCCCTCTGGGACCGCCCCGCAGCAGAACTGAACGGACAGCACCTGTGGCTGACAGCCCGATGACCACCTCCAACCCCGGTGTCCCCGGCACCCCCGGCACCACCGGCACCACCGACGCGGTACGGCACCACGACCCCGCCGTCCGCGGCTTCGCCAGCGACAACTACGCCGGCGTCCACCCCGAGGTGCTCGCCGCGATCGCCCTGGCCAATGACGGCCACCAGGTCGCCTACGGCGAGGACGCCTACACCGAGCACCTCCAGACCGTCTTCCGCCGCCACTTCGGCGACCGTGCCGAGGCGTACCCCGTCTTCAACGGCACCGGCGCCAACGTCGTCGCCCTCCAGGCGCTGCTCCCGCGCTGGGGCGCGGTGATCGCCGCCGAGAGCGCGCACATCAACGTCGACGAGGGCGGCGCCCCCGAGAAGCTCGCCGGCATCAAGATCCACACCGTCCCCACCCCCGACGGCAAGCTCACCCCCGCCCTGATCGACCAGCAGGCCTGGGGCTGGGGCGACGAGCACCGCGCCCAACCGCTCGCCGTCTCGATCACCCAGTCCACCGAACTCGGCACCCTCTACACGGTCGACGAGATCCGGGCGATCTGCGAGCACGCCCACGAACGCGGCATGCTCGTCCACCTCGACGGCTCCCGGCTCGCCAACGCCGCCGCCTCGCTCGGCGTTCCGTTCCGCGAGTTCACCACCGACGCCGGGGTCGACGTCCTCTCCTTCGGCGGCACCAAGAACGGCCTGCTGCTCGGCGAGGTCGTGGTCGTCCTCGACCCCGAGAAGGTCCGCAACCTCAAGTACCTGCGCAAGACCTCGATGCAGCTCGCCTCGAAGATGCGTTTCGTCTCCGTCCAGTTCGAGGCACTCCTCACCGGCGACCTCTGGCTCCGCAACGCCGGCCACGCCAACGCGATGGCCCGCCGCCTCGAAGCCGCCGTCCGCGAGATCCCCGGCGTCACCGTGGTCCGCCCCGTCCAGGCCAACGCCGTCTTCGCGCTCCTCCCGCGCGAGGTCAGCGAGCGCCTCCAGAAGCGCTACCGCTTCTACTTCTGGGACGAGCACACCGGTGAAGTCCGCTGGATGGCCGCCTTCGACACCACCGAACAGGACATCGACTCCTTCGCCGCCGCGATCGCCGAGGAGATGGCCCGCCAGGTCTGACCCCCTGGAACCCCGCCCCAACTCCGCCCGCGGCCGGCCCGGGAGCCACCTCCCGGGCCGGCCGCGGGCGGTTGTTTGCACCGGGCCCGGATCCGGCGTAGTGTTCACTGGTCGCTCGGCAGGGAGCACCGGACACGTGTCTGCGTGGACGGTCCCGGAGCGGCCAATCCCTTGAGAAACCGGTTCGGCTGATCCGTGACGGGTCGCGTGTCTTTCGCGTCCCCGTTCGTATTCGTCGTGCGCTTTTTCGGAGATTGCGGCCGATTCGCTTTTCGGAGTGGGGATCGGCTAGAGTTTGAAACGTCGGAAGGGCCGTCAGGTCGCGGAAGGCGAAAGCGAGTCGGGAAAGAGCACGAGCTCGGATCTGATAAGCTGGGAACACGAAAGAACGAAGCGCCCGGAGGGTCCGCAGGAATGCGGCTCGAAGGAAGCGTCCGTTCCTTGAGAACTCAACAGCGTGCCAAAAGTCAAC